>JBEKOO010000032.1:0-35594 GCA_049521655.1 Candidatus Korobacteraceae bacterium
GCGTGACGCTGACGGCCACGGTAGCCTCGGGAAGTTCGACGGTGACCACGACGCCGAGCGGGACGGTGATATTCACAATTGACGGCGTGGCGGGAAGCGCAATCACGCTGAGCGGCGGCACGACCTCGAAGGTGACATCGTTCAGCACGGCGGGCACGCACACGGTGGCCGTTGCCTACAGCGGCGACAGCACGTTTGCGGCATCGTCAACCTCCGGAACGGTGACGGTGACGGCGGCCGTCACCTCGACCTATACGGTTGCGATCGCCGCGCCTGGCTCGACCTCGATTACGCTGGCCGACGGGGGCAGCCAACAGCTTGGGCTGACGCTGCAATCCTCCGGCTATGCGGGGACGGTTTCATTCGCGACCAGCGTTACGCTGAATGGAGTGGCGACGAGCGCGGTGACGGCGAGCGCGCCGCCGGTCGTACTGGCCAGCAACGGGACGGGAAGCACGGCACTGACGATCACGGCGACTGCGAACGCGGCCAACCACGCTCCGGCAAGACCGTGGAAGAGCGGCGGAGCATTGGTGCTGGCGGCGTTGCTGGGGGCTCCGTTTACGCTGCGG
This sequence comes from Candidatus Korobacteraceae bacterium, assembly GCA_049521655.1. Classification (GTDB taxonomy): domain Bacteria; phylum Acidobacteriota; class Terriglobia; order Terriglobales; family Acidobacteriaceae; genus TOLSYN. Next base: position 573 of record JBEKOO010000032.1, read on the forward strand.
CGCAGGCGGGCGCTGGGAGTGCTGCTGACATTGCTGGCGATTTCGGGGGCGGGCTTCATGATGGCCTGCGGTGGAGGCAGCAGCAGTTCGACGACACCGACGGCGAAAACATACTACGTGACGGTGACTCCGACGGGCACGGGCACGGTGGTAAACGCAACGGCATTGACGATTACGGTGACGATACAGTAGTGCGAAAAAAAATCCCACATTCGCCAAAAGAAGGCGGATGTGGGCCACCGTGTGGACAAAGGATTGCTGGAGAGGCCGCGCCTTCGGGGGCGGCTTCTCTTTTGGTGGGCTGGAGTTGGACGCTGTGAAGGTGCGCGCTCAAGAGCGGGTGCAAGAGCGAAGGCAAGGGCAAAGTCAACTACCCCACATTTGCCAAAGGCAGGCAAATATGGGGCACCCTGCGAAGGTGAATGGGCGAGCATGCCACATTCGCCAACAGCGGGCGGATGTGGGGCACCCTCGGGGGCGCGAAATCACACGGCTGGTTGAGGTTAGAGTGAGGCCGATGGGGGCGGGAGCGGTGCGGCATCACGCCGGGGCCGCATGGAAATCAAGGTGTTTGGTGATGGGAGTCACAGCCCGGAGCGGTGAGGTAGCGCACCCTAGTTCATGAAGGATTTATGGAAGAGGGACTTCTAGTCAGAGCAGTTTCTGTATTGGTGTGCTCTGGCCGTCCCACCTTAGCCGCACAAGAACGGCGCGTCGAAGGTGGGGCACCCGCGCAGATGTGGAGCACTGGTCAGGGACGAAGAGCCTATGATGGAAGATGGGCTTGTAAGGTGACGGGCGCAAAGAATCACATCGGCCGAATGTGGGAGATGTGGGGCGCGGTCAAGGATGAAGGGGTTGTACAGCGAAGAGCTTTTTAATGAAGGTCTTTTTTTTTGAGGAAAAGCAATTATGACACGAATACTTGAAGTTACAGACTTGATCCTGCGCGATGCGCACCAGTCGCTGATGGCGACACGCATGGCAATGGAAGATATGATTCCCGCCTGCGAGGATCTGGACAACGCCGGATACTGGTCTCTGGAGTGTTGGGGCGGGGCGACGTTCGACTCCTGCATTCGATTTTTGAATGAGGACCCGTGGGAGCGGCTGAAGACGTTCCGTAAGCTGCTGCCGAAGACGAAATTGCAGATGCTGCTGCGGGGCCAGAACCTGCTGGGCTACCGGCACTATGAAGACACGGTGGTGGAGCGCTTTGTGGCCAAAGCGGCAGAGCATGGGATGGATGTGTTCCGGTGCTTCGACGCACTGAACGATCTGCGCAATCTGCAGACTTCGATCAAGGCGGTGAAGAGGGCGGGCAAGCACGCGCAGGGAACGATCTGCTACACGGTGAGCCCGTTGCACACGGTGGAAAAGTTTGTGGAGATGGCGCAGAAGCTGAAAGAGATGGGCTCGGACTCGATCTGCATCAAGGACATGGCGGCCCTGCTGAAACCGCAACCGGCCTACGACCTGGTGAAGGGGATCAAGGAAAAATGCGGGCAGGATACGCTGGTGAACCTGCATTGCCACTCGACAACCGGAGTGACGCTGGTTAGCTACATGAAGGCGATCGAGGCCGGCGCGGACATTGTGGATACGTCGATCAGCTCGCTTTCACTGGGGCCGGGACACAATCCGACGGAGAGCCTGGTGGAGATGCTGGATGGCACAGGCATCGAGACGCGGCTGGATATGAAGCGGCTGCTGAAGGTTCGGAACTACTTCAAGACGATCCGACCGCGGTACAAGGAATTTTTGAGCGACATTACGGGGGTGGAGACGGAGATCTTCAACAGCCAGATTCCGGGCGGGATGATCAGCAACATGGAGAGCCAGTTAAGGCAGCAGGGCGCGGGCGACAAGCTGGAAGAGGTCCTGCTGGAAGTTCCGCGGGTTCGCAAGGCATGCGGCTACCCGCCGCTGGTTACGCCGAGTTCGCAGATTGTGGGCACACAGGCGGTGTTCAACGTTTTGATGGGAGAGTACAAGGTTCTGACGGGAGAGTTTGCCGACCTGATGCTGGGCTACTACGGCGAGACGATCGGTCCGAAGGATCCCGAGGTGCTGGAAAAGGCACATGTACACGCGAAGAAAGAGCCGATCACCTGTCGTCCGGCAGATCTGCTGAAGCCGGAATGGAATGCTCTGCGGGCCGATGCGCTGGCACTGAAGGGCTGCAACGGGAGCGACGAAGACGTACTGACGTTTGCGATGTTCCCGCAGGTTGCGCCGAAGTTCTTCAGCACGCGCGAGCAGGGGGCGAAAAATCTGGGCAAGGATCCGTCACAGGCGGCTCCGGCTCCGGCCCCGGCGGCAGCGGCGGCGAAGAGCGGTACGGCGGAGGCACAGCCAAGCGGCCCGGCCAAGTACGCAGTCACCATCAACGGACAAACGCACAACGTCACCGTCGCCGCGGCGCGGTAGAACGAAAGGGATTGGGTAGAGGAAATGGCAATGACAGGCGCGGTAGAGGCAAAACTAAAACTAAAGACAATGGACGAGCGCATTGCACACCTGCGCGAAAAGCGCGCGGCGCTGAAAAAGGGCGGCGGGACGAAGCGCATCGAGAAACAGCACGCGGATGGCAAGCTGACGGCGCGGGAACGGGTGGAAAAATTAGCGGACCCGGACTCGTTCCAGGAGATTGGCGCTTATGCGCAGCATCGCGCAACGCTGTTCGGGATGGAAGGGAAAGAGCTTGCCGCCGACGGGGTGGTGACCGGCTGCGCACGGATCGACGGACGGCTGGTGCACCTGGCCAGCCAGGACTTTACGGTGGCGGGCGGAGCGGCGGGCGAGGTTCATTCCGATAAATGCGTGGAGATGATGAAGGCGTCGCTGAAGACGGGCTCGCCATTTATTTTTATCAATGATTCGGGTGGGGCGCGGATTCAGGAGGGGATTGACTCGCTGGCGGGCTATGGGCGGGTTTTCTTCAACAACGTGATGCTGAGCGGTACGGTGCCGCAGATTTCGCTGATATGCGGACCTTGTGCGGGGGGCGCGGTTTACAGCCCGGCACTGACGGATTTCATCATCCAGACGAAGGCGGCACGGATGTTCATCACGGGGCCTTCGGTGATCAAGCAGGTGACGGGGGAAGCCGTAACGGCCGAGCAACTGGGCGGACCAGGGGCACAGATGCACAACTCCGGAGTGGTTCATTTTGTGGCCGAAGACGACGAACACGCGTTGTACATCTGCCGCCAGCTTTTGAGCTTTCTGCCCTCGAACAACCTGGAAGATCCGCCGCGGCTGGGGTACGAATTCCCGATGGAAGACGATGCTTCGCTGAATGGGGTGGTTCCGGTGGAGCAGAAGCAATCCTATGATGTGCGCGAGATTTTGACGCGCATCCTGGATCATAACGACTTCATGGAAGTGCAGCCGGAGTATGCGGCGAACATCGTGATCGGCTTTGGACGCATCGAGGGACGGTCGATCGGAATTATCGCCAACCAGCCGGCGGTTCTGGCCGGGGCACTGGACATCAATGCCAGCGACAAGGCTTCGCGCTTCATCCGCTTCCTGAACGCGTTCAATATTCCGATTGTGACCTTTGTGGACGTTCCGGGATTTTTGCCGGGGGTGAAACAGGAATACGGCGGGATCATCCGCCACGGGGCGAAGATGCTGTTTGCGTATTCGGCGGCGACGGTTCCGAAGATTACGGTGGTGCTGCGCAAGGCCTACGGCGGCGCCTACGTTGCGATGTGCGCGAAAGATCTGGGGGCGGACCGGGTGCTGGCCTGGCCTACGGCGGAGATTGCGGTGATGGGCGCCGAGGGTGCAGCCGAGATCGTCTTCCGCAAGGAGATCGACGCGGCGAAGGACAAGACGGCGAAGCGGCAGGAGCTGATCGGACTGTATCGCGACGCTTTTGCCAACCCTTATGTGGCGGCCGGGCGGAGGCTTGTGGACGACGTGATTGAGCCTTCCCAGACGCGGCGGACACTGGCGCAGGCGCTGGGCGCGCTGGAAACCAAGCGCGAACTACGGCCTTCCAAGAAGCACGGATTGATTCCGCTTTAATCGCGGCGAGGGAAAAACCATGGCAAATGCAGCAATGGAGAAGGACACCGCGATGACGGAGAGCGAAGCCGAAGTGAAAAGACTACGCAGTGAACTGGAGGCGCTGAGGAGAGATCTGGAAGCGCGGATCAGCGCCGTGGAAGCGATGCTTCCGAAGGCGGCAGCGGCGGAGGCGGAAGAGCATATTTCGGTGGAGACGCTGGCAATGATTGCGGTTGCGGTGACGGCCTACCTTGGCAAGAAGGTGAAGATTCACGCGGCACACCTGATTCCGACGACAAGTTCGTGGGCACAGACAGGACGCGCCATCGTGCAGGCTTCGCACAATCTGAAGCGGTAATGCGGTTGCAGGGTTGGTATGTCCTGCCCTCCCACTTTAGCCGCAAAAGCGGCGGCGAAGGTGGGGCACCCGCGAGAGACACCTTCTGTGAAAGCGCTCTTATGCGGTAAGACTCAGGAGCGCCCCGGCCCGGATGGGCGGGGACTTTGGCCGCGAGCTTTGTGGATGCGGCGCTCCACTGACATAGACGCCGGTGCAAAGTCCCACATCCGCTAACTGCGGCAGATGTGGGGCACCGAGGCGCCGAGGAGAATGACTTTGAAGCTACAGATCGGAATCGACGGCAAGACTTATGAAGTCGAAGTAGAGATTACGGAAGACGACACGGCTCCTAAACCGCATTACATTCCGCCGCGCGGCTCGGCGACAGTGCTGCCGGCTGGACCTCCAGCGGCGAGCGCGGCCCATGCTCCGGTGCATGAGGGAGAGGTGGACGAGAGCAAGGTGTGCCGCTCGCCCATCGCCGGGATGGTGACACGAGTGAACGTACAGCCGGGCCAGCAGATCCAGCCGAACGACCTGCTGCTGGTACTGGAAGCGATGAAGATGGAAACCAACGTGACCTCGCCGGTGGCGGGCAAAGTGAAGACGGTGACGGTTGCGCAGAGCGACGGGGTGCAGTTGCACCAGATTCTGGTGGAGTTTGAATGATGAGCGGAGCGGCGGAAGAGAAGGCAATTGCAGCGGAGCTGAAGGAGGTGCCGGGCTTTCAGTTTATCGACCACTTTGCGATTTCAGTGCCGCAGGGACAGCTCGATGGACAGGTTGCGGCTTATGAACTGCTGGGGTTCCACGAGATTCACCGCGAGGAAGTACGCGGCAAGGACATGGTTCGCGAGGCGCTGCTGGAGATTGGCGGCGGGCCGAATCTGATCCAGTTGCTGGAACCGCTTTCGGCGGAGAGTCCGGTGCAAAAGCTGATTGAGAAAAACGGCGGACGCGGCGGCTTTGCCCACGTGGCATTCCGGGTAAAGAGCGCGCAGAAGGCGTTTGAGTACATGAAGGCAAAGAATTTCAACATCATCGATGCGGCACCGCGACCGGGTTCGCGGGGAACTACGGTGTTCTTCGTGCATCCGAAGGCGTTTGGATTTTTGATTGAGATCGTGGAAGAGAAGAAATAGGTTTCAAAGTTTCAGAGTTTCAAAGTTTCAAGGAGTGCGGCGAAGAGGCCGCGCTCTTTTTTGTTTGTGGGGAGGGATTGGGTGGTTGGTTGAAAAGCCTCTGGGGCGGCATGGGAGATTTGAGCGGTGCGGGGATTCCTCGCGGGGCTCGGAATGACAAACGAAAGGCAGGAGCAGGAACAAGAGCAAGAACAAGAGCAAGAACAAGAGCAAGAACAAGAGCAAGAACAAGAGCAGGAACAAGAGCAAGAACAAGAGCGAAATCGGCGAAATTGGCTACCCCACATTCGCCAAAGGAAGGCGGATGTGGGCCACCTGTCTGGCGCGATTGGGATGGGCGGTTAACGGCTGATGAGTTGGAGGGGGCGGCGAAGGGCGGCGAGGACACGGTCGGTGGCGGCCTGGAGAGGACCGTCGATGGTGTGGCCGCTGGCGCAGGAGTGTCCGCCGCCGCCGAAGGTTTCGGCGATGCGGGCTACGTCGATGCGTCCCTTGCTGCGCAGACTGACCCGGTAGCGCGAGCCGGAGATCTCACGAAAAAAGGCCGCTGCCTCGATGCCATCAATGCTGAGGGCCCAGTTGACGAGGCCCTCGCAATCGAGTTCGGTGGCGCCGCTGGAGAGCATGTCGGCTTGCGAGACGTGCATCCAGGAGATGGCATCCTGGCACTGAAGGTTGGAGAGTGCGCGGCCAAGCAGGTGCATCTTGGCGGCGGGGTTGGAGAAGTAGACCTGCTGGGCGACGGCGACGGGATCGGCTCCGGCGAGGACCATCTCACGGGCGAAGGCGAAGGTCTGGGCATTGGTTCCGGAGTAGCAGAACGATCCGGTGTCAGTCAGTACGGCGGCGTAGAGGCAGGTTGCGATCTCGGGAGTGATGGGGACTCCGGCACCCTGCGCAAGAAGATAGACGAGCAAGGAGGCGGCGGGAGCGGCGGGGGCGACGTGGTTGAGGTCGGCGTACTCGGCGAAGGTTTCATGATGGTCGATGCTGATGGAGAAGAGACCGTCGATGCCCTCGAGGCTGGTGCGCTGGAGAGTGTCGCACTCGAGGATGATGACGCCGTCATAATGGGAGGCAACGACGGGTCCGGAGCGGAGTTCGGTTACGCCGGGGAGTCCACGATAGATGAAGGGGACGCCGTCGCCGAGATATCCGTCGGCCTGCTTGCCCATGGCACGCAGAACCTGGACGCAGCCGAGGACGCTGCCGACGGCATCGCCGTCAGGCCGGGCGTGGGAGGTGACGACCCAGCGCCGGCGCGAGCGCACAGCAGAGAGGACCTCGGCGAGGGTGTTCATTTGGGCTTCTTTTTGGCGCGCTTGTCGATGCGATTGAGGAGCTGATCGATGCGGGCTCCGTAGCTGCCGGAGTTGTCAAGAACGAAGTGGAGATCAGGAGCGACGCGGAGACCAAGCGAGGCGGCGAGCTGATGGCGGATGAAGCCAACGGCATCATTGAGCGCATCGATGCACTCGGTTTGCTCGCGCTCGTCACCCTCGACGGCGACATAAACGCGCATGGCCTTGCCGCCGGGAGCCATGAGAGCTTCGTTGACGGTCACGAGGCCGATACGCGGATCGGAAAGCTCTCCGGTGACGAGAATAACGAGTTCTTCCTTGATCGCCTCGATGAGGCGATCCTTGTGGTGCTGCGCACTGCGGTTTTCCAAGAACGATACTCCTAAACGCCCCGCGTGGGGGCGGTTGCCCGCCAGGCAAATTGCAATCGCGGGTAAACCGTTTAATTTATCACAGCGGAAGGGTGGAAGCTTGGGCGGCGTGAAGCCGGAGCAGAATCGATTGCGGATTGAGGTGTCTCTGGGGCGGGCGGGAGATTTGAGCGGCGCTGGGATTCCTCGCGTTGCTTGGAATGACAATTCAAGAGCAAGGGCAAGAACAAAGGCAAAAGCAAAGGCAGAGTCAACTACCCCACATTTGCCAAAGGAAGGCAAATATGGGCCACCAAAACGCCTGGCAAATATGGGCCACCAGGCCAGAAGGCTAGAGTTCGATGATGTCGCCTTCACGGGCGGCGCGGACATTGGAGCAGTGCAGGGAGGCGGATCTTACGATGGCGTCCATGCACTGGTCATCGTGGTCAGGGTCGTGGTGGTAAAGGACGAGTTCCTTGGCGCCGCTGGCATTGACGATGTCTACGGCTTCGCGCCAGTGGCTGTGTCCCCAGCCACGGTGCCTGGATTCGTATTCCTCGGGGAGATATTGGGCGTCGTAGATGAAGACGTCGGCGCCTTCGGCGAGCTTGCGGACGTTGCGGTCATAGACGGGATGGCCGGGCTCGTTGTCGGTGGCGTAGACGAAGATTCCGCTTTCGGTTTCGAGACGGAAGCCGAGGCATCCCTGGGGATGATTGAGCCACATGGACTGGACGGTGCAATCGTCAAAGGCTACGAGTTCCTCTTCCATGTCAAAGAAGTTGCAATGGGCGGCCATCTCGCTCATATCGACGGGGAAGTAAGGATCGGCCATCTGCTCCTCGATGGCGCGCTGCAGGCCACGGGTACGGCTGGAGGAGTGAAAGAAGAAATAGTTATCAGAGTTTTCATACAAGGGCTGAAAGAAGGGGATGCCCTGGATATGATCCCAATGGAAATGGGAGAGAAATATGTGGGCGTAGATGGGATTGGAGCCGTACTCGATCATGAGGCTCTTGCCCAGATTGCGGAATCCGGTGCCACAATCGAAGATATAGATGCGGCCGTCGATTCGCACCTCGACGCAGGGGGTGTTTCCGCCGTACCGCATGTTCTCCAACTGCGGCGTGGGGGTGGAACCACGAACTCCCCAGAATTTGATCTGCATGCGTCCCTTCCGGACTTAATGAGAGCAACATCGCACGAGGCAGTCCGCGGAGACAGCGCCGGCGCGACTGCGGTGTGACAGTTGAAGGAGAACGAGAACAGTATATGCCAGCAAGGGCTGAGTCTCAACGCCTGATGCACGGGACGGCGGCATGAGGCCCGCAGGGGCGATCATGGAGGCGGCGGACGGGGTAAAACGATGGGTCTGGATGCGAGACGGTGGCTGAAGTTGGCAGGGTCATCCTGACACAGATTTCCCTGGAGGGGATAGATAGTTACTATTTTCGCTCTTCAAACGGAACAAGTAACTTGACACTTCCGGGTTGAATCGTAAGCTGGATAGAAAGAAGGAGCTGACTCCATGGAAGATGTGAGCACATCAGAGAAGCGTGCGATCCGGCGGTTCTCGCTTCAACTCCCGGTCATCGTGAACGCAGTGTCGGAATCCGGCGCGACAGTGCAGACGACGGCGGAGACGCGCGACGTAAGCTCGAATGGAATCTGCTTTTATTGCGACGCAGCGATGGAACGCCGTTCGGAGATTGAGTTTACGGTTACATTGCCGGCCGAGGTCACGATGACGGAGCCGCTGAAGGTGCTGTGCCACGGCACGGTGGTGCGGGTGGAACAGGGCGACGGCAAGTTCACAATTGCGGCAGCGATTGAAAGCTACGAGTTTGTGGTCAACGACGAGAAGCAGAAAATTGTTGCGGCCGGTGACGTGCTGCCGACTCTGTGATTCAATAGCTCATCGTGAAAAAGCGTGTGCTGCTGCTTGGCTGTGCATTGGCTACCGCTCCAGCGGTGTATGCGCAGAATACGATTGGCGAGGTATTTTCCGGCGAAGCGAGCGTGCGCGGCTCGGTTATGCTCTCGGGCGGCGGCACCCATGTGCTGAGCGGCTCGCAGGTTGAGGCCGGAGAAGGCAGCGCCCTGGTGAAGCTGGAACGCGGGGGCGAAGTACGGATCTGTCCCAAGACAAGCTTGTCGCTGAGTTCGGACGCCATGGGCAAATCGCTGGTGCTGGGGTTAAGCGCCGGGGCGATGGAGCTGAACTACACGCTGCAGAACTCGTCCGATTCGCTGCTGACGCCGGACTTCCGGCTGCGACTGATCAGCCCAGGCACATTCCACCTTGCAATCTCGGTTGGCAGCTCCGGCGATACCTGCCTGCGCCCATTGCCGGGCAACGATGCGGCAGTGTTCATCGCGGAGACGATGGGCAACGATTCCTATCAGCTTTCACCGGGAAAGAGCGTGATGTTCCGGGAGGGAAAGATCTCCGGGGCCACGGAGGCGCCTGCGGTGTGCGGCTGCCCGGCCGCGAAGGCGGGGATGGTATTGCCCGCCGCGGCTCCGGTGAGCGTTCCAAGCGCGGCGACGGAGCCAGTTGCGGGGAGTCATGCGGGCGAGGCGCATCTGGAGGTGGAGAGCAGTTTTGTTTACCGGGGAAGTGAGGCGGTGCAGGATTACTATGGCTCGGTGTCGCGGCTGTCACTTTCGACAGACGATTCGAAGCTGGTTCTGGCACTGCTTCCGCATGTGAGCGGGCCGGTGACGGCAGAAGAGCAGACGGGCAAGAAAAAGGAAGGAAAGCTGCACCGCTTTGGCAAGTTTCTGGGCGGGCTGTTCAAGAATTGAGGGGGTTGCGCGAATTCTCATGCAAAGTCTGCTGCCGTTTTTTGGATTAGGCGTGATAAACTCCCATTTGCCAATGTTTTAACCTCGTTTGCGAGGCCCGGCGACGGGAGTGCAAAAATCCGCTTACACGGAGAAACAGAGAGATGACGAAAGCCGATCTTATCGAAGAAGTCTCGCGACTGGCAGAGTTGACCCGCAAGGATAGCGAAGTGATTGTGGAGACAATTTTCGACAGCGTGGTGCGCGCTCTGCGCACGGGAGACAAGATCGAAATTCGTGGTTTTGGCAGCTTCCGGACCCGGCAGCGCAAGCCACGGGTTGGACGCAATCCGAAAACCGGCGATCGTGTGGAAGTTCCTCCCAAGAAGATTCCTTTCTTCAAGCCGAGCAAAGAGCTGAAGGACATGGTTAACCACGATGTCAATCAGCCGCGGGGTCTTGAATCCGTTTCGGTGGTAATACAGGCGGTAAAGCCGGAGAACTAGAAGCGGTCTCATCGATGGCTTGAGGCATGTGAAGGGCTTTGCCTCAGCGTAAAGCCGCGTGAAACGAGCCTTTCTTGCGGCACGACTGAAGTCGTACACTTTCAAAACGGATTCATGCGGCATGGCTGAAGTCGTGCGCGTTCAAAAGCGATTCTTGAGACAAACTCCAGGCTTATTTCCCATATTCGCAACAGCGTTTGTTTCCCACATTCGCCCAAAGGCGGGGCGGATGTGGGCCACCCGTTCTTTCTATGAAAGCCCCAGAGTTGGAAAGAGCCAACTCTGGGCCACCTGTTGCGGGAGGCGGGCTTGAAACTGGCTGCTGGAGGCCGCATAATCGTAGGGTTGGCGGTGAGTCCGCTGACTCGTATTGGCCGTGAATCTACCTAACTCCATCACGCTTGCGCGCATCGGTTGCGTGCCGCTGTTTCTCTGGATATTTGCCAGCAGCGGCTTGCGTGGCGTGCATGGCCGGCAGGAGTTGCTGGCGGCGGCGGTGTTTCTGCTGGCTTCGCTATGCGATGGAGTGGATGGCTACCTGGCGCGGCGGAGACACGAGGTAACACCGCTGGGAATGCTGCTCTCGCCGCTGGCCGACAAACTGCTGGTATCGACTGCGTACATCGTGCTGGTGCAAATTGCTCCGGGGCTGGTTCCGGCATGGATCGCGGTGCTGATCGTGGGGCGTGAATTCCTGGTGACCGGGCTGCGCTCGGTGGCAGTGCAGGAAGGCATGAAGCTGGAAGTTTTTAATATCGGAAAATTCAAGACGGTTGTGCAAATTGTTTCCGTTGTGAGCGTGCTGCTGGCACACGGCTGGCAACGATGGCGGGTGGCCGGCATGGTGCTGCCGGGCGAGGCAATCGCGAGAGGCGCGATCTGGCTGATGCTGGTGGTGTCGCTGCTGTCGGCGTTTGGCTACGTTCGCGCTTTCTGGGCTGCGGCATTAGCGCAGAGCAGACAACGCCACGCTCCAATTCCGTTTGTGCTGCCGCGGGCGAGTGATAAAAACGTGCGCGCATAACCGCGCAGATTGCGGAAATTGCCATGAGCGAAGTGAATGCAGAGTACTCCGCCGAAGAACGCCGCTGGCTGCTGAGGCTGGCCCATCAGAGTATTCGCGAGGCCGTGTGCCAGAGTCGCCGAACTAAGCAGTACCCGGATTTATCCAACAGCGGGGCGGGTGCGGGCCACGCACATCTGAAAGAGCTGCGCGGCGCGTTCGTGACGCTGCATGAAAACGGGGCTCTGCGGGGATGCATCGGGATGGTGATGGCGGTACAGCCACTGGATGAGACGGTGCGTGAGATGGCTCGCGCCGCGGCGGTGGAAGATTCGCGCTTTGATCCGGTGACAGAGGCAGAGCTGGAGAAGCTGCAACTGGAGATCAGCGTGTTGTCTCCGATGTTTGAGATTGCGCCGGAAGATGTGGTGGTGGGACGGCACGGACTGATGGTGAGCTACGGCGGAAGGCGGGGATTGCTGCTGCCACAGGTGGCACCGGAGTGGGGCTGGGACCGGGAGACCTTGCTGGCGCAGACCTGCCACAAGGCGGGGCTGCCCGCGGAGCAGTGGAAGCATGGGGCAACGCTGGAGGCCTTTACGGCAGAGGTTTTCGGCGAGGCAGAGCCGGGAGAGAGCTTGCGAGGGTGAGGCTGTCGCTCGCAAGCCCGGTCTCGGTCCCAGCTTGAGCGGAGGCTATGGCTTGAGCGCGGGAAGAGCGTGGGCCCTGGCTTGCGCATCCCATAGATCCCAGGCCTTCAGCATAGTTGCCCGGTTGGCGGCGTCCACCCTGGCGGCTTCCATGGCATTGAGGAAGATGGGTTGGCCCAGACGCAGGGCCTCGGCTTCAATCTGTGCGTCCTCCTGTGTATAAACGGCTCGAAAGACAACATCCCTGACACTGGCGGCGACGACGGCAATGCCGTGGCCGCGCATGAGCACTACGGACGAATTGCCGAGCGCAGCGGCCAACGCGGCTCCAAGTTTGGCGTTGGTGACCAGAATTCCGTTATCATCACCGGCCACCTTGCGGATTTCGAAGATAGGGGTGATCTGGGGGAGGAATCCCGCCATGTGCATGATGGGGCGAAGAGGGACGTTGGTTACGCCGAAGGGAATCACGGCGGGACTGTGGCTATGGATGACGGCTTGCACATCGGGACGCACGCGGTAAATTTCGCCGTGGATATAACGCTCGCTATACGAAGTTGGACCCTTGGGATCGACGGGCTGGCTGTTCTCGTCGAATTCGATGATGTCTTCGCGGGTAACGAGGGCGGGCGCCTGGCGGCGGGCAATGTAATAGTGGGAGGGATTCTTGAGGGAGCGGACACTGACGTGACCGAAGCCGTCGAGAACACCCTGGTCGGCCAAGATATGGTTGGCAATCACGAGATCCTGAATGCGTTGCTCCTCGGTATCGACGACCTGAGCGGAAGGCGCGACCTCTGGAGACACTTTGGTTTGAGCGGCGATGGTTGCAGGATGCAAGAGTGCGACGAAGACGGCAATAGCCGCCAAGACCACAAGCTGGTGCGAGTGCGTGATGCGCTTTACGGACATAGGTGTTCTCCTGGGACGAGTGTGAGCAGCGTGGGAAAGTTTAGCGCAGATTCTGTACTGGTGTGTTTTGGCCGCCCCACCTTAGCCGCGCAAAGAACGCGCGCCGAAGGTGGGGCACCCGGCTGTCCGCCCGCCGCATTCCCTCGGGGGCTGAAGCCCGCGATCTTCCTGCTCCTTGGCGGCATGGCTGAAGCCATGCCCTTTCAAAGCCGGGTTATGAAACAGCTTCTATGAAACAGCTTCTAAGAGGCGGTTCGGGGACGATTGCCGAGAAAATAGAAGATCACTCCGAGAAGGACGATGGCGAGTCCGACGATGAGAGCGTTTACCGAGCCGATTCGTTCGGCGTGGTTGCGGGCGCAGGCGATCACAATCAGGATGACGGGCGGAGCAACGAGGAGGACGAGGCCGACGCGACCTCCACTGATGCGGAAGGGACGCGGGAGATTTGGCTCGGTGATGCGGAGGGCGATGAGGGCGGCAAATTCAAGGAGAATGCTCAGGCCGGTGAGCAGGACGTCGAGCATCACGGTTCTTTCAAAGCCCAAACCCATTGCGAAGGCCCAGAAGACGGCGCAGGCGAGGATTGCGACCCAGGGTGCGCCACGGCGATTTTCTTTGGCGAAGACCTTGGGGAGGAAGCCGTCGCGAGCCATGGCGTAAGGCAGACGCGAGAGGGAGAGAACAAGGGCGTTGAAGGTGCTGAGGGCAGCCAGAACGGCTGCGGCGGTCATGAACAGGGCGAGGCGCGGGCCGCCGAGGCTGGCGGCGATGGTTACCCAGGAGCCGGTTTCCCAGGCGGAGAGGGGGAGGCCGGAGTGAGCCACGGCGAAAATGGGCACGCTGTAGGTGAGCACCACGACGATGACGGAAACGAACATGGCGCGGCTATAGGTGCGGCGCGCGTTTTTGACGTCGCCGGCAATGGTGGAAGCATTGTCCCAGCCCATGTAATTCCACATGGCGATGAGGATGCCGCCCATGAGATCGGTTCTGGTCAGAGTTGGCGGCGCGGCTGCTGAATGCGGGAGCAAAAAGCCGTACCAGACGAGAAATCCAAAGGGTGCGAGAAGAAAGAGGACGAAGACGATGGTTCCGCGGCCGACGAAATTGGTGCCGAGGAGATTCATGAGGACGCAGGCCGCGATCATCAGGGCTCCGATGACGAGGGGGATGCGACCGAGGCCAAGGGCGGGCACGAGATGAGCAAGATAGGCGGAGAAGAGAATGGGGTAGAGGGCCATATCAAAAATGCTGCCCGTGAAGCTGAGCCAGGATTCCTGAAAGCCCCAGAACGGTCCGAGGGCGCGGCGTACCCAGACGTAAAAGCCTCCGGTTTGAGGGATTGCGGAGGCGAGTTCGCTGACCATGAGCGCGGTTGGCACGGCCCAGAGGATGGGCGTGATGCAAAGGATGAGGATGGCTCCGGTGTAGCCGTTATCGGCGACGATCTGCTCAAGGCCGAAGGGTCCGCCAGCGACCATTGCGTAGGTGGCCGCGACCAGAGTGAGCAGTCCTATCTTGCGAATATTCTTCAATCCTTAATTCCAGTTTCGGAGAATTTCAATCGACTATAGTGTTCTCCACATTCGCCCGAATGCGGGGCGGATGTGGGCGACCCGTTTGTCCCCAGAGTTGGAAAAGAGCCAACTCCGGGCCACCTGTTTGTCTGTCGCCTGTCCGGCTACTGAGCTGGCGGTGGAGCGGGCTCGGAATCGCGGCAGGCGTGAGGGTGCAGAAGCGAGCGGAGGCGGGAGCAGGGCGAAGCGTTATCTCCCGCGGCGGTTGCTGCTTCGGCGCTTGCAGGCTGCTGGTCTAGCCTCACTTCCTCACTCACGACGACGTCGCCCAACTGCATTTCAGCGAAGCTGCGGGTGATGATGGCGGTTGAGGAGTCGGCGGTGACGCTGAGTACAAGCATTTCTCCCAGGACGCGCTGCGGGAGGCGAGAATCGGCTCCGGCTTTGGCGCGGGCGGGCTTTACGGCTGAAGAATCAGCCTCTGCGCCACTGGGCAGCTTGGTGGTGGGACGGTCAATCTTGTTGAGATCGGCGGGGGTGTAGCCACGCAGGACGAAGAGATAGTCCCCGGGCTTGGCTCCCTTGGCGCTGCCGAAGTCGGTATAAACGACGAGGCCGGTGCCGACAAGATCTACGAAGTCCCTGCCGCCGAGGATGTGGCCCTTGGGTTCGCTGGATTGCTCACGGAAGGAATCAACTGGGCCATCGACGGTGCGGACGGCGAGCGCGGGCCTTTCCTTGAACGGCACGATGATGTCGCCCCGTAGGGCAGTGTCGCAGGAAAAATCAAAGGTGGCGATGGTTGCGCCCTTCATGACCGAATGGACGGTAACCCAGCCGATATCCTCGTAGAGGCCGCCAAGTTTAGCGAGCTTGCTGCGCTGCTCGGGGGTGGATGTTTCGCGGTTGGGATCGTCGATCTGGCGGAGGATAAGGTAACGCTCTCCTTCGAGCAGTCCGGGACCTCCGAGCATGAGCACCGAGCGCCCCGCAAAACTGGTCTCCTGTGGACTCTCCTTGGAGCCGAGGACAAAGTTGGTGCGGGGAAGCGCCACATGGGTGATAAAGCCGGCACAGTAGCGCTGACTATAGCTGGGACCGTTGGCTGGCGATGAACCGGAAGAAATGTCCGAGTTGGGGGCAGATTGCGCCACCAGGGCTGAGGACAGCAGGGCGATTGCTACGATCAGAGGTTTCATTCCGTGCTCTCATTTCCGCCGCTGAGCGGCGCTAGCCCAATAAAGCCATGCACGATTATGAACCGGAAGCTAACAAAGGAGGAAGTGATGGTCAAGGTAACCAAGGACGTAGCAGTTGACTGAAAGGGCACATTAGCGACTTTCTTGAGAATTCTGAAGGAAAAATGCATTCAGGCATTGCAACCGGACGATTGCGACATTACCATTTGCCGAGAAATGACTGTTGCACCGATGAACTACGCTGCACGCTCCCTGCGCCTTCGTATTCCGCGGATCTGCGTTGCGATTACGGGTACCGAAGCCTCCGACTTGCTGGAAAAGGCGGAGGCGGTACTGCGCGAAAATACGCTGATTGAGCTTCGGCTCGACTACCTGAAGGCACCGCTGGCGGCGTTGCCGCGCTTGCGGCGGATGCTGGAATTGCGGCCTGGTTCTACGATCATCGCCACCTGCCGACGCACCGTTTCGGGAGGCAAGTTCCCTGGCGCGGTGGGGGCCGAGCTGGAAGTGCTGCGCAAGGCGGTGGAGGCGGGCTGCTCCGCCATGGACGTGGCGATTGAGAGCGCCGAGGCGATGAGCGGGACGGATTGGGAAGATCTTCGCTCACGGGCTGCGATTGTGCTCTCCAGCCATGACTTTAAGGGCGCGGGCAAGCTGGAAGAGAGCTTTGAGCGGATGCGCGCCTTTGCCGCGGACTTTTACAAGGTGATTGGCACGGCGACGTGTCTGCATGACAACGTTCTGATGGCACGCTTTCTGGAACGGCACAGCTCGGAGTACTCGATGGTGGGCGCCTGCATGGGCGAGCAAGGAATGCTGAGCCGGGTTCTGGGCATTCGGGCGGGCGGAGCATTCACCTTCGGCTCGGCCGGACAGGGGCAGGAGACGGCTCCGGGGCAGCCAACGTATCGAGTGTTGCGGGATTTCTACCGCATCGAGCAGATTGAATCGGTGACCAAGGTGTATGGCATCGCGGGAGCGCCGGTTTCCCACTCGATGTCACCGTGGGTGATGAACGCTGCGTTCCGGCGGGAGAACGTAAACGCGGTTTATCTGCCGTTGCACGCCAAGACGCTCGACGACCTGCTGGCTACGATCACCGACCTGCCGCTGGACGGGGTGAGCGTCACCATGCCGTACAAGCAGGCGGTGGTGGAGCACCTGGACAACAGCGATGTGCTGACCCAACGTACCAAAGCCTGCAACACGATCGTGCGCGGCAAGGATGGGCGACTGTTCGGATTCAACACGGACGTCTACGGCATTATTGCCGCGACTGAGACGCGGATTGCTTTGCAAGGGGCGCAAGTGCTGGTGCTGGGCGCAGGCGGGGCGGCGCGCGCGGCGGTCTTCGGGCTCAGAAGCAAGGGCGCCGAAGTCTCGATTTTGAACCGCACGACGGCGACGGCGCAGGCACTGGCCAAAGAGTCCGAATCGAAGGTGGTAAAGCGCAGCGAGCTGGCGAAGCTCAACTTCGATCTGATTTTCAACGCAACACCGGTGGGGATGGGAAGCGATCGACAGTCACCGCTGCATGAAAACGAAGTGAACGCGCTCTGGGTCTTCGACTCGGTGTACAACCCGATTGAAACGCCGCTGCTGAAGCTGGCCCAGGCCAAGGGGTGCGGCACGATCAGCGGTGCGGAGATGTTCGTCCACCAGGCGGCGCGGCAGTTTGAAATCTGGACCGGGAAGCCAGCGCCAATCGACAACATCCGGCAGGTTCTTCTGCGTCAACTGGGGGCGGTTGGCGGGGAGAGCGCGGCGCCGATTCCAACGGTGGTTATGCCGAAGGCAAGAGCGCTGGCCGCAAACGCCATCACGGCCGCTGCCGCCACGGAAGCTGAGGTTGCCGATCAGGGTGCTGCCGTTGCCGACAAGCCCGAAAACGCAGGGAAAGCGGTGGAGCAAGCACAATCCAAAGCTGCTGGCGCAAAGGTTGCGGCAGGCAAGGCTGAGGGGGCAAAAACCAGCCCGGTTAAAGCTCCGGCAGTGAAGGCCGGAGTCGCAAAGGGCGCGCCAGTGAAGACTGTGCCCGCGGAGGTTAAACCCACAAAGGCGGCACCGGTGAAGTCGGGGAAGGTTGCAGCCAAGGTCGCGGCCAAGCCTGCGAGCAAGCCAGCGGCGAAGAAAGTTGCTGCCAAGGCAGCGGGGAAAAAGGCAAAGAGGCGCTGAGACAGCAGGTTTCAAAGTTTCAAAGGTTTCAAGGTTTCACAAGTTAAGGGCAAGCGCAGGTGGGGTGGAAGGAGTTGCCTCCCAACTTATCGCCGCAAAAGACTCGGCGCGGAGGTGGGGCACCTGCTGCGCCGCCAGCACACACCCTGCGATCAGATCGCTCGCGCCACCGGCCTCAGTCCTGCCTCCATTAGCCGCATCCTGCGCCGCATCCATCTCAGCCGCTGGCGGGACCTGTATCCCGCGCCACCCATCCTGCGCTACGAACACCCCTGCCCAGGCGATCTGCTGCACCGCGATATCAAGGGCCTTACCCGTGAGGGGCCCAGTCTTTTTGTGGCACTCGTGAATTTTGCTGTTGTTGAAGTTGTTCGAGGGCAAGGCGAGCAACGGTCGGGGCAGCTTTTGCGACGATTGATCAGTCTGATATTCGCGGATCGGAACCGCATAATCGTGATCCGTCGGGAGCTGCCTCGGACTAAAAGCGCGAGTTGGGCGTGAGCCTATCGCATTGATCAGGCGAGGGGTCTCCTTCATCGTGTGCCTCGACCGCTGCTCGCTTTGTCCTCGAAATTCCATGACCTTTCAGCCTTTTCTTTTCCCTTTATTAGGAAGGTTTTGATCTTGGTTCTGCTTATGCCGTCATCGCTGACTGTTGACGGCATTGGGATTCCGTAGCGCGGCCGATGGCCCAGATAAAGCCCAGCAACTCACGCCCCACGGCGGTAACAATTTTTCTCTGATCTTTGCCTGCCGCCATGAGCCTCTGGTACTTCTTGTGCAGCCGGTTCCGTGCTTTCCAGGCAATCTCTTTCACTTCTTCGCTGACGCCTTTCTGTTTTTGGCGCAGCGCGGGAGCGATGCCGGGACGAAGCCGATACGACCAGGCTGCCTCGATCACTACTCTTCGAGATGGGCGTTACCGGTCTTGGTGATGGCTCCCCGCTGCACGCGCTTGCCACCAGAGCCAGCTCTTCACTCGATGGCGCTCCAGATACAGCCCTAAGACTTCCCGGTATCAATTATCCGAGCGAACGTGGTGCTTCCAGCGTCTGGATTACCGGCCGACGGGCACGAGAAATTGATGGTCCAAAAGGCTACCGACGAGTATCAGTCCGCCCAGACCTTCTGAGACAGCTGGACATCAAGCGGTTGCTGGGTTTCTGTTCCAAGAGGAAGGTCGAATCGTCGGCACTGAACCTCCCCCTGCCTTTAGGTATGGGGAGGTTCAGGTGTGGGCCGTAAAAGTCACTGAAAAGCGTCGCGGAGACCTCGTCAAATCGGAAATTCATTTGCTTCCGCAGCCTCCTATAGTAAACTTCGTTTATTGTTCAGGAGAATGTCTTCAATCACGCTGGAGCGCATAGGCTTAGGCGCTCTACTGCGAATGTTTCCGCCATCTCAGTTGCGGGATGGCGCACGAGCCATCTTGAGGAGTAAAGGGCAAAATGACTGATGAAAAACGCAAGCCGGACGTGAAACCGGATAATACCGTCATGAGGGCACTTGCCCTGGGCGGGATGCTGGGCGGAGGCGGCGAATGCGCCCTCGACTTGAAGAACGGCAAGGTCGTGCGCATCCGGCCGTTCCACTATGACTGGAAGTATGACGGCGCGAGTTTCCGGCCGTGGACGCTGACGCGCAATGGCGAGACGCTGTCGCCATTGATGAAGTCCCTGCCCTCGCCGTTCTCGCTCGCCTATAAGAAGCGCACCTTCTCCCCGAACCGCATCAAGTACCCGATGAAGCGGGTCGACTGGGATCCCAAGGGAGAACGGAACACGCAGAACCGCGGCAAGAGCAAGTACGTCCGCATCTCCTGGGATGAGGCGACCAACATCGTCGCCGACGAGATCCGGAGAATCCACGAAACCTATGGGCCGCTCGGCATCCTGGTGCAGGGTGACGGACACGGCGAGTGCCAGACAATTCACACGCCGCACGGCCACAGTGCCCGCCTCCTCGACATGATGGGCGGCTTTACCCAGCAGGTGCGCCAACCAGACAGCTGGGAAGGGTGGTACTGGGGCTCCAAGCACGTGTGGGGCCAGGGCTTCCAGGGCATGCTGGCGCCCAACGGCAACTTGGTCAAAGACATCAGCGAGCACAGCGAGTTGCTGCTGTTCTGGGGGTGCGATCCGGAAACCACGCCGTGGGGCTTCACCGGCCAGAACGCTACGCGCATCTGCCAGTTCTGGCGACGGGCCGGCCTGCAGTCCGTGTACATCTGCCCGGATCTCAATTACGGCGCGGCGATCCATGCCGACAAGTGGATCCCCGTGCTCCCGAATACTGACGCCGCGCTGCAGCTCGCCATCATCTACACCTGGCTGACCGAAGATACCTGGGACAAGGAATACGTCAAGACCCATGCCGTCGGCATGGACAAGATCGCCGACTACGTCCTGGGCAAGGAAGACGGAGTTCCGAAGACACCCAAGTGGGCCTCGTCCAAGTGCGGAGTTCCGACCTGGACGATCAAGGCGCTGGCCCGTAAGTTTGCCAAGCAGGTCACGTCCATCATCCATTACTTCGGCGGTTCCATGGTGCGTGGACCGTTCTCGCATGAGCCCGGACGTCTGGAATGCGTCCTCCTCGGTATGCAGGGCCTGGGTAAACCCGGTGTCTGGCAGTGGCAGATCAGCTATGCCGGCATGCCTCGAGCCGAGGGCATCAAGAGCAACCGCTTCTTCAATCCGGCCATGCCTCCGCGCATCAGGATCCCAACCCGGACCAGCTCCGACGCCTGGGGCAAGCAGCTCATTCCCAAGACCATGGTTCAGGAAGCCATCTTCAACGGCAAGCTGGTTTTCCACGGTTCCGGTGGTCAGGAATCGCTCACGGAAGATCAGTTCGTCCGCTACGACTATCCGATTGCGAAGAAAGACGGTGGCACCAGGATCCATATGATCTGGAGCGACACGCCTTGCCGCATCACCTGTTGGAACCACGGCAACTGGACCGTCGACTCCTACCACTCGCCCGAGATCGAGACCTACATCGTCCAGCATCCCTGGCTCGAGAACGACACGATGTACGCCGACCTCATCTTTCCCGCCAACACCACCCTCGAGGTCGAGGACATCGTCACCAACACCCGGCAGGGTCCGCAATTCCAGAGCATGTGGATTCAGGAGCAGGCCTGCCGCCCCATTGGCGAGTCCAAGAGTGACTACGAGGTCGTGGTCGAGATCGCGAAGAAGCTCGGTATGGCCGACCAGTTCACCGAGTGTAAAGACCTCCGCACCCTCGAGGAGGAAGTCTTCACCGCCATGGAAGGTGAGCAGTTCATGAGCTTCGACCAGTTCATGGACAAAAAGTACCTGGTCTTCCCCACCGCGCGGGATTGGGAGAAGGACACCATTGGTATCCGTCCCTTCTGCGACGATCCGGAGAAACATCCGCTGGACACTCCCACCGGCAAGCTGGAGTTCTACTCCGAGAAGCTGGCCACGCTCTTCCCCACGGATAACGAGCGGCAGGGCATTCCGAAGTGGTTCGAGCGCACCGAGACGCACGACGAGCGCATCTCCAGCGAGCGGGCCGATATGTTCCCGCTGTTGCTGATGTCCAACCACGGTCGCTGGCGGACCCACGCCCAGTGTGACGACATCACCTGGACGCGCGAAATTCCCACCTGCAAAGTGCTGGGCTTTGACGGCTACAAGTACGAACCTTGCTGGATCACCCCCAAGGACGCCGAGGCCCGTGGCATCAAGGACGGTGACGTGGTCAAGGTGTTCAATGAGCGCGGCATCGTGCTCTGCGGCGCCCGGGTCTTGGAACGGTTGATTCCCGGTGTCGCCTACATCGACCACGGTGCTCGTCACGATCCCATCGGTCCCAAGATCGACAGGGGCGGCGCCATCAACGCCATCTCGCCGCACGGCCTCACTTCCAAGAACGCGTGCGGCCAAGCCACAAGCGGTTACCTGGTGGATGTTCAGAAGGTTTCCGGCGAAGAGTGGGACAAGTGGCGTCGCGAGTATCCCGAGGCCTTCGCTCGCCCGTACGACCAAGCCGCCGGGCTTCGCATGGACGCCTGGATCGAAGGAGGAGACCTTAAATGAAAGTTTTCGTAACTGACATTTCCCTGTGCAACGGGTGCTACGCCTGCCAGATCGCCTGCAAGGACGAGCATGTCGCCAACGATTGGACGCCCATCGCCAAGCCTCAGCCCGACACCGGCCAGTTCTGGCTACGCCTCACCGAGCACATCCGGGGCACCGTTCCGAAGGTGAAGATACACTACGTGCCTCGGATGTGCGGCCATTGCCGCCAGCCGTCCTGCATACCGGCGTGCCCTGTAAGCGCAATATACCGCCGCGCCGACGGGCTGGTCATCATCGATACGGAGAAGTGTACCGGCTGCAAGGCTTGTGGGGACGCCTGCGTCTACGGCGTGATCTTCTTCAACGAGGATCTCAACCTGGCGCAGAAGTGTACCGGATGCGCTCACCTGCTAGACGGAGGCGAATGGAAGGTGCCGCGTTGCGTCGACGTTTGTCCGACCGAGTGCATCAAGTTCGGCGAGGAAGCGGATCTCGCCGATGAGATCGCGAAGGCGGAGGTGCTGATCCCCGAGTCCGGATATCAGCCGCGGGCCTACTATCTCAACATGCCCAAGAAGTTCGTCGGCGGGACGGTCTACGACCCGGCGGCGGAGGAAGTGCTCATCGGTGCCACCTGCACCCTCAATGGCAAAGACGGCAAGCTGACCACCAAGACCGACGACTTCGGCGACTTCTACTTCGAAGGCCTGCCTGAAGCCAAGTACTCGCTCTCCATCGCGGCCTCGGGATTCAAGGCTAAGACCGTCGATGACATAAGCACGGCCAAGGACGTCAACCTGGGCGACATTCCGCTGGTGGGTCTGGCAAGTAATCTTGACCCATCTGCGAAAGCCTAACAAAAGGTCTCCTGGTGCTGGAGATGCGAAGGGCCCCGGGCTGAAGCGTAGCCGGAGCCCGGGGCCTTCGGGGCAGTCGTTACCGTGCCGTTTTGCGCTTGCCTTTCTCCACCGTTCGCCGGAAACGATAGCTATCTGATCCGGCAGCACTGGAGCTCGTCCAGCATCAACTTTCTGCAGCGGACGCATTGTTTTTCGTGAATGCCCCCTATAAAAAGCTTTGTCTTGTATAGTGAACCCATTGGGCCGCATCCTGAAATGGCAAGCGGCGGGGTTAGCTTCCGGGGGTTCCGCTGTCTTTGATGGAGGTTCCCCCATGCGAACCAATGCGCCATGTTCCGGCGAGGCTGCTCCGATTGCGCCAGGTGCTTCGCCCACAGCCTACAACCATCCTTTACTACAGGCACTGCCAGCAACCAAGCCGGCGTACAAGTGCGGAAACCTGCGACCGCCCAGGAAACTCCATTGCGCGGTCGGCTTGTGGCTGGCATTGTTCGTGTGCGTGCATTTTTCCATCTGTTTGACGGGAATGAATCCGCGAAACTTTGATGGGACAGTCAGCTTGGTTCACCACTCGCTTGCCTAGCTGCCGGGCGCGGTACTGCTGCCGGTTTTTCTTTCCTTGTTGCTGCAAGCCGGGAGTGGAGTGTACTTAGCCGCGAAAGAGGGAGCGCGCTACGACATCAAGCGCTGCGACCGGGGTGGAAAGTTGCGCTACTTCATGCAACGATGGAGTGGGCTGGCAATGCTGGCTTTTCTGCTGCTACACGTTGGAAGCATGCGTGGATGAGGAATGTCGCTGGTTGGTGAGCGAAGTACCTCGCCGTCCAACGGGCCACCAGACGGATCGGCGTTTGTGCGGGGTTTCACCCGTGGCACTCCCCGGCGGTTAATTCGAGCACGACCGCGCTTCTGCTGGTGGGAATCCTGGGAACCGTGTTTCACATCGCCAACGGTGCTTGGTCGGGCTCAATTCTCTGGAAGGTCGTTCAGAGCCCACGGGGCAAAGCCTGGTTTGGATGCGTTTGCGCCGGCGCCGGAATCGCACTGGCAGTGATGGGACCATAGCTTGGTACGCCTTTACCTTGAGTCCCACCGTGCATGCAGCACTTGCAGTATCCAAGCGCTGACGAGCCAGTTTTCTAACATATGGTCTGGGCGATTGCTCGTCTGAACAAATGCAGAACGGCAAGAATGACGGAGGCCCCACTCCGGCTCCAATCTTCCGTTGGCCGCATCTCTGAGGAAAAATCTGTGGGCTGCAATCGCACCATCTGAGTATGCAACTGCAACCCACGGGGCCGCCACCAATTCAAGACCGGCAAGGGCCCCAAGAATTGGCAGCGCAAGGAGAGGATCTATGTGCGCTTTAAGTATTAACTCATAGCGGGTGACATATACAAGAGGTGTTGCACACTGCATGTCGTGCATAGCTTACACATTAATGTGTCTTGAGGTGTGTTGCTATGGGAACAAAGAGCGGACAGCTAGCGAGTGCGGCCGAGCAAGGCATTCATTCGCTCTTGTTCGTCTTTACGTAGGGCTTCACATACTGAGCTGGCATCAATCGTACTTCGTGTTCCTGCTCGCGCAGTGCCCGGCCCAGGAAATGTGCGCCGCCGCAGGCTTCCATGCCGAGCAGCTCGACGTGCAGGTTTGCGGTGTAATGCAGCAGCTGCTTTCGAGAGAACTTCTTGCGCACCACAACTTTGCCGCGCAGATTAAGACCAACCAAATGAAACACTGTCTTGCCAAGATCAATGCCGATCGTGTGTAGTCTCATGGATGTCTCCTCCGTAGGCTTCTTATACCTCAGCTGCCGGCTGGGTAAAGGCGGCGGACCATTCCATTAAGTGAGCCAGCAGAGTTGCTGTTGTGCCATCGGTCACTCGCACGCCAACGCTGGCGGGATCCATCGCATCTTAGAACGGCTCGACCGGTCAGTGTTGCGATTGCAACGCGACTGTCCCAGGAGAAAAGCAGAAATAGCGACATGCGTGCTCCCGGCTGAGCTAGTCGGCCGCAAAGATTTCCGTTCTAATTTGGGAAACGAAACAGACGGCGACTTGGTTTGATGCTGCAATTTGCACTCACGAGCATATGATCACCCCGTTTCAACCTAGCGAGATCATTGGGCATGTAGGCTGTGCAGACTGCGTCCATTTTCCGCAGCCGTGCTGAGGCATGAAGACGGAACGGTGTGGAACAACGTAATCGGCCATATTTGTGGGCTCATGCTGGCGGGAGAAGAGCTGGTAATGCCAACTGGGCACGAGGAACGGCTCTGCGCCGCCAGAACATTTCTTATCCTGTGCCTCAGGCACCGAAATCTGAGACACAGCGGCTTGGGGAAGTGCATATAAATCTGGAACAGGAGCTATGGGGATGAGTGAAGACAGAGAAAAGCGGAAAGGCATAACGCGCAGAGGATTCATGGGGTCGGTAGCCGCAAGTGGTGCGGCCCTGGGAATAGGCACCCTGCTGCCGAAAGAAGCAGAGGCCGGTGTGGTAACGCGAAATATTGTCACCATCACCGTTAACGGCCAGAAGCACGAACTGGAGATCGGCAACCAGCCAAACCAAATCCAACCGGAGCAGACTTTGGCAGAGACGCTACGGGAAACCTTGGGGTTGACTGGAACGAAGATATCCTGCGACCACGGAGCCTGTGGTCTGTGCACCGTAATCATGGATGGGAAGGCGGTCTTGTCTTGTACGTTGCTGACAGTGGAGTGTGACGGCAGGCAGATAACAACGGTGGAAGGCCTAGAGGATTCCGTCACAGGGAAACTGGACCCGCTGCAGCAGGCTTTCATCGACCACACGGCTTTCCAATGTGGCTTCTGCACGCCAGGGATTCTCATGAGTTCAAAGGCGCTGCTTATGCAAACCCCCACTCCTACAGCGGAGCAAGTCAAACATGCCCTGTCGGGGAATTTCTGCCGCTGCATCAGCCACTACCACGTTGTGGATGCGGTGATGGCAGCAGGGAAAGGGCGGTGACCAAGCGATGGCAACTAACTATAGACATCTAGGAAAGAATGCACCGCGGATGGATGCACATGACATTGTGACGGGAAGATCGAAATACACCGGAGATATCAAGCTTCCCGAAATGCTCTACGGCAAGGTGCTGCGGAGCCCGCATCCTCACGCGAATATCAAGGGCATCGATACGAGCAAGGCCGAAGCGCTAAAGGGCGTCAGAAAGGTGCTCACCTACAAGAACGTGCCGAAATGGATGGTGGGCATGCCAGCTACCGTACCGGTTCTCGACGATAAAGTACGTTTCGTCGGGGATGCGGTCGCCCTTGTTGCCGCAGATACCGAGAAGATCGCCGAAGAAGCCTGCGACCTGATCACCGTGGAATATGAACCACTGCCCGCAGTTTACGATTTCAAACAAGCGCTCGAGCCGGGCGGGCCGCAACTCTACAAACAGTTCGAAAACAATGTGCTGACACCTGGATGTCCAGTGTTCGGCCCGAACAACCTGAAGAATCTCACGATCGGGGATGCGGACAAGGGGCTCACGGAGGCCGACGCAGTAACAGAGGGAAACTATGTTTTCGAGAACATTCCCAATCCTCTGCCCCCCGAGAGCCCGTCCGCGATCGCACAATGGACTGGGCCGAAATCGGTGACGATTTGGACCGCTGCGCATCACGCGCACATGGTCAGGTGGAAGATGATGCCGAAGTTCAACTTCGACGACGTCCGCGCCATTGTTGGGCCGTGTGGTGGCAGCTATGGATCGAAGAGTTGCTCCACCCAGGTTGTGCTCTACGCTGCGGCACTGGCCAAGGTAACCGGCAGGCCTGTGATGGTGAACTACACGAAGAAAGAACATCTTGATACGTACGTGCTGCGCCTCTCCTCTTCGATCAACGCCAAGGTAGGCGTAAACAAGGATGGCAAGGTTACGGCGATGAAAGGCGAATGGCTGGTAAACACGGGAGTCTTTTCTGAAATGACCCAGGGGCAGGTAGCGGTCGGCTTGGGGGAAGTGCAATTACTCTTACGCTGTCCCAACTGGGATCTCAAGAACAAGATAGTTGTAACAAACCGGCAAGCGTCGGGCATCATCAGGGGCTTTGGAGGCCAGGAACTTAAGTCGGCCTTCATCCCGATCGTTACCCTCGCAATGCAGCAGGCCGATGTAGACCCTGTTGAGTTCTTCAAGAAGAACTTCGTAAAACCCGGGGACAAGTACCTCTGGAGAAACGGGGAGCAGTACACCTACCGGGGAATCGATTATTCGCCATGTATGGAAAAGGGTGCTGAGGTTTTTGATTGGAAAAGCAAATGGAAAGGATGGCTTGTACCAACAGCAGCCACCGGAACAAAACGGCGCGGCGTGGGTGTGGGAGTTCACGGTAACTGTGACGTAGGTGAAGAAAGATCGGAAGCCTATGTACAGCTGCGCCCCGGCGGAAGCGCTGTAGTGTTCACAGCGATATCGGAACCGGGCATGGGGCAGAGATCGAACATGCGCAAAATGGCAGCCGAAGTTCTCAACCTGCCGCTTGACAAGGTCAACATGTCGCCCCCCGACTCGCTGGTCACTCCTTATGACTTCGGTCTTTCGGGATCGAGGGGCACCAGGGCTGTGGGGACTGCCGTCATCATGGCCGCCGACGAGGCGCTTAAGAAACTCTTCACCATGGGCGCACCGAAGCTTGGCGCGAAGCCTGAGGAGCTGGAAACCAAAGATGGCCTGATCTGGGCCAGATCAAACCCTGACAAGAAACTCCCGTGGATTGCAGTACTGGGGCTTGACCGGACAGTGCAAGGCGAAGGCCTGTACGAACAGGACTTTTCTTTGTGTAACTTCATCATGACTTTCGCCGAGGTAGATGTCGACATCGAGACTGGCAAGGTCGATCTCGTGCGCGTTCTCTCAACTACGGATGTAGGTCAGATTATCGACCCGAACTGTTTAACCAACCAGATACATGGCGGATTAGGCGCCGCAGGTCTGGACAGCGCAATATTTGAAGAGACGGTCCTCGATCGTTCCCTTGGCCGAGTACTCTCTTCCAACCTGATCGATTACAAGTGGCGGACCTTCGAGGAGCTGCCGGAGTTTCAGACGATCATTCTCGAAACGCCGGTCGAGGCTAGCCATCGCTTCAAGGCAATCGGCGTGGGAGAGATCACAACGGCGCCGGGTCCGAGCGCGATCCTGATGGCGATCTCCAATGCCATCGGGCAGCGAATGTTCGAATACCCGATCACCCCCGCCAGGATCCTCGCGGCGCTGGGCAAAGTGCAAGGAGGCAGAGCATGAAATCGTTCAAACATATCAACGCGGCAACGGTTGAGCAGGCCTCCAAACTGCTCCGTGAGAGCCACGGCAGGGCACGACTCAACGCCGGGGGGACCGACCTGCTCTCGACGCTGAAAGACAAAATCCTGCCTGACTATCCGGAGACCATCATTAACCTCAAAACCATCTCCTCATTGAACTATATCCGGGAGGACCGAAACGTACTGATGATCGGGGCCACGGCCAAGCTGGCCGACATCGCGCATTCGCCTCTGGTGCGGGAGAAGTATCCGTTGCTGGCCGATGCGGTGGAGGCTGTGGCAACACCCAACATCCGGAACATGGCTACCATCGGCGGAAACCTGTGCCAGGAGACGCGTTGCTGGTATTACCGCTATCCCCATCAGATCGGAGAGCGACTGGTGTGCCTGAGAAAAGGTGGGGAAAAGTGCTATGGACAGGTGGGTGACAGCCGCTATCACGCCATCATGGCTGCCGAAGGCTGTTACGCGGTTTGCCCGTCGGACGCAGCGGTAGCGCTGGCGGCATTAAATGGCAGCGTGGTGGTCAAAGGTGGCAAGGGGACGCGAGCGATTGCGGTGACGGAGTTTTACAACTCCTTCGGCACGGAACTAGGGGCGGATGAAGTGCTGATCGAAGTGCGGGTTCCGACGCCGCCTGCTGGAAGCAAACAGGTGTACCAGAAGTTCCGGCTGCGGCAACCGATCGACTTTGCCATTGTGAGTGTAGCGTCGTTGATGGTGAAAGACGGCGAGAGGTTCAAGGAGGCGAGGCTGGCACTGGGTGGAGTGGCACACACACCTTTGCGTGCCGCCCAGGCGGAGGCCATGTTGAAGGACAAGGTTCCGAATGCGGAGCTGGCGGAGCAGGTGGCCAGCCAAGCGGTAGCCTCGGCGCAACCTTTATCCAAGAATGCTTACAAGGTGGAAGAGGTGAAGGTGCTGGTGAAAAGAGCGGTAATGGCATAAAACGGGCTCCGTCACCCCACCGATTCAGCAGTGCCGCTCGGACTCGTTACGGGCAAGCGGAGGTTGCCGTTCCCGGCAACCTCCGCAGTCGCGCGCTATGGGGTTCGTTCTCGCTCTAGTAACAAGGTAACGGCCACCGAGAAAATGTAAGGGCTTCTAACGTCGCGCGAAGCCGTACCGAAAGGCGTACGCGCGATTTGAAAAAACCTTACCTATCATCTGACTGATGCGAGCACGGTTTCAGCGATGTCGTGTCGGATCGCGCTGTTGCCGCTTCCAGCAAACTAACGACTAACCGGCGAACCGTGATGGATGTCACTGCATTTGGGTTAGTCAATCGACTGCAATAGTGGCTGTATTTATGCAGCAATTTTGGCTGCTAGCGTGACCCTGGCTGCAAGCGCGCTTGCAGCGGTCCTGATTCGAAGGTGCAAGTTACAACTCCGCGGCGCGAGCCAGGCGCGGCACGCAAGCGAGACACGAGTTTCAAGTGGTACGGGTTCGAGCAAACAAGAGGATAGGCAAGCGATGAAAATTTCAAACAAGATCGCTCTGGAAGAGCATATCGCCACGCCCGCCACTGTGGGCGATTCACAAAGGTATTTCACTCCGGAGGTTTGGCCGAAATTCGAAAAGTATCTGCTCGACATTCACGGGCAGCTGCTCCATGACATGGATGAAACCGGCGTGGAGTTAAGCATTCTGTCTATGAATTCCCCATCCATTCAGGCCATCCCCAACCGCAAGCAGGCTTTTGAAGTTGCCCGTGCAGCCAATGACTACATGGCCGAGCAAGTGGCGAAAAATCCCAAGCGCTTCCAGGCGTTCGCCTGTCTGCCGCTGCAGGATCCGGAGGTTGCCAATAGGGAGCTCGTCCGCTGCGTAAAAGAGCTGGGCATGAAGGGCACGCTGGTCAACGGTTTCTCGCAGGTGGATACGGAAAATAACGTCGTCTATTACGATGCTCCGCAATATCTGGACTTCTGGGGGACCCTGGAGAGCCTAGACGTTCCCTTCTACATGCACCCACGCGATCCGCTCCCCAGCCGCATCCCTCACCTGGACGGTCATCCCTGGTTGACCGGCTCCATCTGGGCCTTCGGCATGGAGACCGCTACGCACGCCCTGCGCCTCATCTGCAGCGGCCTATTTGACCGCTATCCAAAGCTGACGGTAATCCTGGGCCACCTCGGCGAGACGCTTCCGAACAACATGTGGCGCATCGACCATCGCATCGCCATCACCCCAATGGGTGTTCCGATCAAGCGGAAGATTTCCGAGTACCTCCGCGAGAACTTCTACTTCACCACCAGCGGCAACTATTGCACCGGTACCTTGGTGAACGATGTACTTGAGGTGGGTGCAGACCGCCTGATGTTCTCCTGCGATTATCCGTTTGAGACCTTCAAGGAAGCTTGCGGGTGGTTTGACGGCGTCGATGCAATCTCAATGACCGACAAGATGAAGATCGCGCGCAGCAACGCCATAAAACTATTCAAGTTGGACAAACCGAAGTGCTGCGTGGCCAAGGCCTAATATCCGCATTATGCGAATACGATGCACACCGGGCTTCCCGTCTTCACCACTTGACCGCTTGGAGTCAGCTTTCCAGTCTGCTGGTCGACGCGGAAGAACACTATCGTGTCCGAATCCTGGTTGCATGCGTACAAGTCGGCACCTGACGAACTTAACGCGAAGAATCGTGGCGTCTCGCCCTGCGTCAACTCCCACCCGATCGGTTTGAGCAAGCCGGTCTCTTGGTCCACGGAGAGTGTGGTGATGCTGTCATGGCCACGATTGGACCCATAAACGAACTTGCCCGATGGCGCAACGACAAGTTCGGCACTTTCACATTGGCCGGTGTAGGAATCGGGCAGCATCGGAACCACTTGCAGAGGCTTCAGTTCACCGCTTTCGGAGTTGAATTTGTAGGTAGTCATCGTTGCGTTCAACTCATCGAGAACATAAGCGTTTGGTAGAGTGGGGTGAAAAGCGACGTGCCGCGGCCCCGAAGCCGACCGGCCTTCGACGAAAGGTGGATTGCCAGCAATGAGTTTGCCGTTCGAGTCGATACGAAAGGTGAAGATCCGATCCAAGCCTAAGTCGGGAACGATAATAAATCGTCCTGAAGGGTCGAACGGAACGTGATGGGGGTGCGAAAATCCTTGCCGGAAGCGGTTTGGCCCAATTGGTCCCGGCAAACTGGCGGAATCTCTCATCGGCCCAATGGCCCCGTCCTCCTGAAGTTGAAAAGTCGTAAGCGCGCCCGTGTCATAATTCGCCGTAATCAGAAAGCGATTGCTCGGATCAATCGACAAGTGAACCGAGTTCTTACCGCCGGTCGCTTGCTGGTTGAGCATTTTTATCTGCCCGGTCTGTTGGTCCACTGAGTACGAACTGACAAAGGTTCCATCGCCATGCACGGAGTATAAGAAGCGCTGGCGGCGGTCCAATGCGAGGAATGACGGACTTAATATCTCCAGAAGCTGGATCTGCGTCCACTCACCGGATGGCTCGATGCGATAGACGTTGATTCCCTTCCCATGCCCGTGACGTTCCTTGTTGGTGTAGCAACCAACATACGCAAACTTCGGTTTCAAGTCGGTCGACGAGCCCTGGGCCCGGCGCGAAGGTTCAGCAAACGCTGAAATCAGCCCGCTAGCAGCGCTTGCGGCAATGACGCCGGCGGCGCTCTTCAGAAACGCTCTCCTCGGCAATTCCCCGTGCTTATAGTCACACTTAACAATCTCGTGTTCTGAAGTCATGGCCTTCCTCCTTCAAAATTTCCACTCTAGCGCGAAAATCCGCAGTAAGATAGCAGCAACTCAGGATCAATTGTTTTAGTCAGGAATCCCTTTTCATCTCTGAATCGCACGAATTGTACTACTTACGGACGACTTTGCAAGGGCCGACACAGGCCAACACTAGATTGCGAGGGAAAGACAATCGCACAGATCGCGCCGGAACTGACGGTGTCTAAGGCGTCTGGCTAACGCGTTTTTCGCGCCGATGAGGCGAAGCGCAGCTGCCGCGACGAGTCAGTACTGGCGGGGCGTCGCGGAAAGGCCAAGCATCTCCCTGGCCTGAGCGGGCGTGGCGATGTCGCGATCAAGTTCCTTGGCAATGCGAACGACTCGCTCGACGAACTGGGCGTTGCTCTTTGCCAGCTCGTCTCTGCGATAGAAGACGTTGTCCTCCATACCAACCCGCACGTGCCCCCCAAGCAGTATGGCCATAGTGATCATCGGCAGTTGGTAGGGCCCGAGGCCGATCATGCTGAACATCGAGTCGGGAGGCAGGCAACTGAGCATCGCGCTAAAGCATGCCAGCGTAGGAGGCTCGTGATTGGGCCCGAATATCAACTGCGTCCAGTAGGGCTTCCGCACCAGTTCTTGGCTGATCAAGTTCTGGAAATTGGAGAGCTGCGCAATATGGTGGACCTCGAGCTCAACCTTGATCCCTTTGCATAGGGCCTTCCGCGCGATGGCCTCCTGTTCGCCCACGGTTATCGGGAAAACTGTATCGAGGAGCACATCTGCCGGTCTACCCTTGAGAGGCGGCTCTCTTTTCTTAAGTAGCTTCCGTACACCAAAGGGTCCGAGATTGATAGACACCATCTCCCCGTCCGCATCGAGGATGTTGATGACCTCCTCCCTCGGTACGTTGTGACCCGTCCCGGTGCTGTTGCCGATCACAATTTCGGGGCAGAGGGCCCTAATTCGCCTGTTCAGATCGCGATATAGGGCGGCGTCGGCTACTCCTCCTTCTTCTCCATCTTCGGTCTTGGCGTGGACGTGCACACAAGCGGCACCCGCCAAATATGATTCGTATGCCTGTTGGGCCTGCTCCTCGTTAGACTCTGGTACATTCGGATTGTTTTCTTTGCCGGCTGCCCCTGACAGGGCCACGGAGATAATCAAAGGAGGCATCTCCCCCTTTGACACCCTACGCATATACTCGTGCGGATTACAGTAGCTCCATGTGAAGTCCATTTAAGCGTCCCTCCTTCACTCGGATTTCGACAGCCTCATTCCTCAACGGTTTGAAGCATTTAGTTCGCAGTCTGCGCCTGCGTTAACGTTTTTTTGTGATCCACAGCTTCAGGAATGCCCACGCATAGGGCACTCGCTGGAACAATAGCGATCATCAACACCGCCCCGATCAGAATGAGGCCGCTGATGATGTGAAATGCCGTCTCAAAACTGCCCGTTCGTCCTTTCGAAAATCCCATCAGCGCCGGGCCAGCAAAGCCTGAAAGTGCGCCTAGACAACTCACTAAGGCAATGCCTGCCGCAGCCGCTTCCTTTCGCAGGTAGGTTGACCTCGGCGGTATTGATGGTTCGGAGCGAGCCCACCGCTGACGCTTCATTCGCGGCGATGCGAGAGCGCAGCAGGTTAGGAATCCTGCCTCCATTGTTCGATCGTCTGCCTGGCGTCGGCCAGGGTGGTGAACCAGTTGTCGTTGAGACACTCGTCGCGGAAATGCGCGTTGAAGCTTTCAATGTATGCGTTCTCGATTGGCTTGCCCGGTCCGATAAAGTGCCACTCCACGCTGTTCTCGTATGCCCACTGCTCCACCGCCTTGCTGATGAACTCGGGTCACTAATCTGCAGTTCCTCAATGCGCCGCTATTCGTCGCCGAGCAGGGCTGCAAGTGGCGCGGATTGCCGAAGCGCTTCGGTCCCTGGCACGCCGTTTACACCCGCATGAATCGCTGGTCCAAGAGTGGCGTGCTCAATCAAGTTTTCGAGTTGTTGCAGCGCGAGCAGATCGTGCGCATCAAGATCGACGCCGTCAAGATGGACTCTACCATCGTGAAGGTGCATCCGGATGGCACCGGGGCTCTAAGAAAAGCGGACCCCAGGCCATCGGAAAATTCCGCGGCGGATGGAGCACCAAGATTCATATGGTTGCCGCGGATGCTCGAACGGCCATAACCTTCGCGCTCTCGCCTGGGCAAGCCTCCGACGCCAAGGCTGGACGCGATCTTCTGGGCGGACTCGGGCCGCTGCCCGCGCCGTTGTACCTGCTCATGGATCGCGCCTACGAGGACAACGAAACCCGGCAACTGGCGCTGGATTTCGGTTTCATTCCATTGGTTCCAACGAAAAGCAACCGCTTGGAACCATGGCAGTACGACAAGGCCATGTACCGCAAACGCAACGAGATCGAGCGCCTGTTTCGCAGATTGAAAGGCTTCCGCCGTATCTTCTCGCGCTTTGAAAAACTCGATGTGCTCTTCTTGGGCTTCCTGACTTTCGCACTGATCGCCGAGGCGCTTCAGATAGTTTTAACGCGCCCTAGCAGTGTACTTCCTCTTTCATGGCTTTCTCCGGGTACAACTACTTAGGAATCGATTTAGAGCCGCAGAAGGCGGGAGGCGTTCTTGTACGCAATCTTGGCTCGGGTATCGTCGCTAAAAGGCGCATTGTCCAGGAACGCCCCGGAGAGTTTACTGTCCTCGAACGGATAATCCACTGCAAACAGGACATTATCATCGCCCATGGCTGCCACGGCGGCGGTCAGAGGGACATGGTCACAGACTCCCGAAGTAGTGATTTTGATATTGCGCTTAATGATTGTGGAAGGCAGCTTGTCGTATGGCATGTCCTCAACGCCGAGGCGGATCTTTCTCCGACTGTCCATCCGCCAAAGAAGAAACGGCAA
The DNA here is from genome assembly GCA_049521655.1 of Candidatus Korobacteraceae bacterium. Taxonomy (GTDB): domain Bacteria; phylum Acidobacteriota; class Terriglobia; order Terriglobales; family Acidobacteriaceae; genus TOLSYN. The sequence goes on from JBEKOO010000032.1 coordinate 35,315, forward strand.
GGTTTCACCCATGTGGCCCAGGATAACCGTCACACGTGGAAATCGTTCAAAAACGCCACCAAAGACCAAGCGCAGGGCATGGGCTGCAGTTTCCGCTGTCCATACCCAAACCGCGGCTCCCAATTCTGGCCTTCCTACAAACACAGCTGGACTATCGACCGGATTGGCCGGATGCAGGTAAACCGGCACATCAAGTTCCTGCACACGCTCCCAGAATGGCGCGAATCGGTCCTCGTCCAAGTAATGCCCAAACGTGTGACCGTTGACGAGCGCCCCTTTG
>JBEKOO010000033.1:0-35484 GCA_049521655.1 Candidatus Korobacteraceae bacterium
CCAACCGGGATGGAAATCACACCCTACAATAATCATGAAGGCTTCTCCTGACCCAGAAGGCTTGGTCCTCAACCAAAGCATACCGAGTCCGCTGAAGCCTTCGTTCTTATCCCATCAGAGTTGGCTCTTTTCCAACTCTGGGGCTTTTGCCTTCCGGGTGGCAGGTGGCCCACATCCGCCATCTTTTGGCGAATGTGGGGAACGGCGACAGCGGCCCATATGCGCCCCCTTTTCGCCGAATGCAGAGTTCCTCACCAGAAAACCGCCATCGCGATGGCAACCGCACCGCCGAATTCATGATCTGTAGAGTCTTCACCGCTACTGCGGCTGGAGCCCCCATATGGCGATTCGCGACCTGTTGATCCCTGAATTCGATCAGGAGATGGCCAACACACGCAAAATGCTCGAAGCTGTTCCCGAGAAGCACTTCGACTTTCAACCCCATCCCAAATCCTGGAAGCTCAACCATCTCGCCGGCCACATCGCCGAACTGCCAAACTGGGCAACTCACACCATGAACTCGGAAGTTTTAGAACTCGAGTCCGTCCAGCATGTACCCTTTGAACCGGCAACCCGGAAGGCACTGCTCGACCAGTTTGAAAAATACGCCCGTGGAGCCCACCTGGCTCTCGTCGCCGCCACCGACGAACAATTCAACAAGGGCTGGAGCATGAAGTGGGAGGGCAAGACGGTCATCGCCATGCCCCGGATCGCCGTCGTGCGCAGCATGGTGCTCAACCACCTCATCCATCACCGCGCCCATCTCGGCGTCTACCTGCGCCTGCTCGACGTTGCCGTTCCTGGAATGTATGGTCCGTCGGCCGACGAAGCTCCATTCGTAGTAAGCGAAAAGGCAGCCTGACCTCTTGCCCCATTGCCTCAAACGTTAATAGTAGAGCTCAAAGTAATAACTGATCCGCCAATCCTTTGAAATTCGCAAAAGGATTGGCGAACCAGTAAAGATGCCCCTGAAAAGGATTAACCAGTAGGTATATGGTTAGAAGTTCTTCTGAGAGTCCAGCAGAATCGTCACCGGGCCGTCATTCACCAGCTCCACCTTCATCTCCGCTTGGAATTGCCCGCTTTCACAGCGTATTCCGAGGCTTCGCACGCAATCCACAAAACACTCGTACAAGCCGCGAGCCTGCTCTGGCCGCGCCGCCCCATCGAACGAAGGCCGTTTTCCCCGCCGCGCATCGCCATAAAGTGTGAACTGGCTCACCGCCAGCACCGCTCCGCCGGCCTCGATCACGTTGCGGTTCATCTTTCCCTCTGCATCTTCAAAGATCCGCAGCGCCGCAATTTTTCCCGCCATATACTCAGCGTCGCTCTGGCCGTCCCCAGTGCCTACGCCCAGCAGCACCATTAATCCGCGTTCAATCTGCCCGATCGAGCGCGACTCCACCGTAACCCTGGCCCGTGAAACCCGCTGCACAACTGCTCGCATCTCCCCAGTAGAACCCATCCTGCCGCACATTGGGCAGTACCATTCCGGCTTCCGCCCGGCGCCGTGATTGAAACAATCACACCCCTCACGCCAATTCCGCATTGACCTTACTAAAAACGAACGGTTAGGATGCTATCGGCATCGTCCGGCGCATAGAATGTTCTTACATGGCGCGACCCCTTGGTCGGACGGCTCAACTTATTGCAGGAGGCGCCAACAAAATGGCTGCTGTGGAAGACAAATTAAAACAGATTATCGTGGAGCAGTTGGGTGTGGATGAAGCCGAGGTCACTTCCTCTGCTTCGTTCGTGGATGATCTCGGCGCCGACTCATTGGACATCGTCGAACTCGTTATGGCTTTCGAAGAGGCCTTTGACATTGAAATTCCGGACGAAGACGCTGAGAAGATCAAGACCGTGAAGGATGCGGTGGACTACATCAGCGCACACTCCAAGGCCTCAAAGTAAATAACTGATCGCGCATTTCGGTGCTATTTCAAGGATGGAGCGGCCTCTGTAGCCTGACCGCCGGGCATCACTGCCCGGCGTTCGCCGTATTTTTCTCACAAGGAGAGTTCAATGCCTTCCGGCGACGAGAAAGTCAAACAGATTATCGTGGATCAACTCGGGGTGGATGAAGCCGAAGTCACCGCCAGCGCTTCCTTCCAGGACGATCTGGGTGCGGATTCGCTGGACATTGTTGAACTCGTGATGGCATTTGAAGAGGCCTTCGACATTGAAATTCCGGACGAGGATGCCGAGAAGATCAAAACCGTCAAAGATGCAATCGACTATGTCAACGCACACGCGAAAGGTGGGAAGCGAGCTTGAGTCGCCGAGTAGTTGTCACTGGTCTTGGCTTGATATGCGGTGTCGGCAACACCACGGAGGAGGTCTGGGCAAGCCTCTTGGCCGGCAAGAGCGGCGTCGCGCCGATTACTTATTTTGACACAACTCTGTTCAACTGCCAGATCGCAGCCGAGGTAAAGAACTTCGATCCCTTGAAGTTCGTCGAGAAAAAAGAACTTAAGAAAATGGGCCACTTCATTCACTTCGCTCTGGCTGCGGCCACCGAGGCAATGAATATGTCGGGCCTGGAGATTACGCCTGAAGATGCCGAGAACGTCGGCGTTTATGTCGGCTCGGGAATTGGCGGTTTTGACGTTATTGAACGCGAGCACACCGCGCTGCTGGAAGGCGGCCCGCGAAAAATTTCGCCGTTCTTCATTCCCGCCAGCATCGTGAACCTTGCTGCCGGGCAGGTCAGCATCCGTTTTGGCGCAAAGGGTCCGAACTTGGCCAGCGCCACTGCCTGCACCACCGGCGCTCACGCCATTGGCGACAGTTTCAAGATTATTCAGCGTGGCGATGCCGACGTGATGATCGCCGGCGGCGCCGAGGCTGCGATCACGCCGATGAGCGTTGGCGGATTCTGCGCCATGCGCGCCCTCTCCACTCGCAATCACGAACCGGAGCGCGCCAGCCGTCCTTGGGACAAGGATCGCGACGGATTCGTCGTGGGTGAAGGCTCCGGCATTCTGATTCTCGAGGAACTCGAGCACGCCAAGGCGCGCGGGGCGCGGATCATTGCGGAAATTGTCGGTTACGGCATGAGCGGCGACGCCTATCACATCACTTCACCCGCCCCCAATCACGATGGAGCTTTCCGCGTGATGCGCAATGCGATCCGCGACGCCAAGCTAAAGCCTACTGACATCGGCTACGTGAATGCGCATGGTACATCCACGCCTATCGGGGATGATTTGGAGGCCATTGCGATCCGCAATCTCTTCGGCGAATACAATGTTCCCGTCAGTTCCACCAAATCCATGACCGGCCATCTGCTCGGTGGCGCGGGCGGATTGGAAGCCGGCATCACGGTGCTTGCACTCCGTGATCAGATTCTTCCTCCGACCATTAACCTGGAAAATCAGGACGAACAGACCTTGGGCATGGACTTTGTTCCGAACCAGGCGCGCAAAGCGTCACTGGACTATGCGCTGTCGAACTCGTTCGGCTTCGGCGGAACCAACGGCTCTCTGGTGTTCAAACGTTGGAGCGAATAACTGCCCGCGCCGGCAAGACAGCTTTAGCAAACGAAGAACCCCGCCGGCGGGGTTCTTTCGCTTGCAGAGACTCCCATTGCGTTGCTCAAGATCGCATGGCGGGCCTACCGCAGCGCAGGCATCGCTGAGGCGTGGTTGCTGCCCCTCCCGTAACCAATATTTACGTTCTTGGTCCATCGCCCGATGCTAGCATGCCAAAAGCGAATTGTGCTTCAACTCGTGATCCAAGACATATAGTATCGGAGCTAACAATTAATTCAGCGTTAGGGATTTATTGACCTCTGTGCGGAGTCCCTGTCCGTGCCCGGCGATTTCTGGAGTGAATCCTATCCATGTGGATTGTTGCATTAGCCCTCAGGCGCCCTTATACATTTATCGTGATGGCGCTCGTCATCATTCTCCTGACGCTGACCACCGTCCCGATGATGCCTGTCGACATTTTTCCGGAGATCGATATTCCAGTCATCTCCGTGCTCTGGTTCTACGGCGGAATGTCTCCGCAGGACATGGCCAACCGCTTTGTCGGCCCCTCCGAGCGTTTCAATACCACGACGGTTAACAACATCGAACACCAGGAATCACAGTCGGTCAACGGATTGGGAATCATCAAGATTTTTTTCCGTCCCGGCACCAGCGTTCAGACGGCGATCGCACAGGTCACAGCCGTCTCGCAGAGCGCCGTGCGCCAGTTGCCGGTTGGGACCACGCCCCCGTTGATCATTTCCTATAGCGCTTCCACCACGCCGGTCATTCAGCTCGGATTGAGCAGCAAAACTCTTCCCGAGCAGGAACTCGTCAACCTCGGGCAGAACTTCTTGCGGAACTCGCTGGCCACGGTAAAGGGAGCCGCTACGCCATACCCTTACGGCGGAAAGGCTCCCCAGATCCAGGTCGACTTGGACATGCCAAAGCTACAGGCCTACAACCTTTCCCCGGTCGACATCGTCAACGCGATCAGTGCGCAGAATCTGATTCTTCCCACTGGCAACACCAAACTCGGGGCGCTTGAATACAACGTGGAAATGAACGGCTCGCCACAGACGATCGCGGAGCTGAATGACCTTCCGGTTAAGACCAGCAACGGCAGTACGCTGTACATGCGTGACGTAGCGCACATTCGGGACGGCTTTGCGCCCCAGACCAACATCGTGCGCCAGGATGGCAATCGCGGTGCGCTGATGTCGATCTACAAGAACGGCAAGGCATCCACTCTGCAAATCGTCGCGGGGATCAAAGGCATGGTCCTTCTCGCCGCACAATCGCTTCCTCCATCGTTGAAGATCAGCGCACTCTTCGATCAGTCGCTTTTTGTGCGCGCCTCGATCAACAGCGTAATTCGTGAGGCTCTCATCGCTGCGCTGCTCACCGCAGCGATGATTCTCCTGTTCCTCGGTGACTGGCGGCCGACGATCGTCATTCTCGTCTCCATTCCTCTCTCTATCTTCTGCTCCATCCTAGCCCTGGCTGCCCTCGGCGAGACGCTGAATATCATGACCCTGGGAGGACTGGCACTGGCAGTCGGCATCCTTGTGGATGATGCAACCGTGGAGATAGAAAACATTGAGCGAAACCTTGCCATGGGTAAGGAGATGCGGCATGCCATCCTGGACGGCGCACAGCAGATTGCAGTGCCCGCATTCGTATCCACCTTGTGCATCTGCATCGTCTTTGTTCCGATGTTTTTCCTCACTGGCGTGGCGCGCTTCCTGTTCGTACCGTTGGCGGAGGCCGTGAGCTTCGCCATGTTGGCCAGCTATCTGCTCTCCAGAACCCTCATCCCCACCCTGGTCATGTACATCATGCGCGGCCATGAGCATCGCGTCGGCGGGCCAAGGACGTTTCTAGGACGCTACCAGCGTGGCTTTGAACGCGGCTTTGACAACTTCCGTCGCGGCTACCAATCCCTTCTGGAGACTACCCTTGAGTATCGCGGCATTTTCGTAGCGTGCTTCCTCTTGTTTTGCCTGCTCTCGCTCGGGCTGCTCAATTTCCTGGGACAGGATTTCTTTCCCCAAGTCGATGCCGGCCTGTTGCGCCTCCATTTCCGCGCCCGCCCTGGTCTGCGCGTCGAAGAGACGGCGCGTCTGTGCGACGAGGTTGAAGCCGAGTTGCACAGGCAGATTCCAGGCGACGAGATACAGACGATCCTCGACAACATCGGGTTGCCCAACTCCGGCATCAACCTGTCCTACAGCTCATCGGGAACCATCGGCAGCAGCGACGCGGAGATTCTGATTTCGCTCGATCCCAAGCATCACCAGCCCACTGCAGACCTCATCCGGAAGCTGCGCCGTGTGCTGCCGCAGCGCTTCCCGGGCGTGGAGTTTTTCTTTCAGCCGGCTGACATCGTCACGCAAATTCTGAATTTTGGACTCCCTGCACCCATCGACATTCAAGTGATCGGCTCTGACGTGCAGAGCAACTATGCCATCGCGCAACAGATTGCCAACCGTATGCGGCACGTTCCAGGCGCCGCCGATGTCCATGTGCAGCAACTGCTCTCAAGTCCCACGCTGCACCTGGAATTGGATCGCACCCGCATCAGCCAGGTCGGGCTCAGGGCGAGCGACGTGGCGCAGAGCGTGCTGGTTTCGCTGAGCGGAAGCTTCCAGACGACGCCGAACTTCTGGCTGAACCCGAAGAATGCCGTGACTTACCAGATTGCCGTCCAAGCGCCACAATATCGCATGACCAGCCTTGATGCTTTGCTGGCGGTGCCGGTGAACTCACAGCAGGGCCCGCAGGTGCTCGGCAATCTGGTGCAGGTGCGACCGGCGGCGCGACCGGCGGTGGTGAATCACTACGACGTGCAGCCGGTGATTGACGTGTACGCCAGCACTCAGGACCGCGATCTTGGCGGGGTTGCGGCAGCTACCGACCGGATCATCAAGGACTTCCAGAGCCGCCTGCCGCGCGGAACTCGCATCGTGCTGCGCGGCCAGGTCAGCACCATGCGCTCGTCGTTTGTCGGATTGGGAATCGGGCTCTGCGGCGCCATTCTGCTGGTCTACTTGCTCATTGTCATTAATTTTCAGTCATGGCTTGATCCCTTTATCATCATCTCCGCTTTGCCGGGCGCGCTGGCGGGAATCTGCTGGTTCCTGTTGCTGACTCGAACAACGTTGAGCGTGCCATCGCTGACCGGCGCCGTGATGTGCATGGGTGTTGCCACGGCGAACTCGATTCTGATGGTCAGCTTCGCGCGCGAGCAGATGGACGAGGGCATGGCCGCCATTCCAGCCGCCATTGCCGCCGGATACACCCGCATGAGACCAGTGCTGATGACCGCGCTGGCGATGATTATCGGCATGGTGCCGATGGCGCTGGGCCTTGGCGAAGGCGGCGAACAGAATGCGCCGCTGGGCCGCGCCGTGATCGGCGGCCTGCTGTTTGCCACGGTGGCTACTTTATTTTTTGTGCCCAGCATCTTTGCAATTTTCCATGGCCGACTGGAAGCGCGGCGTGCGCGCCTGGAAAAGGCATAAATAGTTTTGCAGAACCGGAGTGAAGTATGAGTGCAGACGACGAAATGAAAAAGGCAGATTCCTCGGAAGCGGAGCACCCTTCGCACCTTACGCAGGCACAGCGCGACGAAGAGATCGAAGCGATCCAGCAACACTCCAAGCATCAGCATGCAGGCATTGAGCGCCCGCCCGAGCTGCCGCCCGCACCGCCGCGCAAGGCTATGCTGATCACCGGCGTGGCGCTGCTGGTATTGCTGATCGCCGGAGCTCTCACCCTGCTGGCGCGTTTGAATCATAGTCGTGTTCTGGCCAGGGAGACCGAGCAGAACTCCGTGCCGACAGTTGCTGTCGTACATCCAGTGGCGGAAAAGCCTGACGTGGAACTGGTGCTGCCCGGCTCGCTGCAGGCCTTCAAGGATTCGCCGATTTATGCCCGCACCAATGGATACCTGGTGCGCTGGTACAAGGACATTGGCAGCAAGGTAAAGAAAGGCGAGTTGCTGGCGCAGATCGATGCGCCGGAGGTGGATCAGGAGTTGAACCAGGTTCGCGCCGCACGGCTGCAGATTCTGGCCCAGATGGAACTGGCGAAAATCAGTGCCGAGCGTTGGGAAAACCTGCGCAAGACCGACTCGGTTTCCGCGCAGGAGGCCGACCAGCAGAGCAGCGGATATCAGCAGGCAAAGGCTAACCTGGTTGCTGCCGACGCCAACGTGCGGCGCCTGGAAGAGCTTGAATCGTTCAAGAACGTCTACGCGCCATTCACCGGTGTGCTCACTCGCCGCAACGTCGATCCCGGCGCGCTGATTAATGCCGGCGCGGGCGGTAAGGAACTGTTCGACATGGCCCAGGTGGATACGCTGCGCGTCTACACCAGCGTTCCCCAGGCATACGCCCCATTCATTAAAGCCGGCGGCCGGGCCGCAATCACTCTCCAGGAGTTCCCCGGCGAGAAGTTTGCGGGCGTGGTGGCGCGCACTGCCGAGTCCATCGATCCGGCAACTCGTACCCTGCTCACCGAGGTCGATGTACCCAACCGCGATGGGCGCCTGCTCCCCGGCTCATTCGGCGAGGTGCATTTTGCGGTTGGCTCCAATGTGCAGAAACTCACGGTTCCGGTCAACGCCATGCTCTTCCGCGCTGAAGGACCGCGTGTTGCCATCGTTGGAGCAGACCACAAGATAGAGCTGCGCCCGCTCAACATAGGCCGCGATTATGGAACTTCGCTTGAGGTTCTTGGCGGTCTGGCGGAAAGCGACCTGATCGTCATTAATCCCCCTGATTCGATTGAGAACGGCCAGCAGGTGAACGTTGCGCAGCCCTCGCCGGCCCAGCAGCAACAGAGTCAGCCGCAATCCGGAAACTCAAAGGGGAGCGCTTCGTGACGGGTAATCCACTGCGCAACTCAAGAGCGGTAATCGCCGCTCTGCTTATGCTCTTCGGGCTTACCGCCGGCTGCGTAGTCGGTCCGCGCTATGAGCGGCCAGCGGCTACAACTCCCACCACTGCGCCATCGTCTGCGTGGCAGACACAGCCGCCCTGGCAACAGGCCGCGCCCAAGGATGCCATTCCCAAAGGCACGTGGTGGCAGGTCTTCCATGACCCCACTCTCGACGCCTACGAGCAGCAGCTTCTGCAGGCCAATCAGTCCCTGCTCGCCGCGCGAGAACGGCTGGCGCAGGCGCGTTCTCTGGCTCGCGTGGCCAGCTCAGGATTGTTCCCGAGTCTTTCCACCGACCCCAGCGCGCTGCGCCAAAGCGAAGGAGCGAATCGTCCATTGAACGGCGCGGCAGTTCCCACTGGCTTCACGCAGAGTGTCTTCACGCTGCCGTTCAATATCAGCTATGAGGTCGACCTGTTTGGCGATGTGCGCCATAAGCTGGAAGCGGCGAACGCCTCGCTCCAGTCCACCGCCGCCGACCTTGAGAACGCACAGCTGGTGCTCTCTGCAGAGCTGGCCGCCGACTATTTCTCCTTGCGCGAACTCGACGCCGAATTGCAGGTGGTGGAGGAGAACGTGGGCTACGAGCGCAAAGGCCTGGAACTGGTGAACAACCGGCACGTTGGCGGCATCGCCAGCGGTCTGGAGGTTGCGCAACAATCCGCTCTGCTCGACGCGACCCTGACTCAGCTTGCGTTGGTGCGGCAGTCGCGTGCGCAATATGAGCATGCCATCGCTGTGCTGGTAGGTCAGTCCGCGTCGAACTTCGAGGTTGCCGCCGCGCCCTTGCACGCTGTGCCACCGCCGCTACCGCTCGGAGTACCCTCCGATGTGCTGGAGCGGCGCCCGGACATCGCGTCTATGGAACGCCAGATCGCATATGCGAACGCGCAGGTTGGGGTTGCACACGCAGCCCTGTATCCCCACATCACGCTTGGCGGTTCCGGCGGCTTGCAGAGCCGCGATATCGCCACCCTGTTCAGCGTGCCCAGCCTCTTCTGGTCTCTCGGCGCAGATGCCTTGCAGCCCATCTTCCAGGGCGGTCGCAACCGCGCCAATCTGGCCGCCACGCGTTCCGCCTATAGCGTCTCCGTGGCCAACTACCGCCAGTCGGTGTTGACCGCGTTCCAGCAGGTCGAGGATGGTATCAGCAATCTGCAGACGCTCGCACAGGCGGCAACCACGCAGGCAGCAGCTGTCGAAGATGCCCGCCGCGAGCTTGCCATCGCCAATAACCGTTACGTCGGCGGAATCGCCAGCTATCTGGACGTCATCACCGCGCAGAGTACCCTGCTCTCCAACGAGCGGTTGGAAACACAGTTACTCGGACAGCGTATGGTCAGCTCCGTCTATTTGGTTAAAGCCCTGGGTGGGGGATGGAATGCGAGTGATCTGAACCAGCAGCAGGTTCATCCCCAAGCCATTCAGATACTGCAGCAGTGAGCTGGGCTGGTTATTCGCGGAACGGTTAGAGCCTAGGAAGACGCTTTCATTGCAGCACCGATCGTTGCCACCAGCGTCTGCAGATTCAGAGGTTTTTGCAGCACTGCGGGGCGGCGCGTCTCCGGGAGATGCTGTAGCACTCGGTGATCGGTGTAACCGGACATAAACAGCGTTGTGATTCCAGGCCGAGCGGTCGCCAATTGGCTGGCCAGCGTCGTGCCCTCCATCCTGGGCATCACGACATCGGTCAGCAGAAGGTGAATTTTTTCCGGATGCCGTGCGGCAACCTCCAGCGCCTCCTCTCCATTGGAGGCTTCCAACACTTTGTAGCCGTGTTGCGACAGGTAGGCGGCAACCGACTCCCGGAGCGCGGCCTCGTCTTCGACGAGCAGGATGGTCTCGCCCTGCCCCAACTCCGAAGCGCTCGCCTTGAACTCGACGGGGCTAACCACTTCGTCGACGGCGGGAAAGAGAATCTGAAACGCAGTGCCCCGGTCGAGCTCGCTATCCACCCAGATATAGCCTCCGCTCTGTCTCACGATGCCGTAAACCATGGAGAGACCGAGTCCTGTCCCCTTGCCCAGTGGCTTTGTAGTGAAAAATGGCTCGAAGATGCGGGACTGCACCTGCTGCGACATCCCGATGCCGTCATCGCTCACCGTCAGCCGGGTATAACGTCCCGGCGCGACTCCGGGCATAACTCCCTCACCGTCGCCGTCGATGTTTGAACTCTTGGTTGAGATTGTCAGCTTGCCGCCTCTCGGCATGGCATCGCGCGCGTTTAGGCAAAGGTTCAGCAGCACTTGTCCGATCTGGTCCGGATCTGCTTTGACCACCCACAGCGGCCGCTCCAGGGAGAGAACTAACTCGATGTCTTCGCCGATCAGGCGGCGAATCATCTTTGCCGTCTCCTCTACCACCACATTCAGGTCGAGGATGCGAGGCGACAATATCTGTTTGCGGCTGAAGGCAAGCAGTTGCTGAATCAGCGCGCTCGAGCGCTCCACGGCCTTCAGAACCTGCCGTGTATTCTGCCGCAGCCGGTCGTCTGGAGCCAGTTCGTCTTCCATCATCTGGGTGTAGCTGGAGATGATCATGAGCAGGTTGTTGAAATCGTGAGCCACCCCGCCTGCCAGGCTCCCAACCGCCTCCATCTTTTGCGCCTGGCGCAACTGCTGCTCGAGATCCGCCCGTTTTGAGATGTCCTCTACGTACACCTCCAGCCTGAGATCGCCGTCATGCTGGCGAGACTGGCGCCCGCGCGCCCGCACCTGCAGGCGCTTGCCGTCTCTTCGCTTCCACGCCATGTCAGACTCGCATCGGCCGCTCACCCGGCATTCATGCACGAATGCTTCGCACTCGACTGGATCGGCGTAGAGATCCCTGGAGATCTCAATCGCTAACAACTCCAGCTTCGAGGTGTAGCCAAGCATCTCAACCAGCGCTGGATTCACGTCCAGCAAGCGGTCGGTGCGCGGATCGCACTGATAAATGCCAAAGGGAGCGTTGTTAATCAGTGAGCGCAGCCGTGCCTCCGACTGCTGCAGCTTTTCTTCCGCCAACTTTCGCTCGGTAATGTCTTCGACCGTGCCTTCAAAGTAGAGAATCTTGCCGTTTGCATCGCGAACCAACTTGGCGTTTTCGCGCACGAAAAGCACAGACTTGTCGCGCCTCTTCCAGACCGATTCCACGCCACGGGTCTCGCCGTCGCGCTCGATCTGAGCCCGGAAGGCTTCCCGCTGATAGATGGGTCCACACCCCTCCTCGTCCAGATTCTGGCCAGTCAACTCTTCGAACGAAGTGTATCCCAGCATCGAGACCAGGGCCTGATTGGCCATTGAGATCAGACCATCGCTGGTAGTCCGGTAAATTCCCACGGGGGCGTTGGCGAAGAGGTCGTGATAGCGCCGCTCACTCTCCCGCAGGGCTCTCTCCGCCCGCTTGCGGGCCGTGGTGTTCGTGAAAACGCCAACCCGGCCTGCAAGTTCTCCGTTTTGGGCAAAGAGCGGATAGAGCGTCACGCCGACCCAAACTTCAGATTGATCCCGGTGGCGAAGCCTGATTTCGTTCTGTGCTCTGCCTCCGGTGCGCAGCAAAGTAATCAGATCGTCCGTCACGCTACCCGGTTCAGCCTCGGCCATGAATTGTCGGGTGGGTACCCGCAGCATCTCCGCCGGAGAGTAACCGAGCATTCTGGACATCTCTGAATTCGCGAAGACCGTAGCATCTTCGCGATTGAACACCCATACTCCCTCTTCGGTCAGCTCAACCAATTTCTTGCAGCGTTGGTCGCTGTGCTTCAGTAACTCCCGTAGAAGGCTCCGTTCGTGTCCATCCATTGACAATTTCAGTCCTCGGCGCCGAATCGGCGCTTGCTCCGTAGAACGGTCGATGTCTTCATATATACAGTTCGCTCGCGCTCAACTCCACACTTATTTGCCGTGCGATTCTGAAACCTTCACGATTCCGCCGCTAAAATCACATTTACCGCCTGAGAGAACCTTTAGTCACCGGCAGTACTCCCCGCTGGTAACCTTGCGGGGCTCAAGATTCATGCTAAATTGAACCGTAAGCGAGTTTAGATGTTACGAGCTTTTGGGAGGAATAGGTACAGCCGACATAGTGGTCTTCCGGATTCGTCCCTCCCACGCCAATGCTTGGAAGGGCGCACGGATATTGCAACTTGTACTCAGCCGGGCTAATCTATCCTTGCGGTTACTTACCGCAAGGAGATTAGCAATGATTTCACGTATAACCGTATTCGTCGTTCTGGTTCTATCGCTTGCCGCTTATGCCGCCAGTCCCGCTGGACACACGACCGCTTCGCCCAACGCAACCGTCGTCTGCTGCGATGGCGATCCCGCGGGCTTCAATCCGTAAACGGGAAGATAGCAGTATTCTTCGACCCCAATCGGCCCGGGCAGCTTCGATAGAGGAGCGGTAGCCTGTGAACCGGTTTGGTTGGATGATCTGGGTGGTTAACGCGCTCCTGCAATGGGGCCTGTTTATACTTGTCCTCAGAAAGAGCAATTGGCGGCAGCACCCGGCATTCGCCGCTTACATAGGATTTTGTTCTTGCAAGACGAGCTTATTGCTCGGGGTTGCTCTACTTGAGCGGCCGATGTATGTTTCTGTCAATTGGGGGACCCGTCTTGTCAGCGTTCCTCTAATGATTGCGGTCTTGGTGGAGGTCTTTGCCGCCGTCTTCCGACCTTATTCCACGCTTCCCAAAGGCACTCTTCGCTGGTTCAGGACAGTCTTTGCCGCCCTGATTCTCATCACTGCCGCCGCCGCGCTTTGCTTTCCCGGCCATACTCCTGGAAATTGGATGAACACGGTCATGGTGCTCAACCGCTCGGCCTCGATTATTTTCTGCGGGGCATTCGGCTTTACCGCACTTTTCTCTTCTTACTTCGGAATTCCTTGGAATCACCGCACATACGGAATTGGCGTGGGATTCCTTCTGTTCATGGCCGTGGATATCTTCATCGCCAGCCTTGGCACGACCTATGGCCATGCGATTTTATTCGCGCTGAATGCGATTGGTATGCTTGGCTATTCCCTGGCATTAATCACCTGGATAATTTATTTTGCCATGCCTGATGTCCCATCGCGCACCCCCACCCTTGAGCAGTTGAAACGACTGCAAAAAGCCCTTGACTACACCGCGGAGAAAGCGGAATCTTACCGGGAACTGGTCTAAGATGTTTACTGGTTTGGTTCCTTTGGAAGGCCCGAGATGATTGACGTACGGAAGGTTGAAGTGCAGTCGATCGAGGAACTGATTCTGGCGTTGCACCCGATTCACGCTTCGGTGATTGATTTGGATCACACCGAGGCCGCACTCTCTGAGTTGCGCAACATCAAGAATAACGTCTCTGCGGTTCTCTCGTTCACTTCTTATTCCCTCAATGGAGATATGGCGAACGACCCGGAGTTCCGGCACGTGATTGACGAGGTACGCCGTGAGTGCCTGCTGATCAATGGAATAATCTCGCGCATTATGTTCCGGCAGCGCTGGTTATTTTCCGCAAGCAAGGTCGAGGACGCTTGTGAGGTGCTGGCGCACTATGAAGACATGGCGAGCGCTGCATGCCGGATGTGTCTGCTGTTCGCCCCGGAGTTGGGCAACAACTTGCTAAGCGCGTTCTAAGAGCGCGTCTTCCCGCTTCGCTTCTTCCCAAACCGCAGCGTCAAGTCCTGCCTGTTCGGCTCGATCGTGCTCTATTGTTGCCCTGTTCCTGCGCTTCATCACGCAGTTAAGTGACACGGCGCACGGAGGCGTTCAGGCATAGCAGGCGTAGAATGAGATTTGAATTTGGCGTACGTCTTCAGGGCGGGGCGTGATTCCCCACCGGCGGTGAAAGCCCGCGAGCGCCTGCAGTTTGCAGGGTCAGCAGATCTGGTGAAACTCCAGGGCCGACGGTAACAGTCCGGATGAAAGAAGATGTGCATTGCTGCGGGCTACGTATGCGTAATTCGTGCGTTGCACGCCAGTAACCGATGCATAGCTTTGCCCTGAAACGTTTTTCGTCGGCCTATAACGAGGAGCGTTTCAAAATGTCATCATCAATATTCCCTGCCGCTGCCGTGATGCCTGAGCCTGCGGCACTTCCCTTCAAAGACAGATTTCATCAAGCCCTGAACGATATGCGCCGCGGGCATCCCGTCATCCTGGTCGACGACTTCGATCGTGAAAACGAAGGCGATCTTATCGTCGCGGCCGAGAGGATTTCCACCGCGACCATGGCCCTTCTCATCCGCGAATGCAGCGGGATCGTCTGTCTGTGCCTGACCGGGGAGACACTCGACCGGCTGCAACTGCCGCCGATGGTCTCAAACAACCAGAGCCGCTTTCAAACGGCCTTCACCGTCTCCATCGAAGCCCGCCGTGGAGTAACTACCGGCGTCTCCGCACAGGACCGCGTTACTACCATCCGGGCCGCGATTGCCGATGACGCACAGCCTTCCGACCTGGCTCGCCCTGGCCATGTTTTCCCGCTCAGAGCAGCTTCCGGGGGCGTTTTGGCTCGAACTGGGCACACCGAAGGGTCGGTGGAGTTGGCGCGCATGGCTGGATTGAAACCTGCCGCGGTTCTCTGCGAAATTACCAATCCCGATGGCACGATGGCAAAAGGCGACGATATCAGCCAATTTGCTAAAAAATACGGCATGGTTGTGCTGAGCATTGCCGAACTGGTCGAGCACCGCATTCGTTCTGTGGAAGCAGCGGCAGCGGCCAAAGCGCATGGGGGAGCATAAGGGAATGGATGCGAACCTCTGCACCGGTATTACTAGGCAAGTCGCTGCCACGGAATTGCCCACACGATGGGGACGCTTTCGAGCGTTAGGGTTTGAGCGCGCCACGGCAGACAACGTGGAGAGTGCTGTCGCCCTCATCATGGGAGAAATCTCCGCCCGAGCCCCGCTGGTGAGGATTCACTCCCAGTGTCTTACTGGGGATGTCTTCGGATCTCTGCGCTGCGACTGCGGCGAGCAACTGAATCGCGCAATGAATGCTATTGCTGAGGAAGGCGCAGGAATCGTGATTTACGAAAAACAGGAGGGGCGCGGAATCGGCCTGATGGCAAAACTCCAGGCTTACGCATTGCAGGACGGCGGCCTGGACACAGTCGAGGCAAACGAACACCTAGGGCTTGCGGTGGACTGCCGCGACTTCGCTCTGCCGGTCGAGATACTCAAGCAACTGGGCGTCAAACAGCTCCGTCTACTCACGAACAACCCGCAAAAGGTGGCCGCGGTAACCGGTGCGGGAATTGAGATTGTGGAGCGACTATCCTGCGAGGTTTCACCGGGTCCCCATGCGCTCGCCTACCTGACGACCAAGAAGTTGCGGCTGGGACACACACTTACGCTGGTTTAGCCCCACAATGACGGCCATTCGGGATGATCGCGGCAGAGACAAAGTGGGAGACGCTACAACCAACTTGCGGGCGCGTTTTTTCGATCTCACCGGGCCAAGCGATTTCGCTTGGGATTTGAACCTACCCTCAAGTACTGTGATGGAAGGCATATGTCTCTCTAGCTTGTCTCAAATTGGGTGCTCTCATCCAGAGCTATGGCAATCTCCTCAGCAATCAGCGGCTGCCATATCGCGACCTCAGATGGCTGGAGAAACGGGCCAAAGGTGGATGGATGCCTCTTTTGCTGTCCTGCCATTCCGACCTTCGGATCTGCTTCCCTCGGCGCAGCTTTAGCGCCTTAGTGCTGTCCTTAGTCTTTTTGGGAGCGGCTTTCGGGCAGGCCAGCAGCGGCGGAACAAAGCAGGACAGCCCCGTCCAGTTCTTGAGCAGCTTCAGCTCCGGCGCCGACGTGAGCGGGAACCGGACTCCTTGCCAGCGCCTTCGGGACAGAGTCAATCCCTCGGCCTCGCTGGGCGACGTAACTAAAGAGCGTCCGGCGGTATGCGACGAGATTCTCGATATAATTGCCGGGAAAGCTGATCTCACGGCCAGGGACGCGATGTCGCCAATCCGGGCCGAAAGAATTGTGGTCGATTCAAACCTACGGGTTCTGATTACCGAAGCTACAACGAAAAGCGTTCATATTCTAGACTTTACAAACAGAAAATATTTGCGAATCGACGGTGCAAAGGGCGATCGGATGCGCTTTCCTTACGCCATCGCCGTGGACGCAGCCAATAACATTTACGTCACCGACCTGTTCCACGGAAGAATCGCCGTTTTCGACCCCGATGGCAAGTTCAAGCGGTACATTGGAGACTTCAAGGGCGAAGGCTTATTTGAGCGCCCGCGAGCCATTGCCATTGACCGCGCGGCCGGGCGCATTTATCTTGCCGATGCCACGCGCAACTTCGTTATTATTCTCAATCTCGACGGCAAAATTCTTGCGCAGATCGGCAAACGCGGCGGCGGCGATGGCCCAACCGAATTCATGGAACCCACTGAAATTGCGCTCTACGGGAGCGAAGTATATGTTCTCGACAAGCGAAATTACCGGATTCAGGTTTTGGATCTCGAAGGACATTTCCGCCGGCAGTTCAAGTTAGAGGGCAGCGGAATAACCGATGCTCACGGGATGGCATTCGACGCTCAGGGCCGTCTTTTTGTCCCAGCCCTCCACTGGGTTGAGGTTTTTGATCGCGAGGGAGAGTTGCTCTTCCGCTTCGGCCAGATGGGCAATAAGCCAGGCGAGTTTCAGATGCCCAGGGGTATCTGCACGGATTCAAAAGACCGTGTCTATGTAATGGACAGCGGAAACCGCCGCATCCAGGTCTTTCAAGTCGCAAACCCACCTAGTCCCAATGCAAGAGCTTCACAATAGACAACCTTGCTGTCACTGAACGCAGTACTCAGACCTGAAGCCCGTACAACTCGCGTTCAGCTCACGCATTCCAAACTGGTACGACTAGCTGGTCTGGCTAGAGTACGGAGGAAGAGAATGCTGAGCAGAAAGCCTTGGAGAGTTATTGCGGAGCTGTGCGCGATTGCAATTGCCGTTTGCTGGGCTGTGCCGTCAAGCGCGCAGATACCTGAGGTCAAAGAAAAGCCGGCAATGTATTCGTATGTTTCGTTCTGGGCGTTTCCCCGCGCGCAGTGGACAGAACTGAAGAAGTCGAACGCGGCTGACCGGATGATTCTGGACAAAGCCCTTAGCAGCGGGAGCATCGTCGGCTATGGCAACGACACAAATCTGATTCACCAGCCCGATGGCAGCACTCACGACGACTGGTGGTCGGCCATGTCGATGGCTGGAGTGCTCAACGTGTTGGATCACTTCTACCAGTCCGGCACGACCACCTCTCCACTCCTGGCCAGTGCCACCAAGCACTGGGACGGGATTTTTGTCAGCCGGTACTACAATTGGCATTCCGGATCGTGGAAAGGTGCGTACACGCATGGGTCGTCCTACAAGTTAAAGCCCGACGCGCCGGACGATGCGGTGGAAAAGCTCAGTAAGCACCTGATTGCGCCGCTACTGGAGAAACTGCTGGCCGACGGTACGCTTGTGGAGTATGAAGTTGACACCGAGGCCGTCCACACCGAAGCACCCGGCACGTTCTGGATCTTTTACCTCACGCCAAACGCGGAAGGACTGGATAAGACCAACGCGGCAATACGTGAGACATTCAAAACGCACCCGCTCGCCGGTCCGGCATTTGATTCCATGGTGGACTTCACCCCGCACCGCGATTATTTAGCTCGCACGAACGCCACCTACAAATAGACCCTGCATCGCCGGGTGCTGTATTGGACGAAAGCTCGCACTGAAGCTTCGAAGTAGAATGAGACTCTTGAACCCTGTTTCTCTTGGAGAGAAGAATGTAAAGTATTGAACAAAATGGTCGGGATGGGCAGATTTGAACTGCCGACCCCTCGCACCCCAAGCGAGTGCTCTACCAGGCTGAGCCACATCCCGACGGTTTACGGCGCAGGTGCGCCGATGGGGTGAATTGATTTTAGCACCGAGGATCGGAGAGTGCGGTGGAAAACGCGAGCCCCAAGGCTCGCGTTTCACATTTTCGCGCTCAATCGCCCTTTCCGCGGCTAATCACCATGCGGCCACGGATTGTTGCGGGCAATTACTGCGGCTGGTAACCTTCCGGAGCCTGGCCGCCGCCGCCGAAAAAGTATTGTTCCATCTGCTGCACGATGAAGTCCTGATGCTCCTTCTTCCAGGGCTGCAGTCGATACTCGTTGAGCAGCATTTTCATGTGGTTCTGCCAGTCAGCCCAAGCCTGCTTGCTGACGTTCTCGTAGATTCTCTGCCCGAGGGGGCCGTCAAAGGGCGCTTCATCGAGGCCTTCAGCCTCACGTCCCAGTTTTGCGCATTGCACCATGTGTGCCATTCGGAAAGGTCCTCGTTCGTGGTGTCTGGAATGATTGTACTAGACCGTGGGCGGAGCGTGCATGTGCGGGCTTAGTAGCGCAGGCGCTTGCGGCCGCGCTGGGCCGGGGTTGGGCGCTCACTGAAGAGCGCGAACTGCAACTTGCGCTCCACCCGGTCGATGCGGTCAAGAATGACGCGCACACGCTCTCCCAGCGAATAGGTCTTGCGGCTGCGCTGGCCGATGATCTGGCGCGTGGTGTCATGAAAGGCGTAGCGATCGTCGACCATGGTGTTGAGAGGGATGAGCCCCTCGACAAACAGTTCAGTGAGTTCGACGAAGATTCCGTACTTGGTGATGCTCACGATGAGTCCGTCAAAATCCTCGCCGACGCGGTCAGCCATGAACTTCATCTTCTTCCACTCGATCAGTTCGCGTTCGGCGGCATCTGCGCGGCGCTCGGCGAAGCTGGCGTCTTCAGCCTGGTGGTGAAGATCGTCCTCAGGGATGGGCGAGGTGATATGGGCTTCGGACTTGGAAGCCTTCCGAGCTGCCGGCTTAGAGGCAGGCTTTGCCGTGGCCGGCCATAGCGACTCGGCGTTCTGCTGAACATGGCCTCCTGCGCCGATGTTGAGATTGCCTTCCTTGCGCTCGGGACTTTCGGCCAGAACACCCTTGAGAATGCGGTGGACCAGAAGGTCCGGAAAGCGGCGGATGGGCGAGGTAAAGTGCGTATAGCAGGTTGCTGCGAGGGCGAAGTGTCCGTCGTTGACCTCAGAGTAGCGCGCCTGCTTGAGCGAGCGCAGCATGAGGTAGCTGACGATTCGCTCCTCGGGTTTGCCTGCGATTTTGGCAGCGAGCTTCTGGTACATCGCGGGGGTGATGGTGATCTGCTGCGGGACTTCAATCTCTTTTGGCTTGGCGCGGTGCGCAGTGAAGCGCGCGCTGGCCGCGCGGTGATCCGGCTTGATGCGGAAGCGCGAGATGGGCAGCGAACCTATTCCGAGCGAGTAACCGAAGGCAGCGGCAAGATTTTCAAAATCGTAGACGCGCTTGGGGTCGGGCGGCTCGTGAATGCGGTAGATGGAGGCTACGCCCTTGTGCTCAAGGTAGGTGGCCACGGTTTCATTGGCCGCGAGCATGAACTCCTCGATCAGGCGATGGGCAAAAAATCGTTCGGAGCGCGTGACGGCCTTCATCAGGCCGTTCTCGTCGAACTCGATGAGCGGCTCGGGAAGATCAAAGTCAATGGAGCCGCGACGCTGCCGCTTCTGGTTGAGGACCTCCGCCAGCTCCTGCATGAGAAGAAAATTTTCAACCAGCGGGGCGTACCGCTGACGAGCGGCGGCATCGCCATCCAGTATGAGCTGTACGGCCTCGTAGGTCATGCGCTCGGCGCTGCGAATGACGCCAGGCATGATCTGGTAGGAGCGGATTTCGCCGCGCTCATCGATGTGCATGACGCAGGAGAGGACGAGCCGCTCGACCTGCGGACGAAGCGAGCAAATGTCCGTGGATAGCTCCATGGGCAACATGGGGATGGCGCGGTCCGGAAAATAAACGCTGGTGCCGCGGATCTCGGCCTCGCGGTCAATGTCCATCCCGGGGCAGACGTAGTGTGCCACGTCAGCAATGTGAACCTGGAGTTCATACTGCCCATCGGGAAGCCTGCGCACCATGACGGCATCGTCAAAGTCGCGCGCGCTTTCGCCATCGATGGTGACGATGGGCAGGTCGCGAAAATCCCGACGGAGGCTCATCTCATCGGCAGTGATCGCTGAGGCAATGGCGCGGGCTTCGGTGATGACGGATTGCGGGAAGTGATGGGGCAGGTGGTGCTTGCGAATGATGATCTCAACGTCAACGCCGAAGTCGTCTTCGTAGCCGAGAACCTCGATAACGCGCCCCCGGGGATTCTTCGTGGCCGTTGGCCAGCCGGTGATCTCACAATCCACAACCAGGCCTTCCAGGTCTTCCCAGGAACGGCGGCTGGCCTCGCGGCCAATGACGCGATCAACTTCAAGGCGGGTGGCTGCTTCTAATGGCGCGGCAACAACTTCGTCGCCCTCGGCGATGATGATATCCATCTTGATGCGGTCGTCGATCGGGCGCACGTAGTTCTGCCGGTCGCCGTAGTGGAAGGTACCAACCACGGTGGAATGAGCCCGTTCCATGACGCGGATGATGCGCCCTTCAGCGCGGCCCTCGCGGGAGTGGGGGGAGAGTTCGACCAGAACCTGATCGCCGTGCATAGCTTCGCCGACATCAAAGGGCGGGATGAAGACATCGCCATCCAGGCGCTCGCGGGCTTCGCTATCCAGAGGGCGGACAAAGCCAAAGCCGTCGCGGTGCATGGTGAGAGTTCCGGTGACGAGATTGCGATTGACGGCCGCCGAGGCAATGGCGTAGCGGTCGCGCGCAACCAGAACGAGTTTGCCGCGCACGACGAGATCGGCAAGCAGGGACTCCAGTTCCTGGCGCTCGCGGCCACGCAGAGAGAGTTCACGGATGAGTTGCTTGTAGCCGGCGGCATGCTGCGGCTGGTCGTCAATGTGTTGGAGCAAATCGCGTTCAGAGATCATTCGTCGATGCTGTGATGGTACCGCGTTGGTGGCCATTGTGCGAATCGGAAGGCAGCTACCGGGAGATACGGAAGACGAGGGTCGATTAAACCCGAAGACAATTATCCGAGAAGCCCACAGCGGTTCAGATATTTCAGCAGTGCAGAAAATTCCCTCGGAATGGAATATAGTGCGCACAGGGGAGCAACAGCACGTTCTCATTGCGGAAGAGCCAAACCCGGAAGCCGTTGTGTAGTTCAGACTTAGGGAACGGCAGAGAGAATGGCTGTACAGGTGCAGAACTGTTTCAGGAAAGGACTCACAAAAGATGTGGAAGCCCTCAGCACAGTCCGGCAGCAATAGTCCCGCGTCTTCGGAACCGCAGCGCCAGCCCAGCATGCCGCCGCCTCAGGCACCGGAGTACAACAACACCCCGCCAAAGCCAATGAGCTCT
This sequence comes from Candidatus Korobacteraceae bacterium, assembly GCA_049521655.1. Lineage (GTDB taxonomy): Bacteria > Acidobacteriota > Terriglobia > Terriglobales > Acidobacteriaceae > TOLSYN. Next base: position 21,685 of record JBEKOO010000033.1, read on the forward strand.
GCGGCAGCCGCCTCTGACCAGGCAACGATCGGAAAGTCACTCGTAATCAAAGGCGAAGTGACGGGATCGGAATCGCTATACATTGATGGCAGGGTCGAAGGCTCGATTCACTTGCCCGGAAACCGCGTGACGGTGGGGCGCAATGGCGTGGTCGCCGCCAATATTACAGCCCGCGAGGTAGTAATCCTGGGCAAGGTGCTCGGCAATGTCGTGGCCACGGACCGGGTGGATATCCGCAACGAAGGTTCGCTGACCGGCGACGTGATCGCGCAGCGCATCAGCATCGAGGATGGCGCGTTCTTCAAGGGTGGCATCGATATTCGTAAGCCCAATGTGACCGAAAAGCCACAAGCGGCAGAGACGCCGACCGCTGCGGCGCCGGACAAGACGGCGGCTCGCGCCTGAACGGCGCCTTCTCTGGGGTATCGGATTCGGAAGGCCGGTAGCCGAGCTGCCGGGTTTCGGGCTCTCAGCGCCCAATGACTTGGAATTCGGGCCTGGGGGCCGCAACAAGAAGGAATCAATGCGCGAGGTGTGCTCTGAATATGCTTGAGAAAGTGCTGAGCCTATTTGCACTTGGTTGCCGGCACACTCACCTGTCTGTGCCGTTTTCAATGGATGTGGCACGGCAGCACCAGACACATCTGGACTGGGCGGAAGAGCTTCCATCAGACTGCACGCACTATGTTGTCTGTCTGGATTGTGGACGGCGCTACGCCTACGACTGGAGCGCAATGAAGGTGATCAAAACCAGGCTGAAGGCGGCGAGTTAGCTCCCGGCGCATGAGCAAGAAAACCGGGCTTGATGCGAGATTTTGCGTCTCAAAACTTTCCGGCTATAGTGCGAGGCAACTATCCATCCGGGGCATCGTCTTTCCTGCGCAAAACCATGGGCGACTTAGCTGCGCTTCACGCGGAAGCGTGCCAGCACAGCTGCCAGAAATCCACTCAGTCCCAGCAGTTGCGTGATGGCCAGATAGACGGCACCAAACGGAATCAGGATCATTAGACCGCGCAAAACCGGCGACGACAGGTGCAATCTCCATTCCAGCAGCAACGCGAGCGCGGCGGCCGCGAGCGCGGCGGCCCAGAGTTTGACCACACGCGAGGCAGAGAAGGCAACGCGGCCAATTTTGGTCTGCAATCCGCGCCGCAATAAAACGAACTCCACCCATCCAGCAATGCCTGCCGAGGATGTAAGTCCGGCTACGCCCCAGTTGCGGTCAATGCCGAGGGCGCGCGGCAGCGGCAATGCGAAAAGATAGCCCAGGCAGAGCGTGAGGGCAACGCGCACAAGAGCGTAGCGCAGCGGGGTCCGCGTGTCTCGTAAAGCATAGAAGGTGGACGAATAGAGGCGCCCCATGGTCTGCGCTAGCAGGCCCACGCCGGAGCCCGCCAGGGCTGCCCATACAAATAGTACGTCCTGCTCGCTGAATTTTCCCGTGCGGTACAGGGTGGAAGCCACAACATTACCTAGAACGAGGAAGGCAACGGCGGACGGAACGACAAAGAACGAAATCTTCTCCAGACCGGCGCTGAGACGGCTACGCAAGGTGGAGGCAATCTCCGATTCAGTCCCCACGGCGCTGGACATTGCCGGAAGTTCGGCGGCGGAAACCGACATTCCGAACAATGACACCGGCAGCATGTAAAGTGTTTGCGCGTAAGTGAGCAGCACGTTGCCCTTGGGAAGAAAACTGGCGAGCAGCAGATCGATGAAGCCCGAGATCTGAAAGACGCCGCGACTGAAGAAGACCGGGATGAAGGCGGCGACCACGGCAGCGACGTGAGCGGAGCGAAGATCGACGTGTCCAATCAGCGGACGCAGATAGTTATAAACGGTGGGAGCTTGTACCGCGAATTGCAATACAGCTCCGGCGACCGAAGCCCACGAGATGGCGTGGGCGATCGAAACCGTGCCCTGGCCGCGCCATCCGCCCTGCCAGATGAGAGCGCCGATGATGACGAGGTTCATCGCTACGCCAGAGGCGTAGGAGAGAAAGAAGCGGCCATGGCTGTTCAGTACGCCAAGGCACCAGGCCGAGAAGACAAGCAGTCCGGTGCCGGGGAAGACGATTCGCACCAGAACGATGGTGAGAGCTCGCTTTTCCCCCTGAAAGCCAGGCGCAAGCAGGCTGACTAGAAGCGGGGCGCAGAGGATTCCAAGGGCCACGATGACGCTGGCCACCAGGGCAAGCAGGGCAAATATGGCTTCGGCAAGTTCGCTGGCTTCGCGCTGGTGCCCCTCGGCGCGGAGTCGCGCGTAAACGGGAATGAAGGACGCGGAAAGAACGCCTTCACCCAGAAGATTTTGCAGCATATTGGGCACGCGGAACGCGGCACGATAAGCGTCAGCAGCCAGCGAGGTGCCGAGATAGTGGGCAAAAAATCGTTCGCGGATCAGGCCGCTGAGACGGCTGAGTAGAATTCCTGAGGCGACCATGACGGCCGCAGCTTTGCCGCGGCGGGGCGTCGGAGGTGCATCTGAGGGCTTCTCTATCATGACATTGGAGCTAAAGGCTGGGATTGATTCTACACGGTGGCTTGATTTTGGCTAGCGACGGAATACGCCTCGCTAATCAGCGCAGTGACAGATATTCACTGCAATGCGGAGAGACCACCAGAAAATGCCTGCACGGGAGCTGAGTTCGCGTCGACGAATTGAATCAAACAGAAGCCTGAGGAATCCCGAAAGTGACACATGTTGTTGCGTAAGGGCGGTCCCTTCGGGGGAACGCCTTTCTTCCGCTGTGAGACCATGCTTGCGCCAAAGAAATGCGCGGGCTGAGAGCCCGCGCTGGGATGGCTGGAGCTGCCAATCTAGAACCATGAGATTGATTTCTTCTTCTTAGGAGGAGTGCTATCGGAGTCGGCTTGCTGGTCGCTCTTCGCGGGCGCGGTCTGGGGCTTCTTCTTTCCGCTCTTGTCGTCCTTGGCCTCCTGGGCCTTGCGCTTGGCTTCCTTGCGGGTGAGCTTCTTCTCCTTCCTGCTTCCCTTGCCCTCCAGCTTCGCTTCCTTCTTCGCCTCGCGCTTTTTCTGAGCCAAATACTTGTGTTTCTCCCTGGGCGTCATGTGGCTGAGCTTTTCTTTTTCAGCGGCATCGGCGGCGGCTTTGGCGGCGGCGGCCTCCTCGGCTGCCTTGCGATCATTTTCTGCCTTTTCCTTGGCATCCACTTGAGCCTTGGCAAGACCCAAACCGGAGGTGCTGCCGGCTGCCTTGGAACGGTCATTCTTATCCCTGCCGACCACTACGACCGTCTTCTTTTTGCCTACGCCGAGTTTGCCGCGAACCTGTTTGGTCTTGGGGCCGGAGTCCGAGGTGTAGACCAGCTTGGTCTGTTTAGCACTGGCGCCAGTGTCGGTGTAGCCTGGCTTGATGTCGATGTAAGCATCCTCGCGCAGCTTTGTGAGGTACTCGCGCAGGGCAGGTTGCACTCTCTGGGAGTAAAGCTGTTCCTGAATCTGATCGCGCACACGATCGAGGGGAGGAGTCCCTGCATCAATGTGATCCGTGACGCGAAGGATGATAAAGCCCTGACGGGTTTGAATCGGCTGAGTAAATTCGCCGGCTTTGAGAGCGAAAGACTTGTCCTCAAGTTCCTTGGCGAGATCCTTCCGCTTGAAGTAGCCTAGATCTCCACCCTGCTCGGCGGTCGAGCTGTTCGATTCCTTGCGCGCCAGTTCATCAAACTTGGCGCCGGACTTGAGCTTCTGATAGATATCGTTGGCTTTGGCCTCGGCGGCGGCCACCTGCTCGGTAGTCGCCTCCCCCAGCGTACTTTGCTTGCCGGGCTCCGGCTTGGGAGCATTGGGATTGTTAGCGATTAGGATTTCACTGAGGCGGACGCGCTCGGGCTGGGATATTTCGGACTTGTGCTCGTCATAAAACTTTTGAACCTCATCGCGTGTGACCTGAATACGACTGCCAACTTCGGAGCCGATCACCTTTTGGGTAAGAATCCCATTCTTTGTGTTCTGCTTGAATTCTTCCCAGCTCACTCCTTGGCCCTCGGCGAGCTTCTGGAGGTCCTCCATCGAGCTGGCCTTCATCTCCTTGCGCAGTTCATCCAGGCGCTTGACCAGATCAGCATCAGCGGAAATTCCGAGATCGGCGGCCTTCTGGATGAGCAACTGCTGGTCGATGAGATCGCGAAGAGAATTTGCTGAGCGCTCGTCAATCTGCTTCTGCGAAAGGTTTAATTCCTTGGAATCCTGCGCTGTTTGTTCCTGGTTCCGGTGCAGGTCGGCACGAGTGATGATCGCGTTGTTGACGCGCGCGACGATCTCCTCAACGACGGTATCCTGTTGCGCGAGGACGGGAGAGGCGAAAGAACAAATGGCAATCAGAGACAGCAAAAGCTTCTTCATTGAGATCCGAGCGCGTTGCGATCCCAGCCCGGCACGGGCGGAACGCCGCAAAAAGTTTGAAGGTACAAGACAAGCTATTGTAACTCCCTGCAACCACATCAGCCAGTGGCCATCTGCTTTGCCAATCCGGGATAGAAGCCGGGCGGCACCGGGGCGATAGCCAAAAGGACAAAAAATCGTGTCATAACTACGCTGCAACCTGCTTCAAAACAGTAAACCAGGCAAGCGTCTGTCGAAGCTCTGGCTGGCTGGAGCCAACTTGAGGTATTGTGATTCCCGATGCGTTGGACGAAGTGAGGTTGAGAATGAGAATCAAACGCATTGCCCCAGTGCTTACCGTCATTCTGCTGAGCGTCCCGCTGGTGCATGCACAGCAGGCAGAGGCGCTCACGCCATGGCAGGAGCCGGTGCTTCAGCTTCCCGGCAATCCCTCGCCCGTACCTCCACCGCGACCGCTGGATGCGGTGCAACGCAGTGGACCGGCTGCACGTCTGTATCGCGCGCTGCGATCGGTGGAACTGGATGAAAGCAAAGTTTTCCGAGTGCGGGAGGCGGTGCTGGATCGCGGCGAGTTGCACCTCTTTCTGACCGATGGCGCTATCGCGTTCACCCACGATGTGCTCGGCCGTGTGACTGGGGCATACTTCGAGGGCGAGGGCGAGGTGCTGATGCGTCCGCCGGACTTGACTGAGCACGCATCGCTGGGGTTGTTTTCCGGTCTGGGCGTGCTGGATGAGCATTTCTCCGCTGCGTATCTGCGTTTTAACGGCGACCTGCCCGGCGAGTTGAAACCATTCTTACGTGAAGGCGAAGAGCAGGAGGAATTCGTTCGCGCCCACGGACCGCTGGCCCAGGAACTTGCGGAGATGGATGGCCTGCGTTTGCTGGAGAGCTTTACTGAAGACGCGGCACTGGCAAAGGATGACCACTTTCTGCATGCGAGGCTGGCAACGCGGTTGGGCAGCTTGGACGTTTACGAGGACTCGCAGGCGGAAGATCAGTTCAAGGTAGCGCGCCTGAGCCGCGCCGGGGAAGATCTCTACTTCGATGTGTGGATGGCGTTTCCCGGAATCGAGGCGCGAAAGTTGGGAGAGAACCGAGTCATAGATCCTTCCGGCTCGGCGTCGGCCGTGGAGGTGGAAGCGTTTCGTATCGACGCTGCACTAGATCCCCCCGAAATGCTGGAGGCAACCGCGGAGCTCGACGTAGCGGTGCAAAACGGCGGACAGAAACTGCTGACCTTCGAACTCTCGCGCTGGTTGCAGGTGAGCGAGGTCAGCGTGGATGGGGTGGATGCGGAGTTCCTGCAGAATGAAGCACTGAGCGGCAGCGAGCTTGCTCGAATCGGAAATGACCTGGTAACCGTGGTGATGCCGGTAGCGCTGCATGCAGGCGAACATCACCGTCTGCACTTCCACTATGCCGGCGCCGTGATGCAACAGGCCGCGCCGGGGCTGTTGTATGTGGGTGCGCGCGGTACATGGTATCCCAACCGCAACATGCAGATGAGCCGCTTTCAATTGAAGTTTCGCTGGCCAAAGCCATGGACGCTGGTCGCTACGGGCCGCCGCACTTCGTTGCGCGAAGAAGGCGACGAACAGATCGGTGAGTGGAGTTCGGAGGGGAAGATTCCGCTGGCGGGATTCAACCTCGGCAAGTTTGTGCGAGCGTCGGCCCAGACGGACGGAGTCGAGGTGACAAGCTACTCGGCTGGAGTGGTCGAGCAGTCGCTGGCGAAAGCGGCTCCCACGCTGGCAATTGAAGCCGAGGCCAAGAACGTTGCCATCGTCAGGCGCTCGGCGGAGACAATCGCGAAATATGAGCGCTGGTTTGGTCCATATCCATACCGAAATTTGGCGTTTACCCAGATGCCTGGACCGATGTCACAGGGCTGGCCAACCCTGGTGTACCTCAGCAGCTTTGCCTACCTCAGCGATGAGGAACTGCAGGCACTGAAGCTGAATAAGTTTCAACGCATGATCTTCGACGGCTTTATGCAGGACCACGAGACGGCGCACCAGTGGTGGGGCGACCGCGTGGCATGGAAGAACTATCGCGACCAATGGCTGATGGAAGCGCTCGCCAACCTGAGCGCCCTGATGATTTTGGAAGAGGAACACCCGGCTCAGGCTCAGGAGTTGCTGGAGTTCCACCGGTTGTGGTTGCTGGAAACCAACGCGGCGGGTAAGCGCTACGCGGATGCCGGGCCGGTCACGCTTGGCTACCGGCTCTCGTCCTCCGTTTTTCCTAACGCATACATTCCGGTAACCTACGGACGGGGCCTGTGGCTTCTGATGATGCTGCGCGACTACTTTGCGGATTACGAGAAGTTGGAAGCGGCGCCCGCAGCTGCCAACGGCGGACGCTTTCTCGCAGCGCTGCGCGAGTTTGGCCGGCGCTACGACCGGAGCACGGCGACGACGGACGACTTCCGTCAGGTGCTCGAGGAATTTCTTCCGCCAAAGGCGCGCTTCGAGGGAGAGCGAAGCCTGAAGTGGTTTTTCAACGAATGGGTACGCGGCAGTTCCGTGCCTGAGATCGATGTCCAAAAACTTGTGTTCAAGCGTCGCGGCCAGACGACGGTGGCGAGCTTTAATCTGCGTCAGCAACAGTGCCCCGAATCACTGGCGACGTCGGTGCCAATCTTTGCGGAGCTGGCAGGAGGAAAACTCGTGTCACTGCAGCGAGTCTTCGCCGATGGCCATGAGTCCCACTTCGATTTGAAGGTACCGCCGGGAACCGTCCGATTACTCGTCGATCCGGAAAACAAATTGCTCCGGCTCCGCTAGACTCCCTATTCCTCGATCAATTGAAGCAGGTACTTACCGTAGCCGCTCTTGATCAATGGTTGAGCAAGGGCTTCCAGTTGGGAGCGGGTGATGAAGCCCATGCGGTAGGCAATCTCCTCCGGGCTAGCAATTTTAAGCCCCTGCCTTTTCTCCAGCGTAGCGATGAAGCTGGAAGCCTCAAGAATGGAGTCGTGAGTTCCCGTGTCGAGCCACGCCGTGCCGCGTCCGAAGGTGACCACGTTGAGCTGGCCGCGCTCGAGGTAAAGGCGATTGAGGTCGGTGATCTCAAGTTCGCCGCGGGCGGAAGGCTTGAGCAACTTGGCAAGGGCGACGACCTGGCAATCATAGAAGTACAGGCCGGTGATGGCAAAGCGCGAACGGGGCCGGGAGGGTTTCTCTTCCAGGCTGACAGCGCGGCCTGCAGAATCAAACTCCACCACGCCGTACGCGGTTGGGTCCTGCACGGCATAGGCGAAGATAGTGGCGCCCGTTTCCAGCGCGGCACTCTGCTGCAAGAGCTTTGACATGTCCTGTCCGTAGAAGATATTGTCGCCGAGAACGAGCGCGCAGCGATCACCCGCAATGAAGCGCTCACCGATCAGGAAGGCCTGGGCGAGACCTTCAGGCCTGGGTTGTTCGGCATAATCGATCTTCATACCCCATCGTTCGCCGCTGCCGAGCAGTTCGCGGAAGCGCGGCAGATCCAGCGGCGTAGAAATCAGCAGAATCTCCCGGATTCCGGCCAGCATCAGGGTGCTGAGCGGGTAGTAGACCATGGGCTTGTCATAAATCGGAATGAGTTGTTTGCTGATGGCAATGGTGGCGGGATAGAGCCGCGTGCCGGTGCCTCCGGCCAGAATGATTCCCTTCATTGCCCACCTCGGTTGTCATAGTTGGCTGCGATCCACTTGCGATAGTCTCCGCTTGTAACCTGCTCGATCCATGCTGAGTTGGAGAGATACCACTCAACAGTACGCCGGATTCCGCCGGCAAAGCTCTCGCGTGGCCGCCAGCCCAGCTCCCGCCTTACCTTGCCGGTATCGATGGCATAGCGCCGGTCATGGCCGGGACGATCTTTGACGAAGGTGATCAGGCGGCTGTGCGGAGCGCCTGCCGGATGGAACTCGTCCATCATGGAGCAGACGGTCGTGACCACGTCGATATTGGCTATCTCGCTGTTTCCACCGAGGTTGTAGCTCTCTCCGACCGCGCTCTGGTCGAGCACACGGGCGATGGCCTCGCAGTGGTCGCCCACATAAAGCCAATCGCGCGCGTTGCGTCCGTCGCCGTAGATGGGCAAAGCCTTGCCGTTGAGGGCATTGAGAATGACAAGCGGAATTAGTTTTTCAGGAAACTGAAAAGGGCCGTAGTTGTTGGAACAGTTGGTGGTAAGTGTGGGCAGTCCGTACGTCTGGCGATAGGCGCGAACCATGTGATCGCCACCCGCTTTGGAGGCCGAGTAGGGGCTGTTGGGTTCGTAAGGGTGGCTCTCGTCGAATGCTGCATCGTTGGGCCCGAGTGACCCGTAAACCTCATCGGTGGAGACGTGCAGGAAACGGAAGCGCGCCTGAGCTTCCGGGGAAAGCGCGCGAAAGTAGGCGAGCGATTCATGGAGCAGACGAAAGGTTCCAACGACATTTGTCGAGATGAACTCCTCGGGACTGGCGATGGAGCGGTCGACGTGGCTTTCGGCGGCAAAATTCACCACCGCCTCGGGCTGGTGCGCCTGTAGCAGAGACTGGACGAGGGCAGCGTCTTCGATGCCGCCGCGGACGAAGATATGCGCCGGATGCGCGTGGACCGAGACAAGATTGCCGAGATTGCCTGCGTAGGTAAGCTTGTCGAGGTTAACAACACGGTCGCCTGCGGCGATGCGCTGCAGCACGAAGTTCGAGCCGATGAAACCGGCGCCACCGGTAACTAGAATCGTCCTTCCCACTGCGAGCCTCCGAGCATTCACCTTAGCATTGTACTGGGAGTTTCCTCCAAGCCGACGCGGAGGAGTTGCGCGAGTTCAAGCCCATCGGCGCTCTTCTGGTCAGCGCCACGCATGCCCAACGCTCAATACTCGCCCACGGCACTCTCGCTCATACAATCCTCGCGTCACATAAACCTAGTCAGTAACTGGCCTGTGATTGCACGTAAATAACCAAATTAAATTTTAAGCATGAGCAAATGTGAACAGATTCCAGGAACTCTCCTCGCTAGACTCACACGTCATGGGCAGTGAATGCCTCGAGGATGAAAGCCATGCGCAAATATAGAGTGATTTCTAAATGGTTGTGCTTGTTCGCAGTTGTGCCATTCCTGCTTTTTATGGCTGCGTGCTCAGATTGCACCAGCTGCACGGTGGCTCAGCCGACTGCCTCTATACCCCTCTGCGGTGCCGCGGGCGTGGCGGTGAACAGCACGGTCACCGCAACCTTCAGCGAGGCGATGGAGCCTTCTTCCATCAATGGGACAAGCTTCTTTGTAACTGGACCGGGCACGACGGCGGTGCCGGGATCAGTCGCCTACAATGTGGCGAACAACGTTGCGACCTTCACGCCCGCCAGCAACCTCGCATTCAATACGACATTTAATATAACCATCACTTCGGCGGCCAAAAGCTCTCTTGGTGTAAGTGCGATTGGCGGTACCTGTAGCTTTACGACGGCTACCGCTCCCCCCACGGTAACGTCCTTGGCTCCGACTTGCGGTTCTACCGGCGTGCCGATCAATCAGAAAGTCGCCGTCACCTTCAGCGAGGCGATGAGCTCAATCACCATCACCGCGGCCAACCTTTACCTTACGGGACCTGGCACAACTCCCATTCCTGGAGCGGTCGTATACGCTGCAGCGAGCAACACCGCAACCATTACGCCTACGCCGGCAGGCACCACCCTCCCGCCAGGCACTCTCATCACCGTCTGGGTAACAACGGGGGTCAAGGATCTGCAAGGCGGTGCGATGGCTAGTGCTTTTTCGTGCAGCTTCACAACGTCTACAGGCTCTGACACAACCCCACCCACGGTGATTTCTACCACCCCGGCTTGCAGTGCCCCGGACGTGGCAACGAATACAACAGTCTCGGCAGTCTTCAGCAAGCCGATGGATCCTTCGACCATCACGAGCAGCACCTTTACCCTTGCTCCCACGGCATCTCTGACAACCGACGTGCCAGGATCTGTGGCATACGCTGGATCCGGGAACACTGCCACTTTCACTCCAACCAACCCCTTGGCGGCTAGCACCTCATATACGCTCACGGCCATCGCGGCAATCCCTGGCCCCCCGGCAGTAGCGGGAGTCGAAGACCTTGCCGGCAACACCCTGGCCCAGAACTTCACTTGCGGCTTCACAACCGGCTCCGGGCCAGTTACCACCCCGCCCACGGTGATCTTGACCAACCCAGGTAACCTTGCGACGGGTGTGGCGCTCAATGCTGCGGTGAACGTAACCTTCAGCGAGGCAATGGATCCTTCGACCATCACCACGGCGAACATTCTGCTCGCGCAAACCGTATCCGGAGCCGCGGTTACAGGTTTGGTCTCCTACGACGCACTGGACGATATTGCAACGTTTACGCCAACCGTCAATCTGCTGCCGAACACCTACTACACGTGCACGATTACCACCGCCGTCAAGAATGTGGCGGAAAATCCCATGGCAGCCGAGGACGTGTTCAGCTTCCAAACGGGCAGCAGTGGAACACTTGGCACGGCGTCGGTGAATCTGAATTCGGCCGCTGGGTTCGCAGTTTTGGCTGGAGCAGGGGTAACGAATACAGGACCGACCACGGTGAACGGCAACCTTGGGGTTAGCCCAGGTTCGGCGGTCACGGGATTCCCGCCGGGAGTCGTCAACGGGACGCAATACATTGACGATTCCATCGCAGCCCAAGCCAAATTGGACCTGACCACGGCTTACCTGGATGCGGAGGGGCGATCCCTGAACGTTGTCATCATCTCTACCGGAGAACTCGGCGGGCTGACCCTTGCCCCCGGTCTCTACCAGTCGGGCATTTCCTCCTTTGCGATCACGACAGAGGATCTCACGCTGGATGCCCAAGGGGACGCGAACGCTGTCTTCATCTTTCAAATGCCGTCCTCCACACTCACTGTGTTGAGCGGGCGCAAGGTAATCCTGGCGGGAGGTGCCAACGCCGCCAACATCTTCTGGGAAGTCGGAAGCTCGGCAACTCTGGGGACGACTTCCGTCATGGAGGGAACCATCATGGCTTATGCGTCCATCACCTTGGACACTGGGGCCGTGCTGAATGGCAGAGCGTTGACGCAGATTGGCTCGGTCACGCTCGACGCCAACCCGGTTACCCTGCCAGCGACAGCGCCGTAAACATGAATTCGGCCCCGGTGAAAACCGGGGCCGGACAGGTAGTTTATTCGAAGCAGGATCGAGGGAATGCATATGTCACTATTTAGAGTTTTGAAGTCCCGTGGTTTCTTGGCACTGCTTGCGATCACGATGTTTGCGTCAGCGCTACCTGGACAGGAACGTCCGCCCTCAAGATTCGACATCTTCACCGGTTATTCCTGGCTGCATCCCGGGTATGACACTTATGTTCCTAACGCACAGGAAAACATTGACAAGGGCTTTACCGTAAGCGGGACGTACTTCTTCAACCGTAATTTCGGTATGGGAATTGATTACGGCAACGCTCGTGGCTGCTGTTGCCCGCAGATTTATACGCTTACAGCTGGGCCGACCGTCCGATTCCCAATGGGACGCGTGACTCCGTTCCTGCACGGTTTGGCCGGCCTGCACCGGATGGACCTGCCTGCCCCGTTCGGCAATGACACTAACTGGGGCATCATCGCGGGCGGTGGCTTGGACGTGCGCATCGTTCACCACGTAAGCCTTCGCCTGGTACAGGCGGATTATGAATACGCACAGCATAGCTATGGCCTTCTGCAGCCGAATGTGAGCGGCGTGCGGCTTAGTACTGGCTTAGTCTGGCAATTTGGTGAGGTTGGCAAGCCACCGGTCTTCCCAGCTGTCGCGACTTGCTCGGTACGGCCAACCGCAGTGTTTGCCGGCGAGCCTGTGACCGCGACTGCCATTGGCTCTGGTTTCAATCCCAAGCGCACGATCGTCTACAACTGGTCCGGCACCGGAGTAAAAGTCTCCGGCAGCAGCGCTTCCACCCAGATTGACACGACCGGACTGGCGCCTGGCTCCTATCAGGTCATGGCCAACCTGAACGACGGCAGCCGTGGAGGCGTTGCCTCCTGCAACGCTCGCTTCGTGGTAAGGCAGCCGAATCCCCCGATAATTTCATGCTCGCCGGACCCTGCTTCGGTGCCGATGGGCGGGACCTCAACTATCAGTTCGATCGCCAGCAGCTCCGACGGTCGCAGTTTGACCTACAGCTACACTGCCAGCGCTGGAAGCATTACCGGCAACACCTCTACCGCAAACCTGGACAGCACAGGCGCGCAGCCGGGGACAATCACCGTAACTTGCAATGTCGCCGATGACCGCAATCCGCCGCTCACGGCTTCTGCCTCAGCCATGGTGAACGTGCAATCCCCACCTCAACCACCGGATCTTGCCCCTCTCGCGAAGAAGCTCGCGCTCCACAGTATTTACTTTGCGACGGCCAAGCCCACTCGCGAGCATCCCGACGACGGCTTGCTCCCCAGCCAGGAAAAAACGCTTGTATCGCTTGCCAGCGACTTCCAGACCTATCTTCAAACCAAGCCAGATGCTCGCCTGACCCTTGAAGGCCACACCGATCCGCGCGCTTCCGTGGCATACAACCAGGCGCTCTCCGAGCGGCGGGTCGAACGGACCAAGCGCTTCCTTGTCGAGCAGGGAGTTCCCGAAGCTGCCATCCGGACCAAGGCGTACGGGAAAGAACAGAACCTCACCGACGCCCAGATAAGAGACGCGGTGGACCGGAATCCCGAACTGAGCACGGAGGCCCGTCAGAGGTTGCTCGATAATATGAGAACCATCATCCTTGCCAGCAATCGCCGTGTAGACATCACACTGAGCGACGCTGGCCAACTGTCTCAGGAGTCAGTCCGCGAGTACCCATTCAACGCAGCGGATTCACTGAGCCTGCTGGATACCCGCGAGACCGGCAAGCCGGCAAATCCCCCGCCGGAAAAAAGGAGAAACACAAAATAATAACTGCTCGCCTGACTGTGGTTTTCGTGTGGCCCGTCGTCAATCGGCGGGCCACAGCCGACTCAGCAGCTCGAGTGATCGTCAGCCAGGCTTGATGCTTCCGCTATCGCAGAACCCACTCCGTCGGGCTGGTAGTGTAGTGCGTCATGCAGATGGGCATGGGGTGTTCTTGAAAGGGCATGGCTTCAGCCATGCCGCCAAGGAGCAGGAAGATCGCGGGCTTGAGCCCCTGAGGGAATGCGGAGCCGAGCTCCAAGCCGGTTATGAAATAGCCGCTAAATAACTCAGGGTGGTGGGCCTGCAGGGATTTGAACCCCGAACCAAAGGATTATGAGTCAACAGAGTAGGTCGGGTCAATCCATATCTAAGCTTGTGTCAAATCAGTAACTTACGCTAGCCCAAGCCCGCACGGAAGCACTTTTTGTTCGGACTGAAAAGGCTCGACTTAGAGCATAAAGGCGCGAAGCGTATGGCATACTTACGGCATACCTCTGATCTAAAATTCTGCTCA
>JBEKOO010000034.1:0-34796 GCA_049521655.1 Candidatus Korobacteraceae bacterium
ATTAGAAAGGCCGTCCGTTTCTGGCGTTGACTACGACTTCGACACTCGCAGTTATGCCTGAAACGACGGCCTTTTTCCACTCAAAACAACTTCTTAGAACCTACTCTTGTGAGAAATCCGGGCTAGTGGCACACGGTTGCGCTTCCGGCAGCAGAGCAGACATTGCTGATCCACGCAGGCTTGCCTCCCGATCCAGCGCCTCACTTCTTTCCCGATCCGACTTCCCTTCCATACCGCACTGCCGCGGTGAATGCTCCCCAGGGTGTAAGTGAGAACTGCTTCACGCAAGCCAGCAGAACTAGAATTGCGAAGCCGCTTAGTAGCCAAGCGAATGCGATGAGGTTGCCCCATCCGTTCTGCCAGTTCCGGTAGTACAGATAGCTAATACCGCGCACAGCCGAAGCATTCCAGTGCTCGTCCGAACGCGCCGCAGAGCTTTTGTTATGCACGAGTCTTGCCCGGGGATCGATCTCCAGGCTCGCGCCGGCAGGCAGATGCAGACAGAAGTCCACGTCCTCACCCTCGGAGCCTCCGCGCAGATTGCGGTCAAAGCGCAGGCCGCCGATACGATCGGTGCGAAAGCTCATCAGTCCGCCGCCGAAGCGGCTTACGGGAATCCTCCCGGCACCACGTAGGTGCGCGGCGCGGAGGTACAATAACTGCCGCTCATCGCGGAAGGGGCCACGCACAAAAAACCATTGCCAGGCGCGATCGGCGAATGGGCCTGATGTGTAGTTGGTAATAATTCCAGAAATTCCAGTCACGCCGGGATCGTCCGCGTAACCCTCCATCAGTCTCTCAACGAAGTCCGGCTCCAACTCCACATCGTCGTCAAGGAAGAGGAAAATGTCGCAAGAGTTCAGGTCGAGCGCCATGTTGCGCGCCGCCGCCAGACTTGTGATGCCCGAATCACGGATGTAGCGTAGGAGGAGCCTCGCCGCCGCTTCGCCCCGCTCGGCAAAGAGGGCACGCACCCGCCGCTCCGATTCATCGCCGGGGCTCTGATCTACGATGATCAGCTCTTGCGGAAGCACGGTCTGCTCCAGCAAGGTTCGGACGGCAATGGTGAGATCGCGCGGACGATTCAGGGTCGGGATCAGCACGGCAAGGGAGTGCTGCGGCGAATGTGCCGTAGTGGTTGACGGCGGTTGCGAAGCGGACTCAGCGCTGCTCATTTGCCAATTGCTCGATGATAGAGAAGGTCACTGCCCGTGCCGGCCCCAGAAAGTCTCCGTAATTGCGTTCCTCTCCACCGGTGGGGAAGCCCCAAGCATCGGTTCCCAGTGACTTGCCCGCTTCGTAGCCGTCGTAGGCATTATCCATGAGCGAGACCAAGCCCCAATTGCGCTCTTCCGGTAGATTGTCGGTCCACGCCCACCAGAGGTGACCGACGAAGGGATGCGCTCCGGTAGATGGGCGTGCGTTGAAGAGGTTCTCCATATCCTGCCGGTAATGTTCGCCGCGGGCCTCCTGAGTGTCAACGAACCAGGGTGCACCGCCCTCGGGCGGCTTAGCGTGACGCCACTGGCTGGAGTCCGCGTTGGCCACCACTCCCTCCCATATGATCAGGGGCATGTCTCCAGCCGCGCCTGCAACGAAGTCCAGTTGCCGCGGACTGGCATCGGTAGTGATACTGATGACATCCAGCGACTCACGCGCCGCCCGGTAAATTGGAGCGCGCGCTGGAGCCCACCATCCTCCAATCGTGGTCGGCCCGAAAAAGAGGGTGTGTGGCGCGACGGTACGAAGCGCGTCGCGCTCGGTGGATAAGAACTGACGCGCGATGAGATAGAGAAACTCGTCAAGATCGCGGACCATGTTGGGATTGGCGCCCGCCCAGGGCGGCAGCGCCGGATCGCCCGTACCCAGCCACGGGTGCGAAGCTCGACCGTTCTCGTCGAGCAACCCGTTTCCGCTGGGCCAGGCTCCATCACTTCCGAAGGTTGTGTAGTTTGCGCCCCATGAAGCGTTGAAAGCCTCCAACGTGCCGTACCTCTGGCGCAGAAAGTCGCACAGGCGCGCCTTGGTGTAGAGCCGGGTATCGGCGTATTGAGCGTGCGATTCCGGGTTCTTCTGTTGCGTGGGCGCGGTGACCAACGCGAGGTAGCCAAGATGCACGTGCGTCTTGTCCGGAGGCTGTGAAGCAAACTCCGGACCTGGACCAAATCCCGAAAGGTAGTCGGTGTCATCGCCGAAGACGCCGACCAGGTAAGGCGATTCCGCCAACGCCGCCAGTTCGTGGTCGGCGGCGAAGAGTTGATAGGTGTTTCGCACCCATGCGGGATCGAATACATCGGGAAAGTTCGCTCCGCCCTGCTCGGCAAGCATGGACTGCTTGGTATCTACTCCGGCATAAAGGTTCTTGAAGACGCCATCCTTGCGTCCCGTGACCGCCGGGTCGTGGGCGATCCACACAAATGGAAGCTTGAGCGGCTGCTGGCTGCCGCTCCATTCGGGCTCGGCGTCAGTTGGCAACAACATGCGGTAACTGTATGGGCCAATGGTGTTGAAGCCCCACGAACGGAGGCGGCGATTAGCCTGGAGCCAGCGCAGTGCCTCACTGCCGTACTTGTCTTTTGCCCGCTGGTCGTAAGTGGCGCCGCGCTCATCCTTGTGGCCGTCGCCCGTCACATCCCAGATGCCGATCATCCAGAAGGGATGTCCTTCCGGGGTAAGCAGCACCCAGCGATCTCCTAATTTGGCGGTGCGCCAGCGGCCTGTGGCGCTGGCTTTTACGCCTGGCACAACCACACCGCCGAAGTGGTCCAACTGTGCGGAGCTAATGTGAAGTGAAAAATTCCGCCGTGCCTGGTTGCCACGAAGGTCGCGAACCTGCACTGCGAACTGGAAGTCGCCGCCACGCTCCGGCGCGCCCGTGAGAAGGCCTTTTCCGCTGAGGGTCATCCCCGCCGGCAGCGGGCCTTCGGCCGTCCAGAAAAATGGCGGAAGGCCGCCAGCCGCGGTGAGGCGAGCCGAGTATTCGCTTCCGGCGCGTCCCCAGGGCAACCGCGGATTGGAGGTGATGATTGCCAGCCCGTTGGAGGCAACGCGCAACGAAAAGGACTGTTGCTGAACGCGAGGCCGTTGCGAACTGTCGGTGAGCCTGAGGTCAAACCAGTACTCGCCGGGAACCTCCGCATGGCCGAGAATCCTGCCATCCTGCTGAAGGTTCAATCCTGGCGGCAGATGGCCACGCATCATCGTCCAGCGATGGGGAGGGATTCCGTCTCCGGCGTGCAACTCGGCGCTATAGTCGGCGTGCAGCGGCGCCTGGGGAAGGGTTGTGGCATTCGCAGCCCTGAGATCGAACAAACTCCGGGCCGAGGCGGGCAACCAGCGCGTGCCGGCACAAATCAGCAGCAGCAGCACCGCCGAGAACAGCATAATCAGGCTCAACCGGGCAGTTTTCGTCGTGGGATGATCCTTCATTAGAGGTGATGTTCTCGCAGCGCCATTATACGCATGCTGCTGTTCCTATTGTGGACTTGATTCCGCACCGGATGGGCAGCGACTGAAGGCAACTAGACTGGTTGACAGGAACGTGGTGCCGTCTTTGAAAATTTCGCAATGAAAAGATGTCCCGGTTTTGCGTCCGGTGTTTGCATCCAGAAAGCCTGATCCAACAAAGTCAGCCTTCCGGGACATTTTGTACTCACCTGCGCGAGACAGTTCTGGCACACTGGATGTGCACTCGTTCATCGCTGATGGATATGGCCAGAGCACAGACCGGAGTGGTCGTCCCGCCGACGATCACGGCGCTGCCTCGCGGCGCCTTGTGGCGCGGCTGCGTGCTTGCTGCTTGCCTGCTGCTGGTCTACGCGCCGGTGCTGAGCCATCTGGTGCATCAGTGGTGGGATGAGCCCGACTATTCGCACGGCTTCCTGGTGCCTCTGTTCAGCGCGTACGTTCTATGGCAGCGGCGCGACAGGCTGCGCCGGGTTGCACCCAAGCCGTCATGGGCGGGAATGGCAATCCTCTGCGGGTCGTTGTGTGTATTGTTCATCGGGTCGCTCGGCGCCGAGTTGTTTCTGGAGCGCATATCGCTGCTTGGCTCCATCGTCGGACTGATGGTCTGGCTCTGGGGATGGCGCATGGTGCGCGCCGCCGCGTTTCCGCTGACGCTGCTGATCATGATGATTCCGCTGCCTGGAGTGATTTACTACCAAATGGTCTTCCCGCTTCAGATTCTGGCCTCGCGGCTCGCCACTTGGGTACTGCGCGCACTCGACTTGTTTCCCGTTCTACGGGAAGGCAACGTACTGGTGCTGCCTTCGACCCGGCTGGAGGTGGCTGAAGCCTGCAGCGGGCTGCGCTCCTTGCTATCCCTGCTGACCATCGCCGCGATGTACGCCTACCTGATGGAAAAGAACAACCTCGTGCGCTGTGTTCTGTGCCTGCTGGTGTTCCCCATTGCGGTGATCGGCAATGCCGGACGCGTGGTGTTTGCCGCGATTTCCGCTGAACTGGCAGGGGCTTCGGCGATCGAGGGATGGGCGCACTTTCTCTCTGGGCTCTTCCTGTTCTTCTTCTCGACGCTACTGCTAGTGTTTTGCCACGCGCTGATCACGGAAGTGCGGCACCGCGTGGCTTTACTGCGGAGACGCGCATGAAGGGCTCGCGCTGGTGGGCGGCATTGATCCTTCTGCTGCTGGCGGCGGTGGTTGAATATGCCCTGCCGCGCGCCGAAATCGCCGTGCCCCACCAGCCGCTGCAGAGTCTTCCTGGAAGCATGGACGGCTGGAGAGCGGAGGACATCGCCATCGAACCTCGCCTTGTCGCCGCTTCGAGCGTGGACGAGTACCTGAACCGCCTCTACCTGCGGGGTCCGGAGGAAGAAGTAGGTATTTATATCGGCTACTACAAAAATCAGCGGGCAGGAGACTCGGTACACTCGCCGAAGAATTGTCTTCCAGGAGCGGGGTGGGTGCCTGTTTCTGCCTCGCGGATCATACTTCCTCTGGGGCAGGGTGGGCCCGCCGAGGTCAACCTTTACACGGTGGAAAATGGCCACGAGCGCTACGTGGTTTTGTACTGGTATCAGTCGCACGGACGGATTATCGCTAGCGAGTACGTCGCCAAGTTCTACACGGTTCGCGATGCCATCCTGCTCCACCGCACCGACTCGTCGCTGGTGCGCATCACAGTCCCGGTAAACGGCGACGAGGCGCGCGCGCGTCAGACAGCCATGGCGTTTGCAGTCATGATTGCGCCCAAACTCGATGCAGTCATTCCGCGCTAGGGTGGGAGGCGTTTTGCAAATTCGATCGATTCTTGCGACCCTCGCTCTTTTGCTGATGCTCACCTGTGGATGCAGAACAGATCCGAACGTTGTCAAGCACCAGTATCTGCAGAGCGGACAGCGTTTCATGGAACAAGGCAAGTACCAGCAGGCCGAGATTCAATTTCGCAACGCGCTGAAGATCGATTCACGATTTGCCGACGCCTACCTGCAACTTTCAAAGCAGGCAATTGCTACGGCACACTGGCAGGACGCTCTCGGCGAGCTGAAGCGCGCACTGCAACTGGATCCAAACCTGACCGAAGCTCGCCTCAACCTCAGCCGCCTCTATCTCTCCGCGGGACAGTTTGACCAGGCAGAGGAAGAGGCGCAAAACATCTTGCGGCGAGAGCCCGCCAACGTCGAAGCTCGCGAACTGCTTGGCTCCGTATATTTGAACAGCGGGCGGGAGGCTGAAGCTCGCGATGCTTTTGCGCAATGCATCAAACTGGCGCCCAACGAGGCCTCGGGCTACATCAATTTGGGCGTGATGGAGCTGAGTTTGCACAACTATGCGGGAGCCGAGAAGAACCTGCTGCAGGCCGAGCAAGCTGGTCCGCAGATATCCGTGGTCTACGCCGATCTGGCCAACCTCTATCGCATCCGGCAACGGCTGCCCGACGCCGAGCGTATTCTGCGGCAAGGCATATCGAGCAACCCTAATGCATACCCTCTGAACGTTCTTCTGGCGGAGATATTGGTTGAGGAATCGCGCCCTGCCGAGGCCCAGGCGGAGTTGCAGAACTTGCTCAGCAAAGACGGCAATCTACCGGAGGCCGCCGCCGGCATCGGCGATCTGTACGCTGGAGTCGGACAGAGCGAGTTTGCCCTTGCAGCCTACCAGAGGGGACTGGCCGCAGCTCCGAAGAACATCGAACTCGAGAACCGCATCGCCGCCGTCTATATCAGCAGCAACCGCATCGCCGAGGCCCAGGTACTGAACCAGGCTGTCATTCGCGACAATCCGGCCAATCCAACCGCCAATGTGCAGCGAGCACAGATTCTGATGGCACAGAACCGCCTTGATGAGGCGGTGCAGATTCTGCAACGGCAGGTCATCGAGAACCCCGATCTCGCCCTTGCGCACCTGGTTCTGGGCACGGCACGATGGCGACTTGGCGAGGTTGAGCTGGCGCGCAACGCCTACCAGGATGCAGTGCGCATATCGCCGGGTATGGTGGAAGCATGGAAACCATTGACCGAGCTGCTGCTCTCGCGCGGAGAGACCAATGCTGCGCAGCTTTACGCGCAACGCTGCATCCAGCTTGAGCCCGGTGCTGCAGCCGGACATCTGCTGCTGGGAGAGGCGCACCTGCAGGCCCGCAACTACTCAATCGCACGTGAAGAATTCACTCTGGCGCAGCAGTTGTCACCACGCGATTCATGGCCGCACGCCCACATGGCCAGCGCCTGGGCCGCCGAGAACCACCGCGCCGAGGCGCAGCGTGAATTCCAACTTGCGCTGGCGCTGCAGCCGGATGATCCTTCGCTTTTTGGCGAATACTTCGATTTTCTTCTCTCCGGTCGCGAGCCGGCGCAGGCCATCGCCGGCGCGCGCCAGTTCGCTGCCATCCATCAGAGCTCCGCCGAGGCCCAAAACCTTCTGGCGACCGTGTGCATTCGCCGTCAGCTTTATCCGGAGGCGGCCGAGGCTGCGCAAAACGCTATTAATGCCGACCCGCGCATGGTCTCTGCCTATCTGACCTTGGGCTCCACGCAGGAGAGGTCCAAGCAGACAGATGCCGCGCTGGCTACTTACACCCGTGCGCTGAGCATTCAGCCCAATTACCCGCCGCTGCTGACGCTGATCGGCAACCTCTACCTGGAGAAGAAAGATCTCGACTCGGCGGGACGCTACTTTGAGCAGGCGCTGGCGATCGATCCGAATTTTGCCATCGCCGAAGCCAACCTCGCCTGGGTATATGCCACGCGTAACGAGAAGCTCGACGTTGCGCTCGGCCTGGCGCTGAAGGCCAGGCAACAGATGCCCGCGCTCGATTCGATCGCCGATACTCTTGGCTGGGTCCAGTACAAGAAGGGAGACTTCGCCGCGGCAAAGTTGCTGCTGCGGACTTGCGTTCGGGCTGCGCCTCAGCAGGCCAACTATCATTACCACCTTGGCATGGTGTTGCTGGCCGCAGGCGAGCGCAAGCGCGGAAGAGCGGAGCTGGAAAGCGCGCTTCGTTTGAGGCTCTCCGGCGACGAAGAGCACGACGCCCGTGAGGCCCTCGACAAGCTGCACTGATTCCAGGGGAGTGCATGGATTTGGTACTTTTGGGAAAGGAATGATCAGCAACTGCATCGCCGCAGATATCCGGACAAATCGGTATCCCTTCATATCCATATGAAACTAAACATGATAATTCACTATGTAATTTTTTCTACTTTGGCACCTTAAGTGCACTGTGCTAAGGTTAGCAAAATAGCTTGCTCATCCAGAGGATCAAGAGATATGCGTCACCTCGTAAGAGTCACGCTGGCAATCGCCTCACTGGCAATGTTTCTGCCAGTGGCCGTTGCGGCGCAGACACAGGTCATGGTTGGCGCAAGCACCAGTGGAATGATCGAGTTCAGTTGCGCAGGGAGCGCAGCAGGGAGTTTCATCGGCTCCTGCGGAGAAGGAAACTGTATTCAAGGCGATGCCTATCGCGGGGCCAGCGCAGGCACTCATCATATGTGGATCGCTGACAACAATCCGCTGATTCCAGCCACCCCCGATCCGAACTTCTTTGCCGTCAACATGAAAGGCGGCACGCTGGACTTCAGTTTTGCCACCGGCTCGGATCCGATGCAGGGAACGACTCAGCTTACCGTACTGAGGGATGGAATGAACGCGCCGCAATTTCTCGGCCCGCTGCAGGTCTCACGAGCTAGCGGCGTCTTTGCCTCGCTCTGGAAGGCAAGCAGCATCGTGCCGTTGAACTCGACGCTCCCTTCGCCGCGAGGGGGTGCGCTGGTACAGCAGGTGATCAGCGGACTAGCTGGAAGCACCTCTGTCGCGATTGCGGGTGGAGGATTCCAAACCGCGCCTGAACCGGCCAGCATTGCTTTAATCGGCTCCGGGCTGCTCGCGCTCGGTGGCATGCTCAAACGCCGTCTGCGGCGATAATCCACAAAAGTCTTCTGAGTCAGCGTCAACACAGGGGCGCAAGCTGGGAAACGTTTTCTCGCCTCTCCATCTTTTCTCACACTGAGTAGTTTCTTGATGTCTGTGCGGCAACTTTGCCCGTTCATCGTGGCACGACAAACTGCAGGGTGCAGGGGTGAAGTCTGCTCGCTAGGCATGGGTTACCTTCGATGTGGACATTACCTTAGTAAGTTTTTGAGGCCAAAAAGTGACCTTCGTAAGTTGTTAGGCACTGCGTGAAACGACGATGATCCTCTCGAACGTTGAACTGGAGGTTGCATCGTGTTACTCGCAGCGTGTCTCTTTTTCGGACTCTTGGCAGCCGAGCCCCAGCCAGGGCTCCCTGACGGAACGTCTGGAACCGAGATGCTGACAGTCACGTCGATCCCCCTCCCAAGCAGTCAGAATTCGCAGGTGGTTCTCCTCGGCTTGATCAACCAGGAGCGCAGCAAGGCGGGCTTGAGGCCGCTGGACTGGGACGTCAAGTTGGCTGAGGCGGCTCATGATCACGCGGAAATTATGTCGCAGGAGGGCCGCCTGTCCCATCAGTTTGCCGGCGAGCCCGACCTGCTACAGCGGTTAACCCGGCGCGATGTGCGCCTGGATGCAGCCAGCGAGAACGTAGTGTATGACGTGAGCGCCGAAGGCGCACATGAGGCGTTCTCCAAGTCGCTTCCGCACCGCGCGAATATGCTTAACGCCGCGTATGACGGCGTGGGCATCGCGGTAGTGAATCTGCACGGAATTCTTTACGTGGTGGAAGACTTTGCACACCGCATCGAAGACATGAGCGACAACGCTGCCGCGCAGCGGATCGGCGAGCGCTTCGCCGCTCTCCGTGAGCAGTACGGGCTGCGACCGCTGGAGTTCGTGGGTGAGCCTCGCGTGCGTGCGCTGGTGGAAGAGATGGCAGGACGCGGGACTCCTGACAGTCACGCGCCGCTGGCGTTGCCCGGGGCGCGATTTGCGGCATCGTACGCTACCACTAGTGTCGACGAAATTCCCGGCTCCGTCGCCCGTCTGGCGTCGCTTCGCGGCGCTGGCGTCTGCGCGGTTGGTGTCCGCTTCGTTCGCACTCCGAAGTATCCTTCCGGCCTCTTCTGGGTCAGCATCGTGATGTTCGACGAGAACGCAACGATGGCACGCAGGTAGTCTGCGGCTGGCAATCACCGCGCCGCGAACTCGATACTATCTCTCGAAATTTCTGCATTTATCAATTGCCTCGAATCGACGATAATTCCCAAGTAGATTGCCAGCGGGCGAAGTCCGTTACAGGAAGGTGTGCGACGTTCGCCACCGGGCCAGAGCGCGGGTTTGAGTTTCCCGCCGATCGGAATTTGGAAATACATGGCACTCAGGCTGGAACCGCTCAGTATCGGAGAGATTGCTCGCTGGGATTCGCTCATCTCGGAATTCCCGCAGCGGCGCGTCTTCCACCGCCAGGCATGGTTTGACTGCTTGGTGGAGATCAAACATGCCGAATGGAGATATTGGGCGGTAACCGACGGCGGTCGTACCGTGGGATATTTCTCTGGAGGCATCGTTAAGCACGGACCGTTCCGCATTCTGGGCAGCCCGCTACGAAGTTGGCATACCAATCATCTCGGACCGCTGCTGGATGAGGGCGCCGATGGTCGCGGCTTTGTTCGCGCGCTGGATGATTTGGCGCGCGAGGAGCAGCTCTCGGTGATCGAGATCGAGTATCCGGAGATGCCGCACGCCGCTTATGAATCGGCCGGATTTTCCTGCCATCAGACGTGGACACATCAGTTGGCGCTTTCTACGGATCTGAGAGCGATGATGCAACGCATGTCACCCGGACGCAAGCACGGCATTCAGAAGGCACTGAGAAACGGCCTCGAAGTGGTGGAGTGCGAGGACGCCGCCTACCGCGTGCATGACCAACTTTCGCGGGCATTGCACAGCAAGGGCGCGGTATGCCCATTTCCCGCGGAGATTCCGCAGGCTCTTGTGAGGCATCTACGGCCCCTGGGACTGGTATACACGCTCGGCGTTCGCAATCCCGCGGGCGAGGTCGTCGCTGCCGGAATATTTCCCTTCGACAACGGGACGGTATGCCTATGGGATTGCTCGAGCGAATTGAAGGGGCGCGAGTTGCATCCCAACGACCTGCTGCATTGGGGATTGATGTGCCGCGCCGTTGAGCGAGGAATTACCAGCTATGACATGAGCGGCTATGGGAGATTCAACCGGGCATTCGGTGCCCAGCTGGTTGCTGTTCACCGCTGGAATAAGTGCTATTCCGGAGCCGCGCGCTGCGCCCGCGACGTTTATGAGAAGCTGCTGAAGATCAATCGTCGCGAGAGCGTCTTGAGGCGCTTGCTTGGCCCTGTGTTCCGGTGAACGCCGCCCAGTCCGGGTGAGGGCAAGCCGCCTGTCCTGCTCAGCGAACGCCCGTATCCAAAACCCAGCTTGGCGCGCTGGAACTTCCATCCGCTTCGAGCATCTGCTTCAAGGGCTGCGCCGGGTGAAACATCGACGAATCAAATGGAAGGTCTAGGCTCACATTTGTGGCTTAGATAGTGCTCGGCATCTCGGCACAACAACTGGCACTTATGGCACCGAATTGGCCCTTTGACCTCAGAGCGGCCACGTTGCTGCTTGGAGACGGGATGTGCCGCGATCGCCGATATCTTTGTCATCATTTTCTGATCATACACTCTGCCTTCCTCCTTTTCCTTTTAATCGGGCCTTAACCCGTAGTACGCACACGGCCGCATTTGCGCCTCAATGTACGCGCGTGCATTAGGGCTTGAAGCGGGGTAGAATTCCTTCCGCAATCTAGTGGGAGGGGGAATTCGATATGCCGACTTACGAATATCTTTGCAAGGATTGTCACATCTCATTCGAAATGACTCTGACCTTGGCAGCGCACGAGAAAGAGCCAGTTTCCTGTCCGAAGTGCAGCAGCAGGAACGTGGCACAGGGATTCACGACCTTCTATCCCGTTACCTCAAAGAAAAGCGCGTGAGATCACACCCGGAAACGATGCGGAGCGGGAGCACGAAACCAGGGCGCGCATTGACCTTTGTGCGGCACTCCGCTCTCTGTGGCAAGGCTGGAGTCCTATTTTTTCTCGACCACCGCTACGGTTTCGACGAGATCAAGGTTCGGGAGGTGTGCGCGGGCGTCCACGCTGCGGCTTGGCTCCGCGAGGGATAATCTTCCGCAGCGTTTTCGGCCGACCGCTTTCGGGCAGAGGATGCCGGAGTCCGCAAAGGGAAGAACGATCGGCCCGCGACAAGCCGCCGAGCAGGGGGTGAAATGTCAGCGTGAGGCCCCGTTCGTCTTTTCCCCGAGCAGGCAACGCATCCCCTCACCACGTCTGGCCGGGTCAAAGCATCGATTGTCCGAGACACAAGCGGATTTTGTGGTGTCGCCATTTTTCCAGCGTTTCACAAGATCAGGTTCGCAAATCAGCGGGCGCGACAGGGCGATATAATCTGCCGTTCCTTCAGCTACCAGGCGTTCAGCCACATCCAGGGAACGGATTCCACCCACAAGGATGAGGGGCACCTTGATTCTCTGCTTGAAACGTCGTGCGGCATTCCGGTAGTATCCCTCGTTCTCTTTGGAAACAGCGCCGAAACGCACAGACTTGTAATTGCTTGCCTCGACCTGCCTCGCATCTCTGCCTATGCCTCCACTCATTTCGACCGCATCAATTCCAGCTCTTTCCAGCATCGCCGAAAATTCCAGCATCTCTTCGACGGAGAAGCCGCCCTCCATAAAATCTTCTGAGTTGATCTTGATCAAAACCGGATAGTCCGGGCCGACGGCATTGCGTATGCTACGCAACACTTCCAGAATCATGCGGCCCCTGTTTGCCAGCGCACCACCATACTCATCTGTCCGTTGATTGAAGAGTGGCGAAAGAAACTGACTCAAAAGGTACCCGTGAGCCGCGTGTATTTCCACAGCGTCGAAGCCGCTACGCTTTGCCCTGGCCGCGCCATCGCCAAACGCACGCACAATGCGGCTAATGTCTTCCTTGCTCATCTCCCGGCAGATGGCCTTGCCATCCTCTTTCAATACGGACGCTCCCATGGCTTCCAAGCCAGAGAGGTTAGGCGCAGCTTTTGCCCCTGCGTGCGCGAGCTGGAGGGCGATCTTACCGCTGCAGCGATGAACGGCTTCGCTCATTTGGGTCAATCCATGCAGTGTGGCGTCCTCATGAATTCCCATCTGCCATGGGCCAGCCTGCCCTTCCCGGCTCACATAACTATGCCCGGTGATGATAAGACCAACGCCTCCCTCGGCAAGATTTGCCATGAAGTCAGCAAGCCGGCTTGTGCAAGCTCCCTCCGTGGTGGCCATACCTTCCCACGTCGCAGAACGAACAAACCGGTTTGGCAAGCTCATGCCATTGATGATGGTTGTTTCGAAAAGGTCTGACATAAGCATTTCTCCTCAGCGTATGCGCTGCCTGCGCGGCGGACGCGATCAGCCGGAATCACGATAGCACATCGTAATACTGCTAGAAATGCAAGAGGAAGGGATGCGGGAGATGCAAACCCGCTAGGTCAGGAAATTGTAATCTGCAGCCGTCGGTTGAGCGGGCATCAACGCAGCTCGTTGACTCTCACGAGCGCGGTGCTGCTGAATTTCATGCCCCTCTCCCCGGTCGTGGTCGAACTCTTCCGGCCAGCTCGGCACTGCTGGCTTCTAAGTGTTACTCTGTGCGCTGGCTCCTTGTTCCGAGGAAGCTGTCCGTGAGCGGCCGAACTGATCGACGTGCAGGAAGCGATCGGCATGTAGTTTCGCCGCCTCAGCCTCGCTTTGAATCGCATGTTGAGTATGTCCGTGAGCGCGATAGGCGTGTTGCGCGGCCTTCTCGTACGCTCCGGCCGCTTCGTGCTTCGCCGCCTCCTTATGATGGAAGGCCGCGCACTCATGGTGACGCGCCGCGCAAAGGTAAGCTAGTTCACAAGTCATGAACATATGATTTTCCTTGGTTACATCGCCATATTGGCGATTCCGTGTTCAGAGCGGTCAGCAGATCGACCAACTCACCATCGGGCTGCTCACTCCATACAGTTGCTGGCGCCATACGGTTGTCGCTACGGCCTATCCGGTTTTCTTGATCTCCGCAAGCTTCCCTTTTAGGTTTGTGACGACATCTTTCGCATGGCCTATCTGCTGTTGAACTTTGCCCGTGTTTTTTTCAACCTTCCCTTCGGCTCTCAGCTTGTTGTCGTTCGTAACCTTGCCGATCTTCTCCTTGATCGTTCCCTTGAATTCGTGGAAACTGCCATTCATCTTGTCTTCCGTGCTCGTCTTCATATTTTTCCCTGGGCCTCATGAAGCTTTGGATTGCGGCTTCGAGGACTATCACTTTTTTAGTCCTGTGGCTCTCTGCGGTCTGAGCGGAATTGATCATTAGCGGAATAATCTTGGGCACACCCCGGGCCGGGGAGTTTGCATCGCGGGGGTTGAGTACGGGGAAACTCCGGTTTGGAAAATTTCAAATACCTTTTGCGGAGCAGCCTTTAAGCAAAAAGGCTGCCGAGACTGCGGAAAAACGCCCGGTGGTGGACTAACTCCTTTATAATCTTGCGATTTTTCAGAGTCTGAGCAAAATTGACCACATCTTTCTGATTTCAGCAGGAATTCTCGATTCTACAGTTCCATTTCGGGAGCCCTCCCCCCAGGCTGAATATTTGTAATTGCGGCATCCGACTAGAACTAGTATTCTTTCAATCTGGAAAAAGACCATGGATGGCCTGTCCGCGCGGGGGATTCCGATGGCCACCAAACGCACCGCCGCTTCCACGAAAGGACCGAAGAGTTACAACGGGCCGGGCGCGTTTTTGCCCTCGGCTGCATCGAGTGCAGTGGAGTTAAGTGCCGCAAAGGGATCGCCTGAACCGACCGACTCATTCAAACCCCATCTTCTGCTGACAAAGCTCTCCGCTGGAAAGTCCAGTCAGGCGTATCTGGACGGGGAATCCGTCTTTTCGCAAGGGGACGCGGCAGACGCGGTCTTCTACATCCAGCAAGGCAAAGTGAAGCTAACGGCCGTTTCCAAGAGTGGCAAAGAGGCCGTGGTTGCCATCATGACGGAAGGCAGTTTCTTCGGTGAAGGCTGCCTTGCGGGGCAGCCGATTCGCATGTCCACCGCCAGCACAATTGAGCACAGCACGGTTGTCCGGATTGAAAAGCGTGCGATGGTCGCATTGCTTCATGCGGAGCCGGAGTTTGCCGAACGCTTTCTCTCTTATCTTCTTTCCCGCAATATTCGTATGGAAGCCGACCTCGTGGATCATCTTTTCAACTCCAGCGAAAAGCGCCTGGCCCGGCTGCTCCTGCTGATGGCCAACTTTGGTCAGGAGTCGAAACCGATCCCGCTCGTCGCAAGAATAAGCCAGGAAACGCTTGCCGAAATGATCGGCACAACCCGTTCGCGGGTCAGTTTCTTTATGAATCGCTTCCGGGAGCTGGGTTTCATCGAATATGATCGCGGCAATATGCACGTCCACAGCTCACTTGTCAGCGTAGTGCTTCACGATTGAGCCCAACTCCGCGATAAAGCCTGTTGATAGCTCCCATCTTAGCTGTCTCAGCCGCTTACGTCATGTACCAGCCGCCGTTCACCGAGATCGTCTGCCCTGTCATGTAGTCGTTCATCGCCAGCATTGCAGCCACGGAGCCGATATCTTCAACTGCTCCGAAGTGTCCCATGGGGATAAGATTCGGGCTTGCATGCGGATTGCTCGTCACCATCTCGGTTTCAATCAGCGCGGGCGCAATGGCGTTGACCGTCACGCCCTCGCGAACCAGCCACGCGGCGCAGGAATGTGTCAGTCCTATCATTCCTGCCTTGGAAGCAGCGTAGTGCGGTCCCACCGCTCCACCCGTCTGAGCCGCCACGGAAGACAGATTGATAATGCGTCCCCATCTCCGCTCTCTCATGCCGCCAACTACCGCCTGGGTAACCAGAAAAACCGACTTCAAGTTGACCCTAATCACCTCATCCCAGTCCTGCTCGGTAATCTCGTCCAGCTTCCGCGGTTGGGATATTCCCGCGTTGTTAATCAGAATATCGACCGCGCCGAGATGAGCCTCTACTTCGGCGACCATGCGCCTGACCTCCGCCGCCACCGAGACGTCTGCCTGAACCGCCAATGACTTCCGCCCAAGGGCAGAAATCTCACGGCATACTGTCGCGGCCGCATCGGCCTTCTCGCGGTAATTCACGGCAACATCGGCTCCCGCGCGGGCAAGAGCAAGGGCAATCCCCGCTCCAATACCGCGACTCGCGCCGGTTACAAGAGCAATTCGATTGTTTAGGTTTTGCATGAGGCAATTGTATGCGCGAATTTGCCAAATGGCTTCAGCAATGCCGGGGTTCCCCTGGCAAAAGCCACTCCCATCCCTGAACGTTTTGCTAACCAGTCATGCCTGGGAAGGCGATCACAACAGCTTCAGCCGCCGGGCGACTGGTTTTGTGGACCATACACTGGCGCGCGGAAGTGAAATCATCCGCGTGGCCTAGGCTGCGGAAATTCGGTTCGGCCGGCCATTCGGTACAGACGACGGTCGATGGGCAACCACCTGCTCAGTGTTCTTTCGGAATTCAGATTCGAGGCGATACGTATTGTTCGCAATACGTTCGGAGCATGCCTGCACAAACGTATTCATATAAGATGCGGCGACCTTATTCCAGACCATCTCGCGAGCGTACATGTAGGCACGTTTCCGCATGGCCTGGCAAGCCGCCTCATTGTCGAGGAGTTTGATCGCCGCAGTCGCAATCGCACTTGAATCTTCGAACGGGACAAGAACTCCGCGTCCATCGGCCAGCACTTCAGCGGCGTGCCAGTATGGAGTCGAGATGATTGCCTTGCCCGCGCCCAGTGCGTATGCCAGCGTGCCGGACACAGCCTGCGCCTCGTGGGGATAAGGGGTGATATAGATGTCCGCCGACCCAACAAATTGGGCCATCTCTTCTGGGCTGACAAACCGGTTGTGGAAGATTACATTGCGTTCCACACCGAGTTCTTTTGCCAAGGTCTGCAACTGAATCCGGTATTGGTCGCCTTCGCGGCGCCTGATATGCGGATGGGTCGCGCCCACGATAACATAGACAACCTCCGGATGGTCAGCGACGATGTGTGGAAGCGCCTCAATCACCCGTTCGATCCCTTTGTTCGGAGACAGCAGGCCCAACGTCAGTAGCACAGCATTGCCCTCGGTTCCCGTTATCGCCTTGTAGAGCTTGGAATCTACAATTGGCAACTCCGGAACGCCATGAGGGATCAGTTCGATCTTTTCCTCGGGGACATGAAACACTTCCTGCAAAATCTGCGAGGAGTGTTTGCTCATGACAATGAGGCGGTCAGAAAGCGCGGCAACCTCTTCCATCACAATACGTTGATTGGCGTCTGGTTGGCGCAGAACCGTATGCAGAGTCGTCACCACTGGCATCTTGAGGCGCCGCATTAGCCGCAATATCAGGCTGCCGGATGGACCCCCATAGATGCCGTATTCATGCTGAAGACTGACCATGGCAACATTGCTGGAGTTAAGAAAGTCGGCGGCGTCTTCATAAGAGGAAGAGTCACCCTCAACCAGTTCAAATTGGACGCGCGAGGGGTATTCGTAATGTGATTCTGGGTCATTAACCGCAACCACCAAAAGCTGGGATCTTTTGTACTCTTCACCAATCGCGTTACACAAGTCCGCTGTGAAGGTCGCGATTCCACACTGTCGCGGCAGATAGTTTCCGATCACCGCGATCCAGCTCGGAATTGAAGCGCTCGCTCCCAGCCGCAACATCGACGGAAAACTTCCTTCAGACAACGGCGTGCGATCGTCCACCCGCACTAATGGCCCGCTTAGTAATGCACTCTCCTGATATGCCATCGACGACTCCTCCTATTTACTGCTTCACGCCGCACGCCGGCTTCCGCTCACAAGATTGAAGATCAGAACCACCACTGCGATAACCAGCAATATGTGAATCAGACCGCCGCCAATGTGGAGGCTGAATCCGAGAAGCCACAGAATCAACATAACTACGAAAATTGTCCACAGCATATGCGCCCACGCTCCATTTCTGTCCTCTTCGCATGCTCTGCCATGTCGCTGCATCGCTTGGTTGGCCACATTGCCCGGCGTACGAAGTATTAGCGATCGTAGCGGCATGGGCATGGAGACTTCTGAGCAAGAAAGCTCAGTTTGTAGGAATATTTCCAAGACTTATGCAATGTGAGTTCCCGGTATGGACAATCATTCTTAATAGAAAACAGTTATCTTGAAAACTGCGCTGGCGCTCGCCTTGCGTGGATTTTCCGGCTCCGGCAAGACTGCGCCGGGGCACCTGTGATCTTTCACGACGTTGTCCATTCGACCGAAACCGGAGAAGCCGGTTCACATTCAGGGAAAAGGCTGAATCCAAGCTCGTCGGAAGGAAACAATCTCAACAAGCAGTCACAATGTCTTTTCGTGCTTCGCAAAGGCCACCAGCATCTCCCGCAGGGTAGTGAAGATCCTTATTTGGCCCGGTGCTCCTGCCAGGTGGTGCCGTTCCAGGTCGGGCGTCAGATCCGACTGCACATGGGCGAACGCCAGCTCGGTACCGCGGCTGCTCAGCTCCTGCTGAAGTTTCCGCACGATCCACGCGGCAGTGTAATCGACACTCGCAATCGCTCCTGCATCGACGACCATCCAGCGCACCGCCGAAGGCGCGTCCTTCACGAGGCTGAGAATCTCCTCCGAAAACAGGTTGGCATTGGCGTAAAACAAAGACGCTCCAAAGCGATAGATCACCAAACCAGGCTGCGTGATTGCGCCTGGGATAGCAGGGGTCAGCCGCCATATTCCACTTTCAGTCTCAACCAGTACAGCCGTGTGAGGATGATAGCTGTGCCGCACAACGCGAAGCAGAGACAGCACCATTGCCAGCACGATGCCCTCTTCGACTCCGAGCAGCACCACAACTGCCGCCGTAGTCACCGCCAGACGAAACTCACCGGGGCTTTCGCTGCAGATGCTCCAAAGGCCACGCACATCGATGAGTTTGATGCCGATGGTGAACACAATGGCGCTCAGCACGCAGCGCGGAAGATACTGCAATGGTCTGGTTAGGAAGAGGAGTACGAGCGCGACGACCACCGCAGTCACCACCTGGGCCAACTGACTACGCCCGCCGGAGCTTTCGACCATTGCCGTCTGAGTGGGACTTCCATTGACCACAAACGTTCCACTCAATGCCGCTGCCGCATTGGCGGCCGACAGGCCGACGAGGTCCGCATTGTCATCTACCAACTGCTCGTGACGCATCGCGTAGACACGGGACGTGGCTGCGCTCTGGGCAACAATTACCACAACACAGGATGCCGCCACGGAGATCAGCGCCTCAACATCCTTCCAGTTCACGTTCGGCAGACCTAGATGCGGCAGTCCACCGACAATCGGTCCGATAATTGCGATGCCGTGTCCAGCAAAATTCCACGTCGCACTTGCCGTCACCGTGCCCGCTACAGCGATCAGCGCACCGGGCACCTTCGGTGCAAATCGCTGGAGAACGTAGATGCCTCCCACTACGATCGCGGAGAGAGCCACTGTTGGACGAGTTGCGTGAGACAAGCCGCGCAAGACCTGAATCAGTTGTACGGACGTCCTCCGGGACTGAACTTCGATACCCAGCATTTCGCCGAGAACTGCAATTCCCACTTGGAACCCTATGCCCGTCAAGAAACCCACAAGGACTGTTCGCGAGAGAAAGTCCGCCAGGAAGCCCAACTTGAGTAACCGCGCCAGCAGCAGGAACCCAGCCGTCAGCAGCGCGACCATTCCCGCCAGCGCCACGTATCTCGAGCTGCCAACGGGAGCCATCGGCGATATACCGCTGGCAAGAATAGCGGCAGTAGCCGAGTCGGCAGCGACCACCAGAAATCGCGACGAACCAAATACCGCGAAGGCCAGAAGCGGCAGCAGCAATGTGTAGAGCCCGGTGACTAGGGGCATGCCGGCGATCTTGGTGTATCCCAACGCTTGTGGTATGTTCATCGCCGCCAATTCAAATCCTGCCAGAGCGTCGCGCAACGCCCCGGCTCGATTCAGTGGCCGTATGCCTTGGAAGAAGGTTGGCCCACTCCGCTCTGGACTGGCTGTTCTCATCGCTTGTCCACAGATTTTACATGGCTCTTAGGATTGGGCCGATGACAAAGGATGTGCTCCCCGGAAATTGATCCTCGCGCATCGTGTGGTGAATTCGGCAGGAGTGGTAGTGCGTAAAGCCAGCTTGCTCAGGTGCAGGTCACTCTGAAGCGCCTGGGCTTCGAGAAATTGAGCAAGGCCAGACTACGGTGCGAATCGGCGATTGGCGGGCGCCCCACTCAGGCCTGTTGTCGGCCTGAGTGGCGTAGCACCGTCGAGGATATGACTGTTCTGTTACCGCGGCCGGAACAACACGGTCTTGGGCCGTTTCTCCATCTGCCGCGCCAGTTCCGCAATGGGACCGTAGCTCATGCAGGCCGCCTGGCAATGCTTCACGCAAGCCGGCTGCTCTCCCGCCGCAGTGCGCTCGCCGCATAAATCGCACAGGTCGGTGGGAAAAGGCAGGAAATCGATCGAAACAGGCTCACGCGTCTTCAGGACAAATTCCGTCACTTTGATGCCGCACTTGCCCACCGGATGATCATGCTCTTGCTGGCAAGCCACCTCGCACGTGTAACAACCAGTACAGTAATCGTAATCAATGAGCAAACCGTTCTGGGACATTCCTACGCCTCCCTGTCGGTGATCTTGGTTAGCTTCACCAGCGTGGTCTTATACTGCCCGCCCCCGAAGCCCGCCTCCGCGTCCTGCGGGCCGGGGATGAGTTGGTTGATTTGGTATTTCCACACGCCGAACAGGTTGGGTTCCTTCCCTTCCTCTTCCGGCATCCACCATCCGTGCATGGTATTGATCATCTTCGGATGGACGGTTGGACGGATTCTCGCCTTCCGTCTGACTTTGCCTAGATCGTTTTCGATGTATACCCACTCGCCATCGTAGATCCCGTACTCCTTGGCAGTATCCGGGTGAATGTCGACGAGCGGCTCCGGCAGTTTCTCGCGCAGCCAGGGAATCCCACGGTGTTCGGAGTGGAACATGAGCGAGCTGCGAGTTCCGGAGATCATGATCAGAGGATATTTCTTGTAAAGCTCCGGTGTGCTCACCGGACTTTGCGCCGGCTCCCGGAAGAACGGCAGAGGATCCATCTTCCAGGACTCAAAGACCGTTGAGTACAGCTCCACTTTGCCGCTCGGAGTATTGAATCCAGGCTTGCCGTCCGGGCGAAGCAAACCCCTTTCGTAACGCCGGTAGGGGCGGAACGGACCCTCGGGAGACATCTTCCAACCGCCCATCTTCTCCAACTTATCAAAGCTGAGATCGGCAAATGCAAGACGGTTGTCGATGAGATCGATCACGTCGTTGAACTTCTTGTCGATCTCCGGATTCAAGCGCTTGGCCATGTCCAGGTTGATTTCCCAGTCTGACTTGCACTCTCCGACCTGCACCCGTTTCTTGATAATGCACAACGGTTCCCACCACGAACGAAAGCTGTTTTTCTCCGGGAACGTAGCTGCCGGCAGCACAATATCCGCTAAAGCCATCGTGGTTGGATTGTGGAACAGGTCCACGACGCAGACAAAATCCAGTGTCTTGAGCGCGTCGTAATGCAATTTCATCCGCGCCGCCTGTCCGCCAAGGACGTTCGCCGTCTGGATCCAGGCCCCTTTGATCGGATAGGGCTTGCCGGAAGCCACCTGATCGATGGTTTCATCCGGTTGCGCCCAGCCGCGAAATCCCTTGACCATGGGGTATTTGTTCGCGCCGATGCGCTTTTCATTCAGCTTGTTCACCATCTCCTGACCGTAGAGAAATACGAGTTCTTCAGTCGTGTATGGATAGGTGGTGACACCGTGGGAAGGCCGGGCGATCACGTTGCCTCCGGGCACATCGATGTTCCCGGTAAGGCACCACAAGAGATTGATGGCCGACGCCGTCACCGTGCCCTCGGGATTCATGTCGACGGGGACTCCCCACTGAATGCCCGCTGGTTTTGCCGTGGCGTAAAGCCGCGCAGCCTTCGCAATCAGCTCCGCGGGCACCCACGTAATCTCGGCAACTTCTCTCACCGGATATTGCTGCACCCGCTCTTTGAGCTTGTCGAATCCCACCGTCCACTTCTCGACAAACTCCTTATCGTAGAGCCCCTCGTTAATGATGACGTTCATCATCCCGAGCGCCAGCGCCGCGTCAGTGCCGGGTCGCAGCGGAAGATGATACTTTGCCCGCGTCGTCAGCCAGGTGTACTGCGGATCGACGCTGATGATCTCCGAACCGCCGTTCTTCATGCAATCGACGATCCAGTGCCCGAAGAAAGCATCCGGGCAGGTAGCCACCGGCCCTTGAGCCCAGACGATGATCACCTTCGGGTACTTGTACGCCGGATCCTCGTACCTCTTCTCCAGAAACTGGGAGCAGTCGAGCACCGTGAAGTCTCCGATGGATGCCTTCATCGCCCCCAGACGCGGCGTATAACAGGAGTGACCGGAGAGTCCAAGCTGGACCCAATTGGGACTGCCATAGCTGTAAGCCAGGAAGGAAATCGGACCTCCGATATCGCGCCCCGTGCCCTGAACGAAGATGACCGACTCGGCGCCGTACTCCGTCCGGATGTCCTTCAGCTTCATTTCGCAAGTATCGTAGGCTTCGTCCCAGGAGATGGCTTCGAACTTTCCCTCGCCGCGGGCTCCAACGCGCTTCAATGGGGTAGTGATCCGGTCCGGGTGATTGATGTACTGGGTCAACGCCAGTACCCTGGGACACGCCCGCCCCTGGTTCCAGGGATGGGTTTCGTCCCCCTCCACCCGAATCAGCTTCCCGTCTTTGACGTATAGCTTCTGTCCGCAGTTCCCATGACAGCCCGCCCCTGCCGACCAAACCACGGTCTTGAATTCCTGAACTCCTGACTCGATCTTCATGTTTTTCCCCCATCTATGCAAAGCAATCTGTCCCGCGCCCCGAAGGACGTGCAAATAAAGCGTTCGTGAAAAACGGAACCAATGTCCCGGTTGGAGCAGACCGGTTTTCGGCTGTGTCTCCAATTGCTACACCAGTTTGCGATCGTCCCATAAGACATCCAAGCGGCTGGTCGGCGCTTCACACTGGCTCTTTGCTAACCGGCGCATTCTGGAGCATAGAGTTCGACAAACAGGTAGAAAACAAAGTTACTTTGCCAATCCTAGTCGCTTGCTCTTGGTCTAGAAGTAAAAAATATCACAAGCAGACCTGCCCCCAGTAGTGAAAGGCCGGCGATCGCCGCCCCCGCGTAAATGGTATGCGTACGATTCTGAACGTACCCAACAAGGGCAGGACCAACGAATCCCCCAATGTTACCGAGCGAGCTGATAAAAGCAATGCCGGCGGCAGCCGCATAGCCTGTCAAGGAGCTGCTCGACACCGCCCAGAATGGTCCGAAGAAATTATCAATGCCGATGGTCATGAAACACAGCAGGATGATAGACCACACAGGGTTGCTGACCTTGAACGCAAAAATAATCAGCAGCGCTATGCCGCCGATAACGGCGGGAAGGCCCGTGTGGAGTCGCCGTTCCCCGGTACGATCTGAATGGCGTGAAATCACCACCATCGCAACCATCCCGAGAGCCATGGGAATCATGATCAGAAATCCAACTGTACTGTTGGAATAAAACTTTGACAACGCCTTCACTACTTGCGGCAGGAAGAAGTTCATCCAGTTGACGCCGATGAGGAAGACAAAATATATAAATCCCAGAAACCAGACCTTGCCGCTTTTTATGGCAGCTAAGGCCGAGTCGTGCCCCTTATCGGCCAGCGTCTCCTGTTCTTCGCGCTTCAGTTCCCCCTCCAGCCAATCCTTCTCATTGCTCGAAAGGAACTGTGCATCTTTCGGACGGCTTGGCAGCACAAATAGAGTGATCACGCCCAGGATGATTGCAGGAGCCGCTTCCAGCACCAGCAGCCAACGCCAACTGGAAATCCCGAACCAATGTATATGGTCGAGAATCAATCCCGAAATCGGCGCCCCGATGAGGGCGGAAAATGGTTGTGCCAACATGAAGAACGCCACTGCCTGAGCCCGCTCTCGCTGCCGGAACCAGTAGGTGCAGTACAGAATCATTCCGGGATAGAATCCGGCTTCGGCGAGTCCCAGCACAAACCGGATGATGTAGATGTGAGTAGCACTTCTGGCAAAGCCCGTGCAGGCAGCAACCAGACCCCAGCTAATAAGAACTCGGGCGATCCATATACGTGCCCCAAGTTTGTGCATCAACATGTTGCTGGGTATTTCAAATAGCACATAGCCGATGTAAAAGATGCCCGCCAGAAGCCCAAACTGCTGGGCGCTAATGGCGAGTTCTTTGTTCATAGTCAAGCCGGCGAACCCGATATTCACACGGTCCAAAAGGGCAATGTTGTAACAAATGAAAATGAAGGGGAGCAAACGCCTCTGGATTTTTGGAATCGTCTTGACGTTCAAATCCGAGTCAGCTCCAAAGCCTCCCGGAGACACCAATTCACTTGTAATGTTCATAATCTTCCCTAATTTGCGATTGAGTATTCTCGAATGTCACCATTGCGAACCTGGCCCTAACTTGACCCTCTTCGCGCTCTGCGACCGCGTCATCACGCCACTGCGATTCGTAGCTGCATCCTCGCCTCGCAAATAGTATGGTCCTGACAAATCAGACAAATCAAATGTCAGCAAGCGCATAAACTTTTACCGGCTAAGTTGGCAGGGAGTGTAACTCTGGTGGGCTCGGAAGGCAAGGGCCAGTCTTTTCCAATGCAAGGTGAGCCTGAAGGCGGGGCTCGTTTCCAACACAAGACAAGCCTGAACGGGGGTGAGGCATGCTGAGAATGAATGATCAGCGTGCACGAATCAGAGAAGCTAAGTTCGGATCAGGTTCAGAGGTTCCTTTTGGCTTCGGCAGAGGTACGGTTTGAAGCCAATCAACGGGCGCAGGTTTACGCTTGGGTCGAGCAGGTGTTACGCCAGCACGAATATGTGCGTCAGGGCCGGCGTGCGCGCGGTCTACTGCGGCGCTACATCGGGAAAATGACGGGACTGAGCCGGGCGCAGATCACACGGCTGAGTGGCCGC
The DNA here is from genome assembly GCA_049521655.1 of Candidatus Korobacteraceae bacterium. GTDB lineage: Bacteria > Acidobacteriota > Terriglobia > Terriglobales > Acidobacteriaceae > TOLSYN. The sequence continues at coordinate 24,571 of JBEKOO010000034.1, forward strand.
TACCTGGCAACCGGTTGGGTGGCGTGCGAGACCAACCGACGGCATCGCTTTGCCAGACGCTATACCCAAGCCGACATCGAGTTGCTGGCACAAGTCGAGAAAGCTCACGATACCCTGAGTGGCCCAGCCACCCGGCGCATTCTGGAGCGCGAGTTTCACGAGTACGGCAAGCTGGAGTTCGAGCGTCTGGCCTCGATCTCCAACGGACACCTGTATAACCTGCGTCACACCCCGCGCTACCGCCAGCGGCTCAGCCACTACGAAAAGACGCGGCTTACGGCGGTTTCGCTTAGCGAGCGGCGCAAACCCGATCCCCAGGGAAAGCCTGAGTATCTCCGTATCGATACCGTGCACCAGGGCGACAGCACAAACGCGAACCTCGTCTACCACATCAATGCCGTCGACGAGGTTACTGGGAGATTGTGGCAGCCGTGCCCCGCATCTCCGAAGCCTATCTGGAGCCAGTGCTGGTCGCCATTCTGGCCCAGTTCCCCTTTTCGTATTCACGGCTTTCACTCCGATAATGGCAGCGAGTTTATCAACCAGACCGTGGCCAAGCTGCTCAACAAGCTGATGATCGAGCAGACCAAAAGCCGCCCCCGCCATTCCAACGACAACGGACTGGCGGAGACCAAAAACGGAGCGATCATCCGCAAGCGCATGGGCTGGGGTTACATCGAGGCGACCCAGGCCGACCGCATTCATCAGTTCTATACCGCGTACCTGAACCCCTATCTGAACTATCACCGGCCCTGTGCTCAGGCCGACGTAGAGACGGATTCGAAGGAGCGCACAATCCGTCACTATCAGACGCCATTGGAAACCCTGTTAGCACTACCTCAACCTCAGCAGTACCTGCGTTCCGGCCTCAGCCTATCTACCCTGGAGCGTATCGCCAAGACGATGAGTGACACCGAAGCTGCACAACGCATGCAACAGGCCAAACGCAGACTGTTTTCGCAGTTCAAAACCGCATGACGGAACAGACCATCATTAGCAAAAATCAGACCGTGGAAATGACGCTCTGCGGAAAGCCCCTTCGGGCCTTCCATTCAGAGCTTGGAAATCGCTCCGCGATTACCACATTCCCACCGCCTCGGCGGCTGCTACACTCTTTCAAATCTCAAACCAGAAAGGAAACATCCTCTCCAGCCTTACTGCAACCGTTCAGGCTCATCCTTCGATTGGAAAAGGCTGTGACAAAGAAGAAACACTAATACACGGCGACGGGACTTAGCCCAAGGACGCAAAGTGCCGTTCCACTCGGAGTCGCGCGGGCTCTGAAACTGGGAGGGCACCGATTAGAAAAACTTATTGCTAATAAGTATTAGTACAAGACATCTCACCTGTAATCGTGATAACGGTCACCGCCTCTCCACAAGAAGCCGAGTACAGTCTTCTCGGTCAACTTGAGCTACCGGAGATTTGGATGTCCGTATTCCGCGGGCAAATTCCGAAATTCGCCCGGCGCGGAGTGCTCATCCGCAGTTCTCTGCGCGGCTCTGATCCCACCTTTGGGTCTTTGGGGTGGTATGAATTAGTGTTTCCTGAGCAAAACGAAGGCGACCCGGCGCGGTCGCCGCCTTGATTGAATCGCACATTATCCACCCCTCTCCGGATGTCCGGATCACGGCGGGAAAGGCGGCAGGTTATTCCTGTCTCTTTCTTATTCTTAGCTTTAATTGTCTTTCGGTCGCCGGCGGAGAGTACCCTGCACGCCTCGGGACAACACGGACTTTGGAAGAAACGAGGCTCAACTTTGTTCGGCCGGTCTTAATCAGGGCTTCATCGATCAAACGATGGCCTGGAGGTGATTAGTGCCAAGTTATGTGATTCCTGATAAATGCGACGGGTGCAAAGCACTAGATAAAACTGCGTGCCAATATATTTGCCCCAATGACCTCATGGTTCTCGATAAAGAGAAAATGAAGGCGTACAACCGCGATCCAACGCTGTGCTGGGAATGCTACAACTGCGTCAAGATCTGCCCGACGCAGGCGGTGGAAGTTCGCGGCTATGCGGACTTCGTTCCACTGGGGGCTTCAGCGACGCCACTGCGCTCGACGGACTCCATCATGTGGACGGTGAAATTCCGGAATGGAACGTTGAAACGCTTCAAGTTCCCCATCCGCACCACGCCTGAAGGCGTTGCCGAGCCAAGCGGCGGGTTCAAGACTCACCAGGATCTCAATAGCACCGAGCTAAGTACCGAGCCGGAGGCCCTGGGATTGCCTGCGGTCTTCACGCTGAAGGGAGGCACCAATGCCTAAGTTTGAGACTGTCATCGTTGAAACCGATCTGCTTATCGTAGGCGGCGGCATGGCCGCGTGCGGAGCAGCCGTGGAAGCGGCTCACTGGGCCAAGGCGCACGGGTTAAAGGTCACGCTGGTCGACAAGGCCGCGGTGGACCGTTCCGGCGCAGTATCCCAGGGCCTCTCGGCCATTAACCAGTACGTCGGGCTCCGGGACGGCGCCAACACCGTCAAGGACTATGTGGACTACGTCCGCAACGACTTGATGGGAGTGACGCGCGAAGACCTGGTGGCGGACATTGCCCGTCACGTCGATTCGACCGTACATCTGTTCGAAAAGTGGGGTCTGCCGATCTGGAAGGACGAGAAGGGCGCTTACGTTCATGAGGGTCGCTGGCAGCTCATGATCAACGGCGAGTCTTACAAGGTCGTGGTGGCGGAAGCCGCCAAGAACGCCCTGCTGAAAACCGGCGTGGGAGAGATCTTCGAGCGCGTGTTCATCGTCGGTCCGCTGATGGACGGCGACCGTTGCGCGGGCGCGATCGGGTTCTCGGTGCGCGAGAACAAGGTATACGTCTTCAAGTCCAAAGCCACGCTGGTGGCCATGGGCGGGGCGGTACACGTGTTCAAGCCCCGGAGTTCGGGCGAGGGCTTCGGCCGCGCCTGGTATCCGCCGTTCAACACCGGCTCCTCGGCGTATTTCACGCTGAAGGCCGGGGCGGAGATGACCTGCCAGGAAGTGCGCTTCATCCCGGTGCGCTTCAAGGATGCATACGGTCCGGTGGGCGCATGGTTCCTGCTGTTCAAATCACGCGCGACCAACGCCATGGGCGGCAACTACATGATCGAGCGCAAGGACGAGCTGGCAAAGTGGGGGCCTTATGGACGGGTGAAGCCTGTCCCTGCCAACCTGCGCAACTACCTCGGAATGCTCGATATACAGGAGGGCAAGGGTCCGCTGCACATGCGCACCGAGGAAGCCATGGCAGCCATCTCGGAGCAGTTCAAGAGCGATCCCAAAGCTTACGCGAAGAAGCTGAAGGAGCTGGAATCGGAAGCTTGGGAAGACTTCCTGGATATGACGATTTCACAGGCTCTGCTGTGGGCTGGAACCAATGTGCAGCCGGAACAGAAGTCTTCTGAAATCGCGCCCTCTGAGCCGCTCTTCATAGGTTCGCACTCAGGCGCTTCCGGTGCATGGGTCAGCGGTTCCGAGGACCTCCAGACCGCCGAGACCAAGTCTCAGTATTTCTGGGGTTACTCGAACATGTCGACGGTGAAGGGTCTGTTCTGCGCGGGCGATGCTTCAGGCGCTTCGAGCCATAAGTTCTCATCGGGCTCGCATGCTGAAGGCCGCATCGCCGCAAAGTCTGCGATTAAGTTCGTCGTGGAAAACAACAACGCGCCGAAGCTGGATCAGGCTACGGTCGATGCACAGATCAAGGAAATGATGAAGCCGATGGAGACCTTCGAAGAATTCCAGAAGGCCACATCGGACCCGGATGTCAATCCCAACTACATCAAGCCGCGCATGTTCATGCTGCGTCTGCAGAAGATCATGGATGAGTACGCCGGCGGCGTTTCGGCGCAATTTACCACCAACAAACCTTCTCTCGAGCGGGCGTTGGAGCTGCTGACTTTCCTGAAGGAAGATTCAGAAAAGCTAGCGGCGGCAGATGCGCATGAATTGATGCGGTGCTGGGAAAATATTCACCGTATGTGGCAGGCCGAAGCCCACGTACATACCGTGCTGTTCCGTGAAGAGACGCGCTGGCCAGGCTACTACTTCCGGGCTGACACGCCAAAGCTCGACGAAGAAAAGTGGCATGTCTTCGCCAACTGCAGGTGCGACCCGAAGAGCGGAAAGTGGGAGGTGTTTACAAGACCCATTATCCAGATTTTCGAAACCAAAGCCCAGACAGCTGGAGCTGATTAGCGCAAGGGGCGGGGCTTGCGTTGCAGGTCCCGCCCGGTTTTTCAATCATCCCAGCGAGGAGGTTTCGCCGGGAAATGTGATGCATTGGGATTTCAAAGAGGCTCCTTGGATAAGTTGATAGAAACCCGTTGTCCCTACTGTGACCGAGCGCTGACAAAGTGGGAAAACCCAGAATTGAACTCCTGGAGCGGCGAATACCAGTACGTCTGCTTCAACGACGAGTGCGAGTACTTTGCACGCGGCTGGAATTGGATGCGGGAGCAATTCAATGTGACCGCTTCTTATCGTTACCGCTTTGATCCGGTTACTGGAGAGCGCGGTCCTCTGCCAGTGTGGTCCAGGGAAGCGTTACGCACCAGTATTCTCACGACTGAATAAGACTTAGGGAGGTACTGCCATGGCTGAGGCTGAATTCCCGGAAGCAGACGTAATACAAAACACGCCTCGGCTGGGCCCCGACGACCGGTTTACGTTCCATTGCGATCCGGCTCTCGACTGCTTCGGGCACTGCTGCCAGGACGTTTCCATCCTGCTAACCCCATACGACGTGCTGCGTATGAAGAAAGCGCTGGGGATCGATTCCTCCGAGTTCATGGAGCGATACACCACGATCGCCTACTCCGCGGAAAAGCGGGTGCCGGTGGTGTTTCTCAAGATGAACGAAGACGACAAGAAATGCCAGTTTGTGAGTGAGAAGGGCTGCGGGGTTTACGCCAACCGTCCCTGGGCATGCCGCATGTATCCGCTGGGAATGGCCGAGCGGGCAACCTCACAGGCGGCGGCGGAGCGATTCTACTTTTTAGTAAAAGAAGAGTTGTGCCACGGTCACGGCAAGGGTGGTGAATGCGCGGTTCGGCAGTTCATCGACGGCCAGGGAGTCGAGCCCTACGACGTGATGCAGTTCCCGTTCCGCCGACTGCTGGCGGTGGCCGCGGAGCAGAAGGAAGCGTTGACGGAAGAGCAATGCGCCATGTATTACATGGCGCTCTACGATCTCGACCAATTTCGGCGCTTTGTTTTCGAGACTCGCTTCCTGAGCTTGTTTGACATCGACGAAGCGCGGGTCCATGCCCTTCGCACTGACGACGAAGAACTGCTGGAGTTGGCGGTCGAGTGGCTTGCCTTCAGCCTGTTCCAACAAAAAGCGATGCGAATGAACAAATGCGCAGCCCAGCAACGGCGAGCCGCTGGTTCCGAAGCACTGGCCAACGAAGCTTCGCCGGTCTAGACCATCATGTCTACTATTACGGAAACCGCGAACGAAAACAGCAAAGCCCTCCTCGTAATCGGCGGCGGCATCGCGGGAGTGACTGCGGCACTCGATGCCGCCGAGGTGGGGCTCGATGTCGTCCTCATTGAGAAGTCGCCCTATCTCGGCGGCCGGGTGGCAGGCTTCCACAACTATTTCCCCAAGCTCTGCCCGCCCTCCTGCGGACTGGAAATTAACTTCAGGCGTCTGCGGAATAACCCGCGGATTACCGTACTGACTCTGGCGGAGTTGGAGAAGCTGGAAGGCTCGCCGGGGCATTACGATGCGGTGATCAAGATCGCACCGCGGCACGTGAATTCGGCTTGCACATTATGCGGCGACTGCGTTGACGTTTGCCGGTCAGAAATTGCAGATCCGTTGGAGTTCGGATTGATGCGGACGAAGGCGGTACATGCGCGCCGCCTGGCAGCGTTTCCCGCAACGTATGTGGTGGATCGCGCTGCCTGCGCCACCGACTGCCACGCCTGCGCGGACGCTTGCAAGTATGGAGCCATCGACCTTGCCCAGGGTATCGAGCGCAAGACTTTTCGCGTGGGCTCGGTGATTGTGGCGACGGGGTGGAAACCGTATGACGCGACCAGACTTGACACTCTCGGCTACGGCAAGAGCGCCAACGTAGTCACCAACGTAATGCTAGAGCGGTTGGCGGCAATGGATGGTCCGACCGGCGGAAAGCTGCTGCGTCCCTCCGATGGCAAAGCGCCAAAATCGGTGGCCTTCGTGCAGTGCGCGGGCTCGCGCGACCAGAACCATCTGCCCTACTGCTCGACGGTGTGTTGCTCCGTTTCTCTGAAGCAGACCACCTACGTTCGCAAGCTCTACCCGGAAGCAAAGGTCACAATTTTCTACATCGATGTCAGGACGCCCGGGCAATTGCAGGAGTTTGCTTCGAAGGTGCGCTCCGACGAAGCGGTGGAACTGGTCAAGGGAAAGGTGTCCAGGGTCGAAGAGGATGCGCAGACCAAAGATCTGCGAGTCACGGTGGAGGACGTGCTTGGCGGCAAGAAGATGACGCGGAGCTTCGAACTGGTGGTACTGGCGACCGGGATTGTGCCCCAAACTGACGGGTTGCCCTCGGAGTGCAAGCTGGACGAGTTCGGCTTCCTGGTAAACGGCTCACCCGGTTTCTTTGGCGCTGGCTGCGCCAAACGACCGGCGGAAGTCTCGGCTACCGTCCGCGACGCGAGCGGGGCGGCACTGAAGGCGCTTCAGATCGCGATGGGGGCCGCGCACAATGGATAAGAGACTGGGGCTCTACATTTGCAGCGGTTGTTCGATCGGCGACTCAGTGGACGTGGACAAGCTGGCGACGATGGCGCAGACGGAGTACAAGCCGGCGGTGTGCCAGACCCATGCATTTCTCTGCGGCGATGAGGGTACGGCGATGATCCGCGGTGACATCGAGGGGGGCGCGGTTGACGCGGTCGTGATTGCCGCGTGCTCGCCGCGGGTAAAAGCCGAGAGCTTCTCATTCGATCCCCGGATGGTGCTTGATCGCGTCAATTTGCGCGAACAAGTCGCCTGGTCTCACGAAGCGAAGCACGAGGATACACAGGCGCTGGCCGAAGATTACATTCGGATGGGACTGGTGAAGGCCCAGAAGATGGAACCGCTGGAGCCGATGCCGGAAGAGACCATCTCGCGGAGCGTGCTGGTCGTGGGCGGTGGCGTCACCGGCGTCAGTGCGGCGCTGGATGCGGCCGCTGCCGGACACGACGTTGTGCTGATTGAAAAACAGCCGCAGCTGGGCGGATTCATGAGAGGCCTCAAGAAGGCATTCCCGACACGGACCCCTTACACGGAAGCATCCGCTGACGGACTCACGAACAAGCTTCAGGCAGCACTTTCGAATCCGCGCATAAAAGTGTTCTGCTCGGCCAGAATCGTGAAGACGGAAGGCCAGCCCGGAATGTTCGATGTGACCATAGAGGGAGCGTCGGAGACGTCGGTCCACCGCGTGGGCGCAATCGTGATGGCGACCGGTTGGCAGGCATACGATGCGGCTAAACTGGGATCGCTGGGGTACGGATTACCGAACGTGATCACGAATGTCGAGTTTGAGCAGATGGCCGCACGCGGGCTAATCGCGCGGCCATCAGATGGCAAGCAGGCCAAGCGTGTGTTGTTTTTGCAGTGCGCCGGCTCTCGCGAGCAGGATCACCTGCCCTACTGCTCTTCGGTCTGCTGTATGACCACCCTGAAGCAGACCGAATACATCCGTGAGCAGGAGTCGCAAGCCGAGGTCTTCGTCATTTACCGCGACATCGTTACTCCGGGAGCTTACGAGGAGTATTACCGCAAGGTTCAGAATCACCCGTTGAATTTTTTCATGAAGGGCAAGGTAACGCAGGTTGCGGCGGCAGCGGATGACCGGGTGCAGGTGAGCCTCGACAGTGAATTGCTTGGCTCGCCGATGCAGGTGACGGTCGACTTAGTGGTGCTGGCCACCGGCATGGTGCCAAATTCCGCCGATGGTCCGGCAATTCGCGCTCTGCGCGATGCCAATGCCAAGTTGTCCCGCAATGAGAGCGAGACGCAGCGCAAGGATGCGGAGGCGGTCATCGCGCAGATGAAGCACCACGAGGGAACGGAGATTCTGAACCTCTGTTACCGCCAGGGGCCCGACCTCCCTGTATTGCAAGATGGATTCCCCGATTCCAAGTTTGTCTGCTTCCCTTACGAGAGCATGCGGACCGGCATCTACGCGGCGGGAGCGCTTCGTGCGCCTATGGACGCGGGGCTAGCGGGAGAGGACGCCGGCGGCGCCGTGATGAAGGCGATTCAGTGCATTGAGCTGGCAACCCGCGGCCAAGCGGTGCATCCGCGTACGGGCGATCTCTCTTACCCCAGTTTCTTTCTGCAGCGCTGCACGCAATGCAAACGTTGCACCGAGGAATGCCCGTTTGGTTCGCTCGACGAGGACGAGAAGGGAACGCCGAAGTTCAATCCATACCGCTGCCGGCGCTGCGGGATCTGCATGGGCTCCTGTCCGGAACGGATTGTTTCCTTCAAGAATTATTCGGTGGACATGATCGCCAGCATGGTGAAGGCGATCGAAGTCCCGGACGAATTCGAAGAAAAGCCGCGCATTTTGGTGCTGGCGTGCGAGAACGACGCGTATCCTGCTCTCGACATGGCTGGCCAGGGCCGGCAGCAGTATGACCCGTCGGTGCGCATTATTCCGCTTCGCTGCCTGGGCTCGATGAATATCGTGTGGATTGCCGACGCGCTGTCGCGCGGTATCGACGGCGTGCTGCTGCTGGGATGCAAGTTCGGCGACGACTATGAATGCCACTTCATGCGCGGCAGCGAACTGGCGAACCGGCGGCTGGAAAATGTTAAGGAGACCTTGCAGCGGCTGCAATTGGAATCCGAGCGCATTCACCTGCAACAGCTCGGTATGGATGACTACGGCCGCCTGCCGGAGATCATTAACGAATTTGCGGCCCGTATTCGCGAGATTGGGCCGAATCCTTACAAAGGCTTTTAGCCATGGGCAGACCGATTCTGGTAGAACCCGACACTGAATTAATCCGCGACGTGATGGAAGCGGGCGGAGGCGACCTGAAGAAGTGCTTTCAGTGCGCGAAGTGCGCTTCTATTTGTTCGCTCTCGCCCGAAGACGGCGCCTTCCCGCGCAAACAGATGCTGTTGGCGCAGTGGGGTCTGAAAGATGAATTGCTGAAAGACCCCGCACCCTGGCTCTGCTTCTATTGCGGCGAGTGCTCGAAGACGTGTCCCCGGCAGGCCAACCCCGGCGAAACCATGATGGCGCTACGCAGGTACCTCACGACACAGTACGACTGGACGGGGCTCTCGCGGCTGATGTACCGCTCGGCGGTCTGGGAGATCGGAATGCTCGCGCTGGTGGCGGCGATCATCGTGGCCCTGTTCACGCTGCCACAGAGCTTTGGCTTCGGTCTGCTGAGCCGATCCGGCCCGCTGCCTCTGTCTAACGTGATGCTCGACAAGTTTGCGCCGAAGGAGATGGTACACCTGGGCGATAGGATCTTGGCGGCACTGCTGAGCTTGCTGCTGCTGGTAAATGCCGCGCGCATGTTCCTTGGCCTGACGCATGACGACCATATTCCGGCTCGCCTCTATCTCGCGCAGATCGGTTCGCTGATTCTTCACGGCGTCACGCAGATGCAATGGAAAAACTGCAACGACAGCGACGCGAGCAGAAACTGGATACGCCATCTCTTTCTAGTCAGCGGCTACGCGACGATCTTCACTCTCGTGGTGGTGTTCCTGCCGTGGTTTCAGATCCAGGACAGCAGCTTCCACTGGACCAGCGTTCTGGGCTACTACTCGACGTTGGTTTTGCTGGTCACGACGGCGTGGATGGTGTTGGACAGGATGGGGATGCGGACTGAGATGCACCGCTTCAGCCATCTCTCCGACTGGTTGTTTCCCATTCTGCTTTTTCTAACGGCAATCACAGGTATTCTGGTCAACATTTTTCGGCTCTTGAATCTGCCCATGCCGACCTACGTCACATACGTTGTACACATGGCGATTGCGGTGCCGATGCTGGTGGTGGAAGTTCCGTTCGGCAAGTGGTCGCACCTGCTGTACAGGCCGCTCGGAATTTTTGTTGCCACGGTGAAAAGAAAGGCGCGGGAATCCGCGAGCGCGGAGGCGACTGTGGCCGGCCCAGCCCTGGCTAGCAATGGTTAAGGATCAAATTGCGAAGGAGGACGAGAAGTATGCGGCTATAGCAGTTTGAGCCGCTGATGTGTGATTGAGGTTTCATATTCATTTTGCT
>JBEKOO010000035.1:0-58763 GCA_049521655.1 Candidatus Korobacteraceae bacterium
GATGGGCGAGGCGACGATCAGAGTTCAGGAGAAACTGCTGGAGCTGGAGACTTTGGCAGAGAGTTTGCGCACCGAAGAAGCGCAACCAGCTTCACCTTTTCTTTCGGCGATGACCAGGGATGCCCGCCACCAGATGGACGCACTCGTCGGTCAACTCCGCAGTGCCACCCGTAGCGTAAGCGATACCACATCTGCTGGATTTGAAGCGCTGGCAAGCCGCGATGCGACGCAGCCATGGCCGCGCAGAATTACCGGCATGCTGCCGATACTGCTTGCAAATCTCACTCCGCAGTCATCAGCGTTCCGCCATGCGATTCGCATGGCGTTGTGCCTGGCCGTCGGAGAAGTGGTGGCTCACCAGATCCACAACGGTCGGTCGTATTGGCTGGCGATGACGATCGTGCTGGTACTGAAACAGGAGTTCTCCGCCACCTTCAGCCGAGGTCTGCTGCGCATTGGTGGCACGATTGTGGGCTTGCTGCTGGCGACCGGGCTCTTTCACTTTTTCTCGCCGGGTATTGTTATGAAAGTGGTCCTGGTCGCGATATTCGTGTTTTTGCTTCGCTGGGCAGGAGCGGCAAATTATGGCGTGTTCACGATCGCGGTTAGCGCCCTCATCGTGATGCTGATTGCGTTCACCGGCGTATCCCCCAAGGCAGTTATCCTGGCGCGCGGTGAAATGACATGCCTCGGCGGTCTCATTGCGCTGGCCGCGTATCTAGTGTGGCCTACGTGGGAACGGACGCAGGCTGGGCAGGTGCTGGCACAGGTGCTGGAGGCTTGCCGAGTTTACTTTCACGCTGTGGCGGAAGCTTACCTGCAAGGCAATTCACGGAATGAGGCCGAGTTGAATCGCGTGCGTCTGGCGACGCGACTGGCCCGATCGAACCTGGACGCTTCCGCAGATCGGCTGCGGGCGGAGCCAGGTACACACCCGCAGCAGATCAATCTGTTGACCGCAATGCGTGCGAACTTGCATCGTTTTGTGCGCGCCACCATGGCATTGGAGGCAGTACCAGTTGGAACTGAGACAGTGCGCGAGGAGTTCCGAGACTTCACGCATGATGTGGAAAAGACCCTCGAGCTGCTGGTAACGGCCCTGCGGGGAGAAAAACTGAATGTCCGAAATATGGTCGATCTTCGCGAGGATCATCGTCGCCTGGTACGTGCGGCGAACTCCGAAATGACCCGCCATGGCCTGGTGAATGAAGAAACCGACCGTATGACGAATAGTCTCAATACACTCCGAAAACAGGTGCTGCAGTGGGAGAAATTGAGGTCGTAGCTTTTTCCATCCACCTTGCGGATGTGATTCGGTTCAGATCTTGATAGGTGCAGATCGTTGACGGGGAACAGTAGCGCAAGAAGTAGACAAGATAGGCCAAACTCAGACGTCACCCACTCCGAGCCGCCCACTCCGGGCGGCTTTACTAACTTGTGCAAGCGGGAGGCGATACCGATCAATACTAAAGCGCGAGAGCTTTGCCGGCCTCATAAGCGCGAATCTTCAGCTCTGCATTGCGATCCGCACTCTCAGGATCGTTGGCGCTCGTGCAGACAATGTTACCCACCAAATTAAAACCAAAAAACGGAAACATCGCGGCTGTGTACTCAAAATACGATTCAAACAACTGAGGATCCTCCATGCCCTGCGAATAGACGGTAAGCATTTTCTTGGGGCCAAATCGCGGCTTGTAACTGGGATCCGTCAATGGGAAAAATCTGTCGTACATGTTCTTGACCGGACCGGTCATCTGCATCATATAAATGGGCGATCCCACTACAATTGCATGCGCCGTTTTTACTCTTTGCAGCGCTTCGTGGAGTTCGTCGTGGATTGCACAGTCATCGTTTAGCCGGCAAGAAAAGCAGCTTTGGCAAGCCATAAATTTCATTTTAAACAGCGTATAGATTTTTGCTGACGCACCGTTATCCTCTACACCTTTGGCAATGGTGTTTATTAACGTGGCAATGTTTCCATCCATACGCGGACTGCCGTTGAAAAGTACAACTTCTTTCATGGGAGGTAGTTACCTTTCCGCTAGATAATTCTATCTGCCTGTGAAATTCAAATACGGCAGTAGGGGTGGGCTTATGCCATTTCTTGAGAGGGCTTGTGCCAACGGTCCGACTTAAGTAGATGAATCTGCGCCAGGATTGGTGAAGAAGGGGAATATCTGAAGCCCCCCTTCTTCACTGCTCCATCCGGCTTGTTTAGCTAACTGGCGATTGAACGAGGCTGGAGGTCAGCTTGATGAAGCCCAAATTCTTAGACTCATTGTCAATCTGAACCTTCGTGGAAGCTTCCTTCCCCGCAGCGCTTACCTCGACGACATATTCCCCGTTCTCCAAGCCATCAAACTTGAAGTCTCCGAAGAAGTTCGTCTTCCGTGTTGCTAGAACCGCGGTTCCTTTTTTCAAGGTGACCGTGGCGTTCTCAAAGCAGTCTTCGTTCACCAATACACCTGCGGCAATAAAGTTCTTGGTGTACTTGTGAAGGTTCTTATAGAGAACGTTCGGCTTTGTACCAAGTTCTGCCCTGTACGCAGCCAAGCCTTCTTCTTTAGCCAGCTTCTCAAACTCAGCCGGCTCCATGTTGTAATACTTCATGGCGCCAGTCGGGCAGGAGTGGACGCAGCGGGGCAGACCCGGCTTCCATTCCTTGTCGTCCAGCAAATGGGCGCACATTGTGCATTTCTGAGCTACGCCGATTTCCTCATTCCAGTAAATCGCACCGTATGGACAGGATTTGGCGAGTTCCTTGTTGCCCTTTGCCTTTTCCATGTCAATCATCACGATGCCGTCCGCGCGACGGCTCACTGCGCCGCTTCCGTCCTGCATGCAGGGCGTTTCCTGGCAGTGCTGGCAGGTCATCGGAAGATACGCCACATCATTTCTGGAATACTGTCCGCGCTCGCGGCGTTCAATATTTACCCAGCGATGACCGTGACGAGGCTGAGCGGCGGTGTAGCCTGGCCAATCGTTGTCAACGTGCTCATCTTTACAAGCCATGAAGCAGTTGTTGCAGTCATGACATTTCGCTACGTCTATGACCAAATATCTTTGATTCATTTTATTGTCCTCCGCCTCTCGGATTACTCAGTCTCGTAAATTCCGCCGTCCCACTTCTCAACTTCGATCTGTGTGGTGTTCGGCGCCATGCCGCAAGCGTACTTGGACATGTAGCGATCGGGAGAAAGAATGTTCATGCAACCACCGCGATCGGCAGAACGGCCAGGCTTGCCGAGCGGGTCGTACACGGCGCAGGACTCGTAGGTATGTACGGTTCCCGGCTGTACGCGTTCGCCAACCTGAGCAGCCACGATCACCGAGCCGCGATCATTGAAGCAGCGAACCAAGTCGCCGCTCTTGATACCGCGGGCCGCAGCATCCTTGGTGTTCAATCGGATGATCCAGTAGTAGTACCCGTCCACCAGAACACGATGGTCCTTGATGTCGTTCATGAAGCTGTCCTTGCCGTCGCCCATCGTGTGGAACGAGAAGCGCGGGTGCGGAGACACCATGCCCAGTGGGTACTTCTTGGCCAGAGGACTGTGCCAGCTCTCCCAAGCAGGCACGTAGGTATGCATAGCCGGGCGGTACTCGTCCACAAAGCCCTGGTCTTCGAAGTTCTTTATGCTGGTGGCAATGAACTCGACCTTGCCAGTAGAGGTTTGCAGGCCTTTAAAGGCAATTTGATTGTTTGGACGCGGGCCCCAGTCGGGCGTATCTATGGCGCGGTCTTCGGCAAACCAGCGCAACGCCACGTTCTTATTGCGGTTGGGGTTGTCGGGAACCACGTAGTAGCCCTTCTTCATGAACTCCTCGAAGGGCATGGCATTGGGCATGTCGGTGGCGTTGTAGTACTGCTCGATCCACCCCAGTTCGTCCTTGCCCTCGGTGAAGGGCCCCTCGATGCCGAGCTTCTTGGACAGCAGCGCAAATATCTGGTAGTCCGACTTGGACTCGCCGACCGGCTCGATGCACTTCATCTGCAAAGAGATGATGCGGTGGTTCACCTGGCTGTTGTTGTGCGGAATGTAGCCCGAGCAGTGGGAGAACTCCGAGATGTCCCAGCGCTCAAAGTTGGTGCAAGCCGGCAGGATAATATCGGAGAACGGGACCTCGCCTTCGTTCCAGATCGACTGGCTGACCACAAACTCCAGGCTCGGATCGGTGTACATCTTGGCGTAGCGGTTGGTGGCCGTCATGGTGCCGATCCACGGTCCGCCGTACTTCCAGAGCATGTGAATCTTCGGGTAGCCGGGAGCTGGATACTTATATTGATGCATCTGGTGCGGGATGTCCTGCCCGCAGAAGCCCTTGCCGTTCCACTCGAACTCGCCGTTCATGATGCACTCGGGCACCTTGAGGCGCGGGATGTGCTGGCCGGCGCAGGTGTTGATGTTCGAGGACGACGGCAGAGAGGTCTTGCCGTCAAACATGCGCCAGGCGAACCTGTAGCCGGCAGCGGAGTTCTCGCAATCGCCCGAGATCCCGCCATCGGCGTATCCGGGGAAGTAGAACTGGTCGTCGACGGGAGCGCCCTGGGTTGTGGACCATATGTTCGAACCCGGTTTGCCCATGCCCTGCATGGTGCCCAGCGCGATCATGCCGCGAGCCCACTCGATGCCGTGCGATCCACGACAAGCGCCGCCCCAACCGCCCAATCCGCCGGCAGCAAGGTAGGTCTTCTTCTTGCCCCACTCGCGGGCAAGCGCTCGGATCTCGCAGGCCGGGACGCCCGATTCCGACTCTGCCCACTCGCAGGTCTTAGGTATGCCATCGGTCTTGCCGAGAACGTATTCAGACCACTCTTCGAAGCCGTACGCGTGAGTTGCGACGTACTCCTTGTCGTAAGTCCCTTCGACCAGCCAGGTATAGGCAATCGCGAACGAGAGAGCGTGGTCGGTGCCGATCTTGGGCGAGAACCACTTGTCGCCGATCAAGCCCGCAGTGTGGTTGTAGTGCGGATCGATGAAGACCATCTTCACGCCCAGCTCCTTGAGCCACTTGCGGCGGATGGTCGATTCGTGCGCGGCGTAGATGCCGCCGTTGGTCTCAGGGTCGGCCGACCAGAAGACGATCATCTCGGCGTGCTTCAGTCCGTCCTCGAGCAGGTTGTACTGCTCGGGATTGCCTAGACGCCAACTGAAGCCCCACATGTGCATGCCGCCCCAGTGCCAGCCTTCCCAGCTATCCGGATTGTGGTCGGCGTAGGTGAAACCTGTAAAGTTCATGAAGCGGAAATAGGTGGAGTGACGGTAGCCAACGTTGCCCCACATATGGTGGGAGCTGGGCGAGGTGCAAATCGAGGCGGGACCGTATGCGCGCTTGACGCGGTTGACCTCGGCGACGACGATATCCGCGGCTTCATCCCAGGAGATGCGTTCGTATCCGGAGATGCCGCGGTTCTGGATGTTGCGGTTCCCGTTCGGGTCAAAGTCGACGCGCTTCATGGGGTACATGTTGCGCTTGTCGGAATAGATCATCGACTTGAAGCCCTGCGTGTAGACCGAAACGGTCGTCTTGCGGGGTGGTTGGAAAGTACGCCCTCTGGCTTCGATTTTCCAGGACGGCGCATCTGTTTCTTCCAGATCCATCGGCGTTATTCGGATGATTTTCCCGTCTTTGACATAAACGAAGACAGGACCGCCGGTAGATGAATTCGTCATGCGAATTTCTTTGCCCATTGTAGTGCTCCCTTAAACAGATAATGTTTTTGTATGCATGTGCCATCAATCAACCCGCTAGTCCCGCCACGCAGTACACTTGTCCCATAGAGTAGATTAGCAATCATTCATCAAAATACAAACTGCTGTCAAGATTTTTCTTAGCTTTACGGTGCGAAAGTTTGTCCGACTAGGGCTGGCCGGTGGTCAAGAGAAATACACAAGGACGGACATCCAAACAGGCAGCAACGTTTGTGCCGCTTACCGTGTTTTCCGAGCTTCTACACCCGGTCTGGGTCATTTGTATAGGGAGTAATAATCACAAGGAAAGAGACGATGATGGTGTGTGCAGCCTGCTTTTGAGAGCGTGAGCAGGGTGACCAAGCCATAACGGAGCTTATGAGCTCTAGCGTTTGTCGATTTTCGTGAATGGAAGGTCAGTAGTCCTGGGAAAAATTCCGAAAAACGGCTTCTGATTCAAGCTGCCTCGCAGCACTGCTGGGACGGTATTCGGTGCGTTCCGATACAGTACAACCACTTATGCAGAGGCGATCTTGTATATCAGGAGACATGGGACAAAATTTCTTAAACAGAGCTGAGTATACGATTTCGCGATTTCGGGTGTGAGTTAAGAATTACTTGGGGGTCCTTTGAAAAAGCACAAGAGAGGGGTTTAGAACTTCATGATTTGAAGTGTAAGTTATTCAAATAAATGGCTCCTCAGGTAGGACTCGAACCTACAACCCTTCGGTTAACAGCCGAATGCTCTGCCATTGAGCTACTGAGGAGTGTGGCGGCGCTGGCGCGCGTTATTGTGAAGTACAAGGAGATTGTAACCAGCGACGAAGCCGAACGTCAAACACCCGGCATTGAAATTTGTAAAATAGCGGCCGAGATTGATACTTGCTGGAAGGGGCGGTCGATCTGGAATGCAATCGCTGCGGTCAGTCTTCTCTTTTCGGCACAGCAGCGCTTGGAGTTTTCTGGCGCGGAGCAGGGCGGGCAAGGAGACTGGCGGCAGTAGAGTCAAGAATCCAGGTCAGCGTTCCGTCAGCGGGCGCGATGAGCTGAGCAGGCATGGCTTCAGGATTGCGCGGACCCCCGATGACCTGTCCCACAATGGAGGCTTTGTCCTCGCCCATGACAAGAAATGCAATCTGGGCAGCATTGTTCAGAATGGGAGCAGTGAGAGTGACACGCCAGGAGTTGAGCTCATCGACATGATCGGCCACCACGAGGCGGTGACGCTCGTGAAGGGTTGGGCGATTGGGGAAGAGCGAGGCGGTATGACCGTGGGCGCCGAGACCCAAGAGTGCGTAATCAAAACGTGGTAGTCCGTGAGCGAGTGGAAGCTTTTCGCGCAGGATTCGCTCGTAGAGATCGGCGGCCTCGAGCGCAGTGCCGTCTCCGGTGGGAATGCGATGGATGTTTGCGGGTGGAACGGGAACTTGTGAAAGAAGCAACTGTTGCGCCATGAAATAGTTGCTCTCCGGATTGCCGGGAGGAACATTGCGCTCGTCTACCCAGAAGAAGTGCGTTGAGTTCCAAGGGACGAGTCCGGCGAAGGGCTCGGCGGCGAGAAGTTGAAAGAGACGACGCGGCGTGCTGCCGCCGCTGAGAGCCACGTTTACACCTCCGCTCTCGGCGGAGACTTTGCGTGCAAGCGCGGTGAACTGCCCGGCGGCGATGTGGAGCGTCTCGTCGATATCGATACCGACGAGGATCTCTGCCCCGGCAAGGTGAAAGCGCTCAGTCGGCATTGGAATACTCCCAGTGCAGCTTCGATATCCAGCAATAGCCGCATCTTGCTAGCAACTTCGTTAACTCCTCTGCCCGCTGCGGAGCAGCGGCATCGTTCGAAAAGGACGCCTCAATTACGGGGGTCACCGGCCACGCCGTGCAATCAGTGCATTCCAATCCGAGTGGACCGCGCCAGCTTCGGGATGGTCCAAGCGCTGATAAGTGTGTGCACCAAAAAAGTCGCGCTGAGCCTGGGTTAGATTCTGCGGAAGCAGCGCGGCAGTGTATGAGTCAAAGTAGGCCAGCGAAGCAGCAATGGCGGGGGCGGGAATTCCTAGCGAGGCTGCGACACCGACGATCTTGCGCCAGGCTGGAGCCGCAGCCGTAATGCGCGCCTGGAAATCGGAGTCGAGGAGAAGGTTCGGCAGCTCGGGCTGGCGCTCAAAAGCCTGCATGATGGGATCGAGCAAGAGCGCGCGAATGATGCAACCGCCCTTCCAGATGCGAGCAATTTCACGCAAGCTTATCTTCCAGTTCCACTCGCGCGCGCCAGCCGCAATCAGGCTCATGCCCTGCGCGTAAGAGCAGATCTTGCTGGCGTATAAAGCATCGCCAATAGAAGCGATGAGTTCAGCACGGTCTCCCGTATAGCGGCCGGGAGTGCGCCCATACCGCGCACTGGCCACGAGGCGCTCATCCTTCATGCTGGAGAGCGCGCGGCCATCGAGCGCGGCAGAGATGGTGGGGATGGGAATTCCAAGGTCGAGCGCAATCTGCGCCGTCCACTTGCCAGTTCCCTTCTGGCCGGCCTTGTCAAGAATCAAATCCACCAGCGGCCGGCGGGTTTCAGGGTCAATTGCTGTCAGAATCTGCGCGCTGATTTCGATGAGATAGGAGGCCAACGGACCGCGGTTCCATTGGGCAAAGACCTCGGCGATCTCGGCGGCCGCGAGGCCGAGCGAGTGGCGCAAGAGATCGTAGGCCTCGGCAATCAACTGCATGTCACCGTATTCGATTCCGTTGTGAACCATCTTGACGAAATGGCCGGCACCATCGGCACCGACATAGGTCACGCAGGCGCCGGAATCAGTCTTAGCCGCGATGGATTCAAGGGTCGCTTGCACATGCCGGTAGGCATCCTGATCACCACCGGGCATGAGCGAAGGACCATTGCGCGCACCTTCCTCACCGCCGGAGACGCCCATGCCGAAGAAGTTCAGCCCACGCGCGTGCATTGCAGCCTCGCGGCGTTGCGTATCCTTGAAAAAGGAGTTTCCGCCATCGATGAGGATGTCGCCTTCCTCCAGCAAGGGCGCAATGCGGCCCAGCATCTGATCCACCGGATCGCCGGCCTTGATCATCATCAACATTCGCCGGGGACGCTCAAGGGAGCGGACGAATCCCTCGAGTCCGGTGCTGCCAACGATCTGCTTCCCCTGGTTTGCGGCGACAAATCGCTCGACCCATTCGGGCTCGAGGTTCCAGACCGCGACACTCTGCCCATGGTCTTCAAGATTCAGTGCAAGATTCTGGCCCATCACGCCCAAGCCAATTACACCGAACTGCGCAAATTTTGTTGCGGGGATCGTTGAAGACATAAGTTCTCCCGTCCAACCGATCGAGAATATGAGAGCAGAGTTCGACTACCCAACGGATACCTAGCTATGAAAGATTCGGAAAGCGCTCGGGAGGATTCAATGGGGCAGAAATTTTGCATTCTATAACGGAATAATCCGGGCGCAATCGGCCAGATGCACGAGCGCGGCGAAACCTCAGGACTCCAGCTCAACTTCCAATGCAGCTTTCAACTGAGAGCACTCTTCGTCGGCGAGCTTTCTTCCGGCGACTCTGAGATAAAAAGTATCGATTGCCATCTCGCCTTCGGTATCGATCAGCGCGACTTCGATGTTGCAGCCGCACTCGGCGAAGACGGCGGCAATGCGATGGAGCAGACCGGAACGATCCTGTGCCACAACCTCGACGACCGTGCTGTGGCTGGAAGAATTCTGATCGAAGTTGATGCAGGTTTCGACCTTTACCTTGGGAGCCTTGGCGACGCCGCCGCGGCGTTTGCGGGCGAGCTGCTCCAGTGGAACCGTCTGATCGAGAACATCGCTGAAACTCTTCCGGAAGCGATCCCACTCCTGCACATTCATCTCAAGAGTGTGAAAGCGATCGGTAAAAACGAAGGTGTCCACAACCACGCCGGAGTCATTTGAGAAGGCGTCTGCCTTAAGGATGTTCATGCCCCATCCAGCCAGCACTCCGGCCAGGGTCGCAAAGAGGCCGGGACGATCGTTTGTGATAACGGTGAGCGCAAAATCGCCGCGCAAGCGTTTGAGCTGCGTCTGCACGGCGTTGGCCTTGAGCTGCGAAGCCATTTCCACGTGCTGAACGATCTCTTCGGCGGCATGCATGGCAAGATACCGCTGCGGCAACCCTTCCAGAAAATCGCGCAGGCGGCGGCCAAGTTGCGGAGCCAGCAGGCGAATGCGCGCAACCTGTTCGTCGTGTCCCGCCAGATGAAATCGGTCATCGTCGACACTGCGATTCAGATGGTTGGCCGTGGCAAAGTAAACCCGCCAGAGGTTTTCCGCCTTCCATGGCGAGAGGGATGTAGGATTGACCGCGCCGATATCGGCATAGGTCAGCAAGGCCAGCATTTTGAGCCGCTCCTGGCTGCCGACCCGCTTGGCCAGAGGATGGATGGTCTCGGGATCAAAGATGTCTCGGCGCATGGCGGCGGAAAGATCCATGTGGTAGGCCACAAGAAAACAGACCATTTCCTGGTCTTCCGGCGACAGCTCAAATCTCTGGCAGACCTTCATCGCGGCTTCCAGGCTGGCACTGACGTGGTCTTCATTGATTCCGGCCTTGCCCACGTCGTGCAGCAGCAGAGCGAGGATCAGCAGCTCGGGGTGCTCGATTTCTTCCATCAGGCTGGCAAGATCGCGGCCGCCGTTTTTCTTTTCCGAGCGCAGCATGTGAATGGAATCAACGGCCCGGAAAGTATGCTCATCGACCGTGTAGCGATGATAGTAGTCGCGGATGACCAGCGATTCCACGGCGCGGAATTCAGGAAGCAGCAATCCGAGCGCACCAAGTTCCTGCATGATGCGCAAAGCCTTGGCGGCGTGCGGACGGACAAGAACCTTGCGCAGCGCCGCCCAGCGCTGCGGCCCTGAGAGATCGATGGCAGCAATCGCCGGCAGCGCTTGTTCGATGCGCAGCTCCGTGCTGGCGGCAAGCTTGAGCCCGTGCTGGGCGATAAATTCAAAGCAGTTGAAAAAGTTCTCCGGTGAGATGAGCGCCGAAGGCTGCTGCAGCAAGACACGCCCGTTGACACAGGAGAATTCGTCGGTGGAAAGACGCGCGCGCCAATTCTGAAATTGCTGGAAGAGCGATGAGCGCGCGGGTACCACCTCATCCATCATGTTGGAGAACAAGCGGTTGATGACGCGCGCCTGACGGTAGTAGTAGCGCATCCACTCGGCCGCATCCGCCGCGCCGCCATCGTAGCCGATGTGAGCATCCGCCGCAGCCTGCTGCGCCTCCCAGTTCAACTGGTTGTCATCACGGCCCGCCCGGTAATGGAGGAAGCAACGCACAGAGACGAAAAAGTCCTTCGCCTCCTGAGCGCGATCGCGCAGCGACGGAGGAAAATAGTCCAAAGCGTCGGTCCATCCCCGCGCCCTGGAAAAGCCGTTGAGCAGCGCCAGCCAGGAAGAGACGTTATAGTCACGCAATCCTCCGGGCGCGTCCTTGATGTTCGGCTCGAGGTGGAAGATGGTGTCGCCAGACTGGTGGTGCCGCGCCTCATTGACCTCGGCCAGCAAGAGCACCAGTTCCTGCCAATCGCGCAGGACGGAGCGTGGAATGACCTGCTCGTGCAGACGGCGGAAAAGAGCATAATCACCGGCGAGCAAGCGACAATCGAGGAGCGAAATATTGAATTCAGGATTGTCGCGATGGAGGCGGTCGCAGTCCTCCAGCGTGCGCGTAGTGGGACTGACCTTGAGCCGCAGATCCCAAAGATCCTGACAAAAGGCGCGGATGTCATCCTTGCGCGCTGCGGCGGGCAGTTCACCGTCGGACAAAAACAGCAGATCGATATCCGAGTAGGGAGCGAGCACGCCACGCCCATAGCCTCCGATGGCGACCAGGGCGAGGCCTTCGGGTACAGATAAATCCGGGTTGATGTGATGCCGCCAGAGTTGGTGGGCCAGCGAATCGACGAGTGCGCTCCGCCCTTGCAGCACGGAGCGGCCCGACCGGGTGCGCTCGAACTCCAACCGCAATCGCTCGGAGCCTGCAAGGTACTCGGCTTTCAGACTCAGCGCGATGCTTGACGCCATCAATCAACCCCAGTGTGGCTAGAGCGCGTCAGAGCCGCGCTCGTCATTGCGAATGCGAATAGCTTCATCTACGCGGGAGAGAAATATTTTGCCGTCGCCAATCTTGCCGGTCTGCGCCGCACCGAGTATTGCCTTCACAACGTCATCAACGGTCTCGTCGCGCAACACGATTTCCAACTTGATCTTGGGAAGGAGGTCGACGCTGTATTCGCGGCCACGATAGAACTCCGTGTGGCCCTTCTGCCGGCCATGGCCGCGCACTTCCGTTACTGTAAGTCCGTCGATGCCGATAGCGATGAGCGCCTCTTTTACGGCATCGAGTTTGGATGGTTGAATTACCGCTTCTAGTTTTGTCATTATTATTTTCTCGTCTCTTCCGGGCGTGCCGGCCGGTCGTTTAAGGCGAGCCGGCAGCGCCGCCTACGACTCCAGCGAATATCCTTCTTCACCATGTTGCGTCAGGTCAAGGCCCAGCGCTTCCGCCTCGTCGCTGACGCGCAAACCAACCGTGAGGTCCACTACTTTCAGCAGGATGAAGGTGCCCACCGCCGCCAGCACCCAAGCAATCAAAACACCTGTCGCCTGATTCAGCAACTGGTGGGCATTGCCATCAAACAATCCGGAGCCGGTCAGGTTTCCCTGTGCATCCTTGAACATCGGATTGATGTATCGGCTGGCAAATACGCCAGTCAAAATCGCTCCCAGCGTTCCTCCCGCACCATGCACGCCAAAAGCGTCAAGCGAATCGTCGTATCCAAACCAAACCTTAACCTTAACCACCATAAAGTAGCAAAAGGCTCCTGCGAGCAGGCCAATTACAAGTGCCGGCATGGGACCGACAAATCCCGCAGCCGGAGTAATGGCGACGAGTCCGGCAACCGCGCCAGAGATGCCACCCAGCGCGCTGGGATGTCCGGCGATAATCCATTCCGCCAACATCCAGCTCAGGGCAGCAGCGGCCGCCGCAAAATGCGTTGCCACAAACGCGCTTGTCGCCAAGCTTCCCGCCGAAAGAGCGCTCCCGGCATTGAATCCGAACCAGCCCACCCACAACATGCAAGCGCCGACGAGCGATAGAACCACGCTGTGCGGCGGAAACTGTTCCTTAGGATAGCCCTTGCGCTTGCCCAAATAAAGCGCACACACAAGGGCTGAGACGCCTGAGGTGACATGCACCACTGTTCCGCCGGCAAAATCCAGGCAGGGGAAGCGACCGCCGAGCGAAGCGTTCAGCAGCCCGCCCTTGCCCCAAACCATGTGCGCCATCGGCGAATAAATCAGCAGCGACCAGAGCGAAAGAAAAAGCAACATGCCGCTGAACTTCATGCGTTCGGCAAATGCTCCGGAGATCAGCGCAGGAGTAATAATGGCGAACATCAACTGGTAGACCATGAAGGTCTGCATCGGGATGGTTGGCGCGTAGGCCGGGTCCGGAGCGGCGCCAACGCCGTTCAAGAAGAGGTGTTGAAGATTTCCGATGAAGCCGTTGCCGGGACCGAAAGCGAGACTAAAGCCGACGATGCCCCAAAGAACGGTCACAACACCCATCATGGCGAAGCTCTGCATCATGGTGGATAGAACATTTTTTCGGCGAACCAGGCCGCCGTAAAAGAGCGCCAGACCTGGGCCGGTCATCATTAGAACCAGCGCCGAGCTCACCAGCATCCATGCGTTATCAGCATTGCCGCGGGCTTCGGTAACCTGCTTTTGTAAATCCGCAAGTTGCTGCGGAGAAACGGTTTGAGCAGTGACAGCCAAACCACAAAACAACAATAAAAGGAGACAGCACCAACGTGCGCCCCGGTGGAGCGAGTGGGAATTGCCGTTCAAAATGATCACGTCATTCTCCGCAAGCGATCAATCATAGATAGTGGTTTGCGAGCCGGGATGGAAATCAAAAATTCTTATAGGTGCCATGAACTCTGGTTATATGCTGCCCGGTTTCTAACCTGTCCTTGCTGGTGAAACTTGGTTATAGCCATATTCCAGCCATGTTTCTGGAAGCGTCTTTCCTCCTCGTCTCGCACACCACTCTTCGCTACGGAATTTACAATCAAACCTTGGATCTTTCAGGTGACGCGCCTTCATCCAGCACGCGCCGGATCGAATGCAAGAGCACGTCGGCCGAATATGGCTTTTCCACGAGCGTAAATCCTTCAATTCCATCCAACTGCGAGATCACTTCTTCGGTATAGCCGGAGAGGAAGACGACGGCGATGTCTGGGCGATGCTTCACAATCTGTCTGGCCAGATTCGGCCCGCGCATGCGCGGCATGACCACGTCGGTCAAGACCAGATCGATAACGCCCGGGTAACTTCTAGAGACCTCCAAGGCCGCGATGCCGTCTTCGGCTTCCAGGATGTTGTAACCATCCCGCAACAGGATGACTTTGGTAAGCTCGCGCAGGGCCGGGGAATCTTCTACCAGGAGAATTGTCTCGCCACCTCCATGTTCGCCAGTGACTTTGAGAACTGCAGGCTCCGTTTTGTGCAGCGGCTCAGCGCTCAGAGGAAGATATACCTTGATGGTTGTTCCCACGCCCAGTTCACTGTAAACCCAGATGTCTCCACCGCTGCGCTTGGCTATGCCATAGACGGTCGCAAGACCAAGTCCGGTGCCTTTGCCCGACTCCTTAGTGGTGAAAAATGGCTCGAAAATATGTGCCGCAGTCTCGCTATCCATCCCGGTTCCGGTATCACTGATGGCCAGCGTTGCATATCGGCCGACCTTCAGCGAGGGATGCTGCCGCACGTTGGTTTCATCCAGCTCGACAGCCTTCACTTCAATATCGAGATGGCCGCCATCGGGCATGGCGTCCCCGGCATTTGCAGCCAGATTCAGCACGAGTTGCTGAATCTGGCCCGGGTCCACTTTCACCGGACAGGCCTCCTCGGAACACTTCACCGTCAACTCGACGTCGTCGCGCAGCAAGCGTCCAAGGATGGGAGTCATTTCGGACACGACTTTGCGCAGGTCCAGTATCTCCTGGGCAATCGCCTGTTTGCGGCTGAAGGCGAGCAACTGCTTGGTGAGCATGGCTCCAGCCTCGCCGGAATTCTTGATCTGCAGTACCCTTTCGCGGCGCGGATCACCGGGAGCCAGCTCGCCCAACAATATTTCCGAGTAGCCCAGCATCACGTTGAGCAGCGTGTTGAAATCATGCGCCACACCGCCGGCGAGCCGTCCTATGGCTTCCATCCTCTGGGACTGCTTTACCTGCTCTTCGGCGCGTTTTCGCTCGGTCAGATCCTGAATCACGGAGATCCGATACAGTGGATCTCCGTCCGGGCCGTTCACTAAGGAGGAGGTCACATGAGCCCAGACCAGGGAACCGTCATGATGCCGGTAGCGCTTCTCCATTTCAAAGGAACGACGGTGCTCGCGCTGCATGGAGGCAACCAGATCGAACTCGCGCAAGTAGTCGTCGTGATGAGTAATTTCTTCGATTCTCTTGCCGAGCAATTCATTCTCTTCGTATCCCAACATCCGGCACATCGCCGCATTCACCATCAGCAGGTGCCCGGCGAGTGAAATCTGCTGAATACCGACGGCCGCCTGCTCGTAGATGGAGCGGAAGCGGGCTTCGCTTTGGCGCAGGATCTCCTCGTCGCGCTTGCGTTTGGTGATATCCCGCAAGATCACCGTATAGAGCTTTTGTCCTGCCACCTGCACCTGAGAGACCGTGGCCTCAATAGGAAATTGCTCTCCGTTGGCCCGGAGCGCGGTCAAGATTCCGGGAGATGTGACCGAGCGGGTGGTCACGCCCGACTCCCCAAAGTTGCGAACGTGCGAGTGGTGGCTCTTGCGAAATTCGGCGGGCAGGAAGCGGTCCAGCGGTTTACCAAGGGCGTCCCAGGAGGAGCAACCAAACATCTTCTCGGCGGACTGGTTGAAAACAATGACTCGCTGATCCTGATCGAGCGTAATGATGGCGTCCATCGCCGATTCCACCACGCTTGCAAAGCGTTGTGTGCTGATCCGAAGTTGCTCCTCGCTGCGCTTGCGCTCACGCTCCGTCCGGCTGAGCAACGTGGCGCCGAAGAGAACCAAGGGCACAAAGATCATCACCGGAGCCAACACGAAGAGGAACACCATCAGGACCGAGCCATAAGTTCCGGCCTGATACATTCTCAGGATCAGCAGGCTAACCGTGAATGGAATGAAGATTGCCGCAGGCAGCAAGCGCCGGGCCATCTCACCGCCCAGGTCGCTCCTGAGCAGAATTGCTGCCACGCCGCGCTCTGGCCGCGCAAACATGATCGCCGTGCATAATAATAAAAACGTAAGTGACGTGTAGGGAGACACCTGAAAAAATATTCGCAGCTGATGCGGTGTGCCAGAACTATATACGTAGCCAATCAACGTAAGAAAAGAGAAGCCAGCGGTAATCCAGATTAACAGAGAAGAGATTGAGAATCGTCCCCAGCGCCGATCCAGCAACAGGATTGCCGCGCCCATGAGAATCAGGCTCAACGCAATGACCGGAGCCATGTGGCCCAAATACAAATGCCTGGTGCTCGATAGTCTGGCAAACCAAGGCTGATCGAAGCCCGAGCCCATCCTGGCCCAGTATCCCACTCCTTCCGCTGTGCCCAGCAGTACTGCGCAGAAGGCGCAAGTGCGAGACAGTGCACGCACCTGCCATCTAGAACTATCCAGAAACAACAAAGCAATTGCCAAAAAGAGGAATCCGAAGGCCCCAGTCGGCGTTGTCTCACCGAAATCAGAGACAATCCGCGTGAACATGCCCGCATCGACGATCCAGGCTGCCATTACGGCGACAGAAACAGCCAAAACCGTGTATCCGGGCAACAGCACGCCGTAGCGATACCACGGGGAGCCCGCCGCTCGTCCATTTGCGGTGAAAATCTGCAATCTGAGTACCCCAGCCAGAGTCGGTCAGTGTGCCGCACCAGCGTTCCGGAGATTATAGCTGGCCATCCCAGCGCCGTGTGCAATATTTGCCCGACAACTGGGCGAACAGAAAAGGTGCTTCTTGCGGCGCGGGGCGTGGGGCTCACGCAAGCGCAAGAAAGATAGAAAGTTTCTATAATCTTGATTGGTTTGTTAACGCGCACTGTTCAACTAATCGGCCTCGTTTGCTCGACTGCTCACGCCAGTGATCCTCCACGGTTTGAGCACTGCAATCCAGCTACGGCAAACGAGTTTGGGGGAGCGAGCGAGTCATGGCTTCCGGCAGGGTTTCTGCGCGTCCTGGCTGGAGAATGTTGCGACCAGCGGCTGACAGGCCCGGAGTGCACTGATCTCCTTTTCCAATCTATCTAGGCGGCCCACTGCGGCTTCGACCGCAGGAGTTCCCTCTTCTTGCATCCTCCGCGCACGAGCCAGAGCCTCCTCTGCGATGCGGCTGACTTCATGGAGAAGTTTCCGGATTTCAACTTCCAGGCGATTGCGGCTCTCTTCAACTCGATTGCGGACGTCGCTCTGCACCCGCGAACTATTGACCTCAATCAACCATTCGAGAAAACGCTTCGCATCCTGGTCAATTCGACTTCGGAAACCAGTTAGGCAGAGAGATGCATCGGCAAGCCACCGGAGTGGCGAGGCCGGTTGCGCGATCTCGATAAAATCTCGGAAGCGGAACTCAGAGCGAACTCGAAATCCTGTCTCCGGGTCGAGTGCATGAATCATGCGTACAAGCTCAGGAATTCCAGCTTCGGCCAGCTTTGTCAGAAAATCATTGCCCATCTGCGCAAAGCGCCGGGCAACCATCCGGTACTGCTTTTCGCCCTCTTCCTCCTCGCTCTGCAGCCATGGTGTAACGCGTCGGCGTGCGACTTCCTGTGCCTCGCGCATAAGATGCCGACGATAGGAGGGACCGAAGGAACGAGGAGCAGAGCGCAGAAAGTTATCAATCTCCTGAGTGGCTTCGGGCATCACTGAGGCGAGATATGCTTTGCGGCGATCCAGGAAGAAATCCGAGAGCCGTTGCTGCTCGCCCATGAGTAGGTAACCGAGTTCTCGGAGCGAACGCTCGGCCGCCGCGATGGTCTGCTTCATGGCTGCAATGCGCTGCTCGGATTTTTCGATTGGACGCAGAAGCGCCTCGCGATCTTCAAGAACGATAGCCAGCAACTCCTCACTGAGACGCTGAATGCCACGCTCGCCGGCGGCCTGGACAAGTTCGCGCCCGGAGTCCTGCACGAGATGTTCGAGCGTATGCACCAGTTTTCCCCAATCGCGTTCAGGACCGTGCTTTTCAAGCACCTCTGCGGCGCTCACTTCAAAAACCAGTTCCGAAGGACGCTGCAGCCGCTTTGCCAGCGAGCGCCGCGTAAACGCCATGGCCGCAGCCTTCTCCGCTTCCGTTGCCTTGTCCGCTTTATTGAGAACGACGATGAGATGGCTGACGTGTTTGGCAACAGATTCAACCAGCGCCAGTTCCTCGCCAGCCAGCGGAGGGTCGGAGCCTGTCACCACAAGCGCTGCATCAATGTGGGGAATGAACGCCTGCGTGGTTGCCGTGTTGCCGGAAAAAACGGAGCCAAGTCCGGGCGTGTCTACCAGGCACATGCCCGTAGCCAGAAGCGGACTGGGGACGAAGACCTCGGCTCCGGCAACCCCTTTGATGTTCTCTGGGTTGTGCTCCTCAGAAACGTACTGTTCTAACTCGTGGAGTGCGATTTCCTTCCATGCGCCTTCGGTATATCGAATCCGTGCGCTCTTGACACCACCATACCGAACCACGGTTGGCACGGCGGTGACGGGAACAAAGCCCGTCGGCAGAATCGACTCGCCAATCAAAGCGCCGATCAGCGTGGATTTGCCGCGTTTGAACTGGCCGACACAGGCAACGAAGAAACGGCCTTCGTTGAGGCGCACGGTGAGTTCGCCAGCTTCGTTGGCAACATGTTCACTGCCCAGTTCCGTTGCGAATGTAGTTAGTTCAAGCAGCCTGCTTGCACCGTCGCCGCCTTGCGCCAGTCCGAGTTGTGGCTCATCCGACACGTAAATCTCCAAGCAGTAACCACGGTGTTCAAGGCTTAGAGTGCGTTCGCCGCCGCCCACTCCATCAAGAAATCTATATATAACGGCGACCATTTAATGTGATCGCCTCTGCGGTATTTCGACTGTGTGGCCATCGCGATCATGCGAAGGATTGCTCCAGGATTTCCTTCGCTGGACTTGACCATGCTCTCAAGAAAGCTGTTCAGATTCTCTGCTGCCAACGGCTGCTGTGCGCAGACTTCGAGTGCAAATGCCTTCGCCGTTTCGGAATCGAAATTCTTGATTGCCAGCCGTTCGCTGCGATCCGGAAGCAGCGGCGATACATAGCCGGCATCTTCCATATGCGCCGATCGAGCCACTGCTAATATCGGCGTCGAGCATGAGAGCATGACCTCCCCGGCCATTGCCGCCAAGGCCGAGGATGGGCGGTTCAAGTGATCGAGCACAATCAGATAATTCTCCGCGCGTAGCGCATCCATCACGATTCCCTTCAGCGAGACGGAGGACTTGCCGAAGAATACATCGAGGCGTCCTTTGCAGATGCGCAGCACCGTTGCATCCTGCCTCACGGCGAGCAACTCGGCCAGGCAGCGAAACACAGCCTGCGGACTCGATGCAGCGGGACAGTACAGAACATGGCCGAACTCAGGCATCACCTGCCGCAACAACAATGTCTTGCCCACGCCGGACGGCCCATACACAAGCGTGGATTTCCGGCTGGCCAGCCGCTTGCGCAGCGATTCCAACTCGTCCGCCCTGCTCAAAATCTGCACCATCGCCTCGCTGTCTGCCACATGCACCCGCCGTTCCAATGAATGTACCTGATAATCTCAAACTCCGGCATGGCAATCAGCCTTCGGAGAGCCGCGAGCTTAACCCAGCTTTCCTGTCTTTCTGGCTGCGGGCCGGTCAAGAGCATTGGGAGAGATGTGCTGCAGCACGTAGCCGTGCAACTGCTGCACAACCGACTGAAGCTCCCGCATTACGGTGTTCAGATCTATCGCCCCGTTTTCCGAGACCGGGCCGTATCCGCGCATCCTGCCAGGGCTGAGCTCTTCAATCGCTATCTCAATAAACGTAAGTGCAATGTGGATCGCGTGCGAGGCCTTGATCTTTGGCTTTTCAACTTCAATTGCCTGACCCTCCAGGGCATGCAGGAGTTGTGCCCGGATGAGGGCAAGATAGTCCTCGATAGCCTTGCGCTCAAGTGGTGCGATGTCATTTATGTACTTCGGAAACGCGGAATGGGAACGGTCAGTATTCAGTGCGTCTTCGATATCCTTCAGCAACGCGTCCATGTGCTTGCATGCGATTCGCAGATTCCGTCGTTGCGAATCGTTCAGCGAGGAGATCGTATGACTCTGCCGCTCCTCATTCATGCCGCTTCTCCTCGTCGCGCAATTGCGCCCACTGCAGAACTCAGGCAAATCAGATAGCGCATCATAGTTGCTCTGTGGGCGAGAGATGACAATAATAGCCTGGCTCTTGCCGCTTCACTTAACGACCATCACGGGACAGTGCGCAAACCGGATGACCCGCTCGGAAACTGACCCGAGAAGCAGCTTTTCAAACAAAGAAGTTCCTCTGCGCCCCACGATGATCAGTTCGGCATGATTCAGCTCCGCCTGGTGGATCAGGTGCTCGGCCGGATGACCAACCTCGATCATCGCTTCGAGGTGAACTTCGGCGGCCTTGGCGCGGCCCCGTACGTTGGTAAAGCCTTCTTCAAAGTGTTCCTTCGCGTTATCGAGTACCGCGTCCACCTCCACATGCGTCGCGGGCTCTGGCGGCCGGGCGACGGCCAGAACCAGAATGTTCGCGTCAGTGCATTGCGCGAGACTGATTGCCACATCCACAGCTCGCTCCGAAGCCGCCGATCCGTCGTAGCCAACCAGAATCTTCCGGAAGCATAAGTTATGCCGTCTTCCTTCCATGCAGTTTCCTCCTAATCCGCTTCAGCCGGCGCATTGGCGGCTCGACGCACAATTGGTTGTGCTTCCGCTTCTTTCTTGTGCGCCAGCAGATGCCTCGGCATGAAAAACGCATTTGCGATTACGGTGGGGACCACCGCGCTGCCAATGACCGTTGCCACCAAGTGAGAGTACTGCGCCTCGTCGATGATATTGTGATTCAGCCCAAACAAGGCGGAGATGGTGCCGAATGTAAGCCCCGTGGACATCATGAGTGTGTAGTACAGACCTTCTTCGCGCTGATACTTGAACGCTCTCACCGTCGGCAGAAGACCAATGACCTTGGACAGCATTTTGGCAAAGAACAAAACGACAAAGATCATCGGGGCTGCGATTAACGCCGGGACAGATACAAACGAGCCTGCTCGAATGAAATAGAAGGGAGTCAACAATCCAAACGTCAGAGTTCGCAGCCGCCGGATCAGGGAATGATCCTTGCCGACAGTTCCGGCAAGCACCATGCCGATCACGTACGCGGGCAGTACGGCTTCGCTGCCCGCCCAAACCGCCAGCCCGCCCATGGCGAAGAGGAGAAACAAGATGTATTTCGCTTCCAGTTCGGACACCCTTCCGCCATAGCGACGGAAAAATCGAGGGGTCAGGAAAGGCAGCACCGCAAAGACAACGACAGAGACCACGATGAATACAAGTGTCCGGTATGTGAATGGAGAAAAAATCAGGCCGAGAGCGATCACCGTGGCAAGATCGTTGACGAAGCATGCTGCAAGTATGGCTTTTCCAAAATCAGTGGTGTTAAACCCAAGTTCGAGCATTACCGCGTAAACCACGGCCACTGACGTCGTGCTGAGAGCGACTCCGGCAAGCCAGCTTGCGCGCACGCTCCAATGCAGAACAAAGTGCGCAATTGCAGTGCAGCCCAGGAAAGGCCCCATAAATCCAACGAGCCCGACGACCAGCGCTTCCTTCCATTTCGTCCTGAAGATTGTAGGATCGAGCTCGGCACCAGCCAGAAACGTAAGGACGATAGCGCCTGTACCCGCCAGGAAAGCGATCCAGTTGGTCTTTGCGCCCAGGCCGCCATGAACTCCGATGAAGGCGCCGATGATGAGTTGCGCAACCGTGCCGACAACAATCTCGGACAGCGCAGTCGAGATTCTGAACCAGATCGCCAACAGGGTGGCAACCAGCGCCAGACCCACCCAAAGAGCAGCAAGCACCCAGACGTTCTCCATAGAACGCGACTCCTTTGGTTTTTGATGGATCGGTGCCGGGCTAGAACTCCGCGACAAGGATCCTTGTCAGGAGTCATCAGCCATCCCGGCTATTGGAGGGACAGCGGTTAAGGGTGAACTCCTTCACCCGCTTGCCGAATTATTACTCCGGGATGCGGCAAACTGTCAAGCAAGCTGTGCTCACTGCTGAGGTGGCGAGGGCATTGGCTCGCGGGCGGCGATGCCGGGAATGGTTACGGGCAGATGGCCTTTGGCGGGAATTTCTCCAAAGAGAAACTTGACCGCACTTAGCTCGGAGACTGAAGCGTTAGAGAAGGTGCAAACATAATTCTTGATCGAAGGATACTGGGCGATCAGATAGGGATTACCGAGAGCTACCACCACCGTCTTATCGTTCTCAGCCTTGAGGACATTGGCCAGAACCATCGAGGGGCCATGCTCAAGCGCAGGTGAGCCGGTATCTCCGGCTGCGGTACGGCCTCCGGACGGAATTACATACACGGCTGCAATGACGCGCTCGGCATCGACGGCAGCTTCCAGCACAAGGGGAGCAAGCAAGGGAGCCACTGCGTCGTCCACGTATATGGCGCGGGCGTCGGGGACTCGGGCGCGGACTTCGCGCACCAGGGCGCGTCCGTTATCGCTCCGTAAATCGTCGGTGAAAATCAAAATCAGCAGGCGATCTCCGGCAAGTGTGGCCGAGTGGTATGCGTACTGCGAAGCTACGGGAGCAGCGCGAAGCAGTGGCAGCAACTTATGATTTTCGCGAAGGTTCTCGCGAACGACGGTGACGGCCTCGTCGGCGATCGTCTGGGCGAGAGCCAGGTTCTCCGGACGGGCCAGCGCGTCGTTGACGGCGTTGAGATCGACGAAGCGGTTCTTGTGCAGCCCAAGTGCGGCCTTGGCGCGCAGAATCTTGCTGACTGACTGATCGATGCGGCTTTCGGAAATCTCTCCGCTTTTTACGGCTCCGAGGACTCCGTTGTAGGCTCCGCTGAGGTCTCCGGGGATGAGGACGTAGTCGGCTCCGGCTTTGACGGCCTCGACTGCGGCACGGCCAGCACTCTGCGGCGTGTTGCCGCCGAAGATGCGCGTAACACCGTTCATATCCATTGCGTCAGTGATGACGATGCCCTTAAAGCCGAGCTGATCCTGAAGCAGCAGGGTACTGATGTTGTGGGAAAGAGTAGCGACGCGGTTGGGATCGGGCTCCAGCGAAGGCACGAGAAGATGGCCCACCATCACCGAATCTACTCCCGCCGCGATGGCCGCTCGGAAGGGCGCCAGTTCGACCTGATCGAGGCGCTCACGGCTGGCATAGACGCGGGAGAGTAAAAGATGCGAATCCGTGTCGGTGTCTCCGTGGCCGGGAAAATGCTTGGCCGTGGCCATGCCGTTTCCGTCGTGCGCACCGTGAATAAAGGCCGTAACCATCGCGCTGACTTCTTGTGGATCTTCTCCGAAGGAGCGGGTGTTGATGATGGGATTGTTGGGATTGGAGTTCACATCCGCGTCGGGATAGAAGTTCCAGTGAACGCCGATGGCGCGCGCCTCGGCGGCGGTGATGCGCCCGAACTGGTAGGCGTAGGCGACGCTGCCGGTAGCGCCAATCGCCATGGCATGGGGAAAGACCGTGCCGCCGTGAAATCGCATGGGCAAGCCGCGCTCGAAGTCGGCGGCAAAGAGCAGAGGCAGATCGCTGTCCCGCTGCAACTGATTGGTGAGCGCCGCGGCGTCAAGCGGACTTCCCCTGAGCAACAGGCCGCCATCCGTGGGAGACGTGATTCCGAACGCCCCCAGGTGGTACATCTTCATCTGATCGCGCAGCTTGGCGTAGTCCGTGCCGCTGAAGTTCATGAAATCGACCTTGGCCCAGATCATGAACAACTGGCCAACTTTTTCTTCCAGCGACATCATGTGAAGAGTCCGGTCTGCCCATTGCGCGCCACTCGCATCATTGGCCGCCGCAGGCAGGTCGCCTGCGAAGGTTGTGGCCGCTAACGCAATGAGGATGAGGAATACCAGCAGAGAATTCCGCATGATGAAAACCATAGCACTTAAAATCGCCTGCGGCGCGTCAATCCTCGGTCATGGCTTCTGCCGTGCAGTTGGCCAACTGATACACTGGCAGGTGACGTTTCTTACCGGCATGGCCCCATAAAGATGACGACTCCCAAGCATCGCGGATTGCTCCCATTCCTTGGCATGGCGGGTGGCACGAGCGTGGCGGCTATTTACTATAACCAGCCGCTGCTGCTGCAGATGAGCCAGACCTTTCATGCCACTTCAGCTCAGGTGGGAGCCGTAGCGGTGGCGACGCAACTGGGCTACGCGGTGGGGATTCTGTTGTTTGTGCCGCTGGGTGACGTGGTCGAGCGGCGCGGATTGAGCGTGAAGCTCTTTGCCGCCATCGCCGCGTCGCTGCTCGCGGCAGGGCTTTCACCGTCGTTGTGGGTACTATGGGTAGCTGGTACCGATTGCGCCCGAATTGGTGGGTCCGGAAGAGAGCGGGCGCGCCATTGGAATTGTGATGACTGGGATGCTGCTGGGCATTCTGCTGGGACGGTCGGCAGGTGGCTGGGTAGCAGCCTTGCTGGGATGGCGTGCGGTCTTCCTGGTAACAGCCGGTATTACTGCACTGTTTGTGCCGCTGCTGCGGTGGAGGCTGCCGAAGCTGCCGCCGGTGCGGGCGGTGAGCTACGAGGACGCTGTGCGCTCGCTGTGGACGCTGGCGTTAGAACAGCCGTTGCTGCGCGAGGCCGCCGCTGTTGGCTTTCTGGAATTTGCGGCATTTTCCTCTTTCTGGACGAATTTGGCGTTTCTGCTGGGAACTCCGCATTACAAGTTGGGAGCCGGAGTGGCGGGCAGCTTCGGTGTGCTGGGCGCGTTAGGAGTCCTGGCCGCCTCCAGCGCCGGCCGTCTGGCCGACCGCCGAGGAGCGCGTTGGGTCGTGGGATTGGGCGTGGCGCTAATGAGCTTGGCCTATCTGATTCTATGGGTTGCGGGCTATCACATGGCAGGATTGATCGTCGGCGTGATCGTTCTCGACCTAGGACACCAGGCAATGCACATTGGCAACCTGGCGCGAATCCTCAGTCTGGTGGAGGGCGCTCGCAGCCGGGTGAATACCATCTATATGATTGTCTTCTTCCTCGGAGGCGCTGCTGGATCGGCCCTGTCTACCGCTGCCTGGGCTCGCTGGCAGTGGAGCGGGGTATGTGCGCTCAGCTTGATCATGCTGGCTTTGGCGGGGGTGCGCCTCGCCTTCGGCGCACGAAAAGATCGCAGGGCGGTAGTGAGACAATTCGCGAACTCGGAAGTCTAGGGCTCAGCCTTGATTACAGGCGCTTTGTCATGAAGATAGCGTCCACATCGCGGTTGTAATAGCGCTCCAGAACCTTGACGCGTTTGAAGCCGTGCCGGTCATAAAAGGCCAAGGCGGAGTGGTTGTTGACCGCGACCTCCAGCACTACCATGAACGCCGTCATCTTGCGCAGACGCTCGCAGGCGGCGGCGATGAGCAGAGTGCCGAGACGATTGCGGCGGGCATCAGGATGCACGTCGATGGTGATGATGTGGCCATATCCCTGGCGCTGGTAGTGAAAGGTGACAAAGCCCGCAATGGGCGGGCGCGGAGCGCGCGGCTTGAGTCTGGAAGCAGCTGCGCCCGGTATTGCAGCAATCACCGCATGCTGGCTTTCCGCATTCTGCGCCGCACCGCCGGGTTCTGTCCCTGGAGCACCTTGATTCCACTCAGCAACGACGGTGTAGGCACGGCGCTGTTCAATAAAGCTGGAAAGCTCGGGACGGCTATAGGCGATGCCGGGATCAAAGCAGAGACGATCCATTTTGAACAAGGAATCGAAGTCGTGCTTATCGTAGTCGCGCAGGGTAAACATGGGAACCGTCATAAGCACACAGCCAGAGCCTATGGTAGCAGATGGAAAGGCAGCCAGGCTGAGCACGGAGGCACGTTCGTGACTTGTGAGACGCCGGGAAGCGCGCTGAACGGGCTTCCCGGCGTCAATCCGGCAGTCTTCGAAACCGGCGATCAGGAAGTTCGTCGATTAGGCTGCAATGTAGGCATTGGCTTGATTGTCGATAAAGAGGTTCACCATCTCCTGGTTGAATCGCGGAATGTCGGAGGGCTGCCGGCTGGAAAGCCAGTTACCATCACGCACTACTTCACTGTCCCTCCAAAAAGCTCCGGCGTTGCGCAAATCGTCCTGGATGGCTTTGTAGCTGGTCAAGTGGCGACCCTTGACGATGTGGGCTGAGATGAGCAGCAAGGGACCGTGGCAGATAACTGCGATGGGAAGGCGACGCTGGTTGATATTGCGGACAAAGTCCTGAGCCAGGAGCTCTTCCCGAAGGGCTTCCGCATTCATTTTTCCTCCCGGGATTAGAACCGCGTCGAACTTCTGGGGATCGGCTTCGGCCAGGGTCTGGTCAACCTTGACCCTCAGCGTTTTTCGGTCGTGCTGCACGGCTTGGATCTCACCGGCGTGCGGGGCAATCACAACGGTACTCGCTCCCGCTTCATCCAGTGCCTTGCGTGGCTCGGTCAGTTCAGCTTCTTCAAAGAGGTCGGTGGCGAAAATGGCCACGCGATATCCCTTGAGGCGCTCAGACAGCATATATCCTCCTTTGCGTTCAAGGTGTGGGATGCGTCGAGCGGCGTTAGGGGTTACACGTCTTTAGCCGAGCAGGGGCTAGCCCAGAGAAACCAGGCTGGTGGTACGTTTGAGTTGTCCGCAGGCGGCGTAAATGTCGAGTCCGCGCGGGCGACGAAGGTAGGCGGGAATGCCGGCGGCGATCAGAATCTGCTGGAACGAATTGACGACCGCTGGAGATGGAGTTTCAAACTGGATCTCCGGACCGGGATTCAGGGCAATGAGGTTCACCTTGGCACGGATTCCGAGCAAGCGCGCGACCAGTTCGCTGGCGTTCTCCGGTGCGTCGTTGACTCCGGAGAGAAGCACATATTCAAAGGTGAGGCGCTCGCGGGAGCGCAGTGGGAAGCTGCGTGCCGCCTCCAAAATCGCCGCCAGATTCCACTTTCGGTTGATGGGCATGATGCGCTCGCGAAGTTGGTCGCTGGAGGCGTTGAGCGAGATGGCAAGATGGGGCCGCAGCGGCTCGCGGCCAAAGCTGGCGATGCGAGGAACGATGCCCGAGGTTGATACCGTCATGCGCGACTCTGAAATCCCGGCGCCGAGAGTCAGGAGTTGTGCGGCGCGAATGAAGTTGTCATAGTTCAGGAATGGCTCTCCCTGGCCCATAAAGACTAAATTGACCCGGTCGTAACCGATTTCGATGCGATGGTCATTGAGAACCAACAGAACTTGACCGACAATTTCCCCAGCCGTCAGATTGCGCTGCAAGCCAAGCAGTGCGGTCATGCAGAACTTGCAGTTCACCGCACATCCGGATTGGGAAGAAATGCAGATCGTTGCACGGCGATTGGGGTGGGTGATGGAGACCCGGCTTTCAATTCCTGTCGCGTCGCCGGGCAGGAGTTCCTCGGTCTCCTCCACGCCATCGCCGTCGGGCATCCAGACCGTCTCCACACTTTGTCCATCGGAGAAGCGGACGAGGTAGCGGACCGTGCCATCGACGGAGACAAAGCGCTGCTCGATTGCAGGGAATCCCGTGCAATAGCCCTGGGAGATCAGGCGGGCACGCAGGGACTTTGGCAGCGTGGAAATCTCCTCCAGGGCGGCGATGCGTTGGCGATAGAGAGCATGAAAGAGTTGGCGCGCGCGGAAAGAAGGCTCCCCGAGGGTCTCAGTCAGGGCCATAAGCTCTTGATTAGTAAGGCCCAATAGTTCGAATTGTGAAGGCCTTGTCATGCATCTAACTAGTGTTGCGCTGTAGAAATCCTGAAGTCTTGGAAGCGTCGATCGCTTCTTAAGATTGTACAGTGCCTTTGGATGAGAAGCCGCAAACAACTGAATGAGCCCATGGAGTGCCAAAATGGTAGTACGTGGAATCAGTGCCAGATGAAGCTGTGAAGGAGTCCCGATGAATCAAGAGACGTGTTTGAACGCTGCGCTAAGGGATGTGCGCAGGACGGTCCTCCCCAACGGACTCACGATTATCAGTGAAGAAATGCCCCATATCCGTTCCGTATCGGCGGGCGTGTGGGTCCGGACGGGCTCACGCCACGAGCAGCCTGAGGTCAACGGAATCTCTCATTTTGCCGAGCACATGGTATTCAAGGGCACCACCACGCGTACGGCGGAGATGATTGCCCGGCAAGTGGATTCCTTTGGTGGAAACCTTGACGCATTTACTGGGAAAGAGTGCGTCTG
The DNA here is from genome assembly GCA_049521655.1 of Candidatus Korobacteraceae bacterium. Classification (GTDB taxonomy): domain Bacteria; phylum Acidobacteriota; class Terriglobia; order Terriglobales; family Acidobacteriaceae; genus TOLSYN. The sequence continues at coordinate 28,215 of JBEKOO010000035.1, forward strand.
CTTCAACGTCAGAGTTCTGGACGAGCATCTGGGCGACGCCATGGACGTTCTCACCGACCTGGTGCTGAACCCTTCCTTTAATGATGCCGACGTGAAGAAGGAACGAAGCGTCATTATGGAAGAGATCAAGATGGACGAAGACAATCCGGATTACCTGGTACACGAGATATTCGTGCAGAATTTCTGGAAGGATCATCCGCTGGGTAGACCAATTCTGGGAACTCGCGATACGGTAAAGAAATTTGGTCCAGCATTGCTGTTCGACTATTACAGACAGCGCTTCCAGCCCGGAAACATGGTGATCGCAGCAGCCGGGAGCCTGCAACACGATGAGTTTCTGGAACTGGCAATGCGTAAGTTTGGACACCTGCCAGCCGCCGGCAGCGAGCGCCAGGAGATGGCACCCAAAACGACCGCGAAGATTTCGATGCGGAACAAGAAATCTCTGGAACAGGTGCAGCTCTGTATCGGGGTTCCGTCCTATTCGATTTCGCATGAGAACCGGTATGCCTCGTTTGTGTTGAATACGCTGCTGGGGGGCGGGATGAGCTCCCGGCTCTTCCAGAATGTGCGCGAAAAACAGGGCTTGGTGTACTCGATCTTCAGCGAACTGAACCCTTATCGCGATACCGGCTGTCTGGCCGTCTACGCGGGCACTTCCAAGGAGTCCGCGCCCAAAGTGGTGAAGTCGGTCTTAAAGGAGTTTCGCGACCTTAAGGACGTGCCGGTGACCGGGGAGGAGCTGTTTCGTGCCAAGGCCCAGTTGAAAGGAAGCCTGATGCTGAGCCTGGAATCTTCAATGGCGCGAATGAGCAATTTGGCGCGGCAGGAGATGTACTATGACCGATTCTACGGGATGACCGAGATTACTGACAGGATCGAAGCCGTGCAGGTGGAGGACGTACAGAAAGTGGCTCAGGAATTCTTCATCGCGGACCAGATCGCAGTAACCGTGCTGGGAAACCTGAATGGACTGAAGCTCTCACGCGAGCAGATCGAATGTTGAGGGTTGAGTGATCTCCGAGCTGGCCGCCGTGAGATGTCCCATTGCAGTTAATTAACCACCCGGATTCTCAAATCGATAAGAAACTGACAATTAATGTCATCGCGCGATGATATTAATTGTCAGTTTTGTGCTTCGCGGGAGGTAACAGCGTCGGAGAAACTCCAGACTGAATCGGGCGCAACCCATCTAAGTCATTGCAAATAAATATGATGGAAAAATTTAAGTAATCTTTCGTAGACTTGGAGCCGCGGTGGCAGGCAGATTGCTTTAATGCATGGTGTATCAACACAACTTCTGATTCCTTCAAGACAAGGACAGACCGGAGATATCTACACCATGCGTAAACAGAAGGGTTTCTCGCTGATTGAGCTTCTCATCGTCGTCGCGATCATCCTGATCATCGCCGCCATCGCCATCCCGAACCTGCTGCGCTCGCGCATCGCTGCCAATGAAGCATCGGCTGTGGGCTCTCTGCGCACCATTAACACCTCTGAAGTGACCTACGCTTCAACCTATCCCGCACAGGGCTTTGCGGTTGCACTGGCCGTCCTCGGACCGGGCTCAACTGCCGGCAACTCGACTTCGACCTCAGCGAACGCAGTTCTGCTGGACGGCGTTCTGGGCTGCCCGACTGCTACCGCCAGCGGCGGCGCCTGCACCAAGAGCGGCTACAGTTTCTATGTCACCGCTACCGGTACGCAGCCAATTACCTTCTACTCATCCAACGCGAACCCGATTTCGCTCCAGACCGGCACGCGCTACTTCTATAGCGATGCCTCTGGCGTGATCCGTTACAACACGACGACCTCTGCCACCTCGACCGACGGCCCGCTGCAGTAGTGGTCGGATAATAACTAAAGTCTCCAGGCGAGGCGCCCGGGGAGGGTTCGAGCCTGAAAGCGAGCGGTACCGCTAAACTGCGGTACCGCTTGTCTTGCTCGCAGCTTCACGGTCTGTGGCAGAGGAAAGATTCATTCTCGTATGCTTGGCGGCATTCGGTTGTGGTTCAATTGCGGCCATTGTAAAGCGAAGTTATGTAGGCAAATTCTGCGCACTCGGAGATTCCCAATGCTTAAACAAAAAGGCTTTTCCCTGATCGAGCTTCTCATAGTAGTAGCGATCATCCTGATCATTGCGGCAATTGCGATTCCCAACCTGCTGCGCTCGCGCATCGCTGCCAATGAAGCTTCGGCCGTGGGCTCTCTGCGCACTATTAACACCGCTGAAATCACTTACGCTGCCACCTATCCTGCGAACGGCTATGCGGTTGCACTGGGCGTTCTTGGACCGGGCTCAACTGCCGGCAACACGGTTTCGACCTCAGCCAACGCAGTTTTGCTCGACGGCGTTCTGGGGTGTCCGACTGCTACTGCCAGCGGCGGCACTTGCACCAAGAGCGGCTACAGCTTCTACCTGACGGATACGGGAGCAGCTCCCACGTTTTACTCGTCCAACGCGAACCCGATTTCGCTCCAGACCGGCACGCGCTACTTCTATAGCGATGCCTCTGGCGTGATCCGTTACAACACGACAACGTCCGCCACTTCGACCGACGGCCCGTTACAGTAATGGTCGGATAATTACTGTGCTGGTAAATTGCGCACAATAGGAAGATTCCAATGCTTAAACAAAAAGGCTTTTCCCTGATCGAGCTTCTCATAGTAGTAGCGATCATCCTGATTATTGCGGCAATTGCGATTCCCAACCTGCTGCGCTCGCGCATTGCCGCCAATGAAGCTTCGGCCGTGGGCTCTCTGCGAACCATTAACACCTCTGAAATCACCTACGCCGCCACCTTTCCCGCGAACGGCTATGCGGTCGCACTGGGCGTTCTTGGACCGGGCTCAACTGCCGGCAACACGGTTGCGACCTCAGCCCACGCAGTTTTGCTGGATGGCGTTTTGGGTTGTCCGACTGCTACTGCCAGCGGCGGCATCTGCACCAAGAGCGGCTACAGCTTCTACCTGACGGATACGGGAGCGTCTCCGACGTTCTACGCATCGAATGCGAACCCGATTTCCCTCCAGACCGGTACGCGCTACTTCTATAGTGATGCGACGGGCGTGATCCGTTACAACACCACGACTTCAGCCACTTCGACCGACGGCCCACTGCAATAACGAGCTTGAGCGGGTTGAAGGGGTACAGAAGGAGGAGCCAAAAGCTCCTCCTTCCTCTTTGATGGTCTGTCGAGCTTCTGCCCGGACCTGCCCTGGGAATGCGCCAGTCTGAATCCGAAAATTCCGGTCGATGCCAGAGAAGCTTGCTTCAAAATCGCTCGCCGGGACCAATTCAGTCAGCTGACGCGGCACCAAGCGTCGGCTATAATTCGGTGAAAGCCAATGGCCGCAATTGAGATTCAAGGACTGGAAAAGTCCTATAGAACAGGATTCTTCAGGAGCACGCTGAAGCAGGGCCTCAAGCCACTGACACTCTCGGTGGAGGAAGGCGAAGTCTTCGGTTGCCTTGGCCCCAACGGGGCGGGAAAAACAACAACCCTGAAGCTGCTGCTTGGACTGGTGTTTCCCAGTGGAGGCACGGCCCGGATTCTGGGCTGTGATCTGAACGACATCAGCGTCAAGCGCTTCATCGGCTTTCTTCCGGAACAACCATATTTTTATGACTACCTGACGCCGCTGGAGCTGTTGGACTACTACGCCCGGCTGAGCGGAGTGGAGCCGCGCGAGAGAAAGCGCAAGGTGGACGCGGCGCTCTCCCGTGTGGGAATGAGCGACTCGGGCAAAATACAGTTGCGCAAGTTTTCCAAGGGTATGCTGCAACGCGTGGGAATTGCGCAGGCCATCGTCCATGATCCAAAGCTGGTGTTACTGGATGAGCCGATGAGCGGTCTCGATCCCATCGGGCGGCGCGAGGTTCGCGACCTGGTGCAGGCACTGAACGAAGAGGGCAAGACGATCTTTTTTTCCACTCACATACTAAGCGACGCCGAAACCCTCTGTGATCGCGTTGCGGTGCTGAACAAGGGCGAGTTGAAAGGCGTCGGCGTGGTGGCGGAGTTGCTGCGCGAGATGAGCGGAGATGTGGAAGTTGTGTGGCGTGGCGTGCAAGCGATCCCGCCGCTCTCCGCGTTGGGTGCACGCTGCCACGCGACGGGCGATATGGTGCGGGCGCTGTTGCCGGAGCGTTCGCTGGAGGCGGCTCTGGCTGAACTGCGCAAGAGTCAAGCCCACCTCATTAGCGTAACTCCGGTGCAGGCGACGCTGGAGGACTACTTCCTGGCGCGCATTGGAGAAGACAAGCCGAACGAGGTGCACGCATGACCGGACGGCTGGCGGCAATCGCATTCAATACGTATCGCGAGGCAGTACGCGACCGCGTGCTCTACAACCTGATCTTGTTTGCTTTGCTGATCGTAGGCTCTTCCGTGCTCTTCGGTCAGATTTCGCTGGATATCAACCGGATCGTGCTGATCAACCTGGGACTGACGGCGATTTCGCTTTTCGGCATTGTGATTGCGATTTTCATCGGCATCGGGCTGGTCTCAAAAGAGATTGAGAAGCGGACACTCTACACCGTTCTGGCGGCGCGCCCGGTGCGGCGCTGGGAGTTCATTACAGGCAAGTTCCTGGGTTTGGTGATGACCCTGACGGTGAATGCGCTGTTGATGAGCGTGGGATTCTTCGCGGCTGTGCTGTACGTGTCACACAGGCTGGGACGCGCCGACCTGCAGTTGGTGACTGCGATCTATTTCATCCTGCTGGAATTTGTGATAATCACGGCGTTGGCACTGCTGTTCTCCACGTTTTCGACGCCGGTCTTCTCCTCGATCTTCGCATTTGCTCTCTTTGCGGTGGGAACGTTCGCCGAAGATCTTCGCGGCTTTGCCCAGATGGCAAGCGGCGCAACGCGTTGGCTGATGACAGGCGCGGCCTACCTGGTGCCAAACTTTGCAGCTCTCAACGTGATCAGCCAGGTGGCCCATAACACGGCGGTCGAGCCGAAGCTGATATTGCTAAATACTCTGTATGTTGTGGTTTACACGGCCGCAGTGCTGACCGCCGCCGTCTGGATTTTTGAGCGGCGCAACCTGAAATGACTAGAGCTTTGCGAATCCGGACGACTTACACACTTTTGCTGGCAGCGCTGCTGGCAGCCAGTGCCATGCTGGTGCGCCAGATTGATCGCATACGCGATGACGAGCCATTGCAGGAAGTTCTCTATATCCCATCGCCAAAGGTCGTGAAGCGGATGAGCCTGGGGTACTCGGGACTGCTGGCTGATATCTACTGGACTCGCGTCGTACAGTATTTCGGAACAAAGCACAAGGCGAAAGCAAAGCAGTACCTCATTCTCGACCCGCTGCTGGAGATGACCACAACGCTCGATCCGAAGCTGCTTCCTGCCTATCAGTTCGGTTCCGTGTTTCTGGCGCAGAAGCCGCCGGAAGGAGCGGGGGACCCGCTGGCGGCGACCCGCTTGGTGGAGAAAGGCATTCGGGAAAATCCCCAGGCATGGCGCCTCTACTACGACCTCGGCTACATCTACTGGATTGAATTGAAAGACGCTGCCAAGGCAGCCGATGCCTTCAACCGCGGCTCGAATATTCCGGGCGCCCAGCCGTGGATGCGGGTGATGGCAGCGGCTCTGGCGGGACACGCCGGTGAAACCGAAACTGCAATCTACATGTGGACCAACATTCTGAACAGCAGCGAGGATGCGGATCTGAAGGCTAACGCAATCAACCGCCTGCGCTGCCTCCGAGTGGACAGCGAGGTTAAGATTCTGCAGGACCGGGTTGACGAATATACGAAGACAACCGGCCATCTGCCCTCGGGTTGGGCGGAACTGATCTCGGCCGGGGTATTGCGCCGCGTTCCGGTCGACCCGAAGAACAATCCTTATCAACTGCTTGCAGGGCGCGTACAGGTTGCGCAGCCCGATCTGTTTCCCTTCATAACGCGCGGCCTGCCGCCAGGGAGCGAACTTGGGGACTTGCCCACCGAAAAAGGATTTAAGGTCGTAAGAAATTAATGAAGAAATCGAAGCTGGGAATATTTCTGCTGCTGACTTGCGTTCAGGCGCTCTGGGCCCAGTCGCCGAAGACGGATGTACGTGAAGTGGCAGCCAGAATCGACGCTCGTTACAACGGCATGAGATCTTTGCGCGCTGATTTCACGGAAATTTATTCCGGCGGCGGTGTCCGGCGCAGCGAGAGCGGAACCCTCTGGATCAAGAAGCCGGGAAAAATGCGATGGGAATACGCTTCCCCTGAAAAGAAGATCTTCGTGACCGATGGAGCCACGGCCTGGTTCTATGTTCCGGGCGAGCGCCAGGCGCGGCGAACATCGCTGAAAAAGCTGGATGACCTGCGCTCCCCGCTGCGCTATCTGCTGGGTCGCTCGAAGCTGGAGAAAGAGTTGCGCGGGTTATCGCTGGCGCCGGACGTGCATCCGGAAACGGCTGGGGACGTTGTGCTGCGAGGAATGCCCCTGGGCATGGAAGAGCGCATCTCGCAGGTATTGCTGGAGAGCGACGCACAGGGCTTTCTGCGCCGCATCGTAATGGAAGAACTGGACGGAAGCAGGACCGAGTTCCGGCTCGAAAACCAGCAAGAGAACATTGCGGTCAGCGATGCGGCATTCAGCTTTCAGCCTCCGGCAGGGGTGGAAGTTCTACAGAGCGATCAGTTGCAGCCGTGATGGCCCGCGTGCAGAGGGTTTCATCCCAGGGGCAGGCCGGTGGAAAGTTGTGAGATTGGGATAAAAAGCCAGCGATCAGGGCAACAATCCTAGAGGTTTCATAATGTTACACTGATGGCTGGGTTGGTGTGGATGTGTGCCTTCCCGGGGCGGAAAAGTATGGCCGAATTTGTGATTCGCGTGGCGGACGAGCGGGGCAAGGTCCTGGAGAAGGCCGAAAACGGCTATTCTGCCGCGGAGATTCGCGACCGCTACCAGCAGTCCGGCTATCTGGTTTACTGGGTAAAGCCGCGCGGATTTATCTCCGGAGGTGAGTTTCGGATGCCGCAACGGCGCCGCGTCACTCTGGAACAGTTCGTCATATTCAATCAGCAATTCTTGACCCTGGTGCGCGCCGGTCTGCCAATCGTGCAGGCCCTGGAGTTGCTCGCAAAACGGCAGCGAAACCAGTACTTCCGGATGCTGCTGGAAGACGTCCGCGACCGGACCAAGGGCGGAGAACTCATCTCGGACGCCTTTGAAAAACAGGGCGCGTTCCCAAAGATATATTCGACGACTCTGATGGCGGGCGAGAAGAGCGGCAATCTGGACGAGGTTCTGACGCGTTATGTCTCGTTCCAGCGCCTGTCCCTGAGCTTTCGCAAGAAGCTGATCGCCTCGCTGGTATATCCAGTAATCCTGGTGATAGGTGTCTTCGGGTTGATCACCATGCTGGTGACGTTCGTGATTCCGAAGTTTTCCGAGTTATTTTCCGATCTTGGCCAGAAACTACCGCCGATGACGGAGTTCACAATCAGCACGGCGATGACCGCCAAGAAGTACCTGCCGTTAATCGTGATTGCACTGGTTGTGATTTATCTGTTGCTGAAGCGCTGGGCCAAAACGCGACAGGGTGCGGAGATTCTGGACAGAATCAAGCTGAATACGCCCATCCTTGGGAGCATCTGGCAGCGATACCAGATTGCAGTTTTCTCCCGCATGATGTCGACCCTGCTCTCCGGAGGTCTGCCGCTGGTTACGGCCCTGGAGACAGCGGGACAATCGATGTCCAGCCGCCTCATCGTGAACGGCATCGACGATGCGTCCAAGAGGGTGCGCGAAGGCCAGTCTCTGGCGCAGAGCCTTGAGAAGACCGAAGTGTTCCCGGACCTGGCCGTGGAGATGGTGGAGGTGGGAGAAGCAACAGGCGCATTGCCAACGATGCTGAGTTCCATTGCGGAGTTTTACGAAGAGGACGTGCAGTCGGCGCTTTCAGCGGCAATGTCGCTGATTGAACCGGCAATTCTTGTCTTCATGGGTGTCGTCGTCGGCTTTATTCTGATCTCGCTTTACCTGCCAATCTTCAGCTTCACCGCAGGCTAACCGAGAGCTACAAGGATAGGATTCACGCGCAACCAGTGCGCGCTCAACTGCAAGAAACGCAACGAGGATTATGCCACAACAGCTTTTTGTAGAACCGGTCCCAGACGCGAACGATGAGCAGAAGCGGGCAATCGAGCAGGCGCGCCGCTATCGCTGCGAGTATGTTGAGCTGAAGGGATTCAAAATTCAGCATGAGCTCTTCCGGAAGGTTCCGGTAGAGCTGATGTTCCGGTTTAACTTTATTCCACTGCAGGAGCTGGAAGACGGCCGGTTAGCGATCGCCCTCGCCGATCCAAGCCAGTTGATGGTGATCGACGAGATCAGCCTGTTGCTGAACCGCAGGGTGGTTCCGCGGGTCGCGACTCTAACTGAGATCACCGACATTCTGAAGAAAACCGAACAGTCGCAGCGCGTGCTGGACGAGGCCGGCGAAACCTTCACGCTGGATGTAGTCCATGAAGATGACGCTAACGGCGATGAAACCATCTCGATCGAGAAGCTGACCGCGGAAAGCGAGATCAGCCCGATCATCCGGCTGGTGGATACAACCATCTTTACGGCCCTGCAGCGGCGCGCCAGCGATATTCACATAGAGACGCGCGACGACTGCGTGGTCATCAAGTACCGCATCGACGGCGTTCTCCAGGAGGCGATGAAGCCGATTGCCAAGGAACATCACTCGACCATTATTTCGCGCATCAAGGTGATGAGCGAATTGGATATCGCAGAACGGCGCGTGCCCCAGGATGGACGCTTCCGGGTGCGCTACAACGCACGCTTCATCGATTTCCGCGTCTCGATCATGCCCAGCATCCACGGCGAGGATGCCGTTCTCCGCGTGCTGGACAAAGAGTCGATGAGCGAGAAGTTCCAGAAGTTGACTCTGGACGTGGTGGGCTTCAGCGACTACGACATCAAGAAATTTCGGCAATACATCGCGGAGCCGTATGGAATGGTGCTCGTAACCGGTCCTACCGGCTCCGGCAAAACCACAACCCTGTACGCCGCGCTGAATGAGATCAAGTCTGACGAAGACAAGATCATCACCATCGAGGATCCGGTGGAGTACCAGTTGCGCGGGATCACGCAGATTCCGGTGAACGAGAAGAAGGGGCTGACCTTCGCCCGCGGACTGCGCTCGATTCTGCGCCACGACCCGGATAAGATCATGGTGGGCGAAATCCGTGACCAGGAGACGGCGCAGATCGCCATCAACTCGGCTCTGACCGGGCACTTGGTATTCACCACCGTTCACGCCAACAACGTGGTGGACGTCATCGGGCGCTTTCTGAATATGGGCGTCGAGCCGTACAACTTTGTTTCCTCGTTGAACTGCATTCTGGCGCAGCGGCTGATACGGCTGATTTGCCCGCACTGCAAGCAGGAGGTGCGGTACAGCGACGATCAGTTGGAAGCCGCCGGACTGAAACCGGAGGAGTGGCACAGCATACCGTTCTACGAGGGGCCCGGATGCATCGAGTGCGGGGGAACCGGATTCCACGGCAGAACCGCGATTCACGAGTTGCTGGATCTGACCGATCACATCCGCGAATTGATATTGGAGCGGCGGCCCAGTTCGGAGATACGGCGCGCGGCGCGGGAAGAAGGAATGCATTTTCTGCGCGAGGCGGCGCTGGATAAAGTGCGCGCCGGAATTTCAACATTGAAAGAGATCAACAAAGTCACGTTCATCGAGACAACCCGCTAATGGCCGAAAAAAAAAATACACGTCGCCTGCCACACATCGCCTGCGAAGTCACAGCAGAGGGCGTAGCCGCGGTGCGCTCGGAAGGCAACCCCAACAAGATCGGAGCGATAAACTCGCATGTGTTGGCGGCTGGGGCCGTGACGCCTTCACTCAACGCGCAAAACGTGCAGGATGCACACGTATTGATCAAAGCGATTGAACAGGCGTTATCCAGCGTTGGTGGGCGCGGCCAGGACGTGATCGCGGTGCTGCCGGATTCGGCCGTGCGCGTGACCCTGCTGGATTTCGATTCCCTGCCTGAGAAGCGTCAGGAGGCCGATGCGGCGGTTCGATTCCGGCTACGCAAATCGCTGCCGTTTGATATCGAAAAGGCCGCGCTGAGCTTTGACGCGCAGCAGACTGCGCAAGGCTTACACGTGGTGGCCTCAGTTGTGCTACAGAACGTGCTGGAGGAGTACGAGTCGGCATTCCGCGCCGCTGGTTGCTCGCCAGGCGTTGTGCTGCCTTCCAGCCTGGGAGCGCTGGGGGCCGTGAATGAGGAAAAGCCCACGATGCTACTCAAGATGGCGGGGGACTCGGCTTCAATCGCCGTGGTAAAAGATGGCCAGCTGTTGCTCTTCCGAATCCTTGAAGGGGCAGGAGCAGGAACACTGACAGCCGAGCGCATGGCCGACGACATCTATCCTTCGCTGGTGTACTTCCAGGATAATTACGGTGCGAGCGTGGAGCAATTGTTGGTGTGCGGAGTGCCGGAACTGCGTGAGTTGTCAGGCGTATTGGAGCAGCAGACCGGCGTAAGGGTCAGGGAGCTGATCGAATCGAGCGTCGTCTCCGGAAACCTGCGCAACGATTTTGCGGGAGCGATTGGAGCTCTGCTTTAGATAATAGGAAAGAGGGCTGTAACGGTGCGACTGAACATCAATCTGGCGACAAAGCCTTACCAGGATGTCCGCCGAGCCTTGCTGCGCTGGGGCGGACTGGTTCTGCTGCTTGCGGTGTGTACGATTGTGCTGGTGTGGACCGCGGTTTCCTCTTGGCGGCAATCGCGCGATGTGAACGCAAGAATCTCCGCGCTGAAGTCGGAAATCGCCGTGCTGGACCGGCAGCATGACGACGCCGTGACAGAGTTGGGGCTTCCGCAGAATCAGTCGGTGGTTGAAACTTCGAAGTTTCTCAACAGATTGATCGCGCGCAAATCGTTCTCGTGGACGCGCGTGTTCATGCAACTCGAGCAGATCATGCCGCCAAAGCTGCATGTAATTTCGATTTCGCCGGAGTTGCAGAGCAATACCAGTACAGTGGAAGTACACTTGACGGTCGCGGGAACTTCGCGCGATGCTGCCGTGGAACTGGTGAAAAGGTTGGAGCAGTCACCTTCATTTCACAATGCCCGAATTACGGAAGAAAGCCAGGTACACGAGAAGCTGAATCCGGATACGGTGAAATTTCAGATGTCGGCACTCTACGTACCCAGGCGCACTCCTGAAGGACAACCCCGGACAGCGGAAACCAAGGTTGCGAAAACCAAAGGGGATCGCCATGACCGTTGACTTCAGGGATGTGCGGACCCAACTTCTGCTGGCGGTAGGAGTGCTGCTTTTGTTTGACTTGGCCGCGATTGTCCTGCTGGTCTCTCCCGCTGGCCGCTCGGCCGGTGCACGGGAACAGGAATTTGAACGGCTGCGGATGGAGAAGATCGAGAAGACAAAGGCCGCGGCTCCAGTCCAGGGCATGGACAAGAAGATTGCGACGGCTCACGAAGAGGAAACAAAATTCGACGACGAGCGAGTGGCCCAGCGTTACTCGGTGATGTCCGAGCAGATATCAAAAATAGCGACGGAAGCCGGGGTGAACGTCTCCGATGTGAAGTACGACGCGCACGCCGAGAAAGACGCTCCGCCGCAATACGACGGCGTCGGCATTACGATTCAGGTGCATGGCAGCTACGAGCAGGATATCCGGTTCATCAATGCGGTTGAACGGCAGAAGATGATGCTCCTGATCGACGCCGTTACTTTTGGAGGAATGCAGGGCGATTCATTGACGGTTTCGGTTCACTTGTCCACATTCTTACGGAGCGCTGCATGAAGGCGGTAGCGGACAGCAAGATCAAAACGCGCATTGCAATTGTGCTGGTCATCGTGGCGATAATTTGCGTGGCTTGGGCCTTGATGCCAGCTAGTGGCCCCTCGCCGGCGTCGGGTACAGCGACGGGAGCATCTTCGGGAAAAGGAAAGACCCGGCTGGCAAGCGAGTCGCTCGATCCGCGGCTCCGCCTGGATCTGCTGGAAAACTCCGAAAAAGTGAAATACGAGGGTAAGGGAACGAACATCTTTCGCACCGGGCCGGAGCCGGTGGAGATTTCTAAGGCGAAAATATCGCCACTGATCCGCCAGCAACAGGAAGCGGCAAAACTGACTGCCCAGCTTCCTCCCCCTCCGCCAAAGATTCTCCTGAGCTATTTTGGAATCAGCAACGGCAAGGGTGAAAAGCCGAAAGCATTCCTCTCCCAGGGCGACGACGTCTGGATCGCGCACGAGGGAGACGTGGTGAACCGGCGTTACAAGATCGTACGCATCTCACCGACCGAGGTGGAAGTGGAAGATCTGCTGAACAACAACCGCCAGACCATTTCTTTAAAGCAGGGGTAGGATTGATCGCGAGGATCAGAATGCGGCGCGCGGGCGATAAGCGCAAGGACTCCGGCTACATGCTGCTGTTCCTGATGATTGCCGTCGCGGTACTGACGATTATGATGCTGGGAGTAGCGCGGAACTACCGGCGCGGCATCATACGCGACCGCGAGGTGGAAATGATGCACCGCGGCGATCAGTACTCACGGGCAATCAAGCGCTATTACAAGAAGAACGGCACATATCCAACTTCAATCGAGCAGTTGGAAAAGGCGAATAACATCCGCTACCTCCGCAAGAGGTACAAAGATCCGATGTCTCCCGATGGAGCTTGGAAGCTGGTTCATCTCACCGACATTACGTTGAAGGCAGGCGGGGGGCTAGCGCCGGCGGCAGGAATTGGAACGCAAACTGCCTTCGGCGCCGCCGGCAGCAGCGCCGTTGGAACAGGCGGCAGCAGCGCATTTGGCCAGACAAATTCCGCAAGCCCCAGCAGCAACACGAGCGGAACCAGTCAGGGCATCAACGGCGTCACAAGCGGAACGACCGGCGCTGGAACAACCGCCCCCGGCTCAACTGGCACTGGAACAACCGACACCGGAACGAGCGCGGGGACGACCACCGCCGGCACAACCGATACGGGAACGAACAGCGGCGCGACCACTCTAACCGGAACAACCACCGCGACCGGCGGCACGGGAACGAGCAACAATGCCGCTACCGGTGGCCAGGTGCTTGGCGGTGGAGCAGTACTGGGAGTTGTAAGCAAAATGAAGGCCGAAGGAATTCACTCCTTCGGCGATAAAACGAAGTACAACGAGTGGTTCTTCATCTACGATCCGACCCAGGACAGAGGCCAGTTGCTGGTCGGACCTTACAATCCGAACATGTTTCTAGGCGCGACCAGCGGCACTGGACTCAACCCTACGAACAGCAACTCGCCCGCCACTGGGACAGGCACCACAGCAACCCCTGGCTTCAGTTTGTCGAATCAGCCGTCCACGCTGACGCCGTCCACGCCTTCCACGCCTGCGCCTTCCGCACCTACTCAGTAAGAGTCTCCGCCCCCTCAGTCTGAGCGCAAAAACAAACCCCGTCGCAGGACGAGGTTTTGATTCTCTACGGAAGAGCTGGGACTATACGCTGAATGAGGAGCCGCAGCCGCAGGTGCTCTTGACGTTCGGATTTTCAAACTTGAAGCCGGCGCCTTCCAGCGTCTCGACATAGTCAACGCTCGCGCCCTGCAGGTACATGAGCGAGGTTGCATCGATAATCACGTTGAGGCCATCGAACTCGAAGGTCTTATCCATGGCTCCGGGGCCATTTTCAAACTGCATGCTGTACGAGAATCCGGAGCAGCCGCCACCTACAACGCCCACGCGTAGACTGGTCGGAATCGGAGTCTGCTGAGCCATGATCTCCTTCACCTTGGCGATCGCCGCCGGGGTGAGGGTAAGAGGAGCGTTCTTAACTTCAGGAGTTGACGTGGTTGTGGACATGCGGACTTTTCTCCTCGGGTAATGAACTAGTATAGCAAAATTCCAGCATACTATGTCACAGGCCATTGTGACGCTATACCCGGAATTCATCTCTGTTAAGTTTGATGCGGGCAGAAATACTGAGGTCGCAAAATTGTCCTCATCTTGCAAAAGGTCGCGCCCAAGTTGGCTTGACCTGCGGGATACGGGTTGAAATAAACCACTAAACTCCAGAGGAAATCGTGCCTATAATGTCTGCCACCAGCTCTGCCTCGGCTCCGGGACAGGCGCGGGACATTCCAGGGGAGGCGCTGGTTGGCGCCAAAGGTGGCTGTATGGAACCAATGTCCGTACTCTTGACGCTTTGGGCAGTACTGACGATAGCGCTCGTGATCGTGCTGATTTATCGCAGTGCGCTCTCCATGCACGAGGACGATCAGATCTTTCTGGACAGCGCGGAATCGCACCTGGAGAACGAACAGAAGCAACTCATGCTGCGGATGAACCGGGTGCGTCCGTTCATAAACATCCTTGCCGCATGCAGCGGGCTTCTCCTGCTGCTGATGGCTGGCCTGTGGGTATGGCGCATCTGGAGCAGGATGTAGCGCTGCCCGCAACGGGTCTCCGGGAAACTACTTCTTGGCGTAGGACTCGAAGATGAGGGGGTTGGGGCGGCGGACATCACCAACCCGGACAACTCTCCTGCCTTCCAGAAATCCAATCAGCGACTCATTCAGGATTTCGCCCCGCCATCCCTCCAGGACCTCAGGACAGGGTACGCCGTTCTTATCGAGAAACCATCGCACGATCTCTTGCAGATCGCTGGTGGTCGCCAGCAACGCGGTATCCACGTCGGCTTCTGCGGCAAGATTGCTCACGGCCACCGAGAGTAGTTTCGTCAACACCGCAACCTGCGGAGGGTCATCGCGCCGCTCGTTGCCGGGAAGATCGGCATCCGGTATCGAGCGAGCTGCGGCAACCGCGTCCACTACGCCCTGCTCCGCCTTGCGCAGTAACCTGCTGTCCAGACCGCGAATTGAGAACAGGTCCTCGATGGTTGCCGGCGAACGGCGAGCCACCTCAATCAGCATGCTGTCGCCGATCACTCGCGCCACCGGAACATTGAGGCCGCTGGCCTGCCGGTCGCGCCAGCGCCACACCTCTCTGAGCACGGCGAGCTGACGGCGGCTAAGGCGCGCGCTGCCGGAGATTCTCCAGCGCTCATCATCGCGCATCACGTTTTTCACCAGCCGGTCGCATTCGCCGCGGACCCAGTTTGTACGATTCAACTTCTGTGCGCGCGCCAGAATCTTCTCTCGCATCGGCAGCAGGTAGCGCACGTCGTCGGCAGCGTACTCAAGCTGCACCGGACGAAGAGGACGCTTGCGCCAGTCGGTAAAACTTTCACCGCCGTTAACGCGCGCGTTCAATATCCGTAGGCAGAGATTGGTGTGCGAGAGCGGGTATCCGTAGCCGAGCAGACCGGCGCCGACTTGCAGATCAAGTACGCAGGCCGGAGCAGCGCCGGCCCCTTTGGCGCAGAACTTGATTTCCTGGCGGGCGGCGACGGTAACGATTTCGTGGCCGGGCGAGGCGAGCAACTCCCACATGCGCCGGAGGCCGGGCAATACAATGGGATCGACAATGAAAATGTCTTCCGCTGTGGAGAGCTGCACCAAACAGAGTTCGGGCTCGTAGCGGCCCTCGGAGATAAATTCCGTGTCAAGGCCAATGACGGTCTGGGTTGAGAGCTTGCGCAGTAAACCATCAAACTTCTGCGCTGAATCGATATAGAACGTTTGATCAAATGCCATCAGAGAACTTTATTCTAAAAGAAGACGCGCGGCGCTGACCAGCGCTGAAATTCAAGATGTACAAGAAGTTGAAACACGAGGCCGTTCGCTAACTGGCCTCGTGTCTCAGATGCAGCAGTTATACCTTGATGCTGGCTACCTTCTGCACCCACGAGAGACGGCGCAGCGCCGTGAGCACCTCGGAGGGTACGCCTTCATCGACCTGCACGATGGCCAGCGCCTGGCCATCCTCGCGGCCGAGCGACAGCCGCGCGATATTGATGCCATGCTTGCCCAGCAAAGTTCCGATTGAGCCGACCACGCCGGGCGCATCCGCGTTGCCTACCACGATGAACGTCCCCTCGAGTTGCGACTCAATGTCGATGCCATTGAGCTGGATCAAACGTGGCGAAGAGCCGCGAACGATGGCGCCGCTGCATTCGACCGAGCCGGTGGAACCGGTGAGTTTGAGATGAATCAAATTGACGCGGGCATCGCGCTCGGCACGAGTCTCGTGGACCACCACACCCCGCTCTTCCGCCGCGGCCTCCGCATTGATGATGTTGGTGGGTTCTTCGGTTTCCGACTGGAGAATTGCGGCGACGGCGGCGCTGCGAATCAGCTGCGTCTTCCATGCGCCAATCTCGCCCTCGAATCTTACGTCGATCTTCTCCAGGTTGGAGGCGAACAACTGTGCTGCAAAGCGGCCCAGTTTCCCGGCCAGTGCCATGTATGGCTTGATCTGCTTGTATTCCACGTCGGAGAGCGACGGCAAATTCACCGCATTCTGCGCGATGCCCTGCTGCAAATAGTCGCGTACCTGCTTCGCAATCTGAATACCGACCGCCTCCTGACCCTCCTTTGTGGATGCGCCAAGGTGTGGCGTAGCCAGCAGATTGGGAGCCGAGAGCAGGGCTGCGTTGCGGGTCGGCTCCTCGCTGAAAACATCCAGCGCGGCAGCGGCGATATGTCCGGAGCGCAGCGCGGCTTCCACTGCGGCTTCATCCACCAGCTCCCCACGAGCGCAGTTCACCAAACGCACGCCGGGCTTCATTTTGGCGATGGACTCGGCGTCGATCATTCCTGCGCTCTGGTGAGTCAGCGCCAGGTGCAGTGAAATGTAGTCAGCCTGGGCGTAAAGCGCATCGATCGAGAGCAGCTCGATGCCCAGCTCCTTGGCGCGCGCGGGTGACAGGTACGGGTCGCTGCCGATGAGTCGCATGCCGAAGGCGCGCGCGCGAAGCGCGGTTTCCGTGCCAATCCTGCCCAGACCGATGATGCCGAGCGTCTTGCCGGCCAACTCCGTACCCTGCAGATTCTTCTTTTCCCACTTACCGGCGCGTGTGCTATGGTCCGCCCGCGGGATATGCCGGGCCATGCCGATCATCAGGCCAAGCGTGAGCTCCGCTACCGAAACGGCGCTGGCTCCAGGCGCGTTCATCACCACAATGCCGCGGCGCGTGGCGACCTCGACATCGATGTTATCCACGCCAACTCCGGCGCGGCCGATGACCCGGATACTCTTGGCGGCTTCGATGAGCCCTGCGTCCGCCTGCACGGCCGAGCGCACGATGAGTGCATCGGCGTCCGACACGGCAAGCTTTGGATCGAGCGCAAACTCTTCGGGCGTGATGACCGTGCTGTTAGGAATTGCCTCCAGCACCTTCATCGCTGCACCCGCGATCTTTTCTGCTACGACAATCTTCACGGCTTCTCTCCGTTCTTGCGGGCTTCCGCATAAACAAGCTGCGCGGCGCGGAGGCCATCGCCATACTGGAAGCTCCCCGGTTTGAGTTGAGCCAGTACCTGTTCGATCCCCGCAATAATGGCGATGCAGTCAAGGTAATCGAGATAGCCGATGTGGGCGACGCGCAGGATCTGGCCCTTCATTTCACCCTGTCCGTCGGAGAGCACCCCGGCAAACTCCTTCTTGAAGCCCTTGACCAGATCGCTCGAAGAGACGCCCTCAGGCGCTTTCAGGGCGGTGACCGCGGCTGCGTGCGCGTTGGAAAACAGTTCGAGACCAAGTGCCGCGGCAGCGCTCCTCATGCACAGCGCGCTCAACTCGGCATTGGCAATCAGCAGGTCGCGTCCCCGCGCGAGGTCGCCGCTTCCCTGCTGCTCCAGGTAATCGAGCGCCGCACCCATGGCTGCGATCAACGCGACGGATGGCGTGTACGCGCTCTCTCCCTTGGCGCACGACTTTCGCTCCTTGCGCAGATCGAAGTAATAGCGCGGCTGCTTGCTGGTCTCCATGCGAGCCCAGGCTCGCTCGCTGGCGGCCACATAGGCAAGCCCCGGAGGAATCATCAGCGCCTTCTGCGAACCGCCGATGATTACGTCAATCCCATCACCATCCACGTTGAATGCCGTAGTGCCGAGTCCGGTGATGGCGTCAACCACCAGCAGCGCATCGCTTCCCTTCACCAACCTGGCCAGCGCAGCCACATCGTGGCGCACGCCCGTCGAGGTTTCCGTGGCCTGCACAAAAACGGCCTTCACCTCCGGCGTCAGCAGGGCTTGAACTTCCTTTATCGGAAAGGTCTGCCCGTAAGGTTTGGAAAGCACGACAGTTTCGCAGTGGAAAGCCTTGGCAAGCGAAACCCAGCGCTCGCCGAACTTTCCCGCGCTCAGGACAAGAACCTTGTCGCCGGGGCTGGTCAGATTGCTGACCGCGGCTTCCATGGCTCCCGTTCCCGAGGAGGCAAGCACGACCACATCATTGCTCGTACCGATGAAGACCTTCAACTGCGCCAGGACCTTGAGGTAGAGCGCACGAAACTCGGGTGTGCGGTGATGAAGATCCGCCGCCGCCATGGCGAATTGCGCCGCCGGCAGCAGGGGTGTCGGACCTGGGGTAAAGAGACGAGTCTTGCGGAACATAAAGCCTTCTCCTGAAGATGAATGCGCGGCAAGCCGCGGTTCGAAAGGACAATGCGGACTCAACCACCGTGCGGCCGAGCCGGCATCACAAAAGCTCTGCGGGGACCCTACTTCGCGGATATCATGCACGATCGCGCCGAAATGCGGGATGACCACGATTGCTGACAACGCTGCCTTCTTGGAATCGTGTTTAGCAAGCAAAATCTCCGCTGAATCGGCTGAGGTGGGCTCATCCGGGAAGATGGCCTTGTCCAGAATTCTAACAAAGTGCTCTTCCTCAATGGAATTTCTTTTCTGAAGCACCGCCGGGAACGCAAGGAACCGCGATGTGTTTAGGCGCTACCCGTAGAGCCGCACCAGCAGCCCTGACCGCAGCTTCGGCTCAAACCATGTGGACTTGGGCGGCATGATCTCACCGGCATCGGCCACATCGATCAGTTGATCCAGCGAGGTCGGATAGAGCGAAAAGGCAACCGCATAGCCTTCTTTCACCCGGCGTTCCAGTTCGTCCATGCCGCGAATTCCGCCGACGAAGTCGATCCTCTTGTCCGTGCGCTGGTCGTGAATGCCGAGCAGCGGAGAAAGCAGGTTGTCCTGGAGAATGCTGACATCGAGCCGTTTGATCGGGTCTTCAACCGGATAGCTTCCGGCGCGCGCCTTCAATGTGTACCACTTCCCTTGCAGGTACATTCCGAAGCTCGCAGCCTGGGACGGTTGCCGCTTCACGGCGGAGCTTACCTCGAACTTCTCCCCGATTTTGCCTAGAAGATCTTCCGGTGTGAGGCCGTTCAAATCCTTGACGACCCGGTTGTAATCGAAAATCTTGAGCTGATTATGCGGGAAGACCACGGCCATAAAGAACTCATACGGCTCATTGCCCGTGCTCTGCGGATTGCGAGCGCGGCAGGCTTGAGCGTACCGAACCGCGGAGGCTGTCCGGTGATGGCCGTCGGCGATGTAGAGCGCCTTGACCGTACGGAACAATTCGATCAACCTCGCGATCGTCGCCGGGTCGGCAATTCTCCAGATGGTATGAGCGATCCCATCCGGCGTCGTGATGTCGTGCAGAGGCTCGGAGGCGCGTACCCCGTCCACGATGCCATCGATCTCCGTCAGGGCCCTGTAAGTAAGAAACACCGGCTCGGCGTTGGCGTTCTGCTCGGTGACGTGCCGTGTCCGGTCGTCTTCCTTATCGCGCCGCGTGAATTCGTGTTTCTTGATCCGGTTCTCCTCGTACTCCCGGACCGAACATAGCGCCACCAGTCCGGCCTGTACGTGCTCTCCCATGCGCTGCTGGTAGACGTAGAGTGAATCCTCGGCCTCACGCGCCAGAATGCCGTCGGCGATAAGTTTCTTCAGATTCGCCGCGCCCGCAACATAGACGCGATCATCGTGCTCATCAATGCCTTCAGGGAAATCGATTTCGGGCCGGCAGACGTGCAAAAACGAGTATGGATTGCCCTCGGCCAACTGGCGCGCCTCAGCCGTACTGACGACGTCATAGGGAACAGAGGCCACGCGGACCGCGAATTCGGCCTTGGGCCGGTACGCTCGGAAGGGTTGAATCAGCGACATAAATATCTTTCCACGATATCATCCCTCCCGGCCACGCGGCGGAATTCAACTTGCTCGATTCAGCTTATATTGATTCAACTGGCGCTCGCAGCTACCGGCGTAACCTATCACGCCAAACTCATCGCGCGGGCAGCATCGGCCTTCCGGATGAATTACTTAGGACTGGATGCGTTACTGCACCTCATGGCAGGAGCCGAGGTCAATTGTCCAGCCGCCCCGCCTGGACACACCCCGGGCGGGGGATTTTTGGGCAGGAATCAAATCGTGGATACTTCAATTGGAGGTCTAACTTTGAAGGAGCAGCACAACTTTACGCTGCCGAGTCCTGCGGAACTGCGCCCGGTGTTACTGCTGTTGCATTGATGGATGCCCGTCGACTCTGGAAGGTTGCCTGCAAAAAATTGGGCTGAAAATAAATCAAACTGACGCTAGTCGCTGCCCCGCCGAGGGCGCGGAATGAGCTTCGTCTTGAGCTGCTCCAAGCATTCCAACTTCTCTGTCGCCCGCCGGACATACGTTTCAGCAGCGATATTGAGAGCTTTTCTTTGGTGCGGGGAGGGGGACTTGAACCCCCATGCCTTGCGGCGCTAGCTCCTAAGGCTAGTGTGTCTGCCATTTCACCATCCCCGCAGATGCCTTCGAATATCTCTCCCGCTCTCTTGATCCCCACAATACTGCAAGCGGCGAAGGCGGCTGATCAATTGTGCCACAGTGGGCAGGTCAACTCCAGCCATGACCGCCGAGGCGCGCGGCCATGGCTGGCGAATCACCAATCCGTCGATTTCTAAACCGGCTGTGCCGCGGAAAGAATGTCTGTCGGCACCATCCCGGGGATCACATAAGCTTGAAGCAGAACGATCGCGATCACAATTGCCAGCAATATAAGGGAATAACGAAACGTGCTCCGGAAGATATCCGTTTCACGTCCTACCAGTCCGGTAGCTGCACAAGCGATCGCAATCGATTGCGGTGAAATCAGTTTGCCCACTACCCCGCCGAAAAGATTGGCGGAAGTTGTAAGCACCGGGTTGACGCCGATCTGGACGGCCGTCACTTGTTGTAGTTTTCCAAATAACGCTGCCGAAGAAGTAACCGACCCGGTGAGGAATACGCCGAGCCAGCCAATCACGGGAGAAACCGCTGGAAATGCGTGTCCCGTATAGTACGCAAAAGCCAGCCCCAAGCTGTACGACATGCCGGAGTAGTTCGCCAGGAAGGCGATGCCGAGCACGGACGCCAGGGTTACGAGCGCAAATGAAAGCTGCTTGAAGGTTTTCTTGAACACCCGTACTCCGCGCGACGGACTGATCCTAAGAATCACCATCGCTACCAGAGATGAAATCATCATCGCGGTTCCGGCGGCCGTAAAGAATTCCCAGCGGTAGTTCGCTGCATATTTCGCCGGCTTTGCCACGATCGGCGCTGAGCGGAATACCACTCCATCCAGCCAGGGCCATGCAGGAATATTGACGAACCAGTGCAGTTTGTTCAGAACAAACAGCTTAAAGGCTGGTATGCCCCAAACGCCCATAATCACCATCAGCACCACAAAAGGCGACCACGCCTTAAGAACCTCTCCGGCGGAGTATTTTGCTGAGGTCTCCTCGGTCACGGCTGGATCATTCGGAAAGCGCCAGATCTTCGCCGGCTTCCAGAATTTGAGAAAGACCACGAGGCACAACATGGATGCGAACGAGGAGAGGATGGCGGGAAGTTCATTTCCCACGTACTGCGTAACCAGGTAACAGGTAATGGCGTAACTGACTCCGGCAACAAGTGCCGCTGGCACCACTTCGAAGGTCTTTTTCCATCCTGCCAGCACAATCAGCATAAAGAAGGGAATAATAAGGGCCATGATGCACATGTCGAGACCGATGGCCCTCGTCAGTACTCGATCATTGATCTTCGTTACCGAAATCATCATCGCCGTCGGCACTCCCACTGGCCCGAAGGGGACGGGGGGTGTATTCGCAACCAGGCAGACAATTGCGGCGGAAAGCGGTGCGAAGCCGAGTCCAATCAGCATGGCGGCGGCAACCGCAACCGGCGCTCCCTGCC
This sequence comes from Candidatus Korobacteraceae bacterium, assembly GCA_049521655.1. Lineage (GTDB taxonomy): Bacteria > Acidobacteriota > Terriglobia > Terriglobales > Acidobacteriaceae > TOLSYN. Next base: position 50,371 of record JBEKOO010000035.1, read on the forward strand.
CGGAAACTCCCTCCATGAATGCAGAGAAGCAGAATGCTATGAACAACGCCTGTAGACGCCGGTCGGTTGAGATTGATGAGATGGAATTCTTAATGACGTCAAACTGCCCGGCGTCCACCGTTAGGTTGTAGAAAAACACCGCCGTCAGGATGATCCAGCCGATGGGAAACAGGCCGTTCACCATCCCCAGTACGGCTGCTGAAATTGCGGCGCTCACCGGCATGTGGTACGCGGCAATGGTAACAATCAGAGTGAGGAGCAGTGTTAACAGGCCGGCGACGTGGCCCTTCATCCTCTTGAACGCAAGTGCCCAGAACAGGAAGAAAATCGGAATCGAGACCACCAATGCAGTTAGTCCAAGGCTATTTCCAACCGCTGAGTAGTTATGAAACCAAGGCATGGTCAACCCTCTCTCAGAATCGTGCTTTCAGAAACTCTGGAAAAATGTTGCCGACATCTTCGCTCACAAGTCTCATATTGTCCACGATTTCGATCCCCGTCACAGACGGCCATGACGTAGCTCACCGCGCATTGTTTTCAAATCGCGTATTGAATCCAACAGCCCGCCTGCGCTTTGGCTGGCCGGAGGTTTTACCTATGAGCACATCGGCGCTGGAATTGGCGCAATTTAAGGTTGTTGAAGCAGCTGCGGTAGACTGGGCCCCCCATCCAAAGTTCAAAGGTGTCGAGATCGCCTACCTGCTGTCCAAGAAAGATGATGGGATAGACCTGACGTACGCCCTAGTCCGTTGGCATGTCGGCGCGGAGATTCCCAAACATACCCACGAAGCCGACGACATCCTCTACGTCATCCAGGGAAAAGCGACCATCTGGATCGACAATGTCGGAGAGGTGCCGGTCAGCGCCGGTTCATTCATAAGAGTTCCAAAGGGTGTGCTGCACCAACCGCACGATATCGAAGAGGAGCTGATCGCACAGGACACCTGGTTTCCAGCGACGGTCTAACCCGGGCAGCTTGGGGGCTCCCTTGTTTGGCTCAGCGTCTGCGGCAGGTGCGGAGATTGTCGGGAGATTTACCCCGTCAGCTTCTACATAAGCGCCCAGTGGCGGATAATGGTAGCTGACATGGAGAGTGCCCAATGAACCCGAACAATGTGCCCACACCATCGGCATCCCCGAGCAAACCGGCAGAGCAGGTCGCAGACGCGCACCAGCTCCTGAAAGCTCTGCGGCTGCGGTTAGGGCAGCATCCGGAACTGGATGAGGCCATCACAAAGCTGGAAATGGCTCTCAGCGCTCTGACTCTGCAGACGGGTGGTCTGCTGTAGCGCTTGCTGAAATAGATTGCCCCTTCAACCCGTGCGGGCTGAAGGGGCAGTTAAGCAAGAACGGAAGTAAGCAGCTACCTGCGGCCACCACCGCCCCGTCCACCACCACCACCACGGGCGTATCCACCACCACCACGGGCGTATCCGCCGCCACCACCGCGGGCATATCCGCCACCACCGCCACGGGCATATCCACCACCGCCGCCGCGAGCATATCCACCCCGGCCAATTCCGTAGCCCCGGCCATATCCATAGCCATAGCCTCTGCCGTACCAGCCGCCACCGATGAACGCCCCTCCGTAGTATGGGTAGGCGCAACCGTAATAGCCGTAGTAGCCGTTATAGCAAGGCGAATATGCATAGGGATATCCGTAAGCATAGGGGGCCGGCCCGACTCCTACATACCCGTACGGGACGCCAATGCCAACCCCGACCCGTACCTGCGCGCTGGCCTTGGGCGGTGCCACCAGGGCGAGTGCAATCACCAGACCGAATAGCGTGATTATCGTTCTCTTTAACATGTTCCAGACCTCGATGTTCTGTGATTATTCAAAACCCACTCCGGTAAAAAAGTTTCGCTTTGAAACCGCTCTCTTTCCTTTTGCCTTCGCCGCTGATTCCACTCCCTTGTGGCGCGGTACAATCGTTTACGATTAAGACTTTGGTTCACACTGCGGGAATAGAGGTTGCAACTCTTGCAATCCGAGCGGACAATGCCGCTATCAGGATGTGTCTGCTGGAGATCCCCGATGGGAGTTTTCCTGAGCTTCGACGAACTGCACCGGGTCCTCTACATACGATTTGAAGGCATCGTCACCGATGACGTGCTTCTGAGTCGTTTCGATCAGGTGCGTGCGTGGATTGCCAGCAACGGAAGCTGCTCAAGTATCACTGACTTCACCGGGGTCGACTCCTTCCAGGTCACCGCAAGCGGCGTCAATCAATTGGCCTCGGCTCCTCCCCTCGTTCCAGACAGCTTTCTACGAATCGTCGTCGCGCCGCAGGACGAAATCTTCGGCATGACGCGGATGTTTGAGATGCTCGGAAGCTCAACCCGCAATAGGGTGGATGTTGTTAGAACCATGGCCGAGGCATTCCAGGTGGCTGGAGTACAGGCGCTGGATTTACACCCCCTTCCGGACTCGTAGCCCGCCAGAACCTTGAATCCGCTGCCTGCACCGGAGAGAGGAGACCCCGCCCAAGGAAACCGCGGGATATTGCTTTGCGCATTTGGTTGCGCCGCTCGCTCTGCGCCGTTTCCCGGCTTTGATTGCCATTCTGTGAACGCCGCGAAAAACGAAATTGCCCGGAAGGAATACAATGGATTAGGAAGATGTATTTCTCCGAGCAGGAGTCCCCGTGCCGAGACGGAGCGTATTCGTGTGCGCCTGATTGTCGGCACTGTATAACAGCACGTTTTTTTGGCGTAGGAGACCTTCTTTCGCTGTCGAACGGTTGATCCTGGCTTGACCAGCGCTTCCCGCCCTTTCACTGGCTGCAAACGCTGGAGAGAACGGAAGCTGGCGAATCGATTTGAATCGGCTCGAATCAAACATTTACCGATTGGAGTATGAATGGCAGGAAACTCAAGAACCACTTTCACAAAGCGCTCGAAAGAGCGGGCTCGCCAGGAAAAGCGGGTAGAAAAATCGCAGAAGATGGAGCAGCGCAAACTGGAGAAGCAGGCCGAACCAGCCGAGCGCAATGGCGAGCCCGTCATCCAGTATGACGAGGACGGCCAGCCGATCGCGCTGGATTTCAACGACTTCTAGCCGGCCATCCGCGCCCGCGCCGCGATGATCCAGCAGCCTTGAGCTGATCGCGCACCACACAAGAAGCGTTTTCTGAAGCAGACTTTGGAAGTTGACAACGCCCCACATTTTCATCACGGAATGTGGGGCTTTGTTGTGGCCGGACAGCGAGAATGGATCCCTGTCGGTCTTTCATCCACCTCTGTTGCCACCTACTCAATGCGCCTTCGGTGGCCAGCTTCGCAAGTCCGTATTGCCGGTGGTGTTCTCAAAATCGGCGACCACCACTTTCGAAATCGGCTCCTCTTTCCTTGTTGATCCCAGAACAGCCTTTCTACAGAAAGTAAAGATCCTTCGCTATCCTTCAAAATAATTGAGTCACTTTTCTCCCGCCTTTCGCTGACTCAGTTGACAGACTAAGCGTAAGACCCTACTATCGGTGGTTCCCATTAGTCGCTGTCATTCCATGTAGTCGCTGTCATTCCCATGTAGTCGCTGTCATTCCCATGTAGTCGCTGTCATTCCCAACCGGCCGAGATGCTTATGTCTGGGAGAAAGTTCAGGTGGCCTCATGTGTAAATTTCGATTCGGATATGTAAGCCTGCTCTTCGCAGTCCTGCTTTGGCTGGCATTACCGGTTACAGCCGGTGCGCAAACAGCCCACTTCAGCCAGCCTGCCGGGGTTGCGGCAGATGGCAGCGGCAACTTCTTTATCGGCGGTTACAACAACAGCGCGGTGAAAGAGCGTCCGGCCCATCCTTCCCCTACTCCGGCGCAGACTCGCGCGGCCAAGATGCTGGCCGCCATGCCGCTCATCTTCGAAAAAAATGTCGGACAGGCAAACGATGATATCCGCTTTCTGGCACGCGGAGACGGTTACTCGCTTGCTCTCTCACCCACCGCAGCCACCTTTTCACTGCGCCAGGATCGCACCCATACCGCCTCCCTGCGCATGAGCCTGCGCGGCTCCAAACCCGGCGCGCAAGTCAGCGGTGTTGACGAAATCGCAGGCAAGACTAATTACCTTTTTGGCAAGGATCCTGCCAAGTGGCGCACCAATGTGGCGAACTTCAAGAAAGTCCAGGTCGCCGATGCGCTGCCTGGCGTCAATGTCCTGTACTACGGCAGCCAGCGCAATCTGGAATATGACTTCGACGTTGCCCCCGGCGCGGATGCCCACAGCCTCACGCTCCAGTTCGAGGGCGCCGATTCGCTCCGTCTCGATGCCGATGGAAACTTGGTCGTTCAGACTGGCGCAGGCCCGCTGCAACTGAAAAAGCCTGATGCCTACCAGCAGGATCCCGCGAATCCTGAAGCTCCACGCACGCCGGTGGAAGTAGCCTTTATTCTCGATGGCAATGGACAGGTTGGCTTCCGCATTTCGCCGTATGACCACATGCGGCCGCTGGTGATCGATCCCGTCATCCAGTACGCGACTTACTGGGGCGGAGTCGGCACCGTCGAGGGGCTCAACTCCGTTGGCCTCGGGCCGTACATCATGGGCATGGGCACCGATGCCACCGGCGCATCCTATATTTACGGCATCGACGAAACGATGCAACTTGGCACAATCGCCAGCAATAACCTTGCCTCTAGCCATGCCTGCCCGGCAGCCTGCGTTTCGATCTTTGTTACCAAGTTCGATCCCAGCCAATCCGGTGCAGACTCGCTAGTCTATACAACATTGATCCCCGCCCTTGACGCCTCGACCTTCCCCGCCCAGTTCGCGGCTCAAAGTACCGGGGGCCTGCCGTTCAGCGCGCTGGCCGTCGATACCGCCGGGAATGCCTTCTTTACCGGAGGCACGGATAACCCCAACTATCCCACGACAGACGGCGCCTACCAGTCCACTTGTCACCTCAATCCCTCCAATAATCTCGGCTTCTGCGTTCCATCGATGTATATAAGCGAGTTGAGTCCGGACGGCACCGCGCTCATCTATTCCACTTTGATCACCGCGGGTGCTCCGCTAAAGAACGGGGCTAGCTATGTCAATTATCCAGCTTGGGGGCAAAGCCTTGCGGTAGATAGCGCGCACGTCGTCTATGTCACCGGAGTCGCCTCCAATGGCTTTCCATTCACCAATTCGTACAGCTGCGTTTATACCGAAGGTGCTGGTATCCCTTATTGCGCTACGGAGGTGGCCGTCAAGCTGGATACAACCAAAATCGGAAGTGCCGGATTGGTCTACGCCGAAGAATTTTTCACATCGCCTGCCTACGTGGCGACCGATGGCGCAGGCGATCTCTATTGGGCAACAGCGGACTGCGAGTTAACGTCCAACCAGATAAGTGCGGGAACAACTCCCTTGCCCCTCAACGGTTATCAGACAACTTATACAACTCCGTTTCCGGCTTGCGTCGAGCTGGTGCGCCTGAATCCAAGCGGCACTCCAACCTACGCCACTTACTTCTGGGGCCCATCCCAGTTTCTCACTGTTCTCTTGTCTGGACTGGCCGTCGACCCCGACGGGCGAGCGTATATCGCAGGGATGGCCAATTACTACCCAGGCAATCCCACCAACATCCCAATCGTCAACGGCTTCGCTACTCCGGATACAGCTAGCACCGGCACCTTCGGCTATGTCGCGGCCTTTGATACTACCCATACCGGAACTTCGTCTCTGGTGTATTCAAGCGCAATCGCCGGTCTCTCCCTGGGCTTCCAACAAATGGCTGGGAACGGATGCGGTTCCGTAGCGGTCAGCGCATACAGCGATAATCTAACGGCGACAACTTACCCTCTCGTCAACCCACTCGCCGGCACGCGAGCCTCAAGCGTGGCCGCCGGTGACGCCGAAAGCTATACGGCGATCCTGAATACCAAGCTCAGCGGGACGAACTCGCTCACCTTTGCCTCGTTCCTGCCTCCCCTGCCGAAGGTGGATGCTCTGACATTGAGTCAGTCCGGCAATATCTCGATTGACGGTCACACCTCCTCTTCGGAGAACGTACTCGGCCAGTTCACCGTAACCCCGAACGCCTACCAGAACTCGCCAACCACCGCCCTGTGCAGCAGCTGCATAACATACCTGAATCCCATCTTTGAGGTCATCAAACAGGCCATCCCTCCCGGCTGCCTCAGCATTGCTCCGACCTCTCTTAGCTTCGGAAGCGAGGCCAGCGACACCACCAGCTCGACCCAGTCAGTCACCTTGACCAACACCTCCGACGTCAACCTCACCATCAGCAGTATCCTTCCAAGCGTCGGATTTACCGAGAGCGATAACTGCAGTTCTCCGCTGGCGGCAAATGCTTATTGCACCATCAACGTCGCCTTCAGCCCAACCGCGTCCATGTCTGGCCCGCAAACCGGAACCCTGACCTTTACAAATAGCGATGTGGGAAGTCCCCAGGTCGTCACCCTGAGTGGCACGGTCCCCAGCAGTCTGACAGCGCAGACCATCAACTTCCCAACCATCCCAGCGACGACCTTATTAACGGGATCGGTAGCCCTGAATGCCACGGCTTCTTCCAACCTGCCGGTAAGCTATGCTTCCACAACTGCAACCATCTGCACGCTCTCCGGAAGCACGGTAAACCTGCTCGCCGTCGGAACTTGCAGCATAACGGCAACACAACCTGGCAATAGCGAATTCGCAGCCGCCACCGCAGTCTCGCAAAGCTTCGCGGTCACTCTAACCGCGCAGACCATCACCTTCTCTACTATCCCGGCGACAACGTTGTTAACCGGATCGGTAGCCCTGAATGCCACGGCTTCTTCCAACCTGCCGGTAAGTTATGCTTCCACAACTGCAACCATCTGCACGCTCTCGGGGAGCACGGTAAACCTGCTGGCCATCGGAACTTGCAGCATCACGGCATCGCAGTCTGGCAACACTGATTACGCAGCAGCCACCGCGGTCTCGCAAGGCTTCGCGGTCACTCTAACCGCGCAGACCATCACCTTCACCAATCCCGGCGCGCAGACGGTAGGAACGCCGCTGACACTTACGGCGACAGCTACCTCCGGCCTGGCGGTCACCTTCGCTTCAACCACAACAAGCGTCTGCTCGGCCTCCGGCACGCAAGCCACCTTCCTCATCGCCGGCACCTGCATCATCGATGCGAACCAGGCCGGCAACGGCACATACGCAGCGGCCCCCATGGTTTCGCAGAGCTTCACGGTGAATCCGACGGCCGCACCGGCAGACTTCAGCGTCGCTTCTTCAACTCCGTCGCAGACCGTCACCGCGGGCGGCGCTGCAACCTACTCTATCGTCGTGCAGCCCACCGGCGGCTATAGCGGCAGCGTCACTCTCTCGGTCACTGGCCTGCCGACCGACGCCACGGCAATCTTCTCGCCCAACCCGGTCGTCTTTGGCTCCGCGGTGCCCGAAGTCGCCCGGCCCGCCACCGCCGAGAGCGGCGCAACCTCCATCCTCACCGTGCAAACCGCAAGCACCAAGCTCTCCAGATCGCGCAGCCGGAGCTGGCCGCTGATGGCTCCCGCGCTCGGACTCCTGCTGCTGCTGCCTGCGCGCCGTTTGCGTCGGCAGTACCTCTTCCGGCTGCTGCTCATCCTTACCCTGCTGGCCATCGCCGTCTCCATGGTGGGATGCGGCGGCGGCTTTACCATGCCTTCGCAGTCGCAGACCTACACCCTCACCATCACCGGCACCGGCAGCGGCGCCAGTGGAACTGCCATCCACACAACCACCGTTCTGCTCACGGTGCAGCAGTAAAGGAGACCCCATGCGAACCAATATGAGAGCCACATTTGCCATGTTGTTGATCGTCGCTGCGGTCTCGCTTCTTCCGGCCGCCGCACAAACCCCGTCCACTCCGGCTCGCGCCCTGCCGACTCAGCCCGCCCCAGAGCTGGCGCTCACCTACACCTACCTGCACGCCAACGTGCCGCCCAATGCCTGTGGCTGCTTCTCGATGAACGGCGGCAGCGCCTCGTTTGCCTACCCGTTCACCTATTCCTTCAGCCTCGTTGCCGAGGCCGGAGCCGAAACCAACAGCAACGTCACCTCCAGCGGCCTCGACCTCACCCTTTCCGAATATCTTGCCGGCCCGCGTTATTCTCTGCGCAAGGTTTCGCGCATCACTCCCTTTGCCCAGCTCCTGGTCGGAGCTGCGCACACCTCCGGAGCTCTCTCTCCCGCTCAGTTCGGCCTCGGCTCCTCCACCGCCTTCGCCATGGCCACCGGCGGAGGCCTTGACCTCAACCTGACCCGCCGCTTTGCCTGGCGCCTCTTCCAAACCGATTACCTCCTGACCCTGTTCCCCAACCGAACCAACGACCACCAGAACAACTTCCGCTTCAGCACCGGAGTCGTTGTTCGCTTCGGCAAAAAATGACCGCAACGCGCGCACAAGTAAAAGCCCCTATCGAAACCGATAGGGGC
>JBEKOO010000036.1:0-33456 GCA_049521655.1 Candidatus Korobacteraceae bacterium
ATCACGGCTCCGGTCGAGGGGTCATAGCACGCCATGTACTTGCCGCTCGCCGATTCCTTCCACAAGCCTCCGACGCCATACTTCAACTTCTTCGGACGGCTGCCGCTGATCGGATCAGGCGCAGCGTCGCTCGGAACAAAGTAATAGCAGTCGCTGGTTGTGGGCTTGGAAACTATAGTCGAAGTGGTCATAGAGCTTTCTCCTGCGAATGGTTACTCCACTCGTTATTTGGACGCTGCCTCAAGTTCACTGTTGCACGACTTGGAATCCGGTGCGGCTGCCGTCGCCTGTGCCTTCTGTCCCCAGCCTTCCGGCAACCACGGATAGTTTCTGTCGCCCAGTTCGTTTGGATCAAAAGCTTGCTTGATCTTGCGCTGGAAGTTAAAAACGAACTGTTGAGGAATCTTGGCCCAAGCGTCAAAGACTCGATCTTGCTGCCAGCCCACCTGCAGGTAGAGGTATTCCTTGCCTGGCGGAACGCCGTTGGCGAGCGCGTCAGCCGTGGCATCTTCCATGTGCTTGACGCACGCCGCCACGGAATCCTTCTCCAGTGGATCGTAGGAGACAAACTGTTCGAGGCCGCAATATCCGCCGCCGCCGATTGTGCTCCCGCAACCCATCATTGCGTCCCCACCGCACTCGACTAGCTGGTGGCTTTTCTGGTCGCGATTAAAGCCGTCGATAGCGACCGGCACATAGTTCTTGGTGAAATCCGGCGTGCCCGGCTGCATCCAGCTCCCCATGTAGCCGCCAACCCAGATGTAGTTGCAGTGCTTATGTCCCAGACGTTGCAGATACATATTGGTGAACTCGGCCATGTCGGGCTCGCAGAAGCGCTTCACCTTGTAGCAGCCGGTTTCTTTGAGGATCGCGTCCAGAATCTTATCCTGTAGCTGGATATCCTCAACTGAGTTTCCCTGCATGATGAACTGAAATGAGATGCGGGCTTCCTCGGTGACCTTCTGAATTTCGAGATCTTTCACAGAGGTCTCAACATCATTGATCGTCTTGGTGGGATCGATGTAGTTCAACCACAAGGCGGGCGCGAGATCGGCGCCAGCAAGGTTGAACTGCCGGTGAAAGATATAACCAATGTTATTGTCGTAAATCTCGTAATAACAGTTTGCCCAGGCATTCCAATCGGGTGCGCCGATGCTGTAAACGCGGAAGTTCTCGTGGACAGGAAGACGATATCCAGGAGGCCGTCCCTTTGCCTCCATCACCGGCGGCCCCTGCCACGGGCTCAGCTTAATTGCACATTTGGTGTACGTCCCCAATCCGCCGCGAGAGCCGAGGGCTCCGCGCGTGACTCCACGCGGGCTTGGGCCTGGACCTTCGGAGCAGAACCAACCGCAGCCGGAACTCAGCGATCCGGTGCGAATGACTTCTCCGGCGGGCGTGACCCACTCCTGTCCCAGAAGGTTTTCCGAGTTGTGTCCCATGTAATAACTGGAGGGACCGGCGCCAAAATAAGCGCAGGTACTGGCGACGATGGACGTGGAGCATCCCGCGCCGATGATGTTGAGATTCAACCCGCGCTTCATCACTTCTGCCTGGAGCTGGGCGCAGATTACATACGGCTCGACGATGGCGAACATGTTCTTCTCGTCGATCTCGAGAATCTTGTCCATGCGGCGTAGATCGAACTGAACGGTTGGCTCGTTCTCGGTCAACGGCGCGGCCCAGTGGTACCAGCCAGTCGAAATAGGTTTGACCTTGATTTTGTACTTGTTGCAAACCCTGGTTACCGCTGCGACTTCTTCCGTGGAGCCGGGCAGAACAATAGCCCATGGACGCGGCATAAAGTGGTCAAAGTTTGGACGGACGGTCTCGGCCATTACCTCGAAGGCGTAGGAGTCTAGAAATGCCGGATCGTTCGAGATATTGTCCAGGCCAACGATGTCTTCGATCGCGCGATATGCATCACTTGGAATTTGCGTGCTCATTGTTCCTCCCCGCCGATGGCCTTGCCGACCAGTTCGATGATGTCAAATACTTTGAGCTTGCTGCCGCCGGTACTGCTTCCGTCGAGAAAGTTCCGTTCACACCACGGGCATGCAGTCACGATCGCGTCAGCGCCAGTGGATTGCGCTTCTTCGAGGCGCTCTGAGGCCGTCGAACGGGAGAACTCGGGATACGCTTCGCGGGCTCCGCCACCGGCTCCGCAGCACCATGCAGCTTCCCTGATGCGCTCCATCTCGATCAGCTCAACGCCGGGGATGGCCTTCAGGACATCACGCGGCGGATCGTAAACTCCCCACGCTCCGTTGTACTTGGGACGTGGCGGATCGTAGCAGACGGCCTGCCCGAAGATCTTCTTTTCCTTGCCATTCCATGGAACATAGGGCTCGCCCTGACGTCCAAGGTGACAGGGATCGTGATAGGTCACCTTCAGATCCACATTCTTCGTGAGCTTCAATTTACCCTGCTTGATCAGCTCATCGACGAACTGCACCATGTGGATCACCTTGATGCCGGAGCCAGCCTTGGCCGTGTACTTGCGGCTGAAGGCGTGGAAGCACTCGGAACAGGGAGTGATTACGGTCTTCACACCGGCTTTTTTCCATGCGCTCAGGTTCGAATCGGCTGCGGTTTTGAAGTCATCCCGATAGCCCATGTCGTAAGCGCGTCCCGCGCAGCACTTCTCGTTGCGGCCGAAGATGCCGAAGTCAACGCCGGCCTGCTGCAGTATCTTCACAGAGGTTCTCGCGATATGCGAGAGATCGCCGTCAAAGGAGTAGCGGCAGCCGGCATGGAAGACAAATTCGGCGTGATCCTTCGCCAGGTCCTTGATTCCGAGTTCCCTGGCCCAGTCGCCGCGCTTCTCGGCGCTCTGCTCTACCATGTTGAACTCGGTTCGCAGGCTCTCGATCACCGGCGCGAACTGCGGCAGGCCATGGCCCTCACTGACGAAGGTTGCGCGCATCTCGCGCATCGCATCGAGAGGCTCCATATCGTACCGGCAGATCTTGCAGCTTACGTCGCACAGACCGCAGAGGTTGCAAAGGAACACCGACTCTTTCACCTTCTCGGTAACTGTTGAACGTCCGTCCATGAGCGACAGAGCCGTTACCAGCCGTCCACCCGCCGAGTACGAGTGGAACTTACCGGTCTCCATGCTTGGGCATCCCTTGGAGAAGCGCGCGCTCTTGATCAGGTCGAACGGAATCCATTTGCAATATGCGCACCGTGTACACCGCATTGCGTCTGCGCGATAATCTTCTAATGCCATTTCAATTTCTCCTTATCTCGTTCGCCTAAAAGCACAGCTTCCCAGGATTGAGCACGTTCTTCGGATCGACAATCTGCTTTACCGTTCGCAGGACGCGGGTGGCGTCAGCATCACGGCTGTAAACCAGCTCCGCCCACGATCCGTACGGTCGCGAGAAGTACGCGCCCTGTGCGATGAGGGCTTGGCTGGCTTCCGTATAAACCTGCTTCACCTTCTCCGATTCCCTGCGGTCGCTGGGATCGAATGGGAGGTTGAACTCGACGTGCTGAGAAACGCCCTGGTGCTGAGGCTGAATGTAGATTCCGATATCCGAGGTTGAATACTTCAGGCGGCTTGCAATCGAGAATACGGTTTCGATGAATTGCGGAGTCTTGTCAAGCGTGGTAAGGAAAAAGATATCCTGACATGCGCCCTTGTAGGTGAACTTGAAGTAAGGTTCAGCCGAACAGCTTTCGACGGCGCTTGCGATCCTGCTGGTGGACACCTTCGGCATGCCGCCCAACAGTTCCATGCCGCACTGCTGTACAAGGCGCTTCAACTCGAGCTCCTGTACCTGCACCCGCTCTTCTGGGAAATGTGCGGTGCCAGCTAGTCCGATAATAACCGTCCATGCCGGCAGATCTTCCTTGAGAGCCTTGATCTCTTCGGCATGACTGCCAAGCATAGTCGCAAGCTGTGCGGCGTTGACGACCATCACCTCATCGCCAAGCCGGATGCGCTCCAGTTTGTAACAGAAATCAATGAGGTGCTCAATGCTCTCCGCGGGAACGAAGACGTATTTCCGGACGCTTGGTATAAGTTCGCATTTCACCGAGGCCCAGACCACAATGCCCATCGATCCCTGCGCGCCGGTCAGCAGACGCATCAGGTCGGTGGCGTTCGGTCCCTTGGGATCAACCTGCGCAACCCCGCGCTTCCATTGCTGCTCCAGATCCATCGGGCCGTTGCCGGCTTCGCCTGTAAACGCCACTTCGCCGGAGCCCCAAACAACGCCACAGGCGCGCAGCGGCTCAGGCAGAGAGAAGTTGAAGCGCGGGATCAGCGTGGGTTGTCTTTCGAGGAGGCTCGCAATCACCGACTTGTTGGCGCGCGGCAGCAGCGGACGGCTGATCCGCAACCCCTCCTTGGCCAGCGCCGGCTGAAGCTCGGCATACGTCACCCCAGGCTCGATGATTACGATCTTGTTGCGGCGGTCGATTCGCATGATGTCCTTCATGCGGCTCAGGTCGACAATCACGCCTTCGGGCGCACTCGGAACTGTGTCGCCGTGAAAGTGCGGAGCGCCACTGCTTACGGGAATCAAGGGCGTCTCCGTCTCGTTGGCCCATGTGACAAGAGCCTGAACCTCTTGGACTGTCTTGGGCCGCACCACAAACCAAGGCGTGCGCCTCGCGGCATAGCTGCAGTCTGCCGCATAGCCATTGAGTATCTCGGGATCGTCACTTACGTTCTCGGAACCTGCAATCTCAACCAGCGCTTCGTTCTTAATGTCCACTTCCCGACCTCCCTGGTGCCGCTTGGGCTGCGATCTCAGTACAGAAATAGACCACGCTCCACGCACTCTGCGGACTCCCGTCTGGTTTAGCAGTCCCAGCCACAGAAGTAAAATAATTTGTTTTGTTGGAAAACCTACATGTTAGCTATGCGATGTGCTCAACAGTCACTCCATGCATGGCAGCCGCATTCTTCCTCACCACTGCCGACCGTCGTCATGAAACGGCTCTCCTGACACGCCATGGCATGGTGATTCGCGTCACGCTTTGCAAGCTGTGGAGAGGTACGGCCGATGTGACGGACCGCCTTGACTGCAACATCGGACTGAAAGGCGGAAGCTGAGCAAGCAGTTTGCTGGGGCGCTCCCCCACCACGAGAGAATGCCCCAGCGATGTAACGGAATTACTTAAGCGATCTGCCCCTTCTGCTCTGCGTACAGCTCAGGCAGGAAAGACGCCAAGTTACTGAACTCACAAACATTATGAGTTGCAAGCCCTTTGATTGCTATCTCCGGAATTCTCACGACGTCTGGAAGTAACTTCCATGGCTTCTTATTCAAGACATGCCAGCCCATCCAGAACCGGGTACGTAGCTCCACTCCACCCGGAATTTCGCGAACAAAGTGAACCAGGCAGGCCGCGGTCTTGAACTTGGGCAGGCCCGGCGGCGGATCCAGCATCAGCGCCGAACCGTTGGCACAGATCGCCGTTCCCACATTCGGAGAATGGAAGCGGCTCATATCGAAGCCGAATGCCTCCGCCTCCATAAAGCTGATACCAATCTTCTCATCGCACGGGCCATTGGTGTTTTCAATGACGTACTCGGTACGCAGGCGGCGCTGCTTCATCGGGAGCTTGTCGTTGAGAGCCCGCGCGCGATCTTTATCGCTCAACGAGACAGCAAAGTGTCCCGGCGGATACCACAGCTTATAACGAAGGTCTTCGAGCGCAAACCACGCAAACCACCAGTCCATCATCTCAACCGAAACACCCGGCATCGGGATTCGATTGGCAATGAAACCGGTGCCATCCGGCATCTGGCACCATCCGGCCTCGACTTCCAGCTCCCCAGGATTGAGCAGATCATTCAATCGCTGGATCGGGGTAGCTTTCGCAGGGTCGACAGGGTTGTCCATCGCTGCCATGCGTGTCGCATCCGGCACGGCAGGAGGCCGGTAGTAGTACTTGGAATACGGTTTCGCCTGTTCTTCCGGCGTCAGATCTCTCGTATGCTTGCCCATTCTAAAGCTCCTCTAAAGATGCGCTGGTTTCAGTCCCCGCACACCCGTCGAACGAATCTCTAAACTTCTTCGAGAACCGGACTCATCTTGACGTTCTCGAGAATCCTCGCCAGTTCCGACGACATTGGCTGAATAGGAGTTTTGTAATTCTCAAATGGAATCTTCGTATGGCGGATGACAATCTTTCCGTTCTCAAGCTTCAAATCGATCCACTTCCGCCAGTTGGCGTCGTCACGCTCAAGAAAGTCCTCCCGATAGTGCCATCCACGCGTTTCTTTTCGCTCCAGCGCAGCGGTAAAGTACATTTCGGCACAGTCGGTCATATTGCGAAGGTCGTGGCAAAGCCCAAGCATGTGGAAATCGTTGGCGGGCGAAACCTCCTCATACTGCTGCCTTGCTTTGTTTACCATGGCAAGCGCTTCTTCGATCCGCTCCTTGCTCTTGCGTGCGCTGAAGCGCGGTGGGGCAACGGCTTCTCCGAGCAGGAAGATCGGATCGCGCGGAGACAGACCCTTTTCGCGCTTCATCGGCGCGTAAATCAGATCCTTGAAGTTCTTCACCTGCTCTTCGTTGATCTCCGGTTCCGAAGCCTGGCTGGCGAATTCCACAACTGATTTCTCGCTGAGCAGAGCCGTAACGGCGGCCCACGTCAGCCCGGTTCCGCGCAGGCGGGATGGTGACGGAACAGCGCCGAACGCGCCCGCCCCATTGCGATTAGTATCGCCGATAGCCCACAGCCCCTGCAGCGTGGTTTCCATTTCGTGACTGGTCTTCACCGGTCCACACTCGCCAATAAACATCGGGAATATCTCAGGCCGCCAGCCCTTGTCGGACGAATACTCCATCTCTTTGTCCATCAGAGTGGTCCAGAACTTCTTGGCGTGTGGCCTATCCCAGCGGAAGAGAAATCCTCCAACGCCAAGCGGATTATTAGCAAAGAGTTCGGTCTCCTCCATTACGATTGGACCGCGACCCTCGGCAACTTCCTTTTCCATGCCAAGAATGATGCCGATATCGATATCGTGTTCGATTTCGGAGCAATATTTTGGCGCCAGATATTCGCCATCGCTGTTATAGAGCGCAAACTGACCGCCGACCGGACAGGACTGGCTGCCGCGCAAGCCAAGGTTATAGAAATTCGAGA
The DNA here is from genome assembly GCA_049521655.1 of Candidatus Korobacteraceae bacterium. GTDB lineage: Bacteria > Acidobacteriota > Terriglobia > Terriglobales > Acidobacteriaceae > TOLSYN. Next base: position 7,111 of record JBEKOO010000036.1, read on the forward strand.
ACTCGGCGTTGCGCATCTCCGCGCCGGCGCGATAGGCCGCGGCAATTCCGTCTCCGCGGGCACTGGTCCACATGTTTGCAACCATCCAGTCACAGGCGCCATTTGCGAGAATGACGGCCTTGCCTTTAAAGATGCGGAATTTGCCGGTGATGAGATCGAAGCCGACTGTGCCAACGACACGGTTGCCGTCGGTAAGGAGTTCGACGGATTGCGTCTTGTTGACGAATCTGACCCCACGTTTGTTTGCGATCTTCTTGAGCTTGGTAAGAATGTCAAGATCGAATGCGCAGAGCGACCAGAGCGGCAGACCATCGGCACGCGCCAGTGTACCGTCCGGTTCACGGCAGATCTTTATATTCCAGCGTTCGAAGTGGGCAACCATGTCGCGGCTGGCAAGGGCAAATTTCTCTAATAGCTCCTGGTCCTCGATGAAATGGCCCGTGGTCGTGCAGAAAAAGTCCCGGAACTTATCAAGATCGTCGTTCTCGCTCAGCACCCAAAGCACTCCGGCGCCTTTGTTTGCTTTCGCGCCAGAGACGGCGGCGGTGGACTTTTCAATCATCAACACATCAAGGTTGGGGTTCAGATCCTTGATTCGATTGGCCGCGATGAATCCCGCCGGTCCGGCGCCAATGATCAGTACATCTGCCGTATATACTTCCCCAAAGCTTTCCAGGTTTGACATCGTCGAATCTCCTCTTGAAAACGCGGTCTTCCGGTCCTGCTATGAATTGACGTAAGTCTTGGGGTAAGCAGACTTCGGATATGGCTCAGGAATGCGGACTGGATTCTGCGGAATTACCTTGATCGCGCCATCCGGGCACGATAGCTCGCACAAATTACACGTGGCGCACTCTTCCGGGTACATCACGACTGCCACTTTTTCTTCTTCATCAAAGCGAATTACGTCGTTGAAGCAAGCCTCCACACAACGCTTGCAGCCGTTACACGCGTCCTGGTCAATTGTAATAATGTGCATTCCAGACTCCTGGCCGGCGGACAATCTTGAGATTGCCTTGCGGAAACTGACAGCCTCAGATCGTGCCGTGCTCACGCTTCCAGCGGATAAACTAGCATTCCGCATATAGCAATGAAAATACTTTATTTCATTGAAAATACTACCTTGGCGCTATTACACGAAGCGTTGGGTCACTTTACCGTTCTTCGGCTCCGCGCAAAGTGCGCCAGAGCCTGTCTATTGACTGAGTTGTTCCTTAAGAAGTGACCGGAAGAATGCGACTGCGGGAAGCCTATCGTCTTTTCGATACACGATCAGCAGCGGAAGTTCCGGCTCCGGATTACAGTCTAGATTTCTTGCGACAACTTCAGGGGGGAGTATCTGCCGCACGTATTCAGGCAGCAGGCAAAATCCCATCCCGGCGGCAACCTCGCTCAAGGACATCAGCACGTTCTCGGCCATGAGAGTCGCTTTGAACGTGACTCCAGCCTTGGCTGCAATCTCCTCAGCAATATCATGCACGGCCGGAGCTGAACTGCGCGCCACTCCCAGGAATTGCATTTTGGCCAGCTCGCGCACCGGCACCCGCTTCAATTTCGCCAGTGGATGGCTCGCTGGAATTGCGGCGACGATTTTCGTGTTGAAGACCACTTCGGACGCAAGGTCCGGATCATCGATTGGCGGCCTCATGAAACCGATGTTGATATCCCGGTTCTGGAGGGCTTCCACCTGCTGCGGGCTTGTCAGGCTGCGCAGTGACAATTCTATGTCCGGATACTTCGCCGCCAAAACGGGCAGGATGCGCGGAAAGATCTTCCATTCGACGCCTGGAATGAACCCGATCGTCATAGCTCCCGCCTCCGCACGCGCCGCACGCCGCGCCAGTGTAATCGCGCGATCTGTGTACTGAAGAATGTTGCGCGCTTCGCCAAGAAAGACCCGTCCGGCCTCCGTCAGGTGGAGGCGATGCTTCTCGCGATCGAACAGCGGAGTCCCCACAATCTCTTCCAGCCTTCGAATTTGCTGGCTCAGAGAGGGTTGAACCGTATGCAGACGCTCCGCCGCGCGCGTAAAGCTCATCTCCTCGGCGACCGCTATAAAGTAACGAAGATATCGATGATCCATTGAAATTCAGCTATCTGACAGATTCCGGAAGGAAAGTTCACGCCGTCGCCCAATGCTGATGATCGTCCTAGAAATAACCCTGATTGACAGTGACGGCGGTCACACAACTGCCGGGAATGAGCGCGTATTTGAGGCTGCATTCAGGCGAAACCAATTGAATTTCACCTATTGCAATTTCCCCATCCTGGTGACGGCCTCAGCGATCGCCGCGATGTGTGCTGGAGTCGTACCGCAGCATCCTCCGATGATGTTCGCCCCGGCGGCAACCAGTTCCGGAACGCGTGATGCCATGTATTCGGGCGTCTCTTTGTAGGCCGTTTTGCCATCGGCAAAGGTCGGCAACCCCGCATTTGCCTGAATGAGAATCGGCGCCTTCGGTGCCGCTTGCCGAATCAGCTTTGCGATCTCGATCATCTGGTCGATTCCGTTGCCGCAATTCGCACCCACCGCGTCGGCTCCGGCATCGAGCGCAGTCAGCGCCGCTTGCTCCGGAGTTACCCCAACTGCGCTCCTATAGCCCTTTGCACCCGCGCTGAAAGTGAATGTACAGATTACCGGCAACGCAGTGTTTTCCTTCACCGCGCGAATCGCCTGCGCCGCCTCCTGCACGGACCACATGGTCTCGACGCAGATCGCGTCCGCGCCTCCTTCGGCCAGTGCAACCGCCTGGCCTGCGAACGAATCGTAGAGGTCGATCGCGGCGATCCGTCCACCCTCTCCCCGCACGAAAATACCCGTAGGGCCGACCGAGGCGAGGACGTAGCCCTTCGCGCCGATGCCCTCCTTTGCCAGCCTGGCGGCGGCCCGGTTGAGCTCCGCGAGTTCGTCCGCAAGCCCGTACGCGCTCAGTTTATGCGCACTTCCGCCGAATGAATTGGTTTCAACAATCTCCGCACCCGCGGAAGAATAGGCAGACGCAATCTCGCGGATTACATCAGGGTGGGTTAGGCACCACGATTCGGGGCACTCCCCGGCGACTAGACCATGGTCGATCAGTTGGGTGCCCATGGCGCCATCACAGATCATGATTTTGCCGGCATGAAGACGGTCCAGAAAGCAGATCATGGAATGCTCCTCCGAATCATTTTGCGTTAAATCCGGATTCTTGCGAAAGATAAGAATCAGCTACGCCGCCCCGCAAATGCTCAGCATAACCGCCGCGGAGGCACGGCGCTCAGCCTGTGATGACAGGCTGTCAGAAATAGCTGAAACGTCGTACTTCGCGTGGATCAAAGTATTTCACCTCCGATGGCCGGAGTGCTAGCCTCATTGGGAATTTTCATCTCGACCGGAAAAGGGGGTCGAGCTTGGGTTTGCGTACCGGCGATGCGCCGTTTGCAAACCTCATCGATGCTGGTGCATGGAGGCAGGATGACAACAACATCTGCAGAGGCAGGCCCGACCCCTCAAGGCCCGGAGTTACGATTGGCCGAGCGCTCTAAGCGCGTTCTCGATGCGACACAGCTAAGACAGCCTGATCGCGTTCCCATCCTCATGCCATTTGGCAACCTCTTGTCGAAGCTCGAGGGAGTATCGCAACTCGAACTCTACGAGAATCCTGACAATGCGCAAGCTGCGCTTGAGAAGGCCGCGCTCCGATTCCAGCCGGACCTCTGTGATGGCCTCTTCGGTACGCCGGAGCCGAGCCGGATACTGGGCGACCGCATGACCAAGTGGCCCGGCTATGGTCTGGGCGACGACGGTTCGTTCCAATACCACGAAGCCGAATACATGAAGGCCGAGGACTATCACGCTTTTCTCGCTGATCCCGCCGATTGGGGAATCCGCCAATACCTGCCGCGCGTCTTCGGAGAGTTGCAGGGCCTCGGCATGCTGCCGCCTCTGGGTATCTCGCTCTTCGGCTCCTACGGCATGATGCAGACAGCCGCCGTTTTCAGCTTTCCGCCTGTTGTCGCCGCTTTTCAGTCGCTCTTCAAGGCCGGTCAAGCCCATTACGAGTGGATTCAGCGCCAGGTAGCTTCATTCCAGCGCATGGCTGCGCTCGGATTTCCACCCATGCTGTTTTTCGCGGGCCCCAACGTATCCGCCCCCTTTGATTTCATGGCTGACACGCTGCGCGGAATGAAGGGTATCTTCACCGATATGCGGCGCTCTCCGGAGAAACTGCTCGAAGCGGAAGAGAAAATCATTCCTCTCCAGTTGGAGTTTGCGGTTGCGGCCTGCCGCCAGCGGCATAACCCATATGCGTTCCTCCCACTGCACCGCGGTTCCGATGGGTTCATGTCGCTGGCGAATTTCGAACGCTTCTATTGGCCACAACTCAAACGAGTGATCCTGGCGCTCATCGAAGCCGGCATCATTCCATTCGTCCTCTGGGAAGGCGCATGGGACCAGCGCCTCCAATATCTTGCAGAACTGCCGAAGGGTAAGACCATCGGTGTCTTTCAGAGTACAAACCTCATTCATGCCAAGGATGTGCTTGCTGATGTTATGTGCATCGTCGGAGGCATGCCGAACGGACTGCTCGTCGGTGGCGCGCCCAATGAAATTCGTGAACACACTCATAAAATGTGCGAAACGGTCGGCAAAGGCGGTGGCTTCGTCATGATGCCCACGATTGGCGATCTTCAGGGTTGCAATCCTGACCTCATTGAAGTGTGGGCGGAAGCTACCCGGGAGTACGGCACTTATTAGACGGCAGCGGGGGAACGAGCCATTTCTGATGTGGTAACATTCCTTCGACGATGCTCACTCCCGTCCCTACCCAGCCGCTTCGACGCAAGCTGCACGGCACGATTACACGTGAGCTTGCTCTGAGGATCATCGAAGCGGAGCGCCGATCGGAACAGATCGCTTTCCCCAGCGAAGCTGAGCTCAGCGTACAACTTGGCGTCAGCCGGACGGTAGTGCGCGAGTCCATGAAGGTGCTGGCGGACAAGGGCCTGGTGGAAATGCGTCAGCGGGCAGGAACCAAGGCCCGCGTGCGTTCAGCCTGGAAATTGCTGGACCCGGACATCCTCTCATGGCAGGCAGAGCTGACGCCCGATTCCCGATTCCTTCGCGATCTCTGCGAAGTGCGGCTGGCGATTGAGCCGACGGCATCCGGATTTGCCGCCGTGCGCGCCACCACCGAAGAATTGGATGAGATCGCCAGCCGGCTGATGATTCGTGAGGCGCTGCCTCACGATGCGCCGCTTCCATCGGTGGTCGATCTTGACATGCAGTTCTTTCGCGCCGTCATCGCGGCCAGTCATAACCCTCTGCTGGTCAATCTGAACGAGATTATCCGGGAACCTTTCAAGACCACGCTGCTGTATACGTTCCGTTCTGCAACCAGCGTCGCACTCAGCCTGAAGGCGCAGCGCGATCTTTTCCGGGCGCTGCATCGCAAAGACCCCGTCGCCGCCAGCAGCGCGGCTGAAAGAGCTGTGGGCGTGGCGATGCTGGCAGTGGAAGAGAAAATAAAGTCGGAGTAAACCCGCTGGCGAAAGTGCCGGAAAACTTCTCTGCTATGAGTTGAAATCGGTAGATCACTCGATGTAGCTCACCGCGTTCTGATCCGTCTCCCAGACTTTTACTCGCTTCACGCACGCCCGGCCCCGCGTTGCACTTGATACCAGTAAATTCGTCTCTCTGAAAAGATACCGGGCGAGATTCTCGGCGGATGGGTTCAACTCTTTGAAGGGCTCAACCTCATTTAAATATTGATGGTCCAGGCGGTCGGTCACTTTGCTCAATAGACTCTTCACATCCTTGAAATCGCAAAGCAGGCCGATTGGGTCCAGTCCGTCGCCTGCAACGGTCAGCCGCACCTTGTAATTGTGCCCGTGAAGGTTCTCGCACTTTCCAATGTAGCCACGCAGTGCGTGTCCTGCGGCGAAGCTCTCTTCCACATCGATCTCAAACATGCAAACTTCTCCAAAGAAGACGGGTTTACGCTACCCATGGGAGAGCGCATTGCCGCGGAGTAGCGAACCCTCCTCGTAGCCTTCTCACAAAAGCGAAAACCAAGCTCCGGACCTTATGAAAGTCCGAGCACTCGTCCCGTGCTGGTGTCGATGTCGATCTCGTAATACCCCGGTCGCGTCGAGAGTCCGGGCATAGTGCTCATTTTCCCCAGCAAGGGATATAGGAAACCTGCTCCGATGCTGGCGCGAACGTCGCGAACAGGAACGATGAACCCGGTTGGCGCGCCCTTCAGGGAGGGATCGTGACTGAGGCTCAGGTGGGTCTTGGCCATGCAGACAGGCAGTTGGCCAAATCCCTGACGGGTGTAAAGTTCGATCTTCTTTTCGGCTTCAGCGGAATATTCGACTCCCGCGCCGCCGTACATCTCCCGCACGATGCATTCGATTTTCTCTTTGATGGAAGCTTCCTTGGGGTATAAAAAGTGGAAGTTCCCGGGCACGGAACAGGCAGCGATAACCGCCTCGGCCAGTGGAGCTGCGCCCGCACCACCCTCGGCCCAGTGGTCGCTCACCACCGCATCCTCGGCGCCTGCGGCCAACGAGAGGCGGCGCACCAATGCAACCTCGGCGTCGGTGTCGGTGGCAAATCGATTGACGGCAACTACTACTGGGATTCCGAATTTCCGCGCGTTCTCGATGTGCTTCGCCAGGTTTGAGCAGCCCGCCTCAAGCAAGCCGAGATTTTCATCGGTATAGGCGCTCGACAACTGCTCTCCGGCTACGACCTTTGGCCCTCCGCCGTGCATTTTGAGCGCACGAATGGTCGCAACAAGGACTGCGCAATTCGGGACCAGACCGCTTTCGCGGCACTTGATGTTGCAGAACTTTTCAAAGCCGATGTCGGCGCCGAAACCCGCCTCCGTGAGCACGTATCCATCTCTTCCAACCAGTTTCAGCGCGATTTGGTCCGCGAGGATCGAGGAGTTGCCATGCGCAATGTTCGCGAAGGGACCGGCGTGCACAAATGCCGGTGTACCTTCAAGCGTCTGCATCAGGTTGGGCATGATGGCATCCTTCATCAGCACCGTGAGCGCACCGCCGGCGCCGAGGTCGTCTGCCGTTACGGGAGCGCCCTTGCGGTCGCACCCGATCACCATCCGTCCGAGACGTTCACGCATGTCGGCAAGGCTCGTGGTGAGGGCGAGGATAGCCATGATTTCGCTTGCGACCGCGATGTCAAAGCCCGTCGAGCGCACCATTCCCTTTTCTTCCGGTCCTTGTCCCGTTGTGATGCCACGAAGCATGCGGTCGTTAGTGTCGGTAACGCGCCTCCAGGTGACGGTGTCGGGATCAATGTCAAGACGTACAAATTGGGAGCGCTCCTCCGCCGTGAGTTCATTGGGATCCGTTTTCAGGATGCCGAGTTTGCGGAGACGGCGGAACATGATCGGGCTGAATCGGCGGCTGCCGTTCTTTGCCTGCGGGCAGAGGCGGTCGAAGAGGCTTTCGTCCGACTGGTTGCTCTCGTGAAGCATGCGCGCGTCGATAGCGGCGGCAAGTAAATTATTCGCCGCTGTGATGGCATGGATGTCGCCGGTCAGGTGGAGGTTGAAGTCTTCCATTGGGATGATCTGGCTATACCCGCCGCCGGCAGCGCCACCCTTGATTCCGAAGGTCGGCCCCTGGCTTGGTTGCCGGACGCAGGTGAAGACGCGCTTCCCCAGGTGGGCTCCAAGCGCCTGGCTTAGTCCAACCGTGGTCGTTGTCTTGCCCTCGCCCAGCGGAGTCGGAGTAATCGCGGTAACAACAACATACTTGCCGCTAGGTTTTCGCTTCAATCGGTCAAGAATGGACAGATGAACTTTGGCTTTTGTGTTCCCATAGAGTTCGAGTTCATGGCTGAGGATGCCAGCCTCAAATGCAATCTGGGCAATCGGAATCGGAACTGCCGCCTGCGCTATTTCTATGTCACTTGGAACTTTCGCTTTCGAAGGCGCACCAAGCTCCCCGAACTCTGATGGCTTTGCGGCTGCAACGAAAGGTTGAAAAATCTCGGCTGATCCATTTGCCATGAGCGGGCCTCCCAAGCAACATTTATTTCCTGCACATATAATCTTATAATAGTATTTATTGTCAAGCCAATAATCTTCCGTCGGCAGATTATAACGAAATCGGAGCGAGATTCCGTTATTGTTTAGCCATAGGCTTTCCGCTTGCGCATATAATCTTATTATAGTATTTTCTTTCAGCAGAAAAAGAGCTCGGTCACCAGCCCCTGGGAAGCGAGGTCGGAATGATGGAAAACGTAAACAACTCTGGCAATGAGGCCGGCCTCGGGCACATAGGACGATACGAACAGTCCCTTCTCGACAAGAACACCTTCAGCGTCACATGGGAATTGGTACCGGGGCGCGGCGCTCTTGAGAAGACGCAGGAGGCGGTAATCGCAGCAGCTGAGCGGGCTGCGAAGGGTGCAAAAGTTCACGCGCTCACCATCACCGACAATCCCGGAGGAAATCCAGCTCTTTCCGCCGAAATGCTGGGCATCGAGATCAACCGGCTCGGAATTGAGCCCCTCGTTCACCTCACCTGCAAAGACAAGAACCGGAACGAACTGGAAAGCCTGCTTTATGGTCTGGAGCGGGCGGGCGTACGCAACCTCCTTGCGATGACCGGGGACGCTCCGAAGAGCGGTTATCTGGGCACGCCCAAGCCGGTCTTCGATCTGGACCCGGTCACGCTGATCAGCCTCATCTCCGAGCTGAACAAAGGGAGAGTGGTTCCCACGGCAAAGGGAACCTCGACGCTCAAACCCGCGCACTTCTTTCCCGGCGCGGTGGTTAGTCCATTCAAAGCGCTTGAAGCCGAGCAGATGGGCCAGTATTACAAGCTCAAGAAGAAGCTCGATGCCGGCGCCAAGTTCATCGTCTCCCAGCTTGGATTCGATGCGCGAAAATTCCATGAGCTCCTGCTGGTTGTCAGGCTCCTAGGTTTTGGTCATGTGCCGGTCGTCGGCAACATCTATCTTCTCTCTTCCGGAGCGGCCAAGCTGATGAACTCCAATGGCCTGCCGGGATGTGTGGTTGAGGACAAGCTGTTGGCCATCGTCCAGCAAGAGGCCGCGGCCCCGGACAAGGGGAAGAGCAAACGCCTGGAGCGTGCCGCCAAGATGTATGCCTTTATGAAGGGCATGGGATTTGCCGGGGTTCACCTTGCAGGCAACGCCATGAGCTATGACGACGTGGAGTTTGTGATTGGTCGTGGCGAGGAGTTGGTGCCCAATTGGCTCGACCTCGTGCATGAATTCGACTTCCCGCAGAAAAACGGCTGGTACTACTTTGAGAATGACAAAGAGAGCGGATTGAACGCCGCCATAGCGGCAGACAGGAGCCAACGCACGCAGGCTGGAATTGCCTACCAGATGTTCAGGCTTCTGCACCGCGTGATGTTTGATAAGCGAGGATTCCTTTTCGCACCGATGCAGAGCCTTGCCAGAAGCGTCGATGGATCGCCTCTGGAAAAGACGTTCACAAAATTTGAAGGCGTAATCAAGGGTCTCACCAACGACTGCTTGCACTGCGGCGACTGCGCGATGTTCGACACCGCCTATTTGTGCCCGCAAAGCCAGTGTGCTAAGAACCAGAGGAACGGCCCCTGCGGAGGAAGCCACGACGGCTGGTGCGAGCAGTTTCCGGAAAAGCGCAAGTGCATTTATGTCCGCGCCTACGACCTTTTGAAGAGCCACGGTGCGGAAGAGCTGCTTGGAGCAACTCCGGTGCCGCCGCTCAACTATGACCTCAACCAGACATCCTCATGGATTAACTTTTACCTGGGGCGCGATCACTCCTCCCAGGCGCTCGGAATATCTCCTGTAGAGCCGGCCAAGGAAGCTTCGGCCCCTGCTCAAGCCCCATCCACGAAAGGACCACGTTCATGCTAGTCATTGGAGAGAAGATCAACGGAACCCGCAAGCTGGTCAACAAAGCCGTGCTCGGCAGGGATGCCGAGTTCATTCGCAAGTTGGCGATTTCCCAGGTTGAGGCTGGTGCTGACGTGCTGGATATCAATGCCGGCACAGCCACCGACCGTGAACCGGATGACATTCTGTGGTTGATTCATACGGTGCAGGAGGTCGTGGACAAGCCGTTGTGCCTTGACAGTCCGAATCCCGAAGCCCTGCTAGCAGGGTTGGGCGCAACACAACAGGTTCCGATTATTAACTCAATCAGTGCGGAAGAGCACCGCCTCACCGGAGTTCTGCCGCTGGTCGCAAGTCATGGATGCCGGGTACTGGCCCTGGCTCTCGATGGAAGCACCATCTCCCCGACCTGCGAGGGTCGCATGGCAATCGTCCGGCGCTTGATCGCAGAGACGCGCAAAGCGGGAGTTCCAGACGAGAAAGTTTATGTGGACCCGCTGGTCATGTCTGTGGCAACCGACAGCAATGCTTGCGGTATTACGTTGTCGACGATGCGTGCGGTCCTGGCGGAGTTTCCAAACGTGCATCTGACGGGAGGACTCAGCAACGTTTCCTTCGGACTGCCGGCCCGCACTCTGCTCAACCGCGCCTTCCTGACCCTGGCCATCGAAGCGGGATTGGATTCGGCGATCGTGGATCCCACCGACCGTGGACTGATGGAAACGCTTTACGCAACCGAGGCGGTACTCGGCAGGGATCGGCATTGTGCCCGCTACAACCGCGCTTTTCGCTCCGGAACGATCGGAACCAAGCCGGAAGAAAAGAAAGCGGCTCCATCCGAGCCCGTGCTCGCCACGGCGGATCAGAGGCAGCCGTAGTGCCCATGATGAATATCCGCACTTCGAGAAAATGGTGGATCGCCGCCGCTGCGGTGGTCATGCAGCTTTGCCTCGGCGCGGCATACGGATGGAGTGTCTTCGTCAAGCCGCTGGTCAACAGCGAACACTGGACGCTGACCCAGGTCTCGATGAATTTTTCGCTGGCAATATTCTGCCTCGGGATTGGAACCGTTGTCGGCGGCATGTGGCTGGACCGTGTCGGTCCGCGCGTGGTCGCCTCCGTGGCGGGTCTGCTCTACGGACTCGGCTATGTTCTGGCCGCCTTCGCCGTGAACCATCACTCTCTGCTTGGACTCTATCTGAGCTATGGCGTGTTGGCCGGTTTCGGCGGAGGAATGGGATACATCTGCCCGGTGTCCACGCTGGTCAAGTGGTTCCCGGAGAAGCGCGGATTGATGACCGGTATTGCCGTCTGCGGCTATGGAGCTGGAGCGTTGGTAATGAGCGCGATCGCCGCACCGCAAATTGCGGCGCACGGTGTACCTGTCACCTTCCTTATTCTGGGCGCAGCGTATGCCATTCTTGTGATCGCTACGGCGCAGTTTTATCAGAACCCGCCGGAAACCTCGCTTCTCCCGGGTCTGGAGGCGCAGACCCATGCAACCAGGGCAGCGCAGTCCAGCGAATTTTCTGTCAGCGAAGCAATGCGGACTCCGCAGTTCTGGCTTCTGTGGGTAATGCTCTTCGTCAATGTCTCGGCTGGCATCATGATTATCAGCCAGGCATCTCCGATGGCGCAGCAATTGGCCGGATTCACGCCAGTGGCAGCCGCCGGCGTTGTCGGGGTGATTGCGCTCTTTAACGGTCTCGGGCGAGTGGTCTGGGCGGCAGCTTCTGACTACATCGGTCGTGCGACCGTATTTGTCATCCTCTTTGCGATTCAGGCCATCGCGTTATTCGCACTGCCATTCCTCCACGCACCGATACTTTTCACAGTTGCTATGGCCTTGGTTGGATTTGCCTACGGTGGCGGCTTTGGCACCATGCCTTCGTTTGCCGCCGACTTTTTCGGCGCGAAAAATATAGGCGGCATTTACGGATGGATACTGTTGGCATGGGGTGTGGGAGCGGTGCCATCTCCCATGCTCATCGCTCACATTCGCGAGGTAAGCGGCCGGTACAACCTCGCGCTGGAAATGATTGCAGTGTTGATGGTGTGCTCGATTGCATTGCCGTTGCTGGCAAGAAAACCGCAGCATCCTCGCATATCGTTGGTGGGAAAGTTGGCGGATGCGCAAAGTTGTGATTGAACCCTCGCATCGCTCGAAGTAAATGGTTGATTGCTAAGTCGGAAAAGCGCGCGATGGCGGCGAAGATTTTGGATGGGATTCTCATGCAATACAGAATTGTCACTGGCATGAATGACAGCCGTCACATGAGAATAAGCGGTAAGGCCAGGCAGCCTGAATTCAAAGTATTTCTGCTCCCCTGCGGCCCGTTATAGACTTCGGCTGCGGCTTCGCTTCCCGAGGTACGGCACGAGAGTTGAATTTTAACCGCACGAGGTAACCGAGATGACCGGGACGTTGGTGAAAGAAGCAGCGGGCAGTGCAAAACAAACCGCCATGACTGCCGAGGAGAGACTTCAGGCAACGCTGCGGTTCAAGCCGGTCGACCGCATTGTTTGCGGACCGTTTGTCTCCGGATATGCCGCAAGTTTTGCGGGAGTAACGCAAGCTCGGTTTATCAATGACTTCGACTTGGCGCAAAGCTGCATGGACAAGTTGAAAGCGGCCTATCCTGTTTGGGACCTTTACCGCTCTTCGTTCGCGGACCTGGGTTACGGCCCGACCCTCCGGCAGCGCTGGTTCCAGAAGGTCGCGCTCCCTGGCGATGAGTTGCCCGAAGACGCTCCCTATCAGATCCTGGAGGAGGCTCTCGCAACCCAGGAGGAATTGCGAGCAATCAAGACAAAAGGGCTTCAGAAGTACATGATCGCGGTCACCAAGCGAATTCGTCCCAACAAGGGACTGATCCATTTCCTTCTTTGGGAGTCTCGGCGGAACAAACTGCACAAACGCGACGTCGCGGCAGCGCACAAACGTGGACAGGCTTTCCACTACGGCGGCACTTACGCGCCTCCCTTCGAATTGTTGTCGATGACGCGTTCAATGGCAGAGTTTAATAAGGACATGTACCGGTTGAAGGATGAACTGGTCGAGGTAATGTGGGCGATGCAGAAAGAGAGCATCGAGATGGCGGTCAAGAGTTGCAAGGGCTCTGGCGTGCCGCGGGTCTTTGTAGTAGGGTGCAGATGCGGGACTACAATCCTGAACAAGAAATACTTCGAGACGTATTCGTGGCCCTTCATCAAGGACGGTGCGTTGAAGCTGATCGAGCGGGGAATCACGCCGATCTTTCATCTTGACACTGACTGGGGCCGGGCTCTCGAGTATTTTCTCCAGCTTCCGAAGCATAAGTGCATCATTGAAACAGATGGCGCCACGGATCTTTTCAAGGCGAGAGATATCCTGAAGGACCATATGGTCCTCTCCGGTGATGTGCCCGCGTCCCTGCTGACGGTGGCGAGCGCCTCCGAGGTTGAGGAGTACAGCAGGAAGTTGATTCTGGCGATGGCAAAGACCGGGGGGTACATTTTTAGCAATGGTTGCACCATGCCCCCGAATTCGAGGCATGAAAATGTCAAGGCAATGTTCGATGCAGCCGTTAGGTATGGGCGCTTTGACTGAAATGAGTTTGTGTCTCGGCAATGCTAGATTAGTAGAGCGAGATAGAGCATGAGAGCGAAGCTCATAGCCTGCCGGGTAATGATCGACGAGATTCGCCGCTTTCTTCCCAGTGAGGTCGAGGCAGAGGTCTTTGAAATCAGTCAGCACGTCCGGCCCAAATTGCTGAAGGGCGCATTGCAGGCGGCAATTGATCGCGCCGATGGCAATCATGACTTCATCATGCTCGGATATGGACTTTGCTCGAATGCGGTGGTTGGGCTTGTCGCGCAAAGGTCGCAACTGGTGATTCCAAGAATGCACGATTGCATCGGAATCTTTTTGGGATCGCACGCGGCCTACAAAACGGAAATGGAGCGCGAGCCTGCGTTTTTTCTTACCCAGGGCTATATCGGTGGGTACGTCGCGGAGCAGAGCGGGCCGCTCTCGGAGTTCGACAGGGCCGCCAAGCGTTACGGACCTGAAAGAGCGGAGAAGCTCATCACCGAAATGATGAAGCCGTACAAGAGACTGGTGTACATTCGCACCACCGAAGCGCTCGATCTCGAAGCTGACCGCCGCTATTCCCACAACATGGCGGAGCGCCTCCATATGCGCTACGAGGAGATGGCGGGAACCTCGAATTTGTTGGAGAGAATGGTAAAGGGTGATTGGAATGATGACTTCGTCGTCAATGCGCCAGGGCAGGAGATTACGTTAGAGCAGTTTATGAATTAATTGTTACAAATATTCCAGGACCAGGAGGGCTCCATGCCCAGTTTGGATGCGATCAAAGATGCACTTGCTGAATTGAACGAAGATCTCGCTATACAGTTGGTAAAGGACGCCCTTGCGGCAAAGACGCCGGCGTTTGACATCCTCAAAGCATGCCAGGATGGCATGACCGAAGTCGGCAGGCGCTTCGAAAGCCAGGACTACTTTGTCTCCGACCTGATGATGTCTGGAGAAATTTTCAAGCAGATCGGCGCTCTTCTCGAGCCGGAACTCAAGGCCAGCGGTTCACGCACAGTTGGCAAAATCGTCTTCGGTACCGTGAAGGGGGACATCCACGACATCGGCAAGGACATTGTCGTGAACATGCTGAAATCATCGAACTTCGAAGTCATCGATCTTGGCGTCGACGTCGCACCCGAGAGATTCGTCAACGCCCTTAAAGAAAGCGGTGCGACCGTGTTGGGCATGTCGGGACTGCTGACATTGGCCTTCGACTCGATGAAAATCACGGTTCAGGCGCTGCAGGCTGCCGGTCTCCGCGAGCATGTGAAGGTGATGATTGGCGGAGGCCCAGTGGATGGCAGCGTCTGCGCGTTTGTTGGCGCCGATCAATGGGGCGCTGATGCGCAGCACGCGGTCAGACTGGCGAAAGATTGGCTGGTTCCATCAAGTTTATAGCGAACTGAACGAAGCGAGAGGACTTTCAAGTGGTGGATTCAACCGGGGCTGCGGGTTGTCGAGTGACCTTCCAGCCCATCGGTAAGCGGATTGTGGTGAAGGCCGGCACGTCGCTCCTCGAGGCGGGAAGGGCTGTCGGCCTTTCGATCTCGGCGAACTGCGGCGGTGTCGGAATTTGTGGTAAATGCCGCGTCAAGGTTGTGAGCGGTAAAACCTCTCCTCCATCCAAGATCGAGCAAGCATTTCTCGAAACCGAGAATTTTGGGCCCAATGAGCGCCTTGCATGTGAGGCGCGTGTTGCCTCGTCCGTGGTCGTAGAGCTCCCACCAGAATTCGATGCAAATGCGCAACGGTTGCAGGTTGCCGGTGATGCTGCCGAGCTTATTTGCGATCCGAACGTCGAGTCACATCAGATCGCGCTCGACGCCCCGAGCCTGCAGGATTCCCGTTCACACTACAGGCGGGTGGCAGATGCGATGAACGCTAGCGTTGGCTCAAGAGACTGGACGATTCAACCTGCGGCCGCCGTGCAATTCAGTCGCATCGTACGGCAGAGTGGATGGAAGCTCACCGTGTTCAGCCGCGGCAGTGAGCTGATCGGTTTCTCCGGCCCTGCGAGCCGGGCGGTTGGACTGGCAGTTGATGTCGGCTGCACCAAGATTGCTGCCTACCTGCTCGATCTGCAAACGGGAAAGCAGCTTGCATCCCAAGGCATCTCGAACCCCCAGATCCCTTATGGAGAAGATCTCATCACGCGCTTGGTTTTTGTCGCCAGGGACAATGCGCAAACCGATCTTATGGCGAATCTCGTACGCGACGCGATTAATAAACTGGCCGCCAACCTCTGCTTTCAGGCGAAGGTCGGCACCGATGAAATCGCCGAGCTTTGCATCGTTGGGAATACAGCAATGACGCACCTGTTGCTTGGATTGCCGGTGGAGCAACTGCTGCACGCGCCCTTCGTTTCGTCAATTGACCGCGATATCGATATGAGGGCATCTGAGTTAGCGCTGAAATCCGCCCCGGGGGCCAACGCTTATCTCCTGCCGGGAATCGGCGGATTCATCGGAGCCGATCATGTCGCCATGATTCTTGCGCACGGCATCGATCGCTCAGAGAAGGTCACAATCGGTATCGACATCGGTACGAATACGGAAATCGTGTTGCATAACCCTCGAACCGATGCCATCGTCTCAACTTCCGTGCCCTCTGGTCCGGCATTTGAGGGTGGGCACGTACGCGACGGTATTCGCGCGGCATCGGGAGCCATTGAGAAAGTGTTTTTCGTCGATCGCGTGCTGGAGTTTCGCACGATCGATAACCGCGCTCCGCTGGGAATTTGCGGTTCGGGGATTGTGGATCTTCTCGCAGAGTTGTGGCGGCTGAATTACATCGACGAGCGTGGGCACCTGCTTCAGCGGGACCAGCTCGTCAGAAGCGGGAAACATGGATTGGAGTTTCTCGTTGTAGCGGCCTCGCAGTCTGGTCACGGGCGCGACATCGTTTTGACGCAACACGACATCACGGAGATTCAACTGGCAAAGGCCGCCATCCACGCAGGCATCGTCACTTTGCTTGAGATCACGAACACCAACGCCGCAGAGGTCGAGGAGATGGTCGTCGCCGGTGCCTTCGGATCCTACCTGGATCCGAGGAACTCGGTGGCCATCGGCCTTCTGCCTTATCTGCCGCACGCGAGTTACTTGCAGATTGGCAATGCCGCCGGTACAGGCGCAAGAATGGCGCTGGTTTCAAACGCCTGCCGTCAACGGGCGCGAATGATCGCACAAAAGGTCACTAGGGTGGAACTGAAGAAACATGAGAACTTCAATCGCCTGCTCGCCCGGGCAACGCGATTTCCCGCGCCGCGAAACAAAGTCCCCACCCTCTAACGCCCGTTCGGAGTTGCCGTGTGCCGATGTTGCTTTTGTCGCGCATCGATGGCGAGTTTACAGAGATCCGCCCGCCAGCCACTGCTTCATTTTCGCGTAGAGCGCTTCAACCTCGGGGCCCTTCAAGCCTGGCATGTTTTTCTTTACCGGATAACCGATCTTGCTTTGCAGATAGGCCAGGTGCCGATAGCCAACCGGAAACTGTTGGAGCAGGTTCTGGTCCAGCTTCGGCGTAATCGATGGATCCAGGGGATCGAGTCGGTCCTTTTCATAGATAGGCTGGCGCAATACCAGTCCCCAGCGTCCTTTGCGCTTCTCCCAGAAATCCGCAAATCGGCCGGTGCAGACAACGTCGCACTCGACACCGTCTACCTTGTCGCGCTGAGAAATTGTCATCTTCGTCTGCGACACCGCGCGATCGCCTTCCACCTCCACTGAACAACCGCCGAGGAAGTGCAGAATGCTGACGCCACGATTCCAGCCATCGATGCTGGCCTTGATGAACTCGTCGCATGTTCCCTGCGTCCAGGTCGCCATCATGCGGCCATCGTCATGCCAGACCGTACGGAAGCGCTCCCAATCGCCTGCATCGCGCCAGATTGCCCAGTTCTCCACCAATTGCCGAATAGTTAGGATATCTTCGTTCATAGTCTCTCCAGTCCTGCTTTGATCAACGATGCGTTTTCACCGCCTCTGAGAGGCGGTGAATTTAGACCCCGCAGATAAAATTAACGGCAGATACTTAGGAAGTATACACAGTCGCTAGCTGCATCCACTGGTCGAGCCGCACGACTGGCATCGGTAGCACGAACCGTTGCGTGTCATGATGGCTCCGCATACATGGCAACTCGGCGCATCGCCCATATTGATCAGCTCGCTCAAGGCATCCGAGGCGTGTCCTGTCTTACTGCGCGCCGTTGCAGCCGTTTCGTGGAGCGAAGGCTGTTCGCTCACCGCCGCGATGGAAGCCGCTGCCGGCGGGACCGCAGGATGCGCTTGCGAGCGCGGACGCAGACCGTCGAACAGGCTCTGCTGCTCTCCCGTAAGGAAGCGCAGATCCAGCCAGCGGAAGATATAGTCCATGATCGAATTGGCGTAGCCGATCTCCGGGTTCTGCGTCCAGCCGCTCGGTTCAAAGCGTGTGTGGGCAAACTTGTTGACCAGCAGACGCAACGGAACTCCGTGTTGCAGCGCGATCGAGACCGCGCAGGCAAAGCTGTCCATCAATCCGCTGACCGTCGAACCTTCCTTCGCCATGGTGATAAACAGCTCGCCAGGTGATCCGCTTTTGTAGAGACCCACTGTCAAGTAGCCCTCGTGCGATCCGACCTTGAACTTGTGCGTGACCGAGAAGCGCTCGTCCGGCAGCTTGTGCCGGTGTGCGCGCGGCGGCCCTTCTAGTTCTTCTTGTTCTTCCGCAACCATCGCCGAAGTCTTCTTCGCCTCGTCCTCCTTGGTGGAAAGAATCTGCACCATCTTGGAGCCGTCGCGATAGATCGCCACCGCCTTCACGCCGAGCTTCCAGGCTTCGAGGTAAGCCGCGCCGATCTCGTCGATCGTCGTCTCCGTCGGCATGTTGATCGTCTTGCTGATTGCGCCGGAAATGAACGGCTGCGCCGCAGCCATCATCTTCAGGTGCCCCATGGGATGGATGCTGCGCGTACCCTTGGCCGGCTTGAAGGCGCAATCGAAGACCGCCAGATGCTCCGGATTGAGTTGCGGAGCGCCCTCAATCGTCCCATCCTTGTCAATGTAGCGGACGATCGCGTCGGCCTGCTCCGGCGTATAGCCGAGCTTGAACAATGCTTCCGGAACCGTGTTGTTGACGATCTTCATCATGCCGCCGCCGACCAGCTTCTTGAATTTCACCAGTGCAAGGTCGGGCTCTACACCTGTAGTGTCGCAATCCATCATGAAGCCGATGGTGCCCGTCGGAGCCAGCACCGTGACCTGCGCATTGCGATATCCGAATGCTTCGCCATGTGCCAGCGCTTCATCCCAGCTCCGCTGCGACGCTTCCAGCAATGATGCCGGCACGTTCGCCCTGCTGATCTTTGCAACCGATGCGCGATGCATGCGAATCACTTCCAGGAACGGCTCACGATTGATGAAGTACCCAGGGCAGGCGCCGTCGGTATGCTCCACCGCCGCCGTCAGTTCGGTAGCCGAGTGCAGCGCCGGGCAGAGTTCGGCGATGCGCGAGGACTGCAGATACGCCTGGCCGCACATGATCGCCGTCAGGCAGGCAGCGTAATCGCGGCCCGCATCCGAGTCATACGGCAGTCCGGTCGCCATCAGCAGCGCGCCCAGGTTCGCGTAACCCAAACCCAGCGGGCGGTAGTCGTGCGAGTTCCGCGCAATCGCATCCGTCGGATATCCCGAGTGATCGACCAGAATCTCCTGCGCCGTGATCAGAATCTCCACCGCGCGCTTGTATGACTCCACGTCGAATGTGCCGGTCGGCGCAAACTTCATCAGGTTCAGCGAAGCCAGGTTGCACGCCGAATCGTCCAGGAACATGTACTCCGAGCACGGGTTTGAGGCATTGATCCGCGCCGAATTCTTGGAGGTATGCCAGCGGTTGATCGTGGTGTCGTACTGCATCCCCGGATCGCCGCACTCCCAGGTCGCCTTGGCAATTTTATTCAACAGCTCGCGCGCCTTGAAGCTCTGCACCGGTTTGCGCTCGCGCACGCTGCGCGTGCTGAACTCCTTATCCTCTACCACCGCCTGCATGAACTCGTCCGTGACCCGAATCGCGTTGTTGGCGTTCTGGAAGAAGATCGAGCTGTAGGCCTCCGAATCCGGTCCGCTTGCGTCATATCCTGCCGCCGCCAGGGCAAAGGCTTTCGCCTCCTCCTTCTGCTTGCATTCAATGAACTGCACAATATCCGGATGGTCGATATTGAGAATCACCATCTTGGCCGCACGCCGGGTCTTGCCGCCAGACTTGATCACGCCGGCGAAGGCGTCAAAGCCCTTCATGAAGCTCAGCGGCCCGCTCGCCTGCCCGCCGCCGGAGAGAATCTCCATCGATCCGCGCAGCGGAGACAGATTGGTGCCCGTACCCGAACCCCATTTGAATAGCATGCCCTCGGTCTTGGCCAGCGTCAGAATCGAATCCAGCGAATCCTGCACGCTGTTGATGAAGCAGGCCGAGCACTGCGGATAGCGGTATCCGGTCACACCGAATTCGACGCGCTTGGACTCTGGGCTCCAGTGCCAGCTCTGCGCGTCGGAATTCGGCTCGCTGCGGTCGCAGCCGACGTTGAACCATACCGGCGAATTGAACGCTGCATACTGGTTCAGCAGCAGGTGTACCAGCTCTTCGTGGAATATCTCCGCATCCTGGCTGCTGCGGAAGTAGCCATCCTTTAAGCCCCACTCACGGATCGTTTCTGCAACCCGCGAGACCAGTTGGCGTACTCCGCTTTCTCGCTGCGGCGTGCCCAGTTGCCCGTGCAGATACTTACTGGCAACGATGTTGGTCGCCGTCATCGACCAATCCTCGGGAACCTCAACGTCTTTCTGCTCGAAGATCACGTTCCCCTTGCTGTCGATAATCGCCGCGGTGCGGCGCTCCCACTTCAGTTTTTCGTAGGGAGATACGCCCGGCTGCGTAAAGTGGCGCGTGAAAGCCAGACCAGGAGCCTGACGCTTTCGCTCGGCGGCCGGGCGCGCGTCGGCAGCGTAGCCAGAGGACGCGGGGGCCGGGTTGGCGGCGGTGATCTTTTCAGTAACTTCGGCCATCGTAATGACTCCTTCAAACTTTTGTGCTGCAAGCCGTAGTGAGAAATCGTCTCACTTGGCTTTCTTGCTGTGCCGGGCATTTAGGGACAAGTACTCTCCCGGCAGATCGCACAACCCTCGCAACCCACCCCGGTCCACGTCGGCGCTCTTGAACTCCGCAGGCAAGCTTGCCTATGCGTGCAAAAACGCTTCGCAACGAGCTATGAGAGATAGAACTTCCGGCACCCCGTCATTCGCAATGACGGGAACCTGTTTGCTTTGGCATTCTAGCGAGGCGCGGGCAAAACCGGCTAAAACTCACTCCTCGGAACGACCTCAAGAGCTATCTGCCCTGAAGATCGTCGAACCACTGCTGGGATGTGAAAGTAGCTCTTTATGTTGTGCCTGTCAATAGATGACCGCAACATATTGTATTTTATTTCAATTTTCGCGCCTACACGAACCCCAATAGTGAATGATTCCGGATCGCTGACCAAGCCTTGCACCAGCGCTTCCGGCTAACTCACAGTCAAAAAAGCACTTTTCTCTTTCTGAACGCAAATTTGGGGGAGTGGATCAGCGAAAAACTCTCCCACACCCTGCCTTCGCGTCAGGGTGTCGGCTGGTAAATGCGAGAGTAGAACGTCGCCTGGGTTGGGTCAATTCCCTAAATACAGTGCAGTGTGGAAAATCCATCTACAGCCCTGATAATAAATCGGTTGTGCATGGAGATGTGAGCGCTTACGCACAGCGTGCTGACGCTTGCTCCATCACTTCCGCGCCACCCGGTCAATCGTGGAGAGCGATACAATGTCATCAATGACGCGAAACCGCCTGCTCAAACCGACTGTCTGGATCGCCTGCCTGGTCCCGCTCGCACTACTCATCCTTGGAGCCGTCACCGGAACCCTGGGTGCAAATCCCGTAGAGCGCATCACTCACCGGACTGGATTAGCCACCCTTGTCCTGCTGCTCTGCGGTCTAGCCATCACTCCATTGCGCCGCTGGACAGGACTGCTATGGCTGATTCAGTATCGTCGACTGGTTGGACTCTTCGCGTTCTTTTATGGCTGCCTGCACCTGCTCACCTATCTCTGGCTCGACCAGAATTTCAGCATCTCCGCCATGGCTCATGACGTAGTTAAACGTCCTTTCATCACCGTGGGAACTCTTGCCTGGTTGCTCCTGCTTCCTTTGGCCCTTACCTCCACGCAAAAGTCGATCCGCTCTCTCGGAAAGAACTGGGTCCGCCTCCATCGCCTCGTCTATGTTGCAGCGGCTGCTGGAGCCATCCACTTCTACTGGCTGGTGAAGCGGGATAAACGGGAGCCCTTGATTTACCTGGCAGTCCTCGCTGTCCTGCTTGCCTGGCGCGTCGCCATATGGGTGGCTAAAAATCAGAAACAGCAGAAGGCCGCGGGGGTGATGTAGACGTACCTGCTCAGTATTTGAAGTGTGGGTTTGAATAGGGCGTATTTTGAGAGAGTCATCTTCAGCGCCAGGCGCGCGCGGCTCGCAGCGGTGAAAACGTCTACACCCGAATTCCCCGCAGCACCTATTGGCTCATGGTGCATTTGTCGATGCTGCGCTGCGATGTGAGACGTATCTCCATGATTTCTTCCAGCCCTTGCACGGTCACGTACAGCCGATGTTTCGTGACGCCAACCTCCAGCGCATCGCCCGACCTGAACTGCTCCATAAGGCTCTTCTGCGGGGAATGATACGTCCCTGTGTACTCCGTGCAGCCGACGCGTACCGTCAGCTCATACACGTACATCGTCGCTTGCATATGTTCATCGGGATAGGAATCCGTCAAGATAATTTCGACGAGCTTTCCGTCTTCGGTCGGGTGTTCTTTGGCAAAGGCCACGCCCAGCAGGACGAGCGCCGCAAGCATGCAGGCAATAAGCTTCATTGCATGATTCTAACTTCTTCACACGGAACTGTGTGAACCAGTCCCCTCATACGGTCCGCGCCAATCTGCGCTTCCGTCGTAATGGACTGCCTAGAACGCGTGTGCGATCCGCCGCCGGAAGCCGCTCGCAGGCCGTGCGCAGCACCAGGCGCGGAGCCCGGTCGCGAATCGACATCAGCAGTGGAAGCGTGCGCGCACCATCGAAGCGTGCCGTCTCGCGCAGCAGCCAGGCCAGCCCCTTCCGCACTATGTCTTCCTCGTCCTCCAGCAGCACAGCCGTAATCTGTTGAACCTCGCTCCAGAACAGTCCCTGATTGGTTCCACGCAACAGCGCCACTGCCGAGGCCCGCCGCCGCCAGCGCTGCGGTGAACGCGACCACACAAACACCCGCCGCAATCTGCGCGGATCAGCCACAATCATTTTTCCGAGGATGTATTGCGCCAGCGCATCATGGTCGGCCCAGGTGCTCACCCGGTCCAGCCATCCTTCAAAGAGCTTGAAATGCGCGGCAGTAAAATCGCCTACGCATGGCTCCAGCAGCAGCACCGCCAGAACCTTTTCTTCCAGGATGCTTCCGTGAAACAGATTGTCGGCGACGCCCACCAGGTAGTCGAGACCTTCATCGCCGCGAATTACGCGGGTAAATCGCCGCGCCAGTTTGCGCAGCTCATTGGTGTACCAGCCGCGCGACTGAATTTCATCCTTGAAAAACCGCTGCACCTCTGCCGTGTGGGGAGCGCTCGCCCCATTAATCAAAACGCGGCGCAGATGGTCTGC
Organism: Candidatus Korobacteraceae bacterium; assembly: GCA_049521655.1. Lineage (GTDB taxonomy): Bacteria > Acidobacteriota > Terriglobia > Terriglobales > Acidobacteriaceae > TOLSYN. The sequence continues at coordinate 30,274 of JBEKOO010000036.1, forward strand.
AATGTAGCCAACGGGCTTGGACATGGGAAATATTCAAGCACACGAACGCGGAATGGGACAGTGATGCCCCCAATCTGGCTGGAGAGAGGATTGGCAGATCGGCCAATCGTTGGAAGCCACCCCGTAACCGAGTAGTACATCGTTGAGCCGAAAATACAAACCATTTACTTTTCGGTTATGGGACCGCCGCAAACGATTGCCTTTCTCGCCAATGGTTTCCGCGATTCAGGGCCACCGTCTGCTGCGTACTCCTATTCGTAAAACTGTTCCACCTGCTCCCGGTTCGGCTTTGGAGTCGCCAGACTCACCAGCACCAGCGCGAGCACGCTCACAATCAGCGCCGGAAAAATCGCATCGCGCTCACCAATCACTTTCGGCAGGTGCGTCTTCGCCGCGTCCCATGCCACGGTGATCACCGTGCCGGAGAGCAGGCAAGCCACAGCGCCCTCGCGCGTTGCGCGGCGCCAGAAGAATGCGGCCATCACCACGGGCGTGATTGCCGCCGAGTAAATCGTGTAGGCGTACATCGCCTTGGCCAGCACCGAGGTCAGCTTGATGCCCTGCACCAGCGCCCAGATTCCCAGGGCCACGACTAGAAAGCGCGAAACCAGCAGCACGTTCTTCTGGCTCGCATCCGGGCGGATGAAGCGCGTGTAGACGTCATTGATCAGATTTGTGGCGGGCGAAAACAGGTAATTATTCGCCGTCGAAATCACCTTGGCAAAGACCGCTCCCATCAGCAGCGCTCCGACGAACGGCGGCAGGAAGTGCCGCGCCGTGAAGGGAATAATCTCGCGCGGCGCAAAGTCCGGTGCCGGAACCAGCGAGAGCGCAAACAGTCCCGAACCCACCACCGCCAGGGTCACGATCAGCGTCTCCAGCACCACTGTGCCGAAGACCCAACCCACCACCGCAACGCGTGCGTCTTTCTCACTCTTTGCGGAAAAGAATTTCTGGTACATCGACTGGTTGCCGATCATCAGCAGGAAGGTTGGAAGGAAATATTCCAATGCCTTCATCAATGCTTCCTTGCGGGCGCGGCCGCAGGCCCCCGGCACCATCCCCCATTCCCCAAAGAGGGTGAAGTGGGTGGCGGGCAGCGCCGCGTGCAGTCCGGCCCAGCCGCCCATGCGTCCGAAGAGCACAGGCAGGGCGATGAAGCCGATCACCGAGATGAGAACTCCTATCACCACGTCCATATAGGCCACCGAGGCCATTCCCGCCAGCGCGGTAAAGACAATCACAAAGGCCGCGATGATAACCGTTCCCTGCATCTTGGCGACCGCCGGAAAGATCAGGTGCAGGATGTCTCCACCGGCGCGAAACTGGTAACTGGTGATGGCCGTGTAGGCGAAGAGAATCGCAATCGTTCCCAGGATGCGAGCCGCCGTGTTGTAGCGGGCTTCCAGCAGGTCGGGAATGGTGAACTGCGCAAACTTGCGGGCGCGCGGCGCGACAAAATAGATGATCAGCAGTCCCAGCCATCCTCCGGCGGGCTGCCAAAGGGCGGCGAAGCCGTTGTGGAAGGCGTTTTCCGCTCCTGCGAAGAGCGAGCCTGCGCCGATCCAGGAGGAGAGCAGGGTAAAGACAAGTACATAGGCAGGCAGCGAGCGCCCGGCGACCAGGTAGTCGGCCTTGGTATGCACCTTGCGGATCTGCGCCAGGCTGACCGCAAGCAATGCGGCCACAATCAAGGTGAGTACCACGGCATAAAGATTCAGCATCTGCACTCCTGAGAGGAGAGTTGCGTGAAGGATCATCTTACAAGGAATTGAAGACGCGCAGAGATTCGGAAGGCGAATCGGGAAAACCTGTAGGGATGGATTGTGTTGCTTCCCACCTTAACGCCGCAAAATGCGCGGCGCGAAGGTGGGGCACCCGGCACCCGGCATTTTCTCTTGACATCCCCTTTTATAGAATCCGTCCGACATTTTGCCGATCCAATTGAAAAGCCGAAGAGGATTGCTCACACGCCGAGCGCTTTGCGTACCTGCTCAGCGCTCAGGCCGCGGATGGCGATCAGTTTGTTGCGGCCCGTTTCGCCGGAGAGAATTGTGATGCTTGACTTAGGGACGGAGAAGAGTTTGGCGAGGTACTCGACGACCGCCTGGTTGGCTTTGCCATCGACGGGAGGCGCGGTGATGGCCAGCTTGATTGCATCGCCGAGCACGCCCGCGATGGCGTTGCGGCTCGAGCGCGGCTGCACTCGCAGCGCGAACTGCGCTCCCTGGGCGGTGTCGCGAACCGTGAAGGCCACGGCCTACCCCACCAGGCCGAAGAACAGCTCGGCCAGCGCAAGCGCAGCCACGGCCAGCGCCGCCGGCTGGTGCAGCACGTTGCCGGAAAACTGGTAGAGCACCTTGAGGCAGAGCGCTGCCGTCAGGGCGGTCGCGGCGGCTGTGCTCCAGCGCAACAAGCGGTCGCTGCGGCGCTGCGAGCGCACCGCATTCATCAATCCCATGGTAACGATGGCGACCACCACGCCTGCGGCCCACGGCCCGCGGAACAAGCTCAGCTTGGGGACCCAGGTGGCCAGCATGTGCGCGAGGCCAAGCAGTACGAGCGCCCAGGCAAACAGTGCATCCAGCCATTTCATCATGCAGACTCCTCCTACGGCACAGGATAAGATCGCTCGCCGAAGATCGCCGTTCCCACGCGTACGCAGGTTGAGCCCTCGGCGATCGCAACTTCGAAGTCGTGAGACATTCCCATGGAGAGCTCGGTCAGCGGCAATCCGCCGCGCACGCGCAACCGGTCACGCAGTTCGCGAAGCCGGCGGAAGCAGCCGCGCGCGCGCTCCGGATCTTCGGTAAAGGGCGGGACGGTCATGCATCCGCGAATCACCAGGTTGGCAAGGCGTGGCGCTGCATCGAGCAGTTTTTGCAACTCCGCTGAGCCGGGATCGAGACCGGACTTTGCCGCTTCGCCGCCAATATTGATTTCAATCAATATATCCAGCTTGCGGTTCAGCCGCGCCGCAGCCTCGTTCAAGCGCTCGGCGAGGCGCAGCGAATCCACGCTGTCGATGGCGTCGAACAGTTCGACGGCGCGCGCCGCTTTGTTCGATTGCAGATGGCCGATCAGGTGGAAGCTCGCGCCGCTCGATGGCGCCAGCGCGCCGGCCAGCGCGCCAGCCAGCACACTGTCGCGCTTGGCGGCAAACTCCTGCACCCGGTTTTCACC
>JBEKOO010000037.1:0-33385 GCA_049521655.1 Candidatus Korobacteraceae bacterium
ACCTCGCCGAATTCTGATCCTGGAAGGAGTTTACGTTCCGCACTGCCCATTTGCCGCGCCAGCTTTAACTCAGGAGTCTCGCCAAACCAAAGCACAACGGGGATGAAGGATAGCACCATTATGGCGACGCCAATTCCTACATAACCGATACGCCAGCCCCAATGCTGCAGGAGGATGCGCGAGTACTGCGGAAGCAGCGCCGTTCCCACTCCCACGCCCGCCAACGCCAGACCCAGGGCGAGCCCGCGATGATCGTCGAAGCGCGCCGTAATCATCTTCGAGTATGCGGTCGGAGTCTGCCCCGCACCCGTCACGCCCTGAAGCGCAAACATCAGCATCAGCACAAGAACAGCGCCAACCGGCAGCAGTGCCAAAGAAGCCGTCACTATCGCAAACAAAATAATGAAAGGAATCAGAACCGGACGAACACCGTATTTGTCCGTCCAACGGCCAAAAAACGGCACCATTAGCGCCGTTGTGATATTGGCGAAACCCATGGCTGAGGAAATCACGCCCCGGCCTACGTGCAGATCTTGCGCGAGAGGCTTCATGAAAACGCCGGTGGCAAATACTTCGACGGCACCCTGTCCGACAATCAGGGCCAAAAATGATGCCACTACAACCCACCATCTGTTCTTGAACATGGAACGCTTCTCCTCACCGACTCTGTGTCATTGGCTCTTGCGCACAGTTGCGAAAATTACACGTCATAGGGAGCCGCACCCCGTATGAAGGTTCCGACGTAGTTGCCTTCCGTAATGGGCAGCAACAGGTTCGAGGGATAATCGCCGTTGTGATACACGGTGATCCGGGAACCCTGCTGGCTGCGCAGATGTCCGACGCCGATGCCTTCCATCGAGTCCTTCGGTTGGTCGTCGACGCACGCGATCTTGAGAACCAGCCGGCAACCCGCCTTGAGGACTGTCGCGGTCGGCACGATCGGAATGTTGAATTCGTAAATTTGGTTCGGGGTCAGCGGTTGCGGATTCCGATGCGTATGAACCGGGAGCCAAGGCTGGGACTTGACAGGATCAAGCTCGCGATGTGATCCCCTGAGCCAGCCTCGAGTCAGGATCTTCTCGTGTCCTTCGGCCTCGACCATCCATAAGCTGGCGAACAGCAGGGCCTCGTCGCTGGTGGTGGAGGCGTAAAGGTTAAGCACCGGAGGTCCTATCAGTTCCGTATTCTCGACCATCGGCGGGGTAAAGAACTTAATCTCTCCCCGGCCCCAGGGCGAGTCCTCAAACGAGGTGTAGCCCTCGTTCACGCGATAGTCGTGCTCGTGCATGAGACCGTTTTCATGCAGGTAGAACGGCGTCCAGCGGGTCTCCGGCAGAGGCCAGTCGGTTGTCTGCTTCCAGTCGTGCATTCCTATCCGGTAAAGCTTGATCGGGGGCTCATCCATAATCTCGTTCTCGACGCCCTTCAACCAGTGATCGAACCAGCGCAACGACTCGTACTGAAGTTGAACCAGTGGACGGTCCAGGTAGGCCGGCGGCGCCAGCATCATCTTCTTGGGGACTTTCAGATTTTCCCAGCTTCGGAACGCTCCCGGCGTGTGCAAGCCATAGTGTCCCCAGCAGCCGCCGATATAGGCCGGCGCCTCAATCTGATCGAACTTGACGCGGCGATCCTCCCAGAACGGCCCGTCTTCGGCCAGCATCAAAAAGTCCACGATCAGCGGATTTCTGCCTTCGCTCGGATTATTCAGGGCCGCCACCAGTTCCGGAGCTGCCGCGATGTCCTCGTTCTGGATTAACCGGACGATTTCTTCCCGATACTTCTGCTCTCCCCACTCCTTTAGGCAATAGCTATCCATCCTGGGCTTGCTCAGTTCGGTAGTCGACCAACCGCACCAAAATTTGTACGCCAGTACTCCGCCGTGATACACGCCATCGCGATAGAGGTCCGTCGAAGCCCACGGGCCAAACGTACACCGCAGATGAGGAGGCTTGGTGGCGGAAACAAACTGCTGGATCCATGCAAAGTAGGAGACTCCGAACATGCCCACGTTACCGTCGCACCAGGGTTGCCGGGCGATCCACTCGATGACGTCGTGCCCGTCCTGATGCTCGCGCGGACTCAGGAAGCTATATCTTCCCTCCGATTTTCCCGTGCCGCGAATGTTTACCAGAATGTGCGCATAGCCGCGACGGGCGTAAAAGTAAGGGTCGCCTGATTCGATCGACGCGTTTGCCTTTTCCTGGCCCGGATGCTTGAAGACCACCGACGAAAAGCTGTCCACCTTGACCGGGGCTGTTTGCATTTCTAGGTCGTAAGGAAAGTAGCCTAAGATTGCAGGAAATTTCTCGTCTCGGGCCGGTCGGAAGACATTGGCATTCAGATAAACGCCGTCCCCGACCTGTATCTTGACGTCTCGCTCAACAACCACCTCGTAAGCACGCGGTGATGTACTCCACTTTCTACCGAACATTTCTCGTCTTCTCCAATCGTTCTTTTAACCCAGCAAACTTGGACTTGCCCGCAGGTGCCTTCTAGCGATAGCCCCGTCCGGCTAAGCGGACTGGAGCCTGCCGTCCGCCCAACATCGGAGAGTGTGCGATCAGGCGGAAGTCTCCACCTTTGCCAACATTTCCACTACTTCAGCGGTGGACTTTACGTCCGCGAAAGCGCGGGCCATGGTCTTCAACTCGGCCTCATGCGTATCACGATGAATTTCGGCTACAGCGTCCTTCACCACGATCATGCGGTAGTTGTGTTCGACTCCACCGCGCACGGTGGTCGATACACAAACACAGGTAGTGACGCCACAAACAACGCACGTGTTCACATCCAGATTGCGCAGAATGGTATCAAGTGGCGTATTGGAGAAGCCGCCGTAGCCTTTCTTTTTCACCACGTGCTCGTTATCCCTGGGTTTCAATTCGTCTATGACCTGTGCCCCCCAGGTTCCTTCGGCTATGAACGTACGATTGCCGGCAAGGCTGCCGCGCGAGACGCGCCAATAAGGAAACTGCGCGTCCGAATAGTCACTCTTAAGCACATGCGTGACATACACCACGGGACGTCCGGCGGCGCGGAAGCTCTCGACGAGACACTTCGCCTGCGGAATCGTTCCGATTAGAAACGGTAAGTCGATCAGTGCTTCCGGGTTTGCGCACGCACGTTGTGCGAAGCCTCCCTCGGGATGCAAAAAGTCGTTCTGCATGTCAACAATGATCAAAGCCGAGCGCGCAATGTCGGCGCCCGTGCATGTAGTAGGCATATTCGTCTCCGTCGTCCCGCCGCCCAGGGCTGTGTCCTCAAAGACCAAAGCCAACCGCTAGGCGGCAGCCTCGTATCTCTGGTCAAGTGCGCGGGAGAAAAGAAAGCATACCACGGCTTAATTGCCGCACATGTTGCCTCTCGGCCTTTTTCTTTTCTCCGCTAACCGCCGCTGACTAACCTCGCGACCGAATCCACACCGAGAAGTTCTATCAAGTCGTCTCATGTTCTTTGGAAGTGAAGAAACTCACCTGCAAACCGCGTCAGTGGGAGAATGTTTATATCACCGCCCGTTCACACCAGGCGCTCGGATACTTCACCCCGCTCCAGTGCTTCTGCCACATCCAAACCAAAGCGCTGAGAGTTTCAATAATCTACCGGACGACTACAAACTATGGACGAGTACAAACTATTGACAGCGGTCGATTCCGTGTTACACTCCGCGTGTTTCAAGAACAACCTGCAGATTTTGCGATAACGTTTCACAGACACAAGAAACGGGTATCTGCAAAGGAGCTGTATCGCCTCATGTTCACGAGGGAATGGAGTACCTCTGCCCGAGCCCATAAGGTTCAAGTGGAGCGAGGTGTAAAGGTTCTGGTTACGGATGGTGTTCGTCTGAACGCCGATGTCTTTCGTCCTCAAAGCGAGAACAGGTTTCCGGCGATTCTGGGTTACTTCCCCTATGACATGGCCATGCAGTCGGCCCCGATCACGGTCACCAGTTTCCAGTCGGTGCAGTTCAAGAATCCCGGCCAGGAAAAAGCCAATGCCTCGATCGAGGCCGGGGATCCGTATTTCTATGCCCGGCGTGGTTACGCGCATGTGCTTGTCAATGTGCGCGGCACAGGGAAATCCGAGGGCAGCTATGGCTATCTAAGTCCGCAGGAGCAGCAGGACGGGCACGATGTAGTGGAGTGGATTGCCGCCCAACCCTGGTGCGACGGCAACGTCGGCATGTTTGGGGCTTCTTACTTCGCCATCGTCCAGCAATTTGTTGCCGCCACCCACCCACCCCATCTCAAGTGCCTTTTTGCCCCCTGGGCTGCGACGGACATGTATCGAGATCGCGTGTATCACGGCGGCATCCTGTCTTACCGCTTCGTGCGCAACTGGTCGGCATCGGAATTGAGCGAGCCGAGGATTGAAAGCTATTGCCTGAAGGTCTGGGGACGGGAGAAGTACCAGGAAGAGATCGCCCGGCTGCTTGAGGACGAGGACATTGCCGGCACTCCCGATCTGGCTGCGGCTTTGCGGAATCCCACCGAGCAGAACAATACTCTGCTGGTGGATTATCTGCTGCTCGCCTGCTATGGCCCTTACTGGGAGGACCGCCGCGTTCGCTTCGATCAGGTGCAGGTGCCGGTTTACCTTGGCGGCTGCTGGGGACACGTCGGACTCCATCTCCCCGGTGCCCTGCGTAGTTGGGAGAACCTGCGAGGACCGAAGAAGACGCTCATCGGTCCACCCGCATACCTCGACCGACCGCTAGCGCAGATGCAATACGAATCCCTGCGTTGGTTCGACTACTGGTTGAAGGGCATTGAAAACGGAATCATGCAGGAGCCGTCCGTGCGGCTTTACAAGATCGGAACCCACGAATGGACGGCATCATCCGACTGGCCCTTGCCCGAGACGCGCTGGACGCCGTTCTACCTGCATGAGAACGGAGTGATGAATGAGCACGACTACCGCACGAACGAGGGCAGCACGTCTTACGAGGATTCACCGTGGTCGCGGGGAGCTGTAAAGTTCTATACGCCGCCCATGGCCGAAAATACGGACGTGATCGGGCCGGCGGTGCTGAACCTCCATGCTTCTACCACCGCTGTCGACGTCTTTCTTTTCGCCAGCTTGTGGAAAGTTGACGCCGAGGGCAACGAGCGTCTGCTTACCCGCGGATGGCTGAAGGGTTCCCATCGCGAGTTGGACCCCGACCTCTCGAAACCTTGGTTGCCGGTGCATAGCCACCGCCAGCCGAGCCCGCTGGAGTCCGGCCAAGTTTATGAATTTCACATTCCGATCGTTCCAACGGCGACCGTGTTCAAGGCGGGTGAACGCATTCTGCTGAAGATCTGCGGCGCCGATGATAAGCCCACGAATTCGATGGAAGCGATCGGTGTCGGTCACCTCAGCCGGCAATCCGCTTCGCGTATCACTGTTTATCACAACGACGATAACCCCTCGCACCTTGTGCTTCCCATTACGGAAGGCAACTACCTGGGAACATTCGCCAGGGGTGCGCAACCCTACGTCTTATAGATTCTTCTTTTAGAGGGTAGATACATGTCTGGCAAGAACTGGCGCATTACGGGCTTTATCATCACCGCCGTCGGCTTCTTCATTCCATTCGCGGCAGCCAAAGGGGGAGGCATGCCGATGGGCCGGTACCCGACGGTCACGGCGATATGGGCGGGTCTCTGGCTGATCGCATTCTACTGTCTGTACCGCTGCCACTCTGCCGCCAAGGATTGGCCCACAGGCTTCCGGGTATGGCGCAAGGTCGCTTTCTTCATCAAGGACTACACCTCCTACTTCCTGATCCTGTCCTCGCTGACGGCAGCCAATTTCTATCCCACTGGGCTCGCTTGGCACCTGCCACAGCTGCAGATGCAATTTGTCTCGGCCACCCTGCTGATCATGGGCATGGCGATCCCGGTAGACGATTGGAAGCGCATTTTCAAGCACCCGAAGCCGATTTTTCAAATCTGGGCGGTGCGCTGGATTACGATGCCGTTGATCGCGCTGATCATCGGCTATGCGATCTTCCATTCGTTAATTACTGATCCCAGGATGGCCAAGACGCTGATCGCTTCCCAAGTGCTCATTGGCACTACAACTACGGGAGCGGCGTCGAATGTGTACACGTTCCTGGTTGGCGGTGACGCACCCCTGGCAGTGATGACGACCACCCTGAGCACGCTCACTGATCCTGTGTTGCAACCGCCGGTAGCCAGCGCCTTGATCGGCGCCATCGTGAACGTCCCCGTAGTGAAAATGATGATTGACCTGATCATCGGTGTGATCGTTCCGCTGTTAGTCGGCGTATTCATCTCCGCGGTCTTCCTGCGCAACAAGGTTCGTGAGTACGGCTTCCTATTCGGCGCCGTATCCGTGTTGATCATGATTCCACTATTCTTCGGCGCCTTCTGCGCCGGTTGGGCAACTTTGCTGAAGAACCTGTATATCTGCCCGATCTTGTTGCTGGTCGACTTTTTGCAGGCTGGATGCGGCCTTAGTCTAGGTTACTATCTCCCTGGGAAGCTCTTCGGTTATAGCGAGGCCCAGCGCCGGTCCGCAATGTTCGAAGTTGGGGTCGAGAACATCTCCATCACCGCGGCACTCGCCTTCAAGTACTTTGGCCCGCTGGCCGCCACTTCGGCCGGCGTCTATGGCATCACGCAAACCGTACTTGTGCTGTGGGTGCTCAATCGCCTCAAGGCCAAGGATGAAAAGGATCAAAGCGCCATAGGCATTGCGGTGAAGCTCACAAAACATGCTTCGCTTCGCTGATTTTCGCCGGCAGAGGGGCTGCTAAGTCCGGAAATTTTTCCTCCAATACCGCGATTGACAGCTTTGCATTGCCATCCAGCAAATTCAGCAGCAACCGTCTCACCGGATGTAACTTGCGTTCGTTTATGCGACGTTTATAGAACTACTCCAGGTTCCCCGTCAAGAGAACAAATCTTACACGCATTATTTTATGCTTGCTTCACCGTAGCCGCACGGATAAAGTGGGCGACATGAAGACCGGCAGACGACCAAAGACGTACAGGACAAAAGCTAGAAAGGTAAGGCTGGCATCAGAGGCGGCAGCAGAGTTCGGCCGTCTTGGCGGAAATGCTCGGGCTGCAAAGATGACGCCTGAAGATCGGCGTGTGAGCGCGCTCAAGGCATCCAAAGCGGCGGCCGAGGCGCGCCGAAAGAAAGCCAGGACGGAGCTGTAACGACGTCGGGATAGTTCGCGGCTAGCTACTGCTGGGCGAAGGGCCGGAACCTTCGCCGTCTTACCGGAAATGATGGCGGATTATGTCGGCTATCCCATGTTGAGTAGTGCGGCTTGGGGATTCAGAGCTGATACGGGTTTGCACGCGACGCGCCTGATTTTTGCGGCGTTTTTGACGAATATCCTAAGTTGAAGATTGTTCTTGGCCACCCCGGGGAAACGATACCCTTCCAACTGGAACGTATTGATAACCGTTGGGCTGCTGGCGTTCGCGGGGGCATGGCGAAAAGGTTGAAGAAGCTGCCGAGTCAATATTTCAAGGATTATTTTGTCGTCAGTGCGAGCGGTATGTTTACGCATGCCCAGCTTCTGCTGACATTTGATTTTGGCATTATCGATTTAGGGCGCAGACAGCGCCCTTTTTGCTGCGACTACCCGGCGGAGAATCTCAAAGAAGCTGCAACCTTCATGAACACAGCTCCCATCAGCGATGACGACAAGGAGAAAATCTACCATCTCAACGCCGAAAGGGTCTTTTCGTTGGGATAAACATCGTGAACTGTACTCCCAAACGGGTACCACCTCCGGCGCGGCTTCCACGGGTTGCGTAACGCGCTCTCCTGTGGCATGGGCACTCGTCCATTCTCCAAACGCCACCTTGCGCCAAGCTGCCCGCCGATTGAAAATGGTCATGTGACGACGGAGGCGAGATGGCGTCCAACGAGATTCAGTTCCACAAAATATGGATTGACCCGTGCGAGGCCACTGAGGGAATCCGCGACCAGTACGGGCTCCAGCGGGCGTTGGACTACCTAATTGGCGAGAAACTCTTCAGCTTCGTGCATGCGGCGGAACAGACGCCGGAGTTTGCGGCGGAGCTACCGCACTTTGTGACCGAGATTCGCCGGACATTCACCGCACAGGAGATTTGCAGCTACCTTGACGATTTGGAGCGTTCCAAGTTCCTGTCCCCGCCCGAGCCTGAGCCCGAAGAAGAGTTTGATCTGGACGATGAGGATTTCGAGGATGGAGTGCTCGACAACCCCGTTCTCGGCGCTCAGGAAATCCTGCGGTTTGCACGGGTCAGGGAAATGCTTCAGGCGGGAGTCTAGCTCCATGGGGCGATTACTGGCTAGCTGCGCTTTTCTTCTGGTGCTGGTGACCGGGTGCACCCGTTCCACTCCACAGCAGCTTGCACATTCGAGAGCCTCCCTGATCATGGAGCAGTCGGCAGTCACACCGGGGTCAAAGGTGAATGTCGGGATTCAAATCGTTACCGACAGCGGATGGCACATCTACTGGCAGAATCCCGGTGATTCAGGTGAGCCGCCTCGGATTCAGTGGCAGCTTCCCGTTGGTGTCACAGCCGGAGACCTGGAATGGCCGAGGCCCATGCGCCTGACCACGACCGCAGGCACAGATTTTGGGTACGAAGGCACGACAGTGTTGATCACCTCGTTGCAAGTTCCGACGACGATGCAGCCCGGCACCATTACCGTGGGTGGCGACCTCCGCTGGTTGGTCTGCCACGACATCTGTCTTCCGCAAAACACGCACTTAGCAGCGCCCCTCCGAATCTCCAGCGCCACCAGAATCTACGACTCCGCGCACCAGTCGCTCCAATCTGCCGCTCAGCGTCTCCCCATACCGCTGCCCGCCAGCTACCGACCTGAGGCGGCAAGCTCGCGGGATGGCTTCCAGTTGACACTGGCTTCAAGAGAGCCAATTACGCAGGCTGAATTCTTCCCGAATGAGGAAGCACAGATCGACAACGGAGCACCGCAGGGGTTGGTAAGCCATGCTGGTGGCGTTAGCCTAACGCTAAGAAAATCAGAATATCTCCGGCAGGAGCCCGAGCGTCTAAAAGGTGTACTCGTCCTGAATGGACGGGATGCGTATTTCCTCGATGCACCGATTCACAGTTTGGCTACTCACGAAGGGAGTCGTCAGAAATGAAAACAAGGCTTGCGGTCGCACTCGTATTCCTGCTCGTGCTGCCTGTCGCCGCCGCCGTCCGCGTCGGCGAAGCTGCACCCAACTTCACGGCAACTGACTCGTATGGTCATCAGCACAACCTTGCTCAATACAAAGGAAAGTACGTCGTCTTGGAATGGCATAACCAAGGATGCCCGTACACGAAGAAGCACTACGACAGCGGGAACATGCAGAAGCTCCAGAAGCTTTGGACGGGCAACGGGGTGGTATGGTTCACGGTGATATCTTCTGCTCCCGGCCAGCAAGGTTACGTGACCGCCGCAGATGAGAACGATTACGTGAAGCGAATGGGCGCGACTCCGACGGCCGTGCTGCTTGACTCAAGCGGTGATCTCGGGCATCTCTACGGAGCGAAGACTACGCCCCATATGTTCGTGATTAACCCACAAGGCCAGCTTATCTATGACGGCGCAATCGACAACAAGCCCACTACGGAGCAGTCCGATATCGCCGGGGCGACCAACTATGTGACTGCTGCTCTTGAGGAGGCGATGGCGGGCAAGCCAGTGGCGGTGAAGGCAAGCCAGCCGTATGGATGTTCGGTGAAATATGCGCACTGATGGTCTTCAAAATGGAGGAGGTTATTCCGGGAGTGCAGTGCTGGTATCCCAGTTTTTATCCGCTCGCCGGGTTACACCCCGATATCTTCGTTCCACAACGTTGGATTCAGCCGGATAAACTCCTGCATCAGCCATATGCATTCCTCATTCTGGAGCACCTCGACGGCAACGCCACGGGAGCGGAGGGATGCAAGTCTGCTCTAAGCGCGAGAGTGGCCTCTTCGCGTTTCTGATCCAGAGTTCACCTACTTCTCCGTTTTGTCTTGAACCTTATCGGCAGCTTTACTTGTCTCCTCGGCGGTCTTGTGCGCGACCCTCTTGGTTCCCCTCTTAATTGCCCGGTATGCTTTCTTCGTGCCCTTCTCGGTGCCGCGAGCCGCCTGATGGACAGCTCCCTTCGTTTCCCTGCCAACCTCGTGCATCTCCTGTTTCGCACCGCTCGGGGTTGACTGGTCGTGGTCGTCTTGCGCAACGGCGGACATTCCCACGCCAAGGAGAATCGCCAGCGCAGTACTCGTCAGAACTTTCGTCATCGTCTTTTTCCTTCCATCTGGTATGGGCCAAAGTTCATCCGCTCGGACGCAAGCTGATGTCATCGAGCCGCTAAAACTTCTTATACGGAAGAAATTTCCCCGACATCGTCACCTTGACGCGGTCGCCCTTAGGGTCAGACTCCTTCTCGATATGGAGACTGAAATCGATGGCGCTCATGATGCCGTCGCCGAATTTCTCGTGGATTACCGCTTTCATGGGCATTCCGTAGACCTGCATGATTTCGTAGAAGCGATAGATGAGTGGGTCGGTCGGGACTACCGGGCCGATGCCTTTGCTGGGAAACTCGGCGAGAGCGTCCCCGATATCATTACTCACTTCCAGCTCAGCAACGAGCTTCTTGGCTTCCTCATCATCTGCCCGTGCCTGTCCATAGAACAGGGCTGCCACCCACACCTCGTCGCGCCCGAGCAGCTTGCCCAGCTCAGCGAAGGTCAAGCCCTTCCCGCGTTTTGCCTCAAGTAGTTCTTTGGTTGTCGCAGAGACTTCCATGGCTGTCTTCCTTTCGCCACTATCCTACGACGGGGAAATGGAGATAGGGCGGAATTTTTGTGTGGGGAAGCACCGGAGGCAGTAGCCTGAGACCTCTGGACTGGTTCCGGGCGTGTTGTGTACCTGCGGGGATTGCCGGACAGGTGGATTCCGGGGTTAGATTTTCCAAAATGTTGCCCTCCTGCGATCTGCATTCCGGGTTGGCGACCGCAACAATCTCCAGCTAAGCTGAAATCATCATCCAAAGAAGGACGCCATAGAACAACATTTATTTTGCGGTGAGCCAATGCCATTGCGCAAAGTCATCTCTCAGGTCGAAAGCGCGGTCATAGACTCGCTCCACTGCGCTTTCCAGAATCGGCAGGGTAATTCTACGCACTCCCACGCCGGGGTGGGTGAAGGAGGAGCACGCCGAGTTCCCCTCGGGACAGGGGAATGATGCTGTCGTGAAATGTGTTTGAGTGGGAAAAACGCTGCTTGTTCTTAATAATCTCACGCAGGGCTGCGGCAGTGTTTTTCTGATGCTCATAGAATTCGATGACCCGCCCGTCCATCAGTTGAAACTATCCCAAATCTTGGCCACCCGCCCAGAGTTTCAGCGATGGCAACTTCGGCCACCCGCGACACTCTGCCCCTCACTGTTTCGCGGCTACGTCCACGCCAAAGCAGTAAAGCTGGGAATAATGCCCGCGCACCATGAGGGCGTACTCTCCGGGCGCTAGCGGTTGCTGCGGCATAACGCGGAAGGAAGAGGTGCCATATTCCTCAAATCGGATTGGTATCGCGCCCTCTTCCGGGTTTACTGCCCCGCCGACGATAGAACCATGTGCTTGGCTCAGCACGAATTCCCGGTGACTCTTAGAGCCTTTCAGCAGCCGTAGTTCATAGATCGTCGCGGGATTAACGTTAACGTCCCCACGAACCACGAACTGTGCAGAGGCCGGAAGTCGAATCGGGGATTGGCCGGGCTTGAGATCGGCGACCATCTTGACCGACGCATAGCCCGGCACCGCCCAACTCTTCGGGCGAAGCACCACGTTCTTATACTCTAAATCAATGAAATTCCCGTTCGGGGTCAAAGCATAGAAGCTATTGATGTACTGCGGCTCGGTTACGTAGGCAGGCGGGTTGTTCTGCGCGATCAATGCTCCGGTCGCCAATGCCATGGTGACGAGCAATGCTAGGACTCTACGCTTCGTCATATCTTCTCCTCCTGATGCAATCGTTGCACGACTCCGCAAATCTCTGCGCAGGGTGCTGCCACGAATCACTACCGCATTAAAACACCCGACAGGCAGGAAAGTTTCGCGACAGACCGTATCAACCCAAATAGGCGATTCGCCCATTTGCGGTGGATAAGTGTACCGAGCGTGCCTGTAGGTCGTCACCCCCGCCCCGTCGATTGCTGTAATCGCACCTGTGGGACGGAGATCGGAGGGCGGGCCGATCTTGGGGTTATTGTGTCCGGAGATGTCAGCACGGTTCTTTCATTGCTCTTAAAAATGCCAAACAGGAATGCCGCTATTCAGTATCGTGAAATGGTGGACATCGCAGTGCACGTACGACGCCAGCCCACGAGAATTCAGTGAACTGCCGGACGTGCGGGACTCGGTTAATAAACTTGACGACAAGTTGACGATCATTGCAAGGTAATTCAGGCGGAAATGACGTGAAAAGATTGGCACGCATGAATGCATGGAGTGCCACGAATGAAAGCGTATGATGGCGCTGACATGTGCAGTAATTGCTGCAATGCCTTCGGCGCGGATTATGGCGATTCACAAATTAAACTCCAAAAGGAGCCGTAGCATGAAGCATCTCGTTAAAATCAGCGTACTTGTTGAAGCCGACTCCAGACAGGAAGCTGAACGTGCTGCTATCAACAAAATTGCAGCGGGTGGGTATGAGGATATAGAAGTGTTGGAGCAAGAGGCGACTGAAGATCGCGCAGAAGTTCAGCGCGATGGTGCAATCGACTCCGCCATCGGAGATGAAGGGGAGGAACCCTGAGGACGTGTGGCTCCATCGTGATGGACGGTACATTGATCAGATGCCGAGTCTTGTGCTCGGCTCTATGAAACTTCCGACTTACTCGCCAGACGCAGATCAGTGAACGCGCCGCCGAATACATGGCGAGACCATTGCTATCTTGGTCTATCTGCGGTTCAACATCCAGCCGATGAATACTCCCGCGACCAGACCAACCGCCAACGTCGCCGCAATTGTTTCCGCCGGGTGACGCTTGACACGTTGCGACGTATCGTCCATGAGTTCCTCGGCCACATCGCCACTCCGTTTGATGGCACGCTGGATGACACCTACGCCCTCGTTGATAGACTCCGCCATCGCAGACGTTGCGCGTGAAAGTCTCCGGATAGATTCCGCCACCTGTGCATCGGCTTTTTCCAAAACGTTTTCCATTTGACCTTTACCCCCTTCACGAAATCACGATCGCCGTTCCAACCGCAGCGTCGAGTCTGCGCCTGTTCTTGGCTGTCGGCAAGGACAAAGTAATCGTATGCCGTCAGACCGACGCCATCGTCCGCTCCAGCGCCTATATGATCACGCTCTGTAAGATACCGCAATTAGCTAACTCTTCGGCGCAGTAGGGTCTTAATAGCGGGACGGACCTGACCGTTTTGTGCGCTTCCAGCCGCGCTCCATCTGCGGCGACATGTGAATTACCGCTGCACGGAATATGCGCGTTTTGTGGCATAGAACCTGAGGTGCCGGGAACCGAGCCGATTGGGATACGGACCTTCAAGCATCCCCCGCTGAGCTTCCGCGATCACCGCTTTGAGAAACGATTCCATGGGAACCGTTGTCGGGGATGTACGGGGTGGTTGGGAAGTTCCAAAAAGTGGTCAATACAGCTCAGCCTCGGCGCGGCGTTTTTGGCATCCTGATGTGGCGAACGTACAGCTGAGACCAACCATGTTTGATCAAAGCATCTACCTGAAGCCAGACGACTCCACATTTCCAGCGGACACTGAGAGTTGGGAAGATCAAGAGAAACTGAAGCGCCTTGCAGACGAAATAGGAAGCGCAGGCCGGAAAAACGCCGCAAAGTCACAACCGAGATCACGATATTCCTACGACGTTGTAGAAATGTGAGAGCCCACCTTCTACAGCATCGGCAACCACAATTCTGAGTAGCTGCTTCTAAATTAGAAGTGAACCACCATGAAGGCGGTGTCTATGGACACGATTGAAAAACCGGATGTCAATGCGGTCTGGTTGCGAAATGCCGTGCTCTGCGCCGACTGTGATGTAATCAGCGACAGCCCCCATGAAACCTGCCGTATCTGCGGGAGCCGCTCGCTGTTGAGCTTGTCGCGTGTTCTCGGCACGCTCCCGGTTCAAAGGACGCAAATACTTGAGTCCAAGCCCGAAAGACCACCTTTCGCAGTGCGACGTCGAATGCCTCATACGCGGGTTAGCCATGCCGTAGCATAGAACCAGCGCGACCTCGCGCTCAGACTCCACCCGCAAATCGACGTCCCATCTCAAATGCTTTCTGACAATCCTGCGGAAAGCATTCTTTGTGCCTGGCGGCTTTCTTCTTCGGATCAAAACGATTTTGCACAATCTTCGAATAATCCTCCACCTGCTGGGTATCGGTGCTAAGCAGTGATTCTGACTTTCCGAAGATTCTCCCCAAAAACATTTCGTTGAGAGCAATCGCTTTATCGTAGCCGAGTTGATTCAACCGCTCCTCCGGTGCGCTCATCGTATAAACAAAGCCAGTATGAATTTTCTTGGGAAAGAGGCTCGGAGCAGGGTCGTCATCCGTGGTGTAACGATAAAACGGAAACATCAAACGCTCCAGAAATGATTTCATCTCTCCAGAGACAGCCCAAAAATAAATAGGGGACCCCAGTATAAGAGCATCGGCTTTCTCGACCTCTTTCAAAATCGGCGTCAGGTCGTCGTTTACCGCGCACCTGCCATAGCTTTTCCCACCCTTCGTTTTGCAGCCAAAGCAACTCTTGCAGCCCTTGAAATCGAGATCATAGAGATGAACAAGTTTTGTCGAGGCTCCCTGTGAAGCGGCTCCGTCAAGAGCCTTTTGCAGCAAGGTTGCGGTGTTCGATGTCTTTCGCGCACTTCCATTAAACCCAATGACTTCCATTGCCAATTCTCCTGATTATGACCACGGATGATTTCATATACCATCATGCAGCAGCGATGCGCGGTCAGCTACAAAAAAATATGTGCGAGCTTCTCAACGGTTCCCGCACCAACTCGCCGCCATAGTCCGCGCCCGGTAACAATTTTGTATTGAGAACGGACTCCCGGCACATAGAGGCTGGCTGCTGTAGATCGTTCAGTAGCGAGCAGAAATTCATGTTATACCCAAAGAAGAAGGAGGCTCCGAATCGGATGGGAGTATTGCCAAACGCAACCAACGAAAACGCTGCGAGGCCCTTTTTCCCCGTGCCTGCGCCACCACCTCCAGGGAAGACGATTGAGATAGCTTCTGGGGTGTATTGGTTGTCAACCTTTTTACCTTTTCGATTGCGGGCGGTCAATCTGTGGCTGCTGCGAGATCACGATGGCTGGACAATGGTCGATTGCGGCTTCCCGCTTCCGGAAGTCAGGCGACAGATTGAGGCTGCTTGGGGCTCGGTGCTCGAGGGAATGCCTATCCGTCGGCTAGTCGTAACTCACCATCACCCCGACCATGTTGGCAACTGTCGCTGGATTTGTGAACGCTGGGGCATTGTGCCGACAATGACTCTGCAGGAGCGCGACCAATCGAAAGTTTTGCTGGGGACACGCTGGGATGACTCCTCTCGTGAGCGCATCGAATTTTGGCGACGGCACGGATTAACCGAGGACGAAGCAGTCGCGGTGAATAGAAACTTTGGGAGTCATCGAGAGCTATTTGTCGCGCCGCCAGAGAAATGGAATCAAATTTTGGATGGCGATGTATTGCGGATTGGGGAAGCTGACTGGAAAGTGGTGGTTGCGAGCGGGCACACGTTCGAGCAGGCGCTACTTTACTCTCGCGAGGGAAACCTGCTGATCTCAGGCGATCAGGTGCTGGCGCAAATCACGCCTAACGTCAGCGTACGGTTCGATGATCCCGAGGCTGACCCTCTTACGCAGTTTTTGGAAAGCAATCGGCGAATTGCGCGAATCTGCGGAGATGCGATGGTGCTGCCGTCCCACAAATTACCATTTATCGGTCTGCAAGAACGCATCAAGGCTATTGAGCGTCACCATGAAGAACGCCTGGAAGTCATCGAGCGTGAACTTAGAGGCCGACCATGCACAGCCGCCTCCCTTATCCCAGCATTATTTGGTGACCCGAAGGAACTCACCGGACACGACATCGCCTTTGCCCTTGGTGAGTCGCTTTCGCATCTGCATTACCTCGTATCGCAAGGACGAGCCGCAACCCTGGAGAAAAACAGTGAAATGGTGTTCGTGGCGCTTGGTTGACGTATTGCTCTTCCGCGCTGGACACGGCGGTTGTGACCGCGACCGATGATCTTGCCGCCATGCACGACAACCGAACCGATTGGGGTAACGCCTTCGCGCATCCCCTGCCGGGCTTCGGAGATTGCCGCTTCGAGAAATGAGTCCATGGGAAACATTTGTTCCAATCAGAAGCGGAGCGTGGCTTTGCAGCCGTCTGGTACGAGTAGAAGGTTAAGAGCGTTAACGGCTCCCACGATGAACACATGTGAATTCAGGAGGGCGTCAATCGCACAGCAGTGCTTTAAGTGCGTGAAGATTGTCGCCGTGAATAATGAGGTTGCCGTTCAGATTCGCTTTCCCATGGACTTCTTCGGGGCCATCTCCAGCGGGCGGTAGGGCACCGTCAGGTTGTGGTTATAGACGAACTGCTTGCCCTTGAATTGCAGTTCTGGCGTTTCACCCTCGCTCTCGCCAAATGGCCGCTATTTTGCTCGCAGCCATTATGTTTGCATAAATGTAATAAGACAGGATCATAGCAGAGCACGTCGCATGGAACTTGCGGTTCGGCATCCGCTTGGAGGAATATCAGTTGTCCGGCTCAAAGGCCTTTGGCTAGCGGCAAATATGCGGTTCTTCATACATGATTCAAAGCACGATAACACTGGAAGGTTTGGTGAGTCACTGCTTTTTGAGTGGGTGGAAGCTAGATCATCGCCTAAAGGAATTGACCCTGTTGTCCTGGTGCAGCGCCTTGTGCTCATCACAGACGACAATGCCCATCTCATCGACGGGCTTTAGTGTCTCAGGATTGCCATATTCTGTGAGGTGAAGCAGGGTAGGGTGCTAACAATTGAACAATACAAAAGTGAGCAATACTGAACAGCCACGGGGCAGGATTCTCCAATAAATTTATCGACGTCCTCAAGTTGCACCGTTAGTCGATACCGATAAAGTGTGCTTGCGGAAGAAAACTTGATTCCGACCGCCCATCCATAAGATTCGATCAGTTGTTATACGGGGAGATTATGCAGATATCCACGATTGTCATCGCACAGCACGAACAGTCCATTGCACAGGGATTAGCAAACGAACTTCATGCGCATTTTACTCGGGTACTGGTGGCAGAGAGCGCAGTGGAGTTGCATGCCCTGCTGCTGCGCCATCGAGCACGAGCGGCCGTACTTGATACGGAGACCATGAGTCTTGAAGAAATCAGTCAACTGTCAAGCGCTTTTAGCGATCTGGCTATTGTAGCCACACATCGCTCGCCCGACGAGCGAATGTGGATGGCGGCGCTGAATGCTGGAGCCTTGGAATTTTGCCACCCGTTAGATATCCGCTCCATACTGCGGGCAACTCGTGCGGCAGCGAAGCCCACATTGCCATCGCTTCGTAAAGACACTGCTTGATTCCTTGAGTCTGCTCGGTGCAATTTGGAGGCGAAAGCGTGGAAGACAAGGTAGAGAAGGAAGTACTGGGGTTCGACTGGGTAACCGAGCGTGGCGCGTGCTCTCTCCCGAAGGTATTCACGGTGCTCAGATTACAAGTTGAGCAGGACGTTAAAACTCGCAACGCCCTGCGTCCCAAGAATGCGCCTTACGAGTTTTCCGTGGCGGACAAAGGCGGTGAATTTTCGGTTCTTCTAGCTGCGCAAGATGTGCATAAGTCAGTGACATTCAGGCTTGCAGAGCACGCGATCCTCGTGCGGACAGAGGAAGGCAATCCAATGTTTGAAGTGACCCTGACTTTTAGCGACAAGGGCGAGTGCAAGCTGAATGTCAATGCGAAGGAACGCGATTTATGGCAAGTTAGACGGATGGCTCTTGAGGAGCTTTTGTTTTCCAGCCTGTCGGCCTAAATCGGTGAGTTTATCGCCTCGGGTCTTAGTGTGCGGGTATTGAAGTTTGGCTGCTTACGACAGGAAGTTGAAGCTGTTACTAAATTGAAATCCCGTTCCAGCCTTGCGCTGGTCCTTCTTCAGGCGACCCAGAGCAGGCAGCACGACAACTTCACGAGCAAGGCCACGCCCCCAGTCCATCCGTAACATAATCGTATTGTGATTCATATTGAACAGCTTTCTAAGTCTCGATATGCGAGGTTTGTCTTGTGAAACAAGAACGTACCAGGAAGGCGCTCGAAGCACGGAATTAAGAATCAGGATACTCCTCGCTCCGGCAGTCTGAAACTCACATGCGTAAGGCTCGGCTACTTCTCTTGCGATTCTCCATGACCATTCAAGGGTCACTTTCTGGTTTATGGAGGTTTTACAAGAAGAGCCACTCGCTTCAGATTGTTTCTCTGCTGGCTGCCATTCCACTTGTACTTGCGCTGTTTGGGATCGCCTATGTCAGCTTCGATCGAAGAAATCTACCCGATCTGGACGCGTTCATTCGCTTTGAACCTTCCACCATGGGCTACATCTTCGATTCCAATGGCCACGTCCTCATCGAATTGGGAAAGGAACATCGGGAAATCACCCAGTATGGCGACATTCCTGAGGTTCTGCGACACGCGATCCTTTCGGCCGAAGACAGAAACTTCTTCTCGCACAGGGGAGTGGACTATTCCGTTTTCCCTCGTTTGCTTCGCAAGATAAACGTTCACGCTTTGATCGCCCGCGTCGAGAACCCATTCGGCGAGAATGATCCAAAACGCGCATCAGTGTTTCCCCAAGGAGGCTCGACGATTACTCAACAGCTTGTGCGTGGTTACTTCCTCCAAGCACTTATGAGCACGTCAAGCAGCAATACGCTTCAACATGCCGGCTTTTTTCCGCACGTACTTGCCTTGGCAATTGGTGTGCCGGGCGCCAACCAATTCTTGCGCAAGCTTGAGGAAATGCGTCTTTCCCTATGGATTGAGGGAGAGATGCAGAAGCGCTACGGATCCAAGCGCAGGGCAAAAGAAGAACTGTTCGCGCGTTACGCTAGCTTCATCTACTTGGGAAATGGCCGCTATGGTTTCGCATCGGCCACACAGTATTATTTTGGCATACCGATGACTGCGCTCACTGAAGATGACGCTGACAAGGCGGCGCTTCTGGCAGCGATTCCTAAGTCGTCAAGCGAGTATGCCCCCACCTTGGCAGACAATGAGAAACCACTCCGCAGGAGAAATCAGATCTTAGCCCTCATGGTGAAAAACCATTTTCTTTCTGCACAGACGGCTGCACGCTGCGCACGCGCTCCAATTTATCTGGCCGCTCACGTCAGCGCTCCAACCGAGGCGCCCGCAGCGGTGGGAAATGTACTTGAAGAGCTCAAAGGTCTCGATGCCACTCTCTCCCCCGATATCGGCATGACCCAACTACTGGAAGGCCACATAGAGATTTATTCAACGATCAACGCTCAGATCCAGAACTTCGCGAATGCAGCGCTCGAAAACGAATTAACACTCTACGAGCAACGTCATCCTCGGAGTAAGGGGTTAGTTCAGGGCTCAGTCGTTGTTCTACGGAACAGTGATTCCGCCATCTTGGCCGAAGTGGGTGGGCGTCGCATATACAAAAGCCAAAGCGCCACTTTCAGCGACTATAACCGGGTAACCCAGTCAATGCGCCAGCCTGGCTCGGCCATGAAGCCGATTGTTTATCTAGCCGCCTTTCACCAGGGGACTCTCGATCTCAATACTCCCGTGTCCGACGCACCAATTTCGGTGGCGACCTCGGGAGGTCGACCTCCGAAGTGGATCACTAATTTTGACCATGAATTCAAGGGCATCATCCCAGCCCGGCTAGCTCTGGCTGAGTCGAGAAATGCAGCAGCCATTTGGATTGTTCAACAGATTGGAATTGATTCTGTCTTAAATATGGCTCGCGACATCGGCATCCATACTGCATTGCACCGCTATGACAGCACGGCACTCGGCGCGTCCGATGTCACCCTGCTCGAACTCGCGAATGCTTATCGCTTCATGGCTAGCGGTATACATGCTGACCCATACGTAATCGCAAGAATTCAACATACCCGGGGCGATGTTGCATATACGCATTCGGTGTCCTGCTGTTCAGGCAGCCATACCGGAGAGGAGTTATCGCTGATCCAGGAAGGGTTGCGTGGCGTGGTGCGTCTTCCATCAGGGACGGCGCACAATCTCGACGGGCGTACTTTCCCAATTCCGGTAATGGGGAAAACAGGCACTACGAATGACTACCGGGATGCCCTCTTTGTAGGGTCCACTTACGGCCCGGATGGAATTACTGTTGCGGTGCGCATCGGATTCGATGACGACCGTTCGTTGGGTGGAATGGAAACCGGAGGCAGAGCTGCGCTCCCGGTTTTCAGGGAAGTAATGCTGAAGACCTATCAAGCCAATCTGATCGGCCCTGCACCCTCCTTTCCCGCAGAGATGGAGATAAATATCGATGCATATCTGCAAGGTGAACCTGCCGCTGAAGAGCCGGTGCAGGCTCCTGCCGTGCCGAATTCCGCAGAAGCCATAACTGCACGAAAAAGTACTTGCCTCGCTACAGAAGCGGCGCAAGCCACAAGTCCTTGTGAGCTGATGTCCGCTCCAGCGAGCGTCATATATCAGCATGAAGATCTACGCGGCCGAGCCGTTTTTACAAACGAGTAATGCCGCGATCGAGGTGCTCGGGAAATCCGTTTCGGGTACGCGAGCCAAGAGCAATTCATTTCGAAGTTCAGAGCGAACTCACCATAGACCATAAAATCACGTTCAGAAACACATCAATCTCATTGCCATGCACGAGCTCGACTTTCTCGCTCGGCGCACGCCTGCTGAGCGGATCTGCGATTCGATAGCGGGATTCGCAGGGAAGCTAGCGTTCATCGGCATTCACTTGCTAGTTTTTTCCGGCTGGATTGCGGTGAATACACTCCCCAATGCCCATATCCGGCATTTTGATTCCGCTCCATTTTCGCTTCTGGGAACCATTTGCTTTTGGCAACTCGGTTTGGCCCACTTCGGAAGTTTGTTTTGGCCCACCCCTGGACACAGCAAACTTCTACTCTGGAACTAAGCGTGAGCTTGGATCTGGAGGCGGAAGTTGGACTGGAGAGCCAAGGTGGAGCTGTTCGACTGCCACGGCGTCAGCTTTGTCTCCGTCAGCCGCTTAATCAAAAGTTGATGCTTTCGTTCTCAATAGCCGTTGTTCATTCGATTGAAAGCGAAGAAGCTGATTGCGGCCCAATCTAGGTTTCCAGGAGCCTAAGCGCACCCTCCAGCCACGACGTACATAACGGTTACTTCGGCCCCATCCGTCAAGGGAGTGTTATGATCCAACACGGGCTGACCATCAATAGCGAAGACCATCGGACCGCGAAACTTGTGATTACGGGAATCCCAGAGATAATCGGGCAATTCTGATGCGTGATGCTCATCAATCCACTCGAAGAGATCCGTGAGGACCGAATCGTCTGAAAGCTGAATAACCTTGGGCTCACCTCCAAAGTATTGGCGCAGCGGTCCTGTACCTGCAAGAGTTATTTTCACGATTTTCCCAAGAAAACGTAGAGTCGCTCCGGTCTGTAGTTATCTTTCCAGACACAGTTTTCAGTGTCTTTTCAGAAATTCCAGAAAGCACCGATCTCCTGATCGGTGAAGTCCCACACGTCGTTGCTCGGAGGCAGCAGATCGGTGCTGAAGAACTCAGGAAGTCGATCCTGCTGGCTTGTCAAGCCAGCGTCGAGATTGAACTGGTGCTCAGTCTTGAGAATGTACGACCCGAGCCCGCGCAAGTATTCGTCCGCGTTTCTATTCGCACCGAAACGCGCATTGAGCATGTTAACAAGTGCCGGAAGACATTCCGGATCGCCGCCTATAGCCATGTCTGCGAAGGTACAAACCCCAAAAGAATCCAGAGCTGCGGAAACATGTTGCGTATGTCGGGACAGTTCGACTTGCCCCTCTTTCTGATGCCCATCGATAGCGCCCGCCAGGGTAGGGCCGACGGCATAGCCAGCAGTATGGTCCGCCCCCATCGGGCTGGTCGCATACGTAATGCCAATACCCTTGATCGAACGAGGATCGTAGGCAGGCAGCGCCTGACCTTTCACGGTCGCCACCCGTGTCATCCCATAAACTTTCCCCACGGTGGCAGCACCGCAACCGAGCACACGTCCGAGCGGTGTCCCCTTGGCAACTTCGTTCGTCAGCATTCGCAGAACACCGTCGCCGTCACCGAAGGGCAAAACTCCGGCATCCATGAGTACCGCGATCCCGACCGCTGTGTCGATCGAGTCAAGTCCAATGTCATCCAGAATGCGGTCAGCTTCGGCGATCCGGTCAAGACTGTCGATTTCGCATGCCGCTCCCAGCAGCCCTAAAGTTTCGTACTCCAGTCCCGATGTCACGACCTTCCCATTTTTGTCGGGGTACACTTGGGAACACTGGATCACACAACCGGGTTGGCAGGCATGGCTCGGCTGCCCGCCCCGAGCAATGATGGTCTCTCGCATGGTTTCGCCGGAGACCATGTCGTGCTTCTCGTACTGCCCATTGCGAAAGTTGCGAGTTGGCAAAGCACCATACGCATGAATAATGTTGACTAGCATGGAAGTCCCAAGAGGCTTCATTCCGTACGCAATTCCCGGGTGATTCACCAGCGTCTTCGCGAAGATCTTAGCCGCTGCACTGAATTTCTCGGGATCAGCAACTTTGATACCTTCAGAGCCCGTTTCGTCGATCGAAATGAGCTTGATCCTTTTCGAACCCATCACGGCGCCTAAGCCGCCCCGGCCATGGCTGCGCACCCTCCCATCTTTATCCCGCACGGAAATATTGGCGGCAGCCATCCTGAACTCACCCGCGGGTCCAATGCCGAGACAACCACATTTCTCACCTAGCTCTGCTTCCACAGCTTTGAACACTGCATAATTACCTTTACCGATAAGGTTTTTTTCTTCCTGAATCCTCGCCCCATCCTTGTCGATATGAATACGGTACCAGCAATCTTGTTGAGGAGCGCCCTCGATGATCAACGCCTTGATTCCCAACCTGGCTAAAAGTTGTCCGGCAATGCCTCCGGCGCTGCTTTCCTTGATACCGCCCGTCAAAGGGCTCTTGGCACCGGCAGAGAGCCTGCCGGCGTTTGCCGCACTTGTCCCGGCCAGCATACCGTGAGCAAAAACGAGTTTATTATCCGGCCCCAGGGGATGGCACGTGGGTACCACCTCCGCAGCAACAATTGTCGATGTGAGAGCTCTCCCGCCGAACTGTGCCCAGGCCGCAGGTACGTCTTCTGTGCTAACCCGCAAATTGAACATATTGACGCGTACGATCTTATCCATTGTCCGCCTCTCACAGGCCGTTGCCGACCGCAAATACCTGCTCGGGAATAGAGATTTTGCATTACCTCTGCAAGCGTTATTTTCCCGCCTCACCGACACCAATCTTACCCCACTAAGCAAAGGGCTCATCATCTATTATGCGTCTGACTATTATGCCGTCACGAGAGAAAGACTGAGCAAAGCAGATTGCTTAATTTGCGTGTGCCTCGCGGTTTTCTCTCTTGGCTCTACAAGCCCTACTGACTTTCTTGGGGTACATACACCCTGAACACCGCGCTTAATATGCGATTGTGCTGAAAATTGGAATGCTGGCTTTGTATGTTTCCAGAAGGAGCACCCCCCGCGGGAACGGCACTAGCTTAACGGGTTTGCTTTCGGACTTGCACAAACCACTTCGGCGGGGTATTATTGCGCCCTTCTCAGCCAGCTATGCATGCCCGTTCAGAGACGTCCATGCGTTGCCGGTTTTGAAGTGACCATCGAGGATTGAGCCACGTTCTTGAACTCCCAGTTCTGGAACACTGATGCATGGGAGACAAGCGTACATCTGCCGCGTCGCCGGGACCGGATCGAAATTATGCACCGTTTACTAGGACGCAATCCTTGGGGCCAGCGCTGTGCAGGGACTACCGAAAATCAACTGAATGTGTCTTCAGGAGGACACAAATGATGAAGAAGACGGATACCCTTGAGCCATCGGCGGACGGCCTTGTTAACCCTTCACGCCGGCAATTTATCAAGAAGACCGCGGTTGCCGCGGCGATTGTAGCTGCCCCCAGTGTTCTGACGAAGTCAGCTTACGCGGCTGTGCGCCCGATCAAGATCGGCCTTCCCTCGCCTCAGACCGGTCCGCTGGCAGACTTTGCTGAAGCAGATAATTTTGTGCTCGCCGGCATCCGCAAGATAGTGGCCAACGGGATCATGGTCAATGGTGTAAATCACCCAGTTCAGATCATCGTGAAGGACACACGCTCGGATGCGAATCGGGCGGCGGAAGTGGCGGCCTCTTTAATTAAAACTGACAACGTGGACTTGATGGTGGTATCGGACACGCCGGAGAACATCAATCCTGTGGCCGATCAGTGTGAGCTAAACGGAGTGCCATGCCTCTCGAATGGATGTCCGTGGCAAGTGTTTTATTTTGGACGCGGTGCCAAGCCCGATAAGGGCTTTGACTGGACCTATCATTACTTCTGGGGGATCGAGGATTTGTTCGCGGTGTACACGAACCTGTGGAGCAGCATTCCCACCAACAAAGCTGTGGGGGCTCTGTGGCCGAATGACAATGACGGCAACGCGACAAGCGACAAAGTTCACGGTGAACCTCCTTATTTGGCATCGAAAGGATTCTCACTTGTCGATCCAGGGCGGTTTGACACAATGACGAACGACTTCTCGGCCCAGATCGCCAGGTTCAAGCAGGGAAAAGTCGAGATCGTCACCGGAGTAATCCCGCCACCCGCGTTCAATACCTTCTGGAGTCAGGCAGCGCAGCAAGGGTTCAAGCCCAAGATTGTGACAGTTGCCAAAGCGGCTTTATTTCCAGCCGCGGTTCAGTCCTACGGACCGCGCGGCTTAGGTCTGTCGACCGAAGTATGGTGGTCAAACTTTTCCCCGTTCAAGTCCAGCCTCACGGGGCAGTCATCAGCTGAATTGTGCGCGCAGTGGGAAAAAGAAAGTGGCAAGCAGTGGACGCCTGCGGTTGGCTTCAGACATTCTCTGTTCGAGATTGCGCTGGATGTCCTTAAGCGCACAAAGAACATTAATTCGCCGGAATCGATCCGCGATGCGCTGCAGGCAACCAACCTGCCCGCCATCACCGGCCACGTGAAGTTCGGCAACCCGGTAAAGAACGTCAGCAAGACCCCGCTGGTCGGCGGACAATGGGTTCGTGGCAAGAAGTACGAGTATGATTTGATGATCGTTAACAACGACACATTCAAGGGCATTCCAACGCAAATGACCTTGAAGCCGCTTTCGTAGCAACTGCGGGATGTTTCAAACGGGTTAACGCTTGATTCGTTGTTGGTGACTCTCGCGTTGAACAGTGGCGTTTTGCTTAAAGCTTGGCGCTGGCTGCTGACGGGCACAGCTGGAGAGTAAGACGCAGGGAATAGCCAGTTTGCGACTCATCCAAACGGTGGGCCGGGGCACGATCCAATTCGGTCGTGCCCTCAGCGTAATGGATAGATTTTTCCACGTGACCAAAACAGCTGACAAACGACGCAACATTACGGTGATGGACTTCGCTAGTTGCCCGTTCGGTAGCGAGAGAAACAGCGGTATCGGACAATTCGATGGCGATTGAGTGATCGAGGAATTCACCCCTGACCACTGATTACGAACTGCTAGACTCCAAAGCGATACCCATCTCTGAAAACGGGGGCAGTTGAATGCGAAGTTTAGCTGCTGTTGCGCGTGCAGCAGAGAAACCATTTTCGGTGGAGTACATAGACCTTCCCGAACCAGCAGAAGATGAGATACTCGTCGAGATTGCGGCGGTGGGCGTCTGCCACACGGATATAGCGTGCCGGAATCAGGTGATGCCTGTTCCTCTACCCTCGATCCTAGGGCATGAGGGCGCGGGAATCGTCCAGCAGGTAGGCTCGCGCGTCACGAAGGTGAAGCCCGGCGACCACGTTGTACTTACCTATTATTCGTGCGGGATTTGTAAACCGTGCCAAATTGGTGAACCTTCATATTGCACTCAATTCCACGATTACAACTTCGGCTTCAATCCTGCGATACAACAGATTGCGACCGGCGAACATGATGAAGCTATCCGTCTGAAGTTTTTTGGTCAGTCTTCCTTTGCGCAGTATGCATTGGTGCGCGAGCGGAGTGCGGTCAAGATACGTAGCGACGTACCACTCAGAATCGCGGCGCCGCTCGGTTGCGGAGTTATGACTGGAGCAGGAACCGTCATCTGCGGGCTAAAGGCTCGCGCTGGGGCAAGCATCGCAATTTTCGGCGCGGGGTCCGTGGGATTGAGTTCCGTGTTTGCGGCCGTGCTATCCGGTTGCTCCAAGATCATTGTTATCGATGTTATAGATAGCCGTCTGGAGATGGCCCAGGCTTTCGGCGCTACCCATACAATCAATGGCACAAAGTACGACCTGTCCAAAGAGATCCGTAAGATTATTCCGAATGGAGTTGACTTCGCGGTCGACAACACTGCGGTTCCTTCGGTAATTCGACACGCTTGCAGTGCTTTGGCTGCTCGCGGCACTTTGGGACTTGTCGGAGGTCGGGGGCCCGAAGACGATTTGGTAATCAACTATGAGCAGGTGATGGCCCAAGGACTCATTGTTAGGGGCTTTATCGAAGGGCATTGTATCCCGGACGTATTTATCCCTCAGTTGGTCGAGCTATATATGCAAGGGCGATTTCCATTCGACAAGATGATCACCTTCTACCCGTTCGAACGGATCAATGACGCAGTTGCCGATCAGCTTGCGGGAAAGATTATTAAACCGGTTCTGGAGATGCAGCGGCAAACGTAGATGTCGTTGGCACAATTTGCGTCGGCTGGCGCACAAGAGAAAATCGATCTAATAGGGTGTTTATTAGGCCACGCGAATGTGTGGCTCCTATATAATTTGCCCAAGACAAAAAATGGGAAACGTGTAACCGGATTGACTGAGCTCATCAGCAACCCGAACATTCGAAGTATGCTCCAAGCAAGAAATATCCCCGCCGCTCATAGTCCCAGATATCTGGATACTCCAAACGCGTGGCCGCAATGGCTGGCCGCAGCGAGGTTCAGCCTTCTACGCCGATTCGTGCTCCGGGAACGGCTATTTAGCAAGTATGCAAACATATGCAATTCTAGTACTCGAGGCGGCGACTGCCTCTCCGGTGTATTAGCGGTAAGGCACACAGTTGTAAGGTGCAAGTTGGGATTCAGGGAGTCCGAGTACAGACCTTGACCCGAAGGAGGTCAGGAAATGGAAGCGAAGCGAGAGGAGCTGATTGCAATTGTCGGTGCCGGAAATGTAGCGGACGATGCTCAGACTTTGGAGAACTACTCGCGCGACCAGAGTTTTGCGGTGCCGCGTAACTTCCTCGATGCCACGAGCGGCGACGGCGCCAAGATGAAAATACTGGACATTATGGGACTGGTGGAGGAAGTTTTTTAAGGCTGAGGAGAGAGCGATGGAAATTTCCCGAGATGCATATCGCGCGATAGAAGACATCGTTGGCACGGTAATGTGACGGATGATCCCGCATTGTTGGACTCCTACGCCTTTGAAGTGATGGCTGAGACGATTCGTCCTAACCAGAGTCACTTCATGCCTAGGCCATGGGCAACCGTCATGCCGGGCTCAACCGAAGAGGTACAGGCAGTCACCAAAGTCTGTAACAAGTACAAGATCAAGCTGAAGCCTATCTCTACCGGCTGGTATCACTGGGCCGCGCCTCTGACTGATAACGAACCAACCGTTCAGTTCGACCTGCGACGGATGAATCGCATTCTGGAAATCGATGAGAAAAACCGCTTCGCCATTATTGAGCCCTATGTAATCGGTGCTTAACTCCAGGCGGAGGTGATGAAGCTTGGGCTGAACTTCGGCATTATCGGCGCAGGCAGCTCATGCTCCGTCTTGGCGGGTGCCTGCGCTTATTCCGGCGTAGGGCCGAGCGCTTTTAACATGGGCGGCAATGCCGAAGCCCTATTAGGTCAAGAGTGGGTAACACCTGGGGGAGACATCATTCGCACCGGATCGTTAAGCTCCGGTTGTGGTTGGTTCTGTTCGGAAGGCCCCGGACCCAGTTTGCGCGCTATTACGCGAGGAGGAATCGGCTCGCGGGGTGGCTTGGGAACCTTTACCAAGTGCGCGATCAAGCTTAGCCACTATCCCGGTCCACCGGTAATGGAAGCGCAGCGCCGTCCTCCTGGGTACCGTTTGCCAATCCATGAGAACTTCCGGGTCTATACGATCGGCGCGCCCGACTGGGATGCTTGGGCAAACTGCTATCACGAGATTTATGACAACCGTATCGGATACATCTTCCATAAGCAGTTCGGTTTTGCCGGCGCTAATATTGCGCCCGCGATGTGGTTGAACTACATCGACCCGACCAAGACCCTTAACGACGTTGAAACTGCTGTCAGCGATCCGGAGGTTCAAAAGGTCATTGAGGAAGCGCGCATTTCGTTCCAGTTCGTCATGTCGGGAAACTCGACCGATGACATTCAGTTGCAGGACAAAATCCTGGACGCCATTCTGGCCAACACCGGATGTTTCAAGGTCAAGCGTTATTGCGAGCAGGATATGGCCGAGTTCACCAACATGTACATGCAGAGGATGGGACACAAGCACTGCAACTACATATGGGTGGGCGGCTACATGGGCAGTTGGATGCAGATGGGCACCCCTGACTTCGTCAAGAAATACGCGCCGATTGCCGTGAAG
This sequence comes from Candidatus Korobacteraceae bacterium, assembly GCA_049521655.1. Lineage (GTDB taxonomy): Bacteria > Acidobacteriota > Terriglobia > Terriglobales > Acidobacteriaceae > TOLSYN. The sequence continues at coordinate 28,865 of JBEKOO010000037.1, forward strand.
GCATTCGATCGCGACCAGGAGAGTCACCTGTTAGTGGAATGCGGTGGCGATGCTCTGATGGGTCCAGGCAGCGCCCTGCCGGGCGGAGGCCAAACCGGCTTGGAACAGTTTGTCTCCTACGACTCGGCCGACAATGCTTCCATCAGGGCCTGCATCAAGCACATGGAAGATGCCATCGTGGACTCTACCTCCGCCGCTTGCACCACGGTGCATAATGCTTGCGTATCATGCTGGCTACCGCTTTTCTGCTTTGTACGACATTCACCATTTTGTACGACAAATCGGTTCCAATATAGGAATAGACGTCATAACATGCATCATTGGTCACTTTTGGCATGTACGCAAGATATTGATATATCAGTTAGTTAGTTGATTACAGAGCGTTTAGACATAATTATGGCGGAGAGAGTGGGATTCGAACCCACGTTAGAGTTACCCCTAAACACGCTTTCCAAGCGTGCGCCTTCAGCCACTCGGCCATCTCTCCGCTTAAACAGGCAGGATTCGCCTAGGCGAACTTGACTATTGTAACGTATGCAACTGTCTTCGTGCGCGAGCCACAGCCTGCATTCTGTGGAATACTCCCCCGGACATTATCTCCGCGGTGGGTACACGGCATTTTCCGTTGGGATAACAGCCGTCTGTTCCTGGAGGGGCGGCGCAATCATCGCGTTCTCGGTGGTGGAATAGCTTTCCAGCAGCCGGTGATGCACGCAATAGAGCGCGAGTTCCAGCCGGTCGGAGACGCCCAGCTTGTCATAAACCTTGCGCAGATAGTTCTTCACCACCTGCTCCGTGGTGCCTACCTCCTGCGCAATATCCTTGTTGCGCAAGCCTTGTGTCACGCCGGCGACAATCTGGAGTTCCTTCGGACTCAGTCTCACCCGGTTGCGCGGTGAGGTCAGTTGCGCGGCCTGTGCCCGATACGCCTCGATCACCCAGTTCACGCCCTGGTTGTCCAGCCAGGTCTCACCGGCATGAACCTTGCGAATGCATTTGATGAGTAGATCCGGTCCAATCGAGCGGGTCACAATACCACGTGCTCCACGCCGAAAACATTCGACCGTCTCCTCCTCGGTTGGTTCGCTCATGACCAGCACAACTTTCAGTGCCGGAGCCATAGCCAGCATACTGCTCAGCACCTCAGACGGCGATTCGCTCAGTCCGCTCTCGAACAGGATCACGTCGGCATCGTAGCGGCCAACCGCGGCCAATGCATTCGCCGCTGACTCAGCCTGCGCCACGATGCGGATGTCGTCCTCGACCGCAACAATTTTCCGCACTCCCACGCGAAAAATCGGCTCGCTGTCCGCCACAATCACGCGGATTGCATCGGCAGAGCCATCTTCCATTCCTGATTGAAGGTTTGGGTTGGCCTCGCTGTTGGCCATCAGAGATTCCCGCTCTATTCAGAGGATTAGCTTCGCCTAAGCTTAGCGGGAGATATGATATTCGTCAATGATCGCGCCGACCGCAATCCTGTCTCCATCCGGCGTCGAGCGCACAACTCGGCCAACGCACTCCACTTGCACGTCTTTTTCCGCGCCCACCGCTCGTGCCGGCATACAGATTGAAAACTGAATCGTCGAACCCACCGGATAGTCGACTCCGCAATGAATCAGAACGCCACCAGAGGAAATATCCCCGGTCTCCGCGCTCGCTTTGTCATCCGACTGCAGGACGACGGGAAGATGCAGCGGAAAGCGGACGGAGGAGCGTAAGCTGTTCGGGTTCTCGTTTTCGGTTTTCACGTTATCCACAATAGACTCTTCTCTTCGAATTGAGTAATTACGAAAGTGATCTACTAAGGTCCATGCTCCCTTGTGTTCACGGGAGCACTCAACACTAGGATGCGAGCCTGTCAGTATCCGGTCGCCTTCAAAGCCGCGCCCGATACATCCCACTCCCGTTGAAGTTCAACTGAATTATCCACCCAAACACCTGGCCGTGCGCCCCGCGCAGCCTGCGCTTCATCGACGCGTCGTGTGCGCCGCAACTCATTTTCTTATGCGCCGCGGCCGGCGCAAGGCAGCCGGCCTTACTGCTTCTCCATCCCCTCGGGAGTAAATGTGACCGTTGCTCTCTGACCGCTGGGCCCCAGGCTTCCGGCGGGTTTGCCGTTATACGTCACCGAAAGCGCTCCCGGATTCCCCACCACCAGTATCAGCTTTTCCTTTGCCGTGTAGCTCCGTGTCCGTAACTCCGGCTCGTCCGGATCGAGCGTCACAGTCTCTACCGTTTTGCCGTCGCTGCGCACGCTGATCCAAGCTCGCTTTGTGGCGGAGATCGACACCTCCACCGGAGCCGTTCCCTTGGGTGCCACCACTGCCGCCCGCACTGCCGGCGCTGCCGCCGCTGCCGGACCCTTGGAGGCTCCCGCGCCCGCAGCCGCGCCCGATGCAATGACTGGTGCTGCACCCTGCGATGCACCACCTTGCTTTGCGTTCTGGTTTGCGTTCAGCTCTCCGCCGTTCGCTGCACTCTGGGGTGCCGCGCTCTGCTCGCTTGCCGCCGCTTTCGGCTGCACCGCTGGAACCTGAGCCGCGGCGCTCAGCAGAACCTCCGCCTTGTGCCGTGCCGCCTGATCTCGAGCTTCTTTGCGGTGTTCATTCAGCCACAGCGCGCCCAGTCCCAGCGCCACAATCACGGCCACCACGCCCACCACGCTCGCGGCGTTCGGAGCCCACGGCTGACGGCCCGCCCCGCCTGCTACAACCTGCGTGGACATGGTCTGCATATCCAGTTCCGCAGGCGCTACCTTTGCCGCCGCCAGGTATTCGGCAACCGCTCTTTCTTCATCGAGCCCGACGCAGCGTGCATACGCGCGCACAAATCCCCGGTTGAAGATGCCGCCCGGCAACTGGTTGAAGTGTTCCTCTTCCAGCGCCTTCAAGGCTCTGGTGCTGATTTTGGTCGAGGCAGCGATCTCCTGTAGCGTGATGTTGCGCGCCTCTCGTGCCTGGCGCAGATTTTCCCCAAACGATGCCACGTCTTTCGCCTCGCCCGATTACCAAAGTCTTGGAACTGCTGTTCCTTTCGCCGCGCCCGGCCCTCGCCGCAGAGCGTGCGCGACTGCTTCAAGGAACGTAAATGCACTTCAGCGCTCATCATAGAAATGCCGTAAACCTAAGTCAATACAAACCGTTCCTCCTCTTATTTTGTTGTCATAGCCCACAGCTTGCCAAATCGCAAAAGTCATAATTCCCGCTTTCAGACTCCGCCGCCCCCGCTGTCGATTCCTCCTCTCGACCAGCACCGCCCATAGATAGGATGATAGAATTCAGTGTTCTTAGCGCCAGGGGTACCAGGGCAAAACGCGATGACGCAACCGCAACAACCGGCTGAAGTCAGCCAGGCAAGACCGGAACTGGCCATCCTCCATGATGTAGCCAAGGCGCTCACATCTTCCCTGAACCTCGACTCCCTCCTCCAGACCATCATGGAGAAGGTCGCCACCTATTTCCGGCCTGACACCTGGAGTCTGCTCATGACCGATGACGAGCATCATGAGCTGTACTTTGCCATCGCCGTCGGAGACGCCAGCGAATCTCTAAAATCCGTCCGTCTGCGCATCGGAGAAGGCATCGCCGGATGGGTCGCCGAGCACGGCCTGCCCCTCGTTGTCCCTGACGTCAGCAAAGACGAGCGTTTCGCCTCGCGCATTGACCAGTTGACCCGCTGGGAGACCCGCTCAATTCTCTGCGTTCCGCTCACTTCCAAGAACAAGATCCTCGGCGTCATCCAGCTCATCAACGTCGATATGTCCACCTTCGGCGATGATCAGTTCCTGCTCCTCCAGGCCTTGGGAGACTACGCCGCCATCGCCATCGATAATGCCCGCGCCGTCGAGAAGATCCAGGAGCTCACCATCACCGATGACTGCACCGGACTCTACAACGCGCGCCACCTCTACAGCTCAATCGAGTCCGAGGTTTACCGCTCCAACCGCTTCGGCTACGAGTTCAGCATCCTTTTCCTCGACCTCGACCACTTCAAAATGGTCAATGATACTCATGGCCACCTCGTCGGCAGCCGCCTGCTCAGTGAAATCGGCAACACCCTCAAGAGCCGCCTCCGCCTCATCGACTACGCCTTTCGCTATGGCGGCGATGAGTTCGTCGCCCTGCTCCCGCAGACCAGCAAACAGTCCGCTATCATCGTCGCCCGCCGCCTCCGTGACATTCTGCGCAACACCAGCTTCCATATCCGCGAAGGCCTCGACCTCAACATCCGGGCCTCCATCGGCGTATCCAGCTTCCCCGACGACGCCAAGAACGCCCACGATCTCATCTGCCAGGCTGATGAAATGATGTACACCATCAAGAACACAACCCGTGATGCCATCGCTGTCTGTGGCGTCGGCATCGTCCCGTAGGGAAACGACCCTGAGGGTGCCCCATCCTGATATGGAGTGACCGTGTCAAGCTCCGTCACCCGCTTTTGGGTTTGTTGTTGCTGTTGCGCTTATTCGAGGACAGGACGAGCAGTGGTCGGGGCAGCTTGTGCGACGGTTGATCAGTC
>JBEKOO010000038.1:0-32911 GCA_049521655.1 Candidatus Korobacteraceae bacterium
CCGCATCCCGGAGTCCACTTCGCCCAGGTCGGTCGCTCTCCGCGCCGCCGCCGGCACCGATCCCGCGATCTTCACCACCTCGGCCACGTTCACCGCCTGCGAAATCCGGTCTTCGCGCGGCGACGGCTGCGCCGTGGTTGCGATTGCGAAGAACATCAAAGCCAGAAACAAGATAGGGGGCCGGGGGCGAAAGAACACAGAATTTTCTCCGTTACAACGAAATGCGGGTAAAGATCCGACTCTAATTGGAAATCTGAGCAACAGCAATTCCAAATTCATGAGGTGATCCTCTCATCGGGTCGTTGGCCGCTGGGAGGGATTGAGGTAGCAAGGCGCTTGGCTAGTTGCATGTTCAGCGGAGCTTGGCATTAGAGATAAATTTTTCAGTAACTTAGAGCAGTTCCTTTATTGGTGTGTCCTGCCCGTCCCACCATAGCCGCGCAAGAACAGCGCGGCGAAGGTGGGGTACCTATGATCAGACATAGATTTTTCAATAACTTAGCTGGCACAAGGTACTGTCAGGGGCGGGATAGGTAAGAAAAAATCTGTAAATCGTTGATTTTCATCTTGTCTGACAAGCGGACATGAGGTAACGTTCTGGCACTCCATGGCGAGGAGTAGACGCCGCCACCGCGACGGGTGGGAGAAGATGCCAGAGCTGAGCGCTTCGAATCCCACGGGCCGGCGAGGGAAGTTCCACCCGCGCTGCGCCGACTTTGTTGTCACGAGCGCACGGGCAAGGGTAAGGCGAATGGCTTGAGCTGAAGGCCAATGCGAGGGAATTATGAGCGCGATCATCGAATCTTCCACAATGTTCGAGTTATTCAAGATGCGTGCTGAAGGCGTCAGCGCGCAGGTACACAGAGTTGCAAACAGGGAAGTGGCAATCGAGTTAGTCATTCGGCTGTTGCAGGAGGAAGGGGTGAATGACAAACCCAACTCGGGCGCGGTGTGGGCCGCCAGTCCGATGATTAGGGCGGCTGAGAGGAAGAGGCTGGAAGGTGCGGTTCCGGGGCTCTCCTTTGATGTTACCCGCGAGCTGGCGGCTGAGGCCAAAGTCGGCATCAGCCAGATGGATTGGGCGCTGGCCAACACCGGGACGGTGGTGCAGAGTGCTGACGCAGTGGACAAGCGGCTGGTTTCCACGCTGCCTGCGCTGCACATTGCGCTGGTCTCAAGCGCGGCGCTTCTGGCGGATCTTCCCACGCTCCTGGGCCGAGTAGATCCGCGCGAGTTGGCTTATCTTTCATTCATCACCGGGCCCAGCCGCACGGCGGACATCGAACGGGTGCTGACGATTGGGGTGCATGGTCCGGAGCGGCTCATCGTGGTGATGGTTGACGATCAGGAGGTAGCGGCGTGAACAAGGAATTCAAACAATCCATTCTCGATGCACTCGCCAATCCGAATTTAGCCGGAGCACTAGGAAACTTTTCCGTGGCCTACCGCGCCGGACGCGCGAAGGCGTACGAGGGCATCGACTTCGAGACCTTGCGCCGCCAGATTGCCGACGTGAAGAGTTCCGCCGCTTCGCATTTTGACGAGCTGGCCGAGCAGTTTTCCCGCGCTGCCGAAGCCCGTGGCACCAAGGTTTTCCGCACCAACGAGCCCAAGGCGGTGAGGGAGTACATATTGCGCCTCGCACAGGAGCGAGGCGTGAAGAGGATCGTCAAGTCAAAGTCGATGGCGACCGAGGAGATTCATCTCAACCAGCATCTCCAGAAGGCCGGTTTTGATGTTCAAGAAACCGACCTGGGGGAGTGGATCATTCAACTTGCCGAGCAGACGCCCTCGCACATGGTGATGCCCGCCATCCACATGACCAAGGAGGAGGTCGCGGATGTTTTCAGCGACAAGGTCGAGGAGGGGCAGAAACCGGACATTTCCAAGCTCGTCAAATTTGCACGCGGCAAGCTTCGCCCGATGTTCCTCAACGCTGAGATGGGCATCAGCGGCGCCAACATCGCCGTTGCCGAGAGCGGCAGCATCGTCATCATGACCAATGAGGGTAATGCGCGACTGGTCACGACCCTGCCGCGCATTCATGTTGCGGTAGTCGGTCTGGAAAAACTGATTGAGCGATTTCAGGACATTGCGCCCATTCTCACTGCGCTCCCGAAGAGCGCCACGGCTCAATTGCTGACCAGTTACGTCTCGATCATCAGCGGCCCCGTACCCAACACAGACGGCACGCCGAAAGAGCTGCACATCATCCTGATGGACAATCGGCGCAATGAGATGGCGCACGATCCCCGCTTCAAGCAGGCGCTGCAGTGTATTCGCTGTGCCTCGTGCCTCAACGTCTGCCCGGTTTTCCGTCTGGTGGGCGGACACGTCTTCGGCAAGGTCTACACGGGCGGCATCGGAACGATTCTCACCGCCTGGTTTGACGCCCTTAAGCAGTCCGACGAAATCCAGAGCCTTTGTATCCAGTGCGGCAACTGCAAAGAGGTCTGCCCCGGAATGATCGACATTCCCGATCTCATTTTGGAGTTGCGCCGTCGTTTGGCCGTGGAACAGGGACAGCCCCTGGTGCAGAAGGCGATTTTTTCCGTGGTCAACAACAGGCGTATGTTTCACACCATGATGCGTGCCGCCTCGATTGGGCAAAAGCCATTTGCCAAGCAAGGCTTCATCCGTCACCTTCCGCTGTTCCTCAGCGGCATGACCGAGAACCGTTCTCTGCCGGCAATCGCCGACGAACCCTTGCGCGATCGCATTAAGAAGATCAAGCAGCCAAAGTGCACGGAAAAAGCTGCGTTCTTTGCCGGTTGCCTGGTGGATTTCGCTTATCCGGAGATGGGGGAGTCGGTGGTGAAGGTGCTGAACAAGGCAGGCATCGAGGTGGTCTTCCCCGGAGGCCAGACCTGTTGCGGCGCTCCCGCACGCTATAGCGGAGCGTACGAAGTGGCGGCGCAGAATGGAGCAGACAATATTCGCGCGTTGCTGGCCGAAGACGTGAAGTATGTTGTCTCCGCCTGCCCTACGTGCACGGTCGCGCTGAAGCAGGACTTTATCGCCAGCCTTGAGGCCGTTGGCCGCACGGAGGAATTACCTGCGGCGCGTCAGCTCGCGGAAAAGGTTGTGGACTTCTCTACGCTTGCCAGCCAGCTTGTGGAGCAGGGCCGGCTGAAGTTCAAAGCCGGCATCGAGCCCATCAAGTTTACCTATCACGACTCCTGCCACTTCAAGCGCACATTGCATGCCGAGCAGAATCCGCGCAAGCTGATGCGGCAGGCCGGATACGAGCTGGTGGAGATGGAAGAGTCCGACATGTGCTGCGGGATGGGCGGCTCCTATACGCTGAAAATGCCGGAAATTTCCGCACCGATCCTCGATCGCAAGCTGATCAACATCGAGAAAGCCGGAGTTCCTCTGGTGCTGATCGACTGCCCCGGCTGTGTGATGCAAATTGGCGGCGGCCTTGACAAGCGCTCCTCAGCGATCAAAGTGGAGCATACGGCGCAGCATCTGGCGGAGTGTTTCGAGTAACGCAGCCCTTTTCCGCGAGCCGCTGTGCCGCAGATGCGTCGCGATGGGGGAGCCGGCGAGTGATCGGCAAACGCGGCTGCCGTCGCGCGGATCATCTGCGAATTGACGCGCATCTGACAGATCAGACTGGGCAAAGCCGCTTGGGCATTGTGCCAAGCGGCTGCGAGCCTCAGCTCTACGCAATCTTCTCTAACGGCTTACCACCCGTCCGCAAACCCCAGATCAGAACAACAAACACGGGCAAAACCACCATCGCCGCCAAGACGCGATAGACGCCGACAAAACCCGAGGCCACGAAAATGACCGGAACGAGTAGTTGCATGAATGAGGTGGCAAAGCGTCCTGCCGCATTATGTACGCCGACTGCGGTATTGCGCATCCGGGTTGGATAGGATTCCGCGATGTAGCTGAAGCAGATGAAGTTGGTGGCCATCACGCAGCAGATCAGGAGGAAGCCCACGATCACAATGGGAACGAATCCCGAGACTTGCGCAAAAATCGCGGAGAATACCGCCAACAGGATGGTGGCAGTGGCGAGCGGAATTTTTCGCCCACCCTTGTCGGAAACCATTCCGGCAATGTAGCAGCCGACAGGAACGCCGATCATCAGGACGAAGGAAGCAAGAAGGCTATCTTTAACGCTTAGACCTCTCCGGTTAAGGAGAGTGGGTGTCCATACGGTAATGACAAAGGTTGCGGGCACGGTCAAGATCACAAAGAACGCCAGCACGACTGTCCGGGAGAGATACTTGAGCGAAAACATGCCCAGCAGAGTTTCCCACGCGCTCTCGCGCTGGACATTCGCTGCTGCCTGGCTCAAATCGACGCTGACTCCGGTGATTTCCCGAACGATCTGTTCGGCTTCGGGGACTCGTTTTCTCGCTACCAGCCAGCGGGGAGACTCCTTCAGGTACCTGAACCCAAGCACGAAAGCAACCAGTCCGAGACCGCCCATGAAAAAGATAAATCGCCAAGCTTCCGGGCTCATGGGAATAACCAGCCGACAGACGGCTCCGATGACCGGGACGGCCGAAAATCCGACGGCAGCGATGAGACCCTGCCACTTTCCGCGACTCTCCGCGGGCGAGATTTCGGCGATATAGGCTTGTGAACATACCATGAGGCAGAAGATGCCAAAGCCGGTCACAGCTCGAGTCACGATCACGCCGTTCAAGCTGTTTACGAAACCATTGGCCACCGACCCAAGGGAAAAGAGCAGCATTGAACCTAAGAAAGTCTTGCGACGTCCGATGAAGTCCGAGATGATGCCCCCGCATAGACCGCCGAGGGTCATGCCGAGGAAGTACACGAAGTTCACCCTGCCGATGTCAGCCATCGAAAGGTGCCATGATTTCATGAGGGCTGGTGCGATAAAACCGAAGTTCCAGTTATCCATCTGCTCGGCGAAATACGCCAGCATGATGATGAAGAAGAGAATTTTATGAATTCTGGAAACCGGGAGTCCGTCGAAGTAGTTATTCGGTAGTTTGTCTGGAATTACAGAGAAATGTTGCAGGTCAATTTGCGTACCCGTAGCCACGTTATCAGCTCCATCTGCCCCCTCTCCCCAGCCTACTTATCGCCTAAATTGCTGGATTAGTCCACATAAATTGTCGGCAGAGGTCAGATAAAACGGAAATGCCGCCTCCAGAAACCGGATATTCCGGCGTGAAGGCGGCAGCCGCTTTACTTTATTTCGTCTGCACCGGCAACGCAAAGCACTCTGGAATCGTTGCGGTAAGGCTGGGTTCCCGGTACGCTGGTCTCCTTCAATGGGCCGGAAGGAGCGGCTCCGGGGACACGGTAGTTGACGACTTCAATTCTGTGAATCGGCACTTCATTTGGCTTGTCGCGCTGCGGCACCCAATCATAGGGTGCGCGGTAGGCGCGGTAAACCATGTTCAGGGCCAGCTGTTTCCCCCAGAACGGGCTGATATATTCCCACACCAGTTCGTGCTCTGCAGTTACCTCAAAGATGCGACCGCCGGAACCTTCCGTTATCATCGTGTTCCCGTTTGGCAATCGTTGGGCGCTGCTGATGAATGGGCTGTAGAAACGGTTGGCGTCATAAGGCATGGCATAACCGGCTTCCGCGGGCGTGTACTGCCAGACGATCTCAAGCGTCAGTGGATTGACTTCGATGACGCGGGAAAAATCGCGTAAAGCATTCTTAATTCCCTTTGGTGAGCCGGGATTCGGAACTCCGTAGCCAGCCCACCCGCCATTATCGAAGATGAGAAGGTTGCCCTCGCCGGGTAGTCCGCGGGGAATCATATGGCAATGGTGCATCCCGACAATCCAACCTAATTTTCTTAGCTGAGCACTGCTATCGTAGTTTGGTCCGATTTGCCACGCGATGTTGCCGGTCTTCTTGTTGATGATGGCGGCGATGTTGCTTTCGCGCGCGTCCCATATGATGTTGTCAGGATGAAAGCGCTCATCGCCCGCGTCAAACCATTTATTCGGGCCCAGAGCAGACATGGAGTTGACGTGCATCCAGTCGCCCATTCCACCTCCCGGCGAGCGGAAGTTAGGATCTCGCGCCAGGATGTTCTTGGCGGCTTCGTCGAAGCCGTATTCATCAAAGTGATCATTGCAAGCCCACTCCCAGATCACTTCCCCTTTCCAATTGACTTCGACAATCACATCGTCGAGCAGCATCTTGTCGGAGATTTTTGGATTCCTTACATTCTTGTGGCATAGAACAAGCGTGTTACCCGAGGAGTTGGAGGGCACCATGCCGGGCACATAGTAGCCGACCGGATTTCCTGCGCGCTGGAAGTCGTGGTGCTGTCTTGCCATCCACTGGGCAGGCTCGCCTGGATCCTCGATGTACTCATATTTATCGAACTTCCACACAATGTTCCCGTCCCAATCCACCTGCACCACATCAAGTTGGTCCTGCATACTGTAGCTCGGGTTTCGCACTCCGAGGCTGCCCAGCACTTGTCCGCCCGGAAGCAACTTGTTGGGGAATCCATGCAGCCCTTTCCAGAGATTTACCTCCGCTCCATTCATGTCGATGAGCAACGCTCCGAGTTCATTTGCCTGATAAATCGTGTAGCCACTCCAACATTTTGCCGGGTTGTACACCGTCGTTCCGGTGGGATATACGGATGGATAACTCATGAATGCTCTCCTTTATTAAATTCAAATATAAACGCGTTTGACGAACGTCTACCTAGCTTCCCGCATGCGTTTCACGGTTGGGCGAAGCCGCTGAGATTGGCGGCAGCTGCGTTCCCGGCAAGAGGAGCACGAGCGCGGCACTTTGCGACGGCAGTTATGCTTCGCGTTGGATCTCCGTCTTGACCTGAAAATCTCTCGCCCTCGAACGGTATGGAAAGAGCATGCCGCTGTTCATCGGTTCGAGTTCCCGGACCGCGGCCTCCTGGGCGCAGACGGGATGAAAGAGCCGTAAGCAGTAAGGCTGTTGTTTGCTGCCCGCAGCTTGCTCAAGCAGTGCCGCCGCTTCACCGATCTCGTCAGGAGTGAGGTAGCTGAATGTGTCATTTTCACGGCGCACGGGAACGACCTCGGTTTGAAACTGCCGCTCGGGAAACCGCGCCACGAGCGCAATGGACTTTCTGATCTCATCTTCCGTGATCGCCGTGCCCGCGATGTTGCTGTATAGATTCAGAGGTCCGAGAACCGACATGATCACCCGGTCCGCGAGATTTTCGTCTGCCACGACGGCGAGAATATCAGCGTTTTTGCCGCTCGTTTCGACTTCAAGCTTCATTGCGTTCCTTTTCAAATAACGCAAGAGCTCCAGGAAATCACTTGCCATATCAGGGCTTCCGCCGGAAACATTGATTCCGTCCAACCACTCTTTATGCAATCTCCCGATCCGAAAAAAGCCACGCAGCTTATCGCCCGTCTGAACCCAGGCAAGTGCTGGTCCCAGACCCTGGCGGATAGAATCTCCGTCGCTCAGAATTGGGAATTCAATTCCCTCTGGACCGCGGTAGATCGCTTTGCGATTGGCTGTGTAGAACTGCTGGAAGGTCTCTTTGCCTGCGGCCTTGATGTCGTGTTCCTGGTATGGTATTCCCAACTCCTGCATTTTTTGCATGACGAGCTTGCATCGGGTGCAGCCGGTAGCGGTATAAAGTGTGTACACGAAAGAATGTCCTCTCACGAAATAAGAATAAGTTTGCCAAAGTCCAGAGCCGCCATACCGGCAGCGCCAAGGCACCCATCATAAGCAGTATTCTGGGGAAACCAGTTTACACCTTGCTGAAGCAGTCAGGTTCTTAATGGTATTCAGATCACCGGGAGCGTTAATTGCAATTTGCCGGATGATCATTGCTGACGCCGAAGGCGTCTGAGGCTGGAGGTTATGGCAAGTTCAGGCAGGTCTGAAGTGCGATTTGACATTACTTTTGGGGTGGAAGCGAGCGGAAAATCTTTCCGGAAACAGCAAAACGGATAGAATATTGTTGTTCGACTCGTTCGTGCGGTCTCTGTATTAGTGCGTGATCTTCCGCTCCGTCAGAGGTGGCTCAGAATGGCAGATAAAGCGGACATGAAGTTGAATGATTATCCTAAGGATGCAGTCTCCAGACGAGCATTCATCAAGGGAATCATTGCCAGCGGCGCAGCCGTTTCCACAGCAGGGTACCTTTTCCGCGCTTCCTCTCCGCTCACTTCCGTGGCAGCCGCCGGTGCAGTAGAGCGGCTCATCACCATCAACGTCAACGGCCAGCAGCGGCGAGTGGACGTGATGAAGCAAGAGACACTTGCGTGGACGTTACGGTACAAGCTGGGTCTTACCGGCACCAAACTGGGATGCGATCGCGCCGAATGCGGAGCCTGCACGGTTCTGATCGACGATGTCCCGCACTATTCGTGTTCGGTGCTTACACATACGGTGGGCAGCCGCAAGGTTGTGACCGTCGAAGGCCTGGCAGGCGCTGATGGAACGCTCCACCCCATACAACAGGCGATCGTCGATGAGCAGGGTTTTCAGTGTGCATTCTGCATGTCCGGCTTCATCCTGTCCACGGTGGGATATTTGAAAACGAATCCCAATCCAACGCGTCAGGAACTGGCACACGGCATCTCAGGAAACCTGTGCCGTTGCCAGGACTACGACAAGATTCTCACCGCGATGATGCGTGGCGCCGAGAATATGCGGAGGTCTCAGCTTGGATAGCGCAGAGAAAACAAAAGCCGTCGAGACTGCAAAGGGCACGGAGCGCCAATACGGGGCTGGTCACAAGCTGATTGGCAAGGATTATGCGACTCCCGACCTGTATGCGAAGGTTACCGGCAAAGCAAAGTACGCGGAAGACTTTCGCGCCGAAGGCATGTTGTTTTGCAAGCTGCTGCTCAGTCCGTTGCCGCATGCCCGGGTAAAACAGATCGACGCGAGCGAAGCCCTGGCGATGCCCGGCGTCAAAGCGATTCTCACGGCGGACGATCTTCCCGCTCCCGCCGATACTCTTACGGACAACGGCACGGTCGTCAAGGCCAGCAAGTGGGGCGAACGCGGGCTTACGATGGAGCCGGTCTACCAGGGGGAACCGATTCTTGCCGTGGCCGCGGTCGATGAACTTACGGCTGCGGAAGCCATCGAAAAGATTCGCATCGATTTCGAGGCACTGCCGTTTGTGATTGATCCGCTGGACACTTTGCGGCCGGGTGGACCAAATCCAAGAACTGACGGCAACATCTGGCGTCAGCCGACGCCGCAAAATTCCTCTCCAGCGTCAGTTGTGGAACTCAAGTGGACAAAAGCGGAATTTGCGGAGGAAGAGCAGGGCCGTCTTCCGATGGGCAAGACTCCCGGTGAATGGTCGTATGGCGATCTCGAGGCAGGCTTCAAGAATGCAGCGCTGGTTCTTGATGAGACTTTCGTGACGCCGGATACCAGCCACCAAACCCTTGAATCACGCACTGCGATGGCCTACTGGCAAAACGGCAAGGTGTTCATTTACACCGGCACTCAGAGTACAGCTCAGACCTTGCCTGCCATTGCGAGGTGGCTAAACATCGATCCGGGTAAGGTCGTCTTCATCAGTGAATATACCGGTGGAGGGTTCGGCAGCAAGATCACCGGCGGGGTGTCGATGATTATTCCCGCGCTGCTGGCAAAGAAAGCCAATGCTCCGGTGATGATGCGCATCAGCCAGGAGGAGGAGCTTTTCATCGGACGTGCGCGGCCCGGTTTCCAGGGCCGAATGAGAGTCGGCTTCTCGAAAGAGGGACGGATCACGGCGCTCGACATGTTCGTTATTTCCAATAATGGCCCTTACGAAGCATTAGGTGATGTTCCCACATCAGGCCGCATCGTCTCACTGTTGTATCAGCCGCAAGCCATGCGCTGGCGTGGAGTGACGGTGTTGACGAATACGCCGCCCCACAGCGCACAGAGCTCCCCTGGTGGTTTACAGGGGATTGTCATCCTCGAGTCGATCATCGCGAAGGCCGCACGCAAGCTGAGTATCGACCAGGTGGCGATCCGCCATATTAATTGCCCGGAAGGAAAGGCGCCGTTCGGGCCGCCCGTGCAAGGGAAGCTCCAGTATGCAACGAGTGCATTCCTCAAAGAAGCACTCGAACGCGGCGCGGAGCAGTTCAGGTGGAGCGAGAGAGTGGCGCGCACTCCGAAGAGGATGGGCACGAAGGTTCGCGGGGTCGGCGTGTCGCTTAGTTGTTTTGTTGGAGGCACGATCGGATTTGACGGGCTACTCGTGATCAAGCCGGATGGGCGGATCACCTTCCAGTCGGGAATCGGCAATCTGGGAACGGAGTCCGTGATTGATGTACACCGGGTCGGCGCGGAGATTCTCGGAGTCCCGTGGGAGAAGTGTGATGTGGTTTGGGGAAACACGGCGAAGAACCTGCCGTTCACCTGTGTGTCTGGTGGCAGCCAGACGACCCACGCGATGACACGCGCAGCCCATGCGGTCGCCATGGCGGCCAGGAAGAAGCTTCAGGAGATCGCGGCGAAGAAGCTGGGCGGGCGGGCGGAGGATTACGAGGTCGGCAACGAACGCGTCTTCCGCAAGGGCGGTGGTGCCGGTATGACTCTGGCGCAGGCTGCGAAATATGCGATTCAGTTAGGCGGCATCTACGATGGTCACCAAGTTCCTGATGACATTCACAAATTGACAAAAGCATCGGTAGCGGCGCTGGCTGGCCAAGGTCTGGTGGCGGCGGCCAAGGACAATTACCCTCGCGACGGCACTACGTTTTCCTACGTGGCTAGCTTTGCCGAAATCGAAGTCGATGTGGAAACCGGCAAGTATTACGTCGTGGATTTTCTTGCCTCCGCCGATGTCGGGACGGTCATTCATCCCCGCTCACTTGGCGGCCAGATACTCGGCCGTTCGATGTTGGGCATCGGCCACGCAATCGGGCAGAAGTGGGTATTCGATCCGCATTACGGCGAGATAGTTTCCAAACGCTTCCACCACAACAAGCCGCCAACGATTCTGGATGCGCCAATGAACATGGCATGGAGCGCATTGGACATTCCAGACCCAGAGACGCCAGTGGGGGCGCGAGGCGTCGGTGAACCGCCCGTAGGTGGAGGCTGTGCCTCCATCTTGAACGCCCTCTCGGACGCGCTTGGGGACGAGGTTTTCCAGCGCGCGCCGGTGAACGCCGACACGATTTTGACTTCTCTCGAAGCGGGGCGGCCAATGCAACATCCCCTCATGGCCCACATTTGATGCAGAGTTAAGGAGCGCCATGGCTGTAATACGAGACGTGATGCCAGCTTTCGAGTTGCTTCAGCCGACTTCCATTGCTGATGCACAGAAACTTCTGGAACTGCACGGACAGGATGCCTGGGTGATGGCCGGAGGGCTGGATAGCTTCGATTGGCTCAAAGACCGCATAAGAAAGCCGAAAGTGATTGTGGAGTTGAGCGGAATTGAGGAACTCAGGGGAGTTCGCACCACCAGCGATGGCATCGAGATCGGCGCAATGACCACGCTTTCGGAGGTGGTGAATAATCCCATCATCAAGCAGAAATATGGTTTGCTGGCGCAAGGCGCGGAATTGGTGGCGTCACCGCAAATCCGTAACCAGGGAACACTCGGCGGCAATGTTACCCAGGACGCGCGCTGCTGGTATTACCGGGGTGGTTGGCCTTGTTACCGCGCCGGCGGAAACATCTGCTATGCCGATACGCCGGAGGGCCGCAACCGCGAGCACGCGATTCTTCATGCAGAGCGCTGCGTGGCGGTGAACCCCTCGGATTCGGCTCCGGCCCTGATTGCGCTTGATGCCAAGTTCGCGATGCGCACGCCCAAGGGTGAGCGCGTGGTGAACGCAGAGGATTATTTCATCGGTCCTGATATTGACATCACTCGCTTGCACATCCTTCAGCCCGGCGATCTGCTTACGGCCATTCGTATTCCCTCCACTTGGGCGGGCGCACACTTTTACTTTGAGAAAATTCGCGATCGGAACGTGTGGGATTTCGCTTTAATGAATGTGGCCTCGGCGATGGTGATGTCGGGTGACAGGATTGAGCGAGTCCGGATTGCAGTGAATGGCGCCGCTGCACGTCCGTTACGGCTGAAAGCAGTCGAAGACGCGGTTCGCGGGAAGCTTCGGAACGCGGAAACCGGCGAGATGGCAGGGCGATTGGCGGTGCAAGGAGCCGTTCCATTGCAGTTCAACGCTTACAAAATTCCGCTCATGAGAAATCTGGTGAAACGCGCTATCGGCGGAGTGGAAGAGGCAACATGGGCTTCTTAGAATGGGCGACAAATCCGTGGGGGCAGACGATCCCAATCCACATCGCGTGGTTTCTGATATGGGTTGCCGTGATCGCAGGTCTGGTCATTCTGATCGTTCACGCCACATATCTGAGATTTTTCGCCAAGGAGAAAGCGTTTGCGGCAGATGCTTCCGACGGCTCTACGCTTCCCGAGCGCATCCCAAGACATTCGCTGATTGCGCGGTTGTTTCACTGGGTCATGGCCGTCGCCATGTTCACGCTGCTATTTACCGCTTTCCTTCCAAGGGTCGGAGTTCGTTTTCCTTGGGTGACCTGCCATTGGATCGCTGGCGCGCTGTTGACCGTTTTGATTATTTTTCACATTGTTCATTCTTCCTTCTGGCTGGACTTTTGGACGATCTGGCCGGATAAGACAGACTTGGTGGATGCGCGGAGAAGAGTGCAACGGTTCTTCGGAAAACCGGCGCCACCGCCGCGAAAGTTCGCCAAATATCCCTTGGAGAATAAGCTTTTCCACGAGGTCATCATCCTGTGCGGTCTGTCGGTGATCGTCACGGGGGTGTTCATGATGTTCCGGGTGCGGACAATCTTTTTTCCTCGTAATCCATATCTGTTCAGCGACATGACCTGGGGTTGGGTGTACGTCCTGCATGGATTGGCGGGGGTTGGATTGATCGCACTGGTGATGATGCACGTTTATTTTGGGCTCCGGCCAGAGAAGCTCGAGATTACGAAATCGATGATCTTCGGTTGGATGAGCCGTGATTTTTATCTGAAAGAACACGATCCGGCGCGATGGACAGGCGATGCGGACTCATCATCGACATCCGGAAGCGTGGGAGGAAAAGGTTAGGAGATGAAGACGGAGATCCGGAATCGCTGCAATGCCGTGGAAGAGTGCTACGAGTTCATGTTGGCCTATGCTGCGCAAGGACTCCCAAGTGATGCCGGCAGTAAATCGGGTGGTCAAATCCGTGAGTTTCTGGGAAGTGCAGTCAGAGCCCTGGAGGGATTGTCAGAGGCTTGTGCGTTGGCAGTCAAAGAAGGAGGACTCAAGTCGCCCGAAAAGTATGCGGCGTTTTTTGCAACACTCGATCGTGATGTCAGCGATTCTGTTGCCGCAATCGATCTGGTTCTAGCCCAACCCACAATCAGCTCTCAACTGATTGATAATTTGAACGCTTCCATTCATCTCCGCGCGCTGCTGACCGACTTGTTTCTCATCAGCGACATTCTATGTGGGGTTAACCAAGCCGCTCAGAAGACCGTCGGCTGATCGCAGGTGGTATTGTGGAGAGCCCAGCACGCCTACCTCGTGTGCCAGGGAGCGCCAGCTGCGCACAGGTCGCTGAGGTTGAGTACGCGCGGTGGCAAGCAACTTACAGCATCAGGTTAGTTCCCACCGGTGGCACTCATTTCCTGAGCGGGGTCACCACCGGCCATCTGTTGAGCAAGGATTAGCTTGCGTGCTTCGCAGTCCAATC
Organism: Candidatus Korobacteraceae bacterium; assembly: GCA_049521655.1. Taxonomy (GTDB): domain Bacteria; phylum Acidobacteriota; class Terriglobia; order Terriglobales; family Acidobacteriaceae; genus TOLSYN. Next base: position 13,678 of record JBEKOO010000038.1, read on the forward strand.
CGGGTAAATACACGCCGAACATAGCCGAACCCACCAGACAGGCAAGTCCACCCAGCGTCAGCGTCAGCGGTGCGCCCAACTTATGAGCTACCACCCCTGCGAACAATGCGCCGAATGGCGCCATACCCATGAACATCATCGAATAGACGGACATGACGCGCCCACGGAGGCGGTCTGGCACCATTGACTGAATCAGCGTATTCGACGAGGCCATCTGTATCATCATCGAGAAGCCGAGAGGAATGAGCAGCGCAAACGAGAGCCAGAACCACTTGGATTGCGAAAACAGGATCATGCTGAACCCGAATCCGGCGGAAGAGATGGCAACCCAGCGTCCCAGCCCCTTCAAAGTCTTTTTCGCGGCGAGCGTCAGAGCTGCCATCATTGCTCCAATGCCGGTGGCACCCATTAACAAGCCCAAGCCGCGCGCCCCGCCGTGAAGAATACGATCGGCGAAAACAGGCATTAACACGGCATAAGGCATCCCCAACAGGCTTACCATACCGAGCAGCAACAGTAGAGCGCGAATCGGCCGCGTCCGCTTCACCCAGCCAAAGCCCTCCTTGATATGCTGGAACGGAGATGCCCCAGTGCCTTCAATTGGCCTGGGCGTCACGTGCATCATCAGCAACCCGATGATTACGGCAATGTAGCTGATCGCATTCGCCATAAAACACCAGCCCTCGCCGATGCGGGCCACCAGTATGCCGGCTATTGCGGGTCCGACGATGCGTGCCCCGTTGAACATGGTAGAGTTCAGCGCAATAACGTTCGCCTGGTCTTCCCGACCCACCATCTCAACGACGAACGACTGCCGCGCGGGAATGTCGAAGGCATTGACCACGCCCAATCCCGAAGCCAACACGAAAATCTCCCAGACATGCACTCGATTGGTCAGCGTGAGGCAAGCCAGGATGGCAGCCAGAATCATCGATGCTATCTGCGTTGCGATCACGATGTGATGGCGTTTGTGACGATCCGCGATCACCCCGCCCAACGGCGCAATGACAAACACCGGAAACTGCGATGCAAATGCCACTGAACCCAGCAAGATCGAAGAACCAGTTAATCGGTAGACGAGCCATGCCTGGGCGACGTTCTGCATCCAGGTACCGATCAATGAGACTAATTGGCCAGAGAAAAAGAGCTGGTAATTGCGATAACGCAGGGCGCGAAACGTGCCAGCCACCCGCGAAGTGCGGGGCGGGTGCGCAGCGGAAGCTTTCCGTAGATGGGTCATCACTCACCAAACCTGACGCGACATAACGAGAATAGACCAAGAGATGCGATTGAGGAGAGTGGAGCTAAAGAATTTCCGGCAGCGATGTTGAACTTGGCTATCACCAAAACACGGATCGGCAACCAGCAAATCGCCTGCAGCTGTGCGCAAGACGGTACGGGGATGCTGCATGCGGAGTCCGTCCTTCACAAACTGATACTCATCTCGACGGCAATTCTCTTCTGGTCATTCAATAGGTTCTCAACTGCCGTCTGCGCATTTGCCAGTTTGGTTGCATGTTTTGCGCCGCTACTCGCTTGGCCAAGCTCGCGAATTGCAGTCGCTACGCTCTTGTCTAACTCGTCAGTGGTTTTGCTGAGTTTTTGGAGCGGCTTTTTTAGTCCGGTATGTTGTGCGTCAGTAAGGCTGCTGACAAAATCGCGGTAGCCGGTGTTACTCTTCTCGATCGCTGACTTCAGTGCGTTCAGTTGGCTGGAGAAGTCGCTGGTTGTGATAGCAGAGCTGAATTCCTGGAGTCGAAGTTTCACGACTTCGGTGTTCTGCTTCCAAGACTGAAATTGGGATCTCTGTTCTGAAGTTGCCTGGATCGCAAACATCTTCTGGAAGTCTTTTATGTCACTGTCAGTGTCATGGGGGTAGCTTCCAGCGCTCGTGCCGCCCGGCCCGTGACCGCCACGCTGAGCCACGGCAATTTGAGAAGTGGCTAACAATAGAATTGTCGCTATCCAGTTTGTGAATTTGCGCATGGTCTCACCTTCGTCTGTAACAAGTGTACTGTGCTAGGCAGCTTCGAGAGTGGTCATGCAACTCCCGGGCAAGGCTCGGAAACCGCGCAACGCGGCACTTTTTGTTCCAGAATCGCGACCGATGTGCCGACTTCTAATAACCGCAAAAGATCAGCGAGCTCTGAGAGTTCAAGCTTCTCGGAGCAAATGGCAACGCAGCGGCACGGGCGCCTTTCCGGGATGCGGAATTTCAGAGGGCTGGAGAGCAGCGAGTCAAAGGATCTCAGTTCGAGGCTTTGACTCGCAATGAACGAGGCGCAGCAGCTATTTTGCATTCGATCCGACCGCGCGCGGTTCGAGAATCAACTTCTGTACCCGCCAGTTCAGCACTTCGCCAACATAGAGTTCGTTTTCAGAGGGACACGCGATTTCGTGAATCCATCCGAATTGCTTTAGCTGCCTTCCGGCTTGTCCGAGCACGCCGAGTACCTTTCCGTCCAGAGAGAGCTTGTAGATTCGCCCCGGATAGGCATCGGAGGCGAACAATACCTGATGCGGCGGAGGCGTGATGCACACCGTCCACGGCGTGCCAGGTGCAAAAGTTCCTTGTGCGTCGGGAGCGGGCTTGTTCCCGATCGCGGGGCGGGCGTCGGGAGGAAAGGGAACATCAATGCGGAACTGGCGCAGGAACTTGCCTTCGCTATCGAAGACCTGGATACGTCCATTGCCCCGGTCCGCGACATAAATGTTGTCCTGCGCATCGGAAGCGATACTATGCGGTGTATTCAGTTGCCCAGGTTGATTGCCGGGCTCTCCCCACGACTTGATCCAATTGCCATTTTTGTCGACCTTTGCGATGCGTGAATTAATGTAGCCGTCGCTGATATAGGTATTGCCGGCCGAATCCCACGTCACGTCGGTCACTTGTCTGAACATTCCGTCGACCGGCGGCAAGGGTGGTTTAGGGTGCTTAAGCGCTTCGGTTCCTTCATCTGACGCTTCCTGCTTGCGCCCCAGTACCATCACTACACGCCCTTCCGGATTAAACTTAACAATCGTGTCCGAGCCCTTGTCGGTAACCCACACGTAGTCATCCCGGTCGACTTTAACGTCATGCGCAAATGACCAGGCATATAGGTTGTGACCGATTTCGCGGATGAACTGTCCGTCAGAGCCGAACTCCAGCAGTTGCGCGGCCGCCGCCGCATAAGCCGGTCCCGTGATGTTGCCGCGATGGAATACAAAGACGTGTCCTTTGGAATTGACGGCCACGCCGGAAACTTCACCGAGATACATGTTGGGAGGCAATTTAAGAAAATCAGGCACCGAGCGGAACGGAATCTCGGGGACTGATAAGCTTTGCGCCAAGGTGGCCCCAACCAACACCAGGAGCAGCGCAAGCAAAATGGCCTCAAAGGTAATCAGACGTTTCATTCGTTATCTCCTTTTGTTAGGTGACCGGGCTATGCCTGAGTTTGCAAAGCCGGCATGACCGTCACGACGGTCTTTACATTTTATTCAGCAACGCCAGCAGGCGATGGCAAGCCTTGTCATGAGCTTTTGGTTGGCGTGAACAGTATTGCCTGGGGCTTCACCAATCCGAGTACTCGTTTCATGGCCATTTAGTCTACTACCGCAGACCGGGGCTGACAGCGGTGGACCGAAAAAATGAAATGCAACCTCCAGTTCTCAACCAGCGATAGTGATGGGAGCAGGCTGCCATGCTCACCGCTTCTGAAAAAGAGACGGTCCGGTCGGAATATTCTCTGCGAATTTGCGGTTGGGAAGGGTGTGTGGGATGCAGGCAAGGCAGGGCTAGTTCTGGATATCAGGTATCGCTTGCGCCACCCGACTCTGGGGTGAGCCGTCGCATCGAATCCGCTTTAAACAGTCGCGCCGGCCTTTATCAAGGAGCGCCAACCGTGCGCATCTTAACGCCCGCCTTGACAGTTTCCGGCAACAGGAACAAGGCGGCTAAGCCGATGAGATTGAATACCACTGTGACGCCAAGTCCGACACCCAATCCTTTGGCTGCAGCCACTGCGCCGATCAGAAAGGGCGAAGCCATAGACGCCGTGCGACCGATGTTGAAGACCAGCGTGGTGCCAGTTGCACGCGATTCCGCCGGAAAAAGTTCGGAGATAAACGCACCAAAAGGACCGAAGAATCCGTACGAAACAAAGCCGAAGATCGGACCAAAGTACAACAGCGCCCGTTCGTTGCTGATCATGACGTATATCAGAGTGACGACAATTGAACCGGTCATGCCCAGAGTGAAGGCCAAGCGGCGGCCCTTGCGGTCGGCCAACCAGCCAAAAAATTGGTATCCAAGGAAGGCGCCGGCATTTAAGGCGAACAAGAACGTGGCGGTTCGGACGACATTAAGCCCTCGTGTCTTGGCCAGATAGGAAGGCAGCCACGTGGCCGATCCCCAGTAAGCCATCAACGCGCCGCTGGTCAGCACTCCACCCAGGAGAGTCAAGCGCAGATATCCTCCCGTGAAGAGCATAGTCAACGGAAACTTGGTTGCAGGATCGCCAGCCGCTCCGGCGATTCGTTTCCCATGCGCTTCAATCCATTCTTTCGGCTCGGCAACGGCAGTCCGAAACGCGATTGCGAGCACGGCAGGGATAATTCCGACAAAAAACAGCCCGCGCCAGCCATAACTGGGAGAGATCCATACAAAGGCCAGAGTTGCCAGTCCGTATCCCACCGGCCAGCCGCTATGCACGAACGAGGTGCATTTCGCGCGGTACTTGTCTGGCCAATATTCCGATACCAGCGTGGCACCGACTCCCCATTCGCCCCCTAATCCAAAGCCGGTAAGTAAACGAAGAAACAGCAACTGCTCAAAGCTCTTGGCAAAACCGCAGAGCGCCGTGAACACGCCATAAATTACCATCGTCAGCATCAGGGTGCGGACGCGTCCCCAATAGTCAGCGACGATGCCCATCACGGTTCCGCCAACGGCGGCACCGCCCAACGTCAAAGTGGCGAGCAAGCCAAGTTGGGGGAGTGTGCAGTGGAAATCACTCCTGATCAGCGGCAGCGCCAACGCCAGAAGCATCCAGTCCATCGCGTCCAGCGTCCACCCCGCGAAGGCACCGCCCAGGCTCATCCATTGTTGCCTGGTGATCCGGTCATCGTCCTCGGGAATCGCCGGCTTCGGCGTGATTATGGCAGGCATCTGCTTCGCTCCCTCGGCCGATGGTTTCCTAGTCAAGAACTTAATGGAGCCGACGATCGGACTTGAACCGATGACCTGTCGATTACGAATCGACTGCTCTACCAACTGAGCTACGTCGGCGACTTTTCTATAGTAAAGGGAGTTCCGAAGATTCGCAAAGAGGCGCAGCGCTCAACTGCCAGCCTTGTGATAAATGGCGAAGCGATCCAATGCGCGAAACTGCCATTCCAACAGTGCAGGTTACTCCGGGGTGCGCATTTGTGGAAATTCCCCTTGCAAATGAACGCCGATGCTGGCGATAATTACTGCGAACGGCGAATCAAAATCCCTGTGAATCACTTCGAACGTTCGGATTTACTCAGAATTCTTCGAATCACGGCGCGGCAACTAAGCGGGTGGCAACGAGCCGGCTTGATTGCAGCGAGCGATTCCTTTTCTTTTTTTGACCTCCTCCAGGTAAAGAAAGTGCGCGACCTGCGCGCAAAGCGGGTCAAGAGCGCTACCATTCTGGCTTCGCTCCAGGCAATGCAGGCGCGAGTTGCAGGCATGGAGAATCCTTTTCTTGAGGCCGGTTCCTTCTCCATCGGCTCACGCGTCGCCTTCCGCACCCAAGGCAAGGTACTCGATCCCATCGATGGGCAATTCATCATGGACTTCCGCGATTCAGGTCAGTTGGTGGAAACCACTGCCGGTTTCCGTCCGGTGCGGGCCCAGGAGTCCGTCGGGGCGCTGTTTGCCCGTGGCGTTGCGCTGGAAGAAGATCCAACCACCGCAGATGAGGCGATTTCCAGTTATACGAAGGTCTTGCAAATCGATCCCACTTACGCGCCCGCGCACATCAATCTCGGAACGCTCTACTACAACCAGTCTGATTACGAACTCGCCGAGCAGCAATACCGCAAAGCCATCGAAGCCGATCCGCGATATGCGCTGGCCTATTTCGATCTTGGGAACGTGCTGGACGAAACCCAGCGGCTGAGCGAGGCGATCGTTGCGTACAAGGCTGCTTTGCAGCTTGCGCCCACCTACGCCGACGCGCATTACAACCTGGCGCTCGCCTATGAACGCTCGCGGCAGCCTCGCCTGGCCCTCAAGCACTGGCGCGCTTACCTGAAGCTGGATGCGCAGGGGCCCTGGGCCGTGCATGCCCGCGCTCAGTACAAAAGACTGCTCGAATCCGAGAAGCTCAAAGTTGTATACCGCCGTTAGTTCGCCTCGGCCCGCCTCTTGTTTCCGTTGCGTCGGTCGCTGGAACTGGTACAATCGCCCGTCTGCCATCTCTGCACCTAGCGAGGACGGGGTTTTCTATGACGACCACCCGTGGTTCTGAATTGACGCCACAGCCGTTGCTCACCTTAACTGAAGACGAGCAACTCTTTCGCGATAACATCCGCAGATTTGCTGAAGAGTCGGTTCGGCCTCTGGTTAGGGAGATGGACGAGCTCGGCACGATGGATCATTCCTTGGTCGAGCAGTTCCACCAGCTTGGGCTCATGGGCATTGAAATTCCAGAGCAGTACGGCGGCGCCGGCGGCACGTTCTTTGAGGCGATTCTCGCGGTTGAGGAACTTTCCCGTGTCGATCCGTCGGTCGGTGTTCTGGTCGATGTGCAGAACACGCTTGTGAACAATGCGCTGATCCGCTGGGGCAGCGGGGCGCAAAAGCAGAAATATCTGCCGAAGATGGCCGGCGAGTGGGTCGGCTCCTATGCACTCAGCGAGGCTGGTAGCGGCTCGGATGCCTTCGCTCTGCAGACACGCGCCGAGGACAAGGGCGATCACTGGCTGCTTAACGGGCAGAAGCTGTGGATCACCAACGGCAAGGAATCGAGCCTTTTTATCATCATTGCCACCGTGGACCCTGCGGCCGGCTACAAGGGAATTACAGCGTTCATCGTTGAGAAGGACTTTCCCGGCTTCAGCGTCGGCAAGAAAGAGGATAAGCTCGGCATCCGTGCCTCCAGCACAACCGAGCTGGTTTTTGACGACTGCAAGGTTCCCAAGGAGAATCTGCTGGGTGAGATAGGCAAGGGCTACAAAATCGCAATCGAGACCCTCAACGAGGGTCGCATTGGAATTGGCGCTCAGATGCTAGGCCTGGCCCAGGGCGCCTGGGAATGTGCCGCGAAATATGCGCAGGAGCGCAAGCAATTCGGTCAGCCGCTCACCCACTTCCAGGCCATCTCTTTTCAGCTTGCTCAGATGGCGACCGAGATTACAGCGGTACGCCTGATGGTCTACAACGTTGCGCGTATGAAGGATGCCGGGGTACCCTTCTTGAAGGAAGCGGCCATGACAAAGCTTTACTCCTCCCAGGTGGCCGAGCGTGTAGCCTCGCAGGCCGTCGAGATATACGGCGGGTACGGCTTCACCAAGGATTATCCGGTGGAGAAGTTCTTCCGGGATTCGAAGATTGGCAGCATCTACGAAGGAACGTCAAACATGCAGTTGATGACTATCGCAAAGCTCAGTCTTGGCGGAAAATAGAGGCATGATGCGAAAGAAAGCTAAGACTCCGCAAACTCCAGATGGCGACGGTGCGCCGCGGTTGGATCGACGCCAGTTCGAGCGAGTCGAGTTGCCCGCGACAGCGTTTGCGCTCAATGTGCTTGGCAAAGACCTGGGCAGGGTTGTGGAAATCGGCGGCGGCGGATTGCTGCTTGATCCTGCTTCGCCATGGGCGAGGCTCTCCCTGGTCAAGGGACAGCAACTCGTCGTCACCGTGGTTGAACCTGCAACCGGCAATCAGACGGACGTGGGCGTGGAGGTGCGCCATATTCGCGCGCATCGCATCGGATTGCGCTTCCTCTAACGCCCGCGCCTGCATCCCCCATTTTGTCCTGTGCGAATGCCGAGCTTCCCTCTGCGGTGATACCTTAAAGACTGAGGCGTCATGCAAGGCTACAGGGAACAAGGTCAGTTTTCCAGTGATGAAACAGCCGACGCTGTGCTGGTCGCTGGTCAATCTGCCACAAGCGAGCGAAGTTCAACAACAGATTCGCACAATGAACCTGACGCACGCGCCGTCATCGCGGTCACGCTGGCCGGCGTCGCGGCATTCTTCAATCTCTACGCAACTCAGCCTTTGCTTCCGCTCTTCGAGCAGATCTTCCACGCCTCCAAGTCCGAGGTCGGACGCACCGTGAGCGCCGCAACACTCGGTGTGGCGCTGAGCGCTCCCTTTTGCGGATCGCTGGCCGAGCGCATCGGCCGCCGCAAGGTCATCGTTTTCTCGATCTTTCTGCTTGCCTTTCCCACCATAATGGCAGCCACGGCGAGTGGGCTATCGCAGCTTGACATCTGGCGCTTTTTCCAAGGGATAGTTACGCCGGGGATCTTCGGTGTCACCATCGCCTACATCACCGAGGAGTGGCCGCGCCACCGCGTGGCCCAGGTGATGTCGATCTACGTCAGTGGCACGGTACTCGGGGGCTTTCTCGGGCGCATTTTTACCGGGGTTGCAGCTACACACCATCTTATTCCGTTCGTCGTGCCTAGCTGGCGTAATGGATTTGTCTTCATTGGAGCCCTGGATCTTGTCTTTGGAATTCTCCTTTGGCGCTGGCTGCCTCATGATTCGCCGTTGCCTGACGGGGCCGAGGGTAAGACTGACATTACGCGCCACCTCCGCAATCCGCAGCTTCTCGCAACCTTCGCGGTCGGATTCAACGTGCTCTTCACACTGGTGGCAACGTTTACTTACGTCACTTTTTATCTCGCTGAACCGCCCTTCGGGCTCTCTCCCGCACAGTTGAGCGCGCTCTTCATGGTTTACCTTGTGGGCCTGGTGGTTACTCCGATGGGCGGGGTTTGGATCTCCCGCGTCGGTTCGCGCACCGCTCTCATCGCCGCCGTGATGGCAGGCATCCTTGGAGTTCTGCTGACGCTGGTTCCGAATCTGCTGATGATCGTGCTCGGCCTGGTGTTGTGCTCTTCGGGAGTATTCATCTGCCAGTCGGCGTCCACCTCTTACATTCAGCGCGTAGCGCACTCTGGTGGCCGCGCATCAGCCGCCGGACTTTACGTGATGTTCTACTACATCGGCGGCAGCGTGGCCGGAGTTCTGCCGGGCATGTTATGGCGTTATGGCCAGTGGAAGGCATGCGTTGCTCTGATCGTTCTCGTGCAACTGGCGACCGTGGCAATTGCCGGAGGAATCTGGAAGGGCAGGGAAGCCTGAACGGCAGGTGGTCTCACGAGTTCGCAGTGCGGATCACGCCAATAGACGGATCGCAGCGACAATCTTGAGCAGAGCTGTGGTGCTCCCCCAAGGGCTCGGATATGATGGCCAAATAGGAAAGCAACGTGGACTTCTTAACCGGGCGAAGCTGGCGTATCGCCACATGGGCACTGTTCGCACTGGCGTTGGCCTACGCCTTTGTCGCCGGGCTGCGCACCGTAACCGACTTCGATGTCGGCTGGCTGCTGGCGACCGGCCGCCAGCTGTTGAGCCAGCACGAGATCCCGCGAACCGAGTTTCTCTCCTACACCGCCTACGGCACGCCGTGGATATATCCGCCGTTTGGTGGCGGACTGCTCTATCTGGCCAGCGCGATCGGCGGCTTTGCGGCGCTCTCATGGATCAATGCGCTGGCCTCCGCTGCCGTGGTGATGGTCGCGATTGGCCGCCCGCGACTGCTCACTTGTGCCCTGGCCATCCTTGCTGTGCCCTCAATCGCGCTGCGGACTGCGCCGCGCTCTGAACTCTTTACGACCTTATTCTTCGCGGCATTTTTGGCGTTGCTGCAAAGGCATCGGCGAGGCGAAAAGAGCTATCTGTGGCTGCTCCCGCTGATGATGCTCGTCTGGGTCAACGCACACCAGGGGTTCGCCGCCGGAATCGCATTGCTGGGCGTTTACATAGCTCTGGAGGTCGAGCAGCTTCTCTTCAACTCGCGGGCTGCTGAAGCAGTTGCGCGGCTGAAGTGCGCGGCCCCGTGGATTGCACTCACGATATTCGCCACGTTCATCAATCCGTGGGGCGCAAGAATCTATGAGGAACTGGGCGCACAAGACAAGCTGACGACCTTGCAGAGCGCTCAAGGCAGTTACTGGTCAGGCGTGCAGGTTACGACCGGCTCCTTTGCCGGGGCCTTGCAATTGCGTGATCCAGACAGCGGCTACTGGTGGTTGTTGATCTTTGCCGCGTTCGCCGCACTGGTTGCGCTCTATCGCCGTCAGTTCGGGAGCGCAGTGCTGCTCGTTGGCGCGATTTATATCTCGGCAGTACACCTGCGATTTCAGGCTTTGTTCGCCATTGTCGTGATTATTGTGGCCGGTGAGGTCTTCGCGCGTCCATTTTGGACTGCTGGGAAGCCGGTGGCCCGCGCGATCCTGCACATGGCGGCTCTCCTGCTGGTGGCCGTACTCGCTCTGTTGCACATAGCTGATACCGTCAGCGACCACTCCTATCTGACAACGAGCGATCTTTCTCTATTCGGCACCGGCCTTTCCTGGTGGTATCCCTCGCGCGCCGCTGCATTCATTGAGAGAAACGCGCTTCCGGCGCAGCTTTTCAACGACCATAACAGCGGCGGCTACCTCACTTTTCGACTCGGCCCAGGCTATCGCGACTTTGCCGACGGGCGCGCCATTCCGTTCGGTGCCGACATCCTGACCGAGCAAGCCGCCCTGGCACAGTCGCCGCCCGATTCTCCTCTGTGGACGCAGCAAGCGAACCGGCGTGGCATCAACACCATTATTCTCTCTATTGCGCGCTTCGGTGGGCTGGAGTCGGTTCCGTTGAGGGACTACTGCGCGAGCAGTGAATGGAAGCCCGTGTATCTCGACGATGTCTCCATTGTGCTGGTTCGCAACCTGCCCCAGAATCAGCCGTGGATCAGCCGCCTGGCGATTGATTGCGCGCAGCAACGCATCGCGCCGCCCCCCGCAGATCCATCCAGCCTCCGCGGACGCGCCGAGCTTTACAATTTTTTCGTCAACGCCGCGTCTATTTACTACGTCCTGGGACGTGATAACGACGCCTCCGATTCGATCGTTCAGGCGGAGAAGCTCTTCACTGCCGATGCCAACCTTTCGCTGCTCGCCGGACAACTGCTGCAGGCCGACGGCAGACTCGCCGAGGCCGAGTCGCGCTATCGCCGCGCCCTCAGCCTGCGACCCACTGACAACGGTTGGTATCTGCTGGCGCGGCTTTTCATAATGCAAAAGAAATATCCCGAAGCGGCTGCGGCGGTGCAGCATTCGGCTGATCTCGCAGTGCTGCCCGCCGAGCGCTATCGGTTGCTGGGCAATCTTGAACTTGCAATGAACAAGCCTGCGGATGCGCTGCCGGCCTTTGATCGCGCCGAGCACTTCGGAAAGAAGCTCGCGCCGCTGCCAAGCTACCCGTTTTTCCGAGCGAAAGTCGCCGAAGGGCGTGGCCGCGCATGGCTTGCTCTGCACGATGCAAACCGGGCTACCGCATTTGCCGAGGAGTCTACGCGACTCGCTCCGGAACCGCAGCGCTGGAACCTACTCGCCGATTGTTATGCCGCACAGGGGCGCTCCACTGAAGCCGAACAAGCGCGTGCCCACGTGAGCATCGCGGCGTCCTCGTCCGGAGATGGAGCAGGCGTAGGTCATCCGAATTAGTACTATGAATTTCTGACCGCTGCGTGTGGGGTGGCGGAGAGCACTCATGAATTCAAACGAGACCGAGCGAGGTGTTGACCGGCGTTTATTCTCCAGGGGAACCGTCCTTGGTGCCAACAGTGTCGCCGGAACGAGCTTAATCCAGTCCTGCGCTTCGGCAGTAGAAAAAGAAGAAATGCCGGAGGCGATGCGAGAGATTTCCGTGGAGGATTGCGTGCAAATTGTCTAAGGCTCAGATTAAACGTCGCGAATTTGCATTCGCAACAAAATGGCACAAGTGACGTAGCTCCTCACTTCATATCTGGAAGGCATGGAAGCATACTAATAAAGAATTATACGACATTGGATTGCCCGTTGTAATGTTCTCAGGACAACGATTAACGAAGGACATATTTGAGCACGAGGTGATAGTCCCGGCGTTCTTGCCGCTCGGTATTTTCTCTTGAACATTCTAGCCGAGGAGTGTTTCGCATGAAGGAGCGATGGGGGAGGATGAGGTATTCAACGGTCTACGCCGAGCGAGATCGAGCTGTTGATCACTCGTATGAGAGAGGCTTTAGGAGTTGCAATTGTAGCTAGAACGATGCTGTTAGGCGGCTGGGGCCCCAACCTGGAGGCAGAATAGAACTTGGTCTCATATCTAAGATAGAGCCAGGGAAGTAACAAAGGGGCCAGAGAATTACACCAAAAGGAGGTGTGCGTTGATCGAGACAAAGGGCGACAAGACGGTCTTAAGATCCCTCAGCCTTGGGGGATTATACGGAGGTACCGCACAGGGAATGGTGGACGTTAAGGATGGCAAGATTCTTCGCGTCCGGCCGTTTCGCTTCGACTGGAAGTACGACCGAAGCGAGGTGCGAACCTGGAAGATGGAAAAGAATGGCAAAACTCTGGAGCCCAGGTGGAAGTCACTCATAGGTCCATTCTCACTTGGATACAAGAAGCGTGTCTATTCGCCCAACCGCATCAAGTATCCATTGATTCGAGTGGACTGGGACCCCAACGGGGAAAGAAACCCGCAAAACCGGGGCAAGAGCAAGTACCGAAGAGCTTCGTGGGATGAAGTGACCACAATCATTGCCAGCGAAATCAGGCGCATCCATGCCAAGTATGGAGTGAATGCCATCCTCCAGCAGGGCGAGGGACACGGAGAGAGCAAGGTCATCAACACGCCTCACGGCCAGCCGGGTCTTCTGCTGAAGGCGATGGGCGGCTTCACCCAACAGATTCGCAACCCGGATAGCTGGGAAGGCTGGTACTGGGGATCGAAACACGTATGGGGCCAGGGCATACAGGGCATGATGTTCCCCGCTGCCAATACGGTCAAGGACTGCACGGATCACTCCGAGCAGATGCTCTTCTGGAGCTGCGACCCGGAGACTACACCCTGGGGCTTCACCGGACAGTTTCCCAGCCGGCTGTCGTTTTGGTGGAAAGAAATCGGCATGAAGCAGATTTACATCTGCCCGGAGGTGAACTATGGGGCCGCGGTGCATGCCGATAAATGGATTCCGATTCTTCCCAACACCGATGCCGCTTTGCAACTGGCCATCGCTTATCTCTGGATCAAGGAAGGCAGCTACAAGAAGGATTATGTAGATACGCATGTGGTCGGCTTCGATAAGTTCTCCGACTACGTAATGGGCAAGGATGACGGAGTTCCCAAGACTCCGGAATGGGCTTCGCGGAAGTGCGGAGTGCCGGAGTGGACCATCAAGGCGCTGGCGCGGGAATTCGCCAGCAAGATCACATCCATCGCTCATTACTTCGGCGGTGGAATGATACGTGGTCCTTATTCGTCCGAACCGGCACGATTGGAATGCTGCTTGTTGGGCATGCAGGGCCTAGGCGGACCTGGTGTTCACCAGCTTCAAATCTCTTATTTCGGCATGCCACGCATGGAAGGACTCCGGAGCACGATGTTCTGGAATCCGAAGCTCTCTGAACGGTTGGCGGTTCCGATCGCCTCGACGATCTACGGTTGGCAGAAGTCGATGCTGTCCAAGCTTCAGGTTACTACCCACCTGAAAACCGACGAGCCCTTGGAGTTTTATGGCACGGGAGCCATCGAAGCTCCGGTGTCGGACCAGTTTGTTCGCTATCAGTTCCCGCTGGAAGAAGAAAAAACCAATAAGATTCGCATGATCTGGTCGGATACTCCTTGTCGGACCACCTGTTGGAACCATGGTCACGAGGCCCAGGAGGCATACGGTTCAGCCCAGTTGGAATGCATCGTGATCCAGCACCCATGGCTTGAAAACGAATGCACACTGGCCGATATCATTTTACCGTCAAACACCCACTTGGAAGTTGACGACATGTTGACCAACATCCGGCAAAGCGGAATGTTACAAGACGTCATGATCGCCGACAAAGCCGTGGAACCAGTTGGCGAATCCAAGAGCGACTTTGAGATCGTGGTTGAGATAGCAAAAAAGCTCGGCGACGGCCTCGAAGAGCAGGTCACAGGGGGCTTCAACACCGAAACCATACGTAAGAATATCTTCGACAGCATGGAGTTGGGAGAACTTATTTCCTACGAAAAGTTCAGGGAAAAGGGGTACTACCTCTATGGGGTGGCGAAGGATTGGGAGTCCGACCCGCCCGGATTCAGGAAGTTCTTCGAAGATCCGAAACAGTCTCCGCTGCCCACTCCCTCAGGCAAGCTGGAGTTCTATTCCGAGGCATTGGCCAAAGCCTTCCCAGATGACTTGGAACGGCCGCCGATTCCCAAGTGGGTGGAGTGCGGCATAACCCACGACGAACGCATGTCGAGCTCCAGGGCGAAGGATTATTCTTTGCTCCTGCAGTCCAACCACCCCAGGTGGAGAACCCATGCCCAGGCCGACGACATCACCTGGACGCGGGAAGCTCCCACCTGCAAGATTACCGGCCCGGATGGATACGCCTATGAGCCTATCTGGATTCATCCCTCCGAGGCGGCAAAGCGCGGCATCAAGCACGGGGAGATCATCAAGGTCTTCAACGAGCGGGGTATCGTTCTGGGAGGCGCTTATGTAACCGAGCGCTTGCGCCCCGGCGTTGCCTATATGGATCACGGAGCCCGCGTCGATCCAATCATCCTGGGAAAAGTGGATCGCGGTGGCGCCATCAACCTCATTTCTCCCATTGGTTCAACCTCCAAGAACTGCCTCGGAATGGCCAGCAGCGGATATCTGTGCGAGGTTGCGAAGGTAACACCGGAAGAATGGGATCAGTGGAAGAATGAAAACCCCGCGGCTTTCGAAAGGGAGTATGACAAGGGAGCGGGGCTGCGTTTTGATGCTTGGGTCGTAAAGGACGGGGGTGCGAAATGAAGGCTTTTGTGATGGATCTTTCGATATGCAACGGTTGTTACTGTTGCCAGATTGCCTGCAAGGACGAGCATTGTGCCAATGATTGGACTCCTTACGCCAAACCACAGCCGGACTACGGCCAGTTCTGGCTGAAGATCAAGGAGACCGTCAGAGGAACGGTACCGAAGGTGAAGGTGTCGTACATACCGACCCTTTGCTCGCACTGCAGCGATGCCAAATGTATGACGGTTTGCAAGCCGAATGCGATCTACCGGCGTGAGGATGGCATGGTCGTCATCGATCCGGCCAAGTGTACCGGCTGCAAGCTGTGTCCGGATGCGTGCCCCAGTGCGAGCATCTACTTTAACGAGGGGCTGAACATCGCTCAGAAATGCACCGGATGCGCGCATCTTCTGGACGATGGATGGGATGTGCCCCGTTGTGTCGACGTATGCCCAACCGAGGCCCTGCGTTTTGGGGAGGAGTCGGAGTTGAAGGATCTGATTGCCAAGGCAGAGCCGTATGATTCTGGATGCGGCGCGGGACGGTTGTATTACTTGAACCTACCCAAGAAATTTGTCGCTGGCACCGTCTATGATCCCGTCGAGAAGGAAGTCGTGATCGACGCGACCTGCACTCTCAAGGACAAGAACGGAGAGTCTCATTCCGTCAAGACGGATAACTTCGGCGACTTCTGGTTCAACGGTTTGCCGGATGGACACGACTACTCGCTGAACATTCAGAAGGGCAGCACTGCCAAAACGATTCAGGGAATCAGCACTGCTGATGACGTGAATCTGGGCGATATAGCTATGCGCCTTCTCTAACCGGGGCGTTTGGCTGCTCTACCGGAGACGTCTGTATTCTTCTGGCCGGTCGTTAGTCGCTGGGTTCCAGGCCAGCGACTAACGACTGACTGTTACCAAGTAATGAACAAGTTGATTGCCGATTCTCTACCGTGATGCTCAGGGGCTCAAGCAACATGCACTGAGGTTACAACGAGACGGCACAAGGCTAAAGCCCATAGCCGCTGCCTGTCCTGTTGCGTTCGAGGTTTTGACGAGAAACCCCCAGGGCAGCTTCTCATCGCAAAAGACGGTCGACGGGATCGCGTGGAGACGGAGTTGAGGCAGTTCCACGGTTCATACCCGGAAGGTATGAGAATATACCAACAAAGAATTATGCGATATTGATCTCCCGGTGTAATGTTCTCCGGACATCGATAAACGAAGGACAACTGTGGGCACGCGGTCGTATTCTTGGCGCTCTTTGTCGCGCACAAGATGACCCGGCCAGCGTTCCAATGTCAGTGAAATTGATCCGAAACAAGGTAGGTCCCGCCGTTACCCGGGCGGTTTCAGCGGGAACACGCGGAGAGAACAAAAGGAGAGTGAGAAAACATGGCTGCATCAGTTGAATCCGCAACACTGCGCAAAATCGGCATCAGACTAACATCCTATCTGAGCATTATTTATATTATCGCGGTTGTGGATCGCTCAAACGTGGGCATCGCCGCGCTGCAAATGACCCCGGACTTGAAACTCACTGCGTCGGCGTTCGGACTGGGGGCGGGGCTATTCTTTTTGTCCTATGCGATCTTTGAAATCCCCAGCAACCTTGCTCTCCATAAGTTTGGTGCAAGCCTGTGGATTGGCCGAATTATGATCACCTGGGGTATCGTCGCGTCGGCGATCGGCTTCACGCAGGGTGCTCATAGCTTTTATGTTTTGCGCTTCTTACTGGGAGCTGCCGAAGCAGGCTTCTTCCCTGGCGTCGTCTACTACATGACGTTGTGGTACCCGGCTGGCCATCGCGCCAAGCCATATGCACTTTTCATGTCTTTTAGCGTTATGGCGTACATTCTGGTAGGGCCACTCTCCACTTGGCTAATGACGATTTCCAACGGGATACTTGGGCATCCAGGTTGGAGGTGGTTGTTTGTTCTGGAAGGCGTACCGTGCGTAGTTTTGGGTTTTGTGACGTTATTTTATCTGACGGACTATCCGGCAAAGGCGAAGTGGCTGACGACGGAAGAGAAGGCTTGGCTGCAAGGAACGCTCGACACTGAACGGCGCGCTGCTCCGCCCGTTGAGCACCACTCGCTGGGCTC
This sequence comes from Candidatus Korobacteraceae bacterium, assembly GCA_049521655.1. Classification (GTDB taxonomy): domain Bacteria; phylum Acidobacteriota; class Terriglobia; order Terriglobales; family Acidobacteriaceae; genus TOLSYN. The sequence goes on from JBEKOO010000038.1 coordinate 30,829, forward strand.
CTTCTTATCCGATAAGCGCCTGTGGGTAATGGCCGGAGTCTACTTCTGGTGGAACCTCGGCAACTTGGGGCTCCTCTTCTGGTTGCCTACGATTCTGAAGTCCGGTAGCAAGATGTGGTCGAACCAGACGATTGGCTTTCTCTATGCAGTACCCTACATTTGCTCCTTCATTGGCATATACGTAATTACTTGGTACACCCGCCGTACGGGTGATCGCAGGGGCGCTTTGCTCTTCTGCAGCGTGGTTCCATTCCTGGCGCTTACCGTCAGCGCGTGGGTTACGTCTACAGTATTTTCGTATGCCATGGTTTGCGTCGCTGCTTTCTGCTATATGGCAGTGCTCCCGATCTTCTGGACGTTGCCTGCGGAATACCTGGGCGGAAAAACCGCCGCTGGCGGTATTGCATTCATTAGCTCCACGACTGGGATTGGCGGCTTGCTCGGTCCCTGGCTTGTCGGTTTGATCAAAGACGCCACCGGAAAGTTCCAATGGTCGGTCGAGGCACTGGCAGTGGCATTCCTGCTTCAGGGCTGTTTCATTGTGGCCATGAAGATAAAGAAAGGGAAAGTTAGCCAGCCTCAATTGGGAGCGGAGGGAATCCACTAAGGAAATTGCAACTGGTTTTACTCTGCATTACTTCGAGCCCAAAGTTTGGGGTGAGATGAAGCGGGCGAGTTTGGCGGAATTGACGGAGCTCCAGCGGTATTGAGGGAGCTCCGTCTTCGTCATGAACCGCAAGATTGTCCACTTCCGACTTTTGCAAGTGCCGGAAGAACACTGTTGATCCACGCATCACCGGCACTCATCATGTGTGAAATACTGCCAGGCGAGTTGGATGCACTGCTACTGCTAGCTCACCGAATTCGTCAAAGAGAGTGATGAAGAAATCCAGAGTGGTTTCGCTCATGCTGCATTAACCGCTTCGGCTGGCAGTTACCCAGCACTTTCGCGCAAGACCGCAACGAAGTTCTTCAAGGCCGACGATTGATTGTCCCGGCGCCACACCAATTCCATGGTGGTGACCACATTCAGGTCTCCGACTGGAACGAGGACAACGTTCTTAGGCTTGCGCGATTCGGCCGCTGCCGGCACTATGGTCAGGCCCAACTCCGCCGCAACCAAACTCAAATTGGAAGAGTCGTTCGTGCCTGATTGCACAATTCTGGGAGTTAGCCCTGCGCTGTGACAGGCGTGGATAATTTTGTCGTAGTAGGGTGGGTTCAGTGCCCGAGGAATAAAGACAAAGTCCTGATCTTGCAATTCCATCAGTCGATGAGGCGGGTGAGTTGCGTACGGAGAACTTTCTGGAACCGCCAGCACCGCTTCGGTCGTCAATACCTGAATCCCGTCGAGCATATCGTCTTCCGGCGGGCGATTAAAGAGGAATCCCGAGGAGATCTGTCCCTCCCGGATGGCCACGAGTTGCTCAGGCGAACTCATGAGCGCTACGTTCAGCGCGACGTCGGGCCATTGACTCTGGAATCTCCGCAACGCGTGCGTAATCGCCTCGTGCCAGGTGAAGGACTCCACCATGCCGATCGAGAGTACGCCGGCATATCCGCCATGCACCCTGCGCGCCCGCGACTGTGCCTGTTCTAGGTAATCAAGAATGCGTCGGGCATCCTGCAGGAAGCACTCCCCGGGAAATGTGAGCAACGCTCCCCGCCTTGATCTTTCAAACAGGGGGACGCCTAATTCCTGTTCCAGATCGCGGATCTGCCGCGAGAGCGCGGGTTGGGCTATGCGTAGACTGGCCGAGGCTCTGACGAAGCCTCGGCATTCGGCAACCGCAATAAAATAGCGCAAGTGACGCAGTTCCATTTTGCATACCCTTCAAGCATGTGAATATGCCAAAACAGTATTATACGATATGGAACCGTCAGGTGTATGGTCTGTGGTATTAGGGTTGATCTAGGGCAACTCCGGGCGCGCGGTGATTGCCTTGAAGGTCTTCACTTGTCGGTGAGTGATCTGACTATAAGGAGTGACGATCGTGGAGCAGGTATTCACTAATCTGACCGGCGGAGGTCCGATCTCCGTTTATGTGAAGGACGGCAAGATTGTGCGCGTCCGGCCTTTGCA
>JBEKOO010000039.1:0-49967 GCA_049521655.1 Candidatus Korobacteraceae bacterium
ACAAGAGCAAAAGCAACTGCAAGGGCAAGAACAAGAGCAAAAGCAACTGCAAGGGCAAGAACAAGAGCAAAAGCAACTGCAAGGGCAAGAACAAGAGCAAAAGCAACTGCAAGGGCAAGAACAAGAGCAAAAGCAACTGCAAGGGCAAAGTCAAAAACCCCACCCTGGCCAAAAGAGGGCCAGGGTGGGGCACCCGCGGACCACTTGGTCAACGAAAGAGCAAGGACAGAAATAACTGCGCTATGGCTTTTTCTTGAGGCGTTCGAGGACGGCTCCGGCTACGAGGGGGAGAGCTACGGTGGCGTCGTCGAAGACTTCGGCAAATTTGCCTCCTTCGGCGGGGGGAACGAACTTACCCCAGGAGATGGCTTCGCTATAGGGCGAGCCGCTGAGTCCTCCCCAGTGGACGGGCTCAGGACAGATGCGCAGGCCATAGTGGTAACGCTTGAGAGGAAGATCTTCGCCGCCGCGGCGATGGCGCAGCTCGATGTAGGGACCGAACTGCTGAGTCCAGTTGCGGGGAACGCCGCCGCCGATGGTGAAGATTCCGAGACGGGTTTGAGCGAGGTTCTTATCGGCGAAGTGGTTGAGGTCGAGAAAGGGATCGAAGCGGATCGGTTCGCGACCCTGGGCGGCGCGCTTGCGGTTGTGCAGTGCGAGGTCAAGGCCGATCTCGGAGTCGGTGAAGGCTGGGATGTAGACGGCGGCGCCTTTTTCATAGGCCGAGCGCAGGATGCCGCGTCCTTCGGCGTTCTCCGAAAGATACTTGCCGATGGCGTGGGTGAACTTGTAGGAGCAAAGGACTTCGGCGGCGTCCCAGGCTTCAAGAATGCGGGCGACGATGGCTTCGACAAAGTTGAGATTGGTCTCGGGCTCCAGGGTGTCATAGACGCGGTTGTATCCGGCTTCGTAGAGCTCGACGTCATTCATCTTTTCATCCCAGACAAAATGGGATTTGCCGGCGGCTTCGACCAGTCCGTGAGCCATGAGAGCTCCGGTGGAGACGATGGCCTTGACGATTCCGGCGTCGATGAGATCGGTGACGATGAGTCCCTGCTTGGCTACGGTCATGGCTCCGCTGAGGGTCATGATGATGAAGGCATCGCGGTCGCGGGCCATGGCTTCCAGGACATCGGCGGCGTGGCCGATCTGGCGTCCGGTGAAGGCCGTGCGGCCCATGGCGCGGACGAGATCGTCGACGGAGTGGATTTTGGAGAGATCGAGAGCTTCGAGAGCGACGAGCTTGTCTGAGATAGGATCGTGCAGCTCGCGCTCGATGCCGGAGCCTTGGTCAGGGTGATTCAATTGCGCACCTCTTGCGGGAATCTGAATGATGACGGCTCAAGGATAAATTAGGGAGGGCGAGAGAGGAAAGCGGATTTCAAAGTTGCAAGGTTTCAGAGGTTTCAAGGTTTCAGAGTTTCAAGGTTAAGAGCAGGAGCAGCGCAATTGAGTGGGAGTTGAAATGCCTTCCAGTCCGCGTCGGAGATTTGGGCGGGGCTGGGATTCCTCACTTCGTTCGGAATGACAACATGGGAGCAAGAGCAAAAACAACGGCGAGAACAAAAGCAACGGCAAGGGCAGAGTCAAAAACCCCACCCTAGCCAAAAGATGGCTAGTCAGGATGGGGCAGGGATCTCCCCGGCTGCTCAGCACCCGGCTTTGCGTCTCGCCGAGCGGATACAATCGACTCATCATGGCTGATTCGGCAGTGAATTCAAAAAATAGCGTGGGCGCGTCCAGGCTGAAGGTGCTTGGATACGTGGTGTTGGTGATCGTGCTGCTGGTGGCGGCGCTGGCGGGAGGGGCGTATCTGTGGTTCCGTTTGGCGGTGCGGGGGGCGATGCCTCAACTGGATGGAACGGTGAAGGTTGCGGGGCTGCGGGCTGCGGTGACGGTGGTGCGTGATGGGCATGGGGTTCCGAGCATTACGGCGGAGACCTTGGACGATCTGTTTTTTGCGCAGGGGTACGTGACGGCGCAGGACCGGCTGTGGCAGATGGACATGATGCGTCGGTATGCGGCAGGCGAGCTGGCGGCGGCGTTGGGTTCAGACTATGTGAAGACCGACCGGGAGCAGCGCGTGCTGGGGCTGCGCGAGGTGGCACGACGCTCGCTGGAGCAGGCATCGGCGGAGGAGCGGGCGCAACTGGAAGACTACGCGCGCGGAGTCAATGCGTATATCGCCGGGCATCAGTATGGGCTGCCACTGGAGATGCGGGTGCTGCGGTATTTTCCGCGGGCGTGGACGGCGGAGGATTCGCTGCTGGTTGGAGCTTCGATGGCGGAGATGCTGAACCATGGGACCTATCTGGACGACTTGAACCATGCGGAGATTCTGGCGCGGCTGGGGCCGGAGTTGACCAGCGACCTATACGTGGAGAGCTCGCAGCGGGATATTGTGCCGGGACACGATATGGACGAGGTTGAGCCGGAGGGAGCGGAGCAAGGGGTCGAGGCTTCAGGGCGAGGTTTCAAAGGTTCAGAGCTTCAAGGTTTCAAGGTTTCAGAGTTTCAAGGTTTCAAGGTTAGAAGCAAGAGCAAGGACAAGATCAACGACCCCACCCTAGCCAAAGGAGGGCTAGGATGGGGCACCCGCACTGAAACTTCCCCACTCAAGCCAAGAGAAGGCTTGAATGGGCCCGCCAAAAGAGGGCTAGGATGGGGCACCCGGAGCCTTCAGGATGTGGGGCAGCTTCAATTTCAAGGTGCGGAGCGGGTGCGGGCGGGATCGAACAACTGGGTGATCAGCGGAGCACACACCGAGAGCGGACGTCCGCTGCTCTCGAATGACATGCATCTGCCGCTCCGGATTCCGAATACATGGTATGAGGCGCACCTGACCTGCGGCGATTTCGAGGTGGCGGGAGTTACGCTGCCGGGAGCTCCGTGGGTGATTGTAGGGCACAACCGGCGCATCGCCTGGGGCTTTACCAATTTGGGCGCGGACGTGGAAGACGTGTTTGTGGAGAACTTCAATGCGGCGGGCGAGTACCAGACTCCCGAGGGCTGGCGGAAGCCCGAAGTGCGCCACGAGGTGATCCGGGTGAAGCGCGGGCGCGACGTGGAGATGGATGTGCGGCTGACACGGCACGGGCCGATCATCTCCGACGGGATGCCGGGCGAAAAGAGAGCGTTGGCGTTGAAGTGGGCGATTTATGAGACAGGGCTGAGCCTGCCGTTTTTTGAGGTCAACAGGGCGCAGAACTGGGAGGAGTTTCGGGCGGCGTTTTCAGGGTTCAACGGGCCGGGGCAGAACGTGGTGTACGCCGACGTGGATGGCAATATCGGCTACCAGGCAACGGGACGGGTGCCGATGCGGGCTGCGGGCGACGGCTCGCTGCCGGTGAGCGGAGCCGACGACGCGCATGAGTGGACGGGATACATTCCGTTTGAGGAGATGCCGAGCGTATACAATCCGCCGTCGGGGATCATCGCCACGGCGAATGGGCGGGTGACGCCGGACGGGTACAAGTATTCGATCACGAAGGAATGGGAGCCGCCCTATCGCACGGAACGGATTTACCAGGTGCTGCGGCAGAACAAGAAGTTCACCGAGGCCGACATGCTGGCGCTGCAGATGGACGTGCAGAGCGATCTGGACCGCTTTGTGGCGGAGCGAATGGTGTACGCGGTGGATCAGACGCCGGGGGCGAGCGCGCGGGCGCGGAGCGCGGCGGAGATTCTGCGACGCTTCGACGGCAAGATGAGGGGGGATTCGGCGGGAGCGGCGATTGAAGCAAAGGCACGGCAGTGGCTGAGCGCGACTCTGCTGAAGAGCAAGCTGGGCGAGGACGCCAAGCTCTACCGGTGGTATATGCAAACGGTGTGGCTGGAAAAGACGATTGCCTTCCAGCCGGAGCGCTGGCTGCCGGAGGAGTACAAGAGCTGGGAGGCTCTGCTGACAGCGGCGGTGGAGGCGGCGGTAGCAGATCCGCGGGCGCCGCGGGATTTGGCGAGCTGGAAGTACGGCGACTATTCCACGGTGCAGATTTCACATCCCATCTTCGGCAGGATTCCGTGGTTGAAAAAATATGCTGCGACGGAGAAACTGCCGCAGTCGGGAGACAGGATCACGGTGAAGCAGATAGGCGGGAGGTTTGCGCCTTCCGAGCGCTTTACGGCGGACCTTGCAGAGCTGGACCGGTCGACCTTGAACATTGTGAATGGGGAGTCGGGGAATCTGTTCAGTCCGTACTTCAACGATCAGTTTGCGGCATGGTACGGGGGAAGGACGTTCGGACTGGCGTTCCGGCCGGAGACGGTGGAGCGGACGGCAGTACACAGGTTGAGACTGGTGGGAGAGTAAGCAATTGTTTCGAGTTTACGCTGGGCCGCCCGACTCATCCGGAGAACGGAGATAGGCGCCATAAAATTTCTGGACACAGTCGGGACAAACTCCGTGAGAGAAATCGACGCCGATATGGTCGTGGAAGTATCTATCCACCTGCTGCCAGAGTGAAGCTTCGTTGCGAATGCGTTTGCAGTGCGAGCAGATTGGCAGGATGGCCTTGAGTTTGGAAAACTCGGTGATGTCTTCCACGATGACAAGGACGGCGTTCTTGCCCGCTTCCGGAAAGGGAGTGGCGGTGACCAGCAGTTCAAGCTCCACGGTCTTCCCGCCGGAGACGGCTTCAAACTTCATTGGATGCTGAGTAACCGCGACCGCCTTGAGGGCGTCGCCGACGGAGTTGCGAATGACGCAATTCTTGCATTCAGGCGCTTTTCCACAGCCCTCAGGGTTGTGCGAGTTCAGGCAGTTGAGAACCTCGCCGCCCCGGCGTGAGCGGATTTCGACATTGGAGAGGCCGAACATTCTCTGCGCGGCGGCATTGGAGTCGAGAATCCGGACATCCTCATCGACGATGAAAATCGGCACGGGAATGGCATTGAGCAGATGGGAGTATTGCGGTCCATTGCAGCCGTTCATCTTTGAAACCCCACGTTTCCAGAACGCCGTTCCACTCGAGCGCTTACCGTTGAGATGCAAAGTAGCAAGAAAACCGCGACCAGGGAGTGATAATTGTCACAGAAAGAGCAAAAGAGCGCCCCGCCTTTGACTGCCCGTCCCACCTTAGCCGCGCGAAAGCAGCGCGTCGAAGGTGGGGCACCCGGGGATGCATCCTTTAGGGAAGCGCTCTAGTCGATGTAAAGCACGTCGTATCCCTGACCCTTGATGTCCGTGCTGTAGGTGGAGGGGATGATTCGAGTGCCACTCTGAGTGTAGATGTAGAGCTGTCCGCCCTCGATGGTGTAGACCTCGCCGCTGTTGGTCTGGAGCGAGACTCCGGTGCCGTTGCCATAAGGGTTGGCGAGCAGGGTCGCGGGGCTAGCTGTGGAAGCCGGATTGACGATAGTGATACAACTCTGCACGCCGCAATTGATGGAAGAGACCCAGAAGTTGCTGCCGATGCTGCGAATCAAAAGCTTGGCGCCGTTGCCGATGCGGATGGGCGCAGAGGCGGTTCCGGCGGCGAGATTGATGGTAGTGAAGTAGCCGTCCTGGACGTTGTTGCCGCCAGTGTCCGTCAGGGTGGTGGCGGAGCCGGCGACGTAGAGATTGTTGGCAGTGAGATCGATGAGGCCGCGGCGGGCGCCGGAGACCGTCCACTGCTTGACGACGGTGGCCGAGCCCTGGTGGATCGAAGGGAGATAGCCGGTGACCGGCGTGGCAGGGCAGTTGAGGGGAGAGCAAGAGCTACTGATGGCATTGATCTCGGTGACGCTGGCAGAGGCGGTTCCTCCGCACTCGGCTCCGCAGTTGAGGATGTAGGCGGTTGAGCTATCGGCGGAGAAGAAGGCGGCGACCGGGCGCGACAGGGCTCCGGCAGGCAGGGTGAGGACGGAGATGGCGGGAAATCCGGTGCTGGGATCGTTGATGGTGAGATCGAGATAGTAGACGTTGTCGTCGCCACCGGAGGCTGCGGTATCGCCGACGGTGAAGACGAGCAGGTGCTTTTCGGCGGGGTCCATGGCGAGATAGGTTGCGTAGGGGAACGGAATAGCAGTGTTCAAGCTGCCATCGTAGGGGTTGAAGCGATTGATCGCGCCGGGCAGAATGGGAGGATTGCCGTTGTTATAGCTGGGCACGGCCGCGAAGGCGAATTGGTCGTCCGTCGAGGTTACGAAGCTCTGGGTCGGCCCGCCTAGGGCGATGGTCGCCCTGATCTTTTCCTGATTGTTGTCAAGGGTGGAGATGGCATTGGAGCCGGTATCATTAACGAAGGTGTACAAGCCGTCAGGCGAAGACTGGAGATAGGTGGGCTGGGCGCCGGTGGCGAAGGTGGTGGTGGTGAGGCGGTTCTCGGTGGCGTCCATCACCTGAAGATCTCCAGCGTAGTAGTTGCTGACCACGCTGCGGTGGGCGAGGTGGGTTACGGGCTTAAAGGGTTGATCGCCAGTGCCGTTATTGTAGTCGGATTGACTGGTGGTATCGCTATTGCCGCAGGCGGCCAGTACGATGGTGCCCAACAGGGCGAGGATCAATGTCGCTTGCTTCAAGCGGCGCACTCCAGACGATATGGATTGAGAAGAGCTGGAAAGCACGATTATAACATTGCGGGCGAGGCTGCAAGACGAAGCGCGTATGGTAAGGTTCCAGAAAAGCTGCTAAATGCAGCTCTGGAATAATCAAGGCAAGGGACAGGCGATGTCATTGTTTCTGGAACGGCTGAAGCGCGGGCCAATGCTGTGCGACGGCGCGATGGGCACGCTGCTGTATGCCAAGGGCGTGTTTATCAATCGCTGCTATGACGAGCTGAACGTATCGCAGCCGGAGATGGTCGGCGGAATTCACGCGGAGTATGTGAAGGCGGGAGCCGAGGTGCTGGAGACGAACACCTTCGGCGCGAACCATTACCGCCTGCTACGCCATGGAATGGAGGCGCGGGCGGACGAGATCAACCGCTCCGGAGTGCGGCTGGCACGGGCGGCGGCGGGCGAGGAGGTGCTGGTGGCAGGCAGCGTGGGGCCACTGGGGATTCGCATCGAGCCGCTGGGCAGGGTTGCGCGGGAAGAGGCGCGGAAGGCCTTCCGGGATCAGATCGCGGTGCTGGCGGCTGAAGGCGTGGATCTGCTGCTGCTGGAAACATTCGGATATATCGATGAATTGCACCAGGCGGTGCTGGCGGCGCGGGAGGCGGCTCCGGGATTGCCGGTGGTGGCCGAGGTGACGATTGACGAAGAGGGCAACGCGCTGGACGGCACGGCGGCGGAGGTCTTCGGCGCGCGGTTGAGCGATTTTGGAGTGGACGTGCTGGGATGCAACTGCTCGGTTGGTCCGGCGGCGATGCTGGACACAATGGAGCGGCTGCGGCGGGCGACTTCCCTGCCCCTGGCGGCGCAACCCAACGCGGGAATGCCGCGCAGCGTGGAAGGACGGAACATCTATCTGTGCTCGCCGGAATATATGGCCAGCTATGCGCGGAAATTCGTGGCCGCCGGAGTTTCGCTGGTGGGAGGATGCTGCGGGACTACTCCAGAGCACATCAAGGCGATGAAGGCGGCGCTGCGGGTTGGAGAGGCGCGGACAACTTCGTTCCGGGTGACGGTGGCAAGCCCGGTTGCGGCACCGGCGGTGAAGCCGCTGGCGGAGCGCTCCGGGCTGGGGCGCAAGCTGGCGGCGGGCGAGTTTGTGACCATGGTTGAAATTGTGCCGCCCAAGGGAAGCGATCCGGCGAAAGAGCTGGCGGCGGCACGGTACTTGCGGAGCGTGGGCATTGACGCGGTGAATATACCGGACAGCCCACGGGCTTCCGCACGGATGGGCAACCAGGCACTGTGCAGTTTGATCGGGCGCGAATGCGGCATCGAAACGGTCCTGCATTACACCTGCCGCGACCGGAATGTGCTGAGCATCCAGAGTGACTTGCTGGGCGCCTGTGCACTGGGACTGCACAACCTGATCTGCATTACCGGCGATCCGCCGAAGCTGGGAAACTATCCGGATGCGACGGCGGTCTTCGATGTGGATGCGATTGGACTGGTGAACATCGTCCACAACCTGAACCTGGGTGTGGACCTGGGCGCTAACCCGATTGGCTCGGCAACATCGTTTGTGATCGGAGTGGGAGCGAATCCGGGGATCAGCGACTTGGACGAAGAGGTTCGCCGCTTTGAATACAAGTGCGAGGCGGGAGCGCAGTACGCGGTGACTCAGCCGGTCTTCGACCTGCGGCTGCTGGAGGAGTTTTTGCGGCGGGTGGAGCATTGCAGGATTCCGGTTCTGGCCGGCATCTGGCCGCTGACCAGCGTGCGCAACGCGGAGTTCATGCGCAACGAACTGCGAGTGAGCGTGCCGGATGAGATTCTGGCGCGGATGGCTTCAGCCAGTACAAGCAGCGAACATGCAAGAGCCGAAGGGGTGCTGATCGCACGCGAAATGCTGCTGGAGGCGCGCGGGATGGTGCAGGGAGTGCAAGTCAGCGCACCTCTGGGGAAATTTGAGGCAGCGGCGGACGTGATTGAGGCGTTGGGGTAGGGAAGTTGCAAGGTTTCAGAGTTTCAAGGTTAAAGGCAAAGTCAAAGTCAAAGGCGAGATTGTGGAGAGGTGGAGGGTGTGGCTTCCCACCTTAGCCGCGCAAAGAACGCGCGTCGAAGGTGGGGCACCCGGCCTAGTTCCCACATTCGCCAAAAGAAGGCGAATATGGGCCACCTGTCGCCCGAGGATTCCAGTTAGTCCCTACTCTTCGCGGGCGGCTTTAGCTTTCTTCTTCGGAGGTTTCTTGGTTTCGCGCTTTGGTGCGTTCTTGTTTGCCATGCCCCAAAGTTTACACCGACTGGTTCGGAAATCAAAAGCCGTGAAATTCAACTTGCTCCACTGCCGAGATTTCACATTTACTGACTGCGGCGGCTGCCCGGCACCGGCATCTGCATCGTCATTCATTTGCGGCGGCGGCGGGTGATAGCATTGAGGGTTGGGAAATTCATCCGGGGCGGGCAATTGCAAATACTGTTTATTGGTGACATTTTCGGGCGGCCGGGGCGCACTATCGTGCGCGATCATCTGGCGGCGCTGCTGAAGAAACACGCTGTCGATCTCTGCATTGCCAACGGGGAGAATGCGGCGGGGGGATTTGGACTGACGCCGCCGATTGCCGAAGAGTTTTTCAACCTCGGGATCGACGTGATCACCACGGGAAACCATGTGTGGGACAAGCGCGAACTGACCGATTACTTCAACACGGCGGCCAATGAGCCTTACAGTCCGGCGCGGCGCGTGTTGCGTCCGGCGAACTATCCGGCGGGCACTCCGGGCACAGGAGTGTATGAGGGACGGACGCGGGCAGGGGTTGAGTATGCGGTGGTGAATCTGCAGGGACGGGTGTTCATGGCGAACATCGACGATCCATTCCGGGTGGCCGACCGCGTGCTGAAAGAGATCTCGGCGAAGGTAATTTTTGTGGACATGCACGCCGAGGCAACGTCTGAGAAGGTGGCGCTGGGGTGGTATCTGGACGGGCGGGTAACCGCCGTGGTGGGCACGCATACGCATGTTCCGACGGCGGACGCGCGGGTGCTGCCGCAGGGAACGGCGTACCAGACGGACGTGGGCATGACCGGCCCTTATGACGGCGTGATCGGAGTGCAGAAGGAACAGATTCTGCAACGGTTCCTGACCAGCCTTCCGAGCCGCTTTGAGGCCGCGACGAACGATGTGCGCTTTTGTGCGGCGTTGGTGGATTGCGACGAGCACACCGGCAAGGCGCGGCGCATCCAACGGATTGTGCTGAGCCGGGATGGGCAGGCGACAATCGCAGAGGATTGGCCGCGGACAAGTGGAAAATGAGAGTCAGGACGGAAGCATGATGGCTGCGTCGAAGGGTTCCAGGGACAAGGCGAAAGAATTCAACTGGCGCGGATTCGACGCCTATCTGTTCGACATCGACGGCACCCTGTTGCACTCGCGTGACGGCGTACACTACGAGGCATTTCTGGCGGCGATGGAAGAGCTTTACGGGCGCAGGGTGCGGCTGGAGGGAGTTGCCGTGCAGGGCAGCACCGATCCGGTTATTTTGCTGGCCGCGCTGGGACAGGCCGGAATCTGCGAGGCGGATGGGCGGGCATTGCTGCCAGCGGCGATGACACAGATGTGCGACCAGGTGGAGGCCCGTGCCCACGATCTGCGGCCGGTGCTTTGCGGCGGGGTGATGAAGCTGCTGGCGGAGCTGAAGGGGATGGGAAAGCTGCTGGGAGTGGCGAGCGGGAACGTGGAGAGAATCGGCTGGGCGAAGCTGAAGGCGGCCGGAATCGGCGAATATTTTTGCTTTGGCTCGTTCAGCGACCGCAACGAGACGCGGCGGGAGATCTTCCGCTGGGGCGCCGAAGAGGCGCGGCGGCGGCTGGGCGCGGCGGCCACGGTGTGCTTTGTGGGCGATACTCCGGCGGACGTGGCGGCAGCCAAGGCCTGCGGTGCTCCGGTGATTGCGGTTGCGACGGGCATATTCCCGCTGGCGGAGTTGGCCAAGGGCGAGCCGGAGATGTGCATTCCAGATTGCGAAACCCTGTGGAGCTACGCACGGTGAGCGGAATCCGGTAGAATCCGGGTTATGCTCCGCGTTGTGTGGCTGGCTGTTGCGCTCTTGGTTTCAGGCTCACTGTATGCACAGGAGAAGCCTGCGCAGACCAGCGCGAGGGCGCAAGTCTGCTCGGATTACGAAGAGGGATTTCCATCCTGCGATATCTCCAAGGCGGATAAGAAGAAGGCGAAGAAGCTCTACGAGCAGGCGCATAAGCTCGCCGGCAAAAAGCAGTTTGAGCTGGCCCTGGAGCGGGTGAAGGCGGCACGCGCGATCTCGCCGCTGGACATCTTTTATGAGTCTGCGCAGAAGAAGATCGAAGTGAAGGTTGTCGCCGAGGCGATGCGCACGGGCAATAAGGCACTGCTCGGCGGCGATGCGAAGACAGCACTGACATCCTTCCGGCGAGCCACCCAGATCGATCCCACAAACGAGTTTGCCGAGCAGCGGCTGCGCGACGCGATGCCCGTTCCGGCAGAGATGGGCGCGGTTCAGTATCGCGCAAGCCTGGGCGAGACGCGGCTGCGACCGACGGCGGGAGTGCGGAGCTTTGAGTTCCGGGGAATATCGACCCAGGCGTTCGATCAATTTGCGAAGTTGTTTGGGATTTCACTGATTGCCGATCAGGGAGTGACGCCACGCAACGTGCGCATTAAGCTGGACAGCGTGAGCTGGGAGACGGGATCGCAGATTCTGCAGCAAATCTCGAAGTTTCTGATTATTCCGATCAACGAGCACCAGGCGCTGCTGGCAAACGATACGGCGGAAAACCGGAGCGCCCTGATCCCGATGAGCCTGCGGACGTTTTATTCGGTTGGGGGAAGCACGCCGAAAGAGCTGACCGACCTGAGCACAGCGCTTCGCGTCCTGTTTGACCTGCGCTTCATCACGCCGAATGCCGCGCAGGGGACGATCGTGATTCGCGCGCCGCAGCCGACGATGGACGCGATTACGAGCTTCCTGGAATATTTGAGCAACGAACAGCCGACGGTGATGCTCGAGGTGAAGGTCTTTCAGATCTCGACCACGTTGACGCGAGACCTGGGAACCTCGGTGCCGACTGAATTTTCGGTCTTCAACGTGAGCTCGGAGATCAACAGCCTGGTGAACAGCAGCACCTATCAGCAGATTGTCGCGGCGCTGCAGGCCAGTGGACAGACGGTGAACGCAACCACGATTCTTGGCGCGCTGCTGGCATCGGCTTCGTCGTCGTCTACTTCAAGCGTGCTGTCGCAGCCGTTCGGAACGTTCGGCGGAGGGTTGACACTGTCAGGGGTTACGATTCCCGCGAGTTCCCTGCATTTTTCCAATACCAACTCACTGTCGCGCACGGTCGACGACCTTCTGCTGCGCGCGGAAGACGGAAAAGCGGCGACGATGAAAATCGGCGAACGCTATCCGATCGTAAGCTCACTGTTTTCGGCGGCCAGCGCGGCGAGCAGCCTGCTCTCGACCCTTGGGCTGAACGCAGGGTCGGTTGGCACGACGACGATTCCGACGCCGCAGTTCACCTATGAGGATCTTGGGCTGGTTCTCAAGGCGACGCCGCACGTACACGGCAAGCTGGTCAGCCTGGAGTACGAAATGACATTGCGCTCGCTGGGCGCTACCGAGGCCAACGGACTTCCGGACATTATCAACCGCGAGATGAAGGGAACCATCAGCACCGACGACGGTGAATCGATCGTACTGGCGGGACTGGTGGACAAGAGCGAGATGGCCGCGATCAACGGAATTCCGCTGGTATCGTCGATTCCGGTGCTGGGCAGCGCGCTCTCGGTGCAGACGAAGGAAAATACCGCCGACGAGCTGCTGGTGGTGATCAAGCCGCATATCCTCTCCGGAGGCAGCCGGGCGGGATCGTACCTTCCGATTCCGACGAATGTGCCGAAATAGAAGCCAACCTGTTAATCACCTGGCGGTGCCCCACCTTCGGCGCGCTGTCCTTGCGCACCTAAGGCGGCACGGCCAAAACACACCAACCCAGGAACCGCCGTACTCGTTGCTACCTGCCGGTGTCGGCCATATCGGCTTCGTAGGAGATGACCGTCTTGAGCGCCTCATACTGGGCGGCGCTGGGGCTGCCGACGCGGCGTCCATTGATGAACAGAGTGGGGGTTGAGGTGACGCCGAGAGAGCGGGCGATCTGCTCGCTGCGCACGAGGCGCCGGGCGGTCTCAGGTGTTGCGGCACAGCTCTCGATGGCGGCCGGATTGGCTCCGGCCCACTCGGTGTAGTGGCGCAACTGCTCGGTAACGGCGGCCTCGTCAATGATCGGCTTGCCATCTGGCGCAGTCTTGCGGACCGCGGCTTCGATCTCTCTTTGATGACCGTAAATGGCTTCGATGAAGGTGAAGGCATGGTCAGGAGTCGTGCGGGCGATGCAATCCAGGAAGGCAGAGGCGCGCTGGGCCCAGGGATGGAGATGAGTGAGGGGAAAACTTTGGAAGACGAAGCGCGCCTGGGGAAAATCGTTGCGAATTTTTTCCATGATCGGCGCCGCTTCCCTGCAGGCCGGGCACTCGAGGTCGGCGAATTCAACGATCAGCAGCTTGGCATTGGCAGGGCCCTTGGTGGCGCCGAAGGCCGACTTGGCCAACTCCGCGCGCTCGGGGGCAAAGGGATCGGCACCGAAGGGAAAGATTTCTCCCGGGATGGCATGCTTGAGATCCCTGGAGACGTACCAGTGGCTGAGCTGCTGGCCTTGCGGACTGGTGAAGAGAACCGTAACGTCGAAGAGCTCCGGAATGGAGGAGAGGGAGATATCGAGCACTTTGAACTGGAGATCCTGATCATAGCCGAACATGCGCTTGAAACAGGCATCAACCAGGGCCGCGGTGGGAGCGCCAGGAGGAAGCGCGGCGGGTGCGGCTTCGGCAGCGGGCTGAGGAGCGGGCTTGGTTGGGGCGGTTTGCGCGAAGAGCGAGGCGGCGAGCAAGAGTACGGCAGAGCACTTGAGAATGCGCATTGCGATCATCCTTGAACCGAGATGTGCTGGAGGGCGGAGCAAACCGCTTCCAGAGTTTTACCAGACCTGATGGCGGGCGGCGATGGGAAAACGACGGCCGAGACCGAAAGCCTTGGTTGAGATTCTGATGCCGGGAGCGGCTTGCTGCCGCTTGTACTCGCTGCCATCGATGAGGCCGATGACGAGGCGAATTACTTCATCGTCAAAGCCGGTGAGGGCGGCGATCTCCGGGGCGGACTTGAGATTGCCGACATACTCTTCAAGAATGCGGTCGAGCACGTCATAGGGCGGCAGCGAATCGCTATCCTTCTGGCCGGGACGCAGCTCGGCGGAGGGCGGCTTGGTGATGGAAGCCTGGGGAATGACCGGGCGCTGCGAATTGACGTAGCGGGCAAGGCGATAGACCAGAGTCTTCGGCACGTCGGAGATGACGGCGAGTCCGCCGACCATGTCTCCGTAGAGGGTGCAGTAGCCTACGCCAAGCTCGCTCTTGTTGCCGGTGGTGAGGACGAGGGCGGAAAACTTGTTGGCCAGCGCCATCAGCAATCCGCCGCGCGCGCGGGCCTGGAGATTCTCTTCGGTTACATCCTCGGCGAGGCCGTGGAAGACGCCTGCAAGAGCGGCGCGATAGGCCTGGAAGATTTCCTGAATGGCGACCACTTCAAAGCGAATGCCGAGGTTGGCCGCAAGCTCGCGGGCATCGGTGATGCTGCCCTCCGAGGAGTACTGACTGGGCATGGCGATGCCGATGACGTTTTCGGCGCCGAGCGCATCGACGGCGATGACGGCGGTGAGGGCGGAGTCGATGCCGCCGCTGAGTCCGACGACAACCTTGCGGAAGCCGCACTTGCGGACGTAATCGCGGGTGCCGAGGACGAGCGCGGCATAGGCGGTGGCCTCAACGCCGGAGAGCTGCGGGTGGATGTCACCGGTCATCGATGCGGTATCGACGAGGATGAGGTCTTCCTCGAAAGACATGGCCTGCGCGATGGTCTCTCCGCTGGGAGCGAGGGCCAGGCTGGAGCCGTCGAAGACAAGACTGTCATTGCCTCCGACCTGATTGACCATGAGCACGGGAACCTTGTGGCGGCGGGCGATGCTGGCGAGCATGGCCTGACGCAGCTCAGGCTTGCCGACATGGAAGGGCGAGGCGGAGATGTTGAGCACGATATCGCCTCCGGCGCGGAGCAGCTCCTCGACGGGATCGGCATCATAGAGGCGGCGTTGCCAGAAGGCCTTGTCGTTCCAGACATCCTCGCAGATGGTGAGAGCGATGGAGTGGCCGGCGATGGAGAAGAGGCGCTGGACGGAGGCGGGAGCGAAGGTGCGCATCTCGTCAAAGACGTCGTAGGTGGGCAGAAGACGCTTGGATTGGATGAAGTCGATGGAGCCGTGACGGAGAAGCGCGGCGGAATTCATCACCGTCTTTCCGGTCTCAGAGGCGGCGGGCGAAGGAAAGCCGGCGATGATGGCAAGGTCGGTGAACTCGGCGGCGAGCTGCTCCAACACTTGGCGGGAGCGGGCAACGAAGGCGGGAAGCTCGACCAGATCGCGCGGCGGATATCCGCAGACGCAAAGCTCGGGAAAGACAGCCAGCTCAGCGCCGCGCGAACGGGCACAGGCCGCGTACTGACGGAGCTTGTCGGCGTTGCCGGTGAAATCCCCGACCGTGGGATTGATCTGAGCGAGTGCGATCTTCACAGCAATAGTGTAAAGCTCGCGAGGGGTGAGGACAAAATTTTGAGATGGCGGAGGAAGGCGGAGGAGGGATTGTTGGATAGAAGGCGATTAGGCAACAGGAATCTTGAGCGGGGACGTGGTATCTGGCGCGACATCGCCGCCAGATGCTTAGGCGACCGTGCCCATGGCTTCTTATCTCTATAGTAACCCATCAGCCATCCAGGACTTTCGTGCCTCCTTCAATGCGTCTAATAGATTCCATGCTTGTTTTAGGTCTGAGCTGAGATAATAGAAGTTTACGAAAATCCAGTGGCCATGCTTGAGTGCTAGTTCGGACGTGACGTCGGGTAATTCATGCTTCTCCCCATCCCACACGACGTGAATCCTAGCCCAACACCGATCGTTCTTAGTTGTGATTTTCCCTGCAATGAATTGGTCTCCTATACCATCGGGGCCGGAGAAGGGATCGATATCCAGCCGCACGAGGTTCGATCCAGCTCGATCCTGGACTTCAGATTGTTCCCGCAGCCTCCATACTAGTTCTGAACTGAATAGATAGGGCCTATCTTTAACGGCGCGATCAGATTCCGATACAGGATTGCGCATGGAGGAAATCGTCCGGTACCACGAGTAAAATGCCGTAACGGCTTCCCTGCACGATCTGCTACTGTCTCGCTTCTGCCCCTTTTGGCCGGATAGTGAGCTAGAGAGTGTCAGACAGAGGCACAGGCCAATGCACGTGCTCGCCTTAGGAAATGTCATAGAATCCGCCTTCCTCCCGGAACGAATCTAGGGTCAACGAGATCCGGCGTGGATTTTACTTCGCTTCGGCTTCGACAAGCGGCTGCCACAGTTCGAGGCGGTTGCCCTCGGGGTCGGTGATCCACGCGAATCGGCCGTAGGGAGAGTCTTCGCGCTTCGGGTCGATGGGAATGTTAGCCGCGCGGAGTTGTTCGAGCAGTCCGTCGAGGTCATCGACGCGGTAGTTGACCATGCTGCGCTGCGCTCCGGGGCCAAAGTAAGCCGTATCGTCCGCGAAGAGCGACCAGACGGTCTGGCCGGTGCCGGCGGGGATTTCGTCGCTCCACATCATGCTCGCCCCGCCGTACTCCGAAAGCTGAATGCCGAGGTGTTTGGCGTACCAGGCGCTGAGGGCTTTGGGATCCCGCGCTTTGAGGAAGATGCCGCCGATGCCAGTCACACGTGCCATTGAAAATCTCCGTGGCGGCCAGTGTAACACCGCACGAAAGCAGCTACACCAGGAGTTGCTCTGTTCATGGGCGGAATTTACCCTCCGCTTCCATCCGGGAAAAATACCTGTATAAAACAGGGCAACGCTTCCACAATCCCGGAATAGGATAGTGAGTGCCTTGGCGACTACACGCCAGTCTTTGCCTGCGAACTTCTACTCGCTTGACGCCTCTCGGCTTTTCAAAATCCGCACGATCGCCATGATCGTCTTCCAATTCCGCGTCGTCGCCTTCGCGCCGCACAATTTATCGATTTGCCCAAGATAGCCGATTGTCTTCATGTGCCTGCGGTACTCTCCGAAGACAAATTGCTTGTCCGACGCTATGAGCCGCATCAGCCATTCACCATCTGTTGGAAGCGCAATCGGCAAGTCAGGTCTGACGCCGTCGGCTTCCAGCAGAATGCTGACAAAGCGAACGACATCAGGCGGCGACGGCTCAGTTGCAAAGGGATTTTTTTTCGTCAGACGGATGAGATCACGGCCGTCGCACGAGGCAATCTCCGCATTGAAGGGAAGTTTCCGAAGCAGTTCAGCGCGGAACTTCGCTATATTCCCGGAGTTCCAGACGACAAAAGTTCCCGCAGCGCCCACATTCACCACATCATAGGCGCTCAGTTCCCGTGCGAATGCGCTCGGGCGAAACGTCCTGTGCCCGCCGACATTGACGCCTCGGAGAAAAACGACAAGAGCCATATCGGTTACCACCGCTTAACCGCCGCATCTTCCACGGCTCCCACAATCGGTAGTCCTCGTGCGGCTTCGAGAGTAGCGAAACGCTTCCGGTTGTTCAAGGTAAATGCAGGCAGAAGGATTGCTGAATAATACATGCCATCTATCCAGCGACCCGGCATGGTAACGCGGTCAGGCAGCGCATTCGAGTTTGCAAACTCAAATGCTGGAGGCGGATGGGAGACGACGCGGACGGTGCTGGATATTTTCCGGCGCGGTGAGCCACCAGAGCAAGGGCAGAGCAATGACAAGGACGACGAAGCAGGTGGCGCTGGCCTCCGGACCATAGGCTCGTCCGGTGAGCGCGGATGAGCCTTGAACGGTTGACCGGACGACGGTGGAGAACTCGCGCAGGCCGCTGACGGGAAGGCCGTAGACCGCTCCCTGAAAGAGATTCCAGCCGTAGTGCAGGCCGAAGGAAAACCAGAGCGAGCCGCTTCGGATGCGGGCAAGGGCAAAGAGAACGCCGATGACGAGGGTGTTGAAAAATCCCCAGCTCAGCCAGCCCTGGGCATCGGGATTCCATAGATGGACGGCTCCGAAGAGGGCCGAGAGCAGAATGACGGCCCAGAGGGCGCCGAAGGCTTCGGTAAGCTTTTGGAAGGGATAGCCGCGAAAAGCAAGCTCCTCCATCAGTGCTCCGAAGAAGAGAAGCGCGGCAACGGCGGCGGCACGAAGCAAGAGCTGCCTGGTGAAATGAAGCTGGAAGCTCAGCGATCCGAAAGAGGCGATGCAAAGCACATCGGCGGTGATGAGCACGGCGCCGAGGGCGAGGCCGGTGCTCCACTGGCGGAGGGCCGTGCGGTCGCAGGGCAGGCCGAGAGCTACCGGCAGCGGCTGCGAATTGTAGTCAAAGACGCGGAGGAAAAAAACGAAGCCCGCGGCGGTAAGAACGCAGTGGATGAGACGGAAGAGCAGACCGGGAAGAAGATTGCGTCCCGGAAAGAGTGCGAAGACGAAATCGCTGCCCCAGAAGACGGCGACCACCCAAATGGCTGCCACCATGAAGCGGAGGATAGGCGGCAGAGTCGGCGGCGGGTGATAGGGCTTGCCGGGCTGGAACAACTCGAGTTGGCGGGCATCGCTCATGGAAGTATGCTGCCTATTTTACGGTGCGGCCTTGGCGGGCAGCGCTGCCTCCGGCATTCGGTTGAGGCTTCAGCGCGCGGACCGAGACTCCCCGGCGCGCCACGGCGAAGGGGATGATCCGGGCTCCGGCGGAGGCGAGCTTTTGCGCGACGCGGGCTTGCGCATCGGGCTCGGTCATGAAGAGGACACAGCCACCGCCTCCGGCTCCGCAGACCTTGGCACCGAGGGCACCGTTGCGGCGCGAGACGGCGATGAGGCGGTCGATGAGCGGGGTGGCGATGGCGGGAGCGTTGGTGCGGCGCAGCTTCCACTCCTCGCGCAAGAGGCGTCCGGTCTCGGGCCAGTCGGCGGCGGCGAGGGCGGAGCGCATGGCGCGGGCGATTTCGCCGATGCGCTCGAAGTTGCGGAAGATGCGGCGGTCACCATCGATGTGACGCTTGAAGACCTCCCAGTTGTTGATGCCGCTCTGGCGCGGCGCTCCGGTGTAGGCGAGGACGAAGCGGCGGTCAAGCTCATCGGGATCGCAGGCGATGGCGTGGCGATGAATGCCGTCGACATCGAGTTGCACGGCGCTGACGCCGCCGTAGAGCGCGGGATAGTAATCCTGGCATCCGGTGGGCACCGCGATGAGCTGGGCTTCTACGTTCTGCGCGATGTGGAGAAGTTGCTCAGGCGAGAGCCTTCGTCCGGCAAAACGGGCGAGCGCAGAGGCGGAGGCGATCATCAGCGCCGAGGAGCCGGAGATTCCGGCACCGGCGGGGGATTCGGAATGAGTCTCAAGACGGAAGCCGGAGGCTGGCTCGGAGCCGGGATAAAAAAAACGCAGCAGATGCGCGGCGAGGGCGTGTTGATAGCTAGGAGCCTGGCGCAGCGCCTGCATGCTGGCGAAGCTGTCGGCAAGTCCGGTATCGAGCGAGACGAGCTCGATAGTGCTGCCAGCGGTGGGAAGGATGCGGCAGGAGGTCATCACCTGCACGGCAATGTTGACGACGACGGCGCCGGGATGGAAGAGATAGAGCGGCCACATGTCCATGGTGCCGCCGGCAAGATCGACGCGGCAGGCGGCGCGCGCCAGCACTCCCTGCGCCTGGGTGGAAAGATTTGCGGACATAGATGACATTTGTATCATGCGGCGCTGGCCGGAGCTGCTGGCAAGCGGAAAATCATGGGCGGAGGCTGGAACGGAGGCCGAGTGTGGGTTAGGCTGGAGGCTGCTCGAATTTGCGAGCAGTTCAAGCCGAGGAGTTTGCGATGAATCCTTCTTCCCTTCCCGCACTGGCAGGACTGACGGGCGAGCCGATTGCCAGGCGCAGCCTGGATGCGGAGCAATGCGCGCTGGTCGTGATCGACATTCAGGAAAAGCTGCTACCGGCGGTGCAGAGGCGCGAGGAGTTGGTGCGGAACTCGCGGCTGCTGATAAGACTGGCGACGGTGCTGGAAATTCCCGTGCTGCTGACGACACAGTATGCGCGCGGCCTGGGCGCGACGGTCAACGAGATTGCAGAGCTGCTGCCGCACATCCACGCGATCGACAAGATGGAGTTTGGCTGCTTTGGGCGCGAGGAGTTTCGCTGCGCGCTGCGCGAATTGCCGGGCCAGCGCACGACCCTGCTGCTGTGCGGCATGGAGAGCCATGTCTGCGTGATGCAGACGGCGCTGGCGGCGCTGGAGAACGGCTACATGGTACACGTGGCAGCCGACGCGATAAGTTCACGCACGGAGTTGAACTGGCAGCTTGGGCTGCAACGAATGGAGGCTGCCGGATGCGTGATCTCCTCGACGGAGATGATGATGTACGAGTTGCTCCGGCGGAGCGGAACAGCACACTTCAAGGAGATGCTGCCATTCATCAAGTGAGGCGAGGGAGTTACGATTCCGACGGGCTGGTGGACGCCACGGGCGGCCAGGAGCGGCGCTTTGGCCAGGCGTTTGGCATGCTTGACGAGGCGGTGGCGCGGAGGGTTTTTCCGGGCGCGGCGCTGGCCGTGTGCCGGCGCGGCGCATTGGTGGCGTGGCGCGGCTTTGGACGCTACACGTATGAGGCTGAGTCGCCCAAGGTGACGCGCGAGACGGTGTGGGATCTGGCATCGCTGACCAAACCGCTTGCCACAACCTCGATGGCGATGCTGCTCTACGAGCGGGGAAAACTGGCGCTCGACGCCAAGGTGGCGGGGCTGCTGCCCGACTTTGCCGCGGGCGAGTTGCTTCACCGGGGCTGGCGCGAGGAAATTACGGCGCGGATGCTGCTGGCGCATTCTTCGGGGCTGCCCGCACATCGCAAGCTATACCTGACGGCGTTGGGACGCGGGGCGATGCTGCGGGCGGCGGGACGGGTTGGGCTGGAAGCGGCTCCGATGGAGCGCGCTGAGTACAGCGATATTGGCTTCATGTTGCTGGGCGAGTTGCTGGAGCGGGTTGCGGGCGAGCGGCTGGAGGTTTTTTGCGAGCGTGAAGTTTTTTTTCCTCTCCTGGTTAATTTGAAGTTTGCGCCGTATCCGATTCGATTGAATGGAGTTCCTCCGACGGCACGCGACATTGCATATCGAGGACGCGTGGTGCAGGGCGAGGTTCAGGACGAGAATGCCAGCGCCATGGGCGGGGTTGCGGGACATGCGGGATTGTTCGGCGACGCGCTGGGAGTGGCACGCTTTGCCGAATGTATTCTGCGCGGAGGCAGGCCGCTCTTCCGTCCGGAGACGGTTGAGCTGTTTACGGCGCGGCAGAGGGAGCCGGAGGGAAGCTCGCGCGCGCTGGGATGGGACACGCCGTCGAGTCCGTCGCAATCGGGAGGACGGTTTTCGGCGTTTTCATTCGGACACCTGGGCTACACGGGGACATCGCTGTGGTGCGACGGCGAGCGCGGTCTCTCGGTTACGCTGCTGACGAACCGCACATGGCCGGATGCGAGCGGCGAGGGGATCAAAGAGCTGCGTCCGGCGCTGCATGACGCGATTATGGATGCACTGGAGAAGGATTGAGGATGAGCCGGGGTGTGTAGAATCTTAATAGCGCAGATTAGAAGCACACAGGCTTGGAAACGCACGGCTTTCCTGCATACGGGATTCATTCATGGATAAGTTTGTAATTCGCGGCGGTAATCCGCTGCTGGGTACGATACGAATCAGCGGGGCGAAGAACGCGGCGCTGCCGGCAATGGCGGCGGCGTTGCTGACCGATGAAGCGGTGACGCTGGAAAATATTCCGCAGGTGCGCGACATTGAAACCGAGCGGCGATTGCTGGCCGCGATGGGGGCAGAGGTCGAGCTGGGTTATGGCCGGGCGCACCATCGCACGACGATATGCGCGGCCAATCTGAGCATCTGCCCGGAGGCCGGCTACGAGCTGGTGAAGACGATGCGCGCCTCATCGCTGGTGCTGGGACCGCTGGTGGCGCGGGTGGGATTCGCAAGGGTTTCGATTCCGGGCGGCTGCGCGATCGGGGCGCGTCCGATCGATCTGCACCTGAAGGGACTGGAAAAACTCGGGGCAAAGATCGTGCAGGAGCATGGATACATTGAGGCGCGCGCGAAAAAGCTGAAGGGTACACACTACTCGTTCGACAGGATCACGGTGACGGGAACGGAAGACGTTCTGATGGCGGCGGTGCTGGCCGAGGGCGAG
Source organism: Candidatus Korobacteraceae bacterium (assembly GCA_049521655.1). Lineage (GTDB taxonomy): Bacteria > Acidobacteriota > Terriglobia > Terriglobales > Acidobacteriaceae > TOLSYN. The sequence goes on from JBEKOO010000039.1 coordinate 21,857, forward strand.
ACGGTGCTGGAGAATTGCGCGCGCGAGCCTGAGGTTGTGGATCTGGCCGCGCTGCTGGTGAAGATGGGAGCCGAGATCGAGGGCGCGGGAAGTTCGACGATCCGGGTGAAGGGCGTGGAGAAACTGCACGGTGCGCGGCACCGGATTATTCCCGACCGCATCGAGGCCGCAACCTTCCTTATGGCGGGAGCGCTGACGGGCGGCGACCTGATGCTGACCGATTGCGATCCCACGCACCTGACATGCCTGCTCAGCAAGCTGGAAGAAGTCGGCGTGGCGGTGAAAGTGGGCGAAGATTGCGTGCGCGTGATGGGCGATGCCGCTCCGCTGCGGGCCGCCGATATCGCCACGGAAGAGTATCCCGGCTTCCCTACCGACGTGCAGGCGCAGTACATGGCGCTGATGACGCAGGCGGAGGGAACGGCGATCATTACGGAGAACATCTTTGAGAACCGCTTTATGCACGCGCAGGAGTTGTGCCGCATGGGAGCCAATATCAAGGTGGAGGGACGGCGCGCGGTGGTGCGCGGCAAAAGCACGCTGAGCGGAGCAGCGGTGCAGGCCAGCGATTTGAGGGCCTCGGCCTGCCTGGTGCTGGCGGCGCTGGTGGCGGAGGATGAGACGATCATCGACCGCGTTTACCACATCGACCGCGGCTATGAGCGGATTGAGGAAAAGCTGCGCGGGGTGGGAGCGCAGATGAAACGGATCGGAGAGATGCTGCCGAGGCGGGCGGGAGTTTGAGAGCGCGATGACTGCCACATCTGCGTACTGCAGCGGATGTGGGGCGACGGCGCGCGAGCTTCCCTGACATAAGAAGATGGGCCAACCTTAACGGCTGGCCCATTTCATCAGGAGGCGATTATCAATGCGCGCAGCAAGATTTATTTTTGCCCAGCTTGAAGAGCTTGAGGGCGTTGGTCCGCGCAATCTTCAGCCGGTCAGTCTCATTGATGCTGGCGTTATCGAACCACTCAGCCGCTTCGTCCATTGGCTCGTAGGGATAATCGGCGGCAAACATGATGCGGTCGGTGCCAACCTCGGCGATGAGATTTTGCAGGCTGAGGGTGTGGAAGTTGCCGCTGGTGCTGAAATAAAAATTGGAGCGAAAATATTCGGATGGCTTTTTCTTAATCGTGATCCCGCGCGGATCCCGAACCGTAGCGTGATCGACGCGCCAGATCCCGAACGAGATTCCTTCTCCAAGATGGCCTAGAACTATGTTCAACCTGGGATACTTATCGAAGAGGCCGCTGCAGATCAGGCGAAGAGCGTGAGTCGATGTTTCCACGCCAAATGCCCACGCGGCGGTGAGAAGCCAGGGCTGACCGGCATAGAGCTTTTGCTGGCTTGAGACAGGATCCCGCGGATGCATATAGAACGGAACGTCGAGGGATTCGACGACTTCCCAGAAGGGCCAATACTCTGGAAGGTCATAATGCACGACGCTTTCCGCGTTCCCTTCCCGGTGAGTGAAGCCGTTGATGAGCGTGCCCTTGAACCCCAGCTCTTTGACGCAGCGGGTCAACTCTTGCGCAGAAGCATCGGGATCCTGCATGGGAAGAGCAGCGAAAGCAGCGAAGCGGTCAGGACGTTTGGCTACCTGCTCGGCAACGTAGTCATTGGCACGACGCGCCAGCTCGACGGCCTCCCTGGTATTTGTCATGGCCTGAAGGACCGGCGCATTTAACGAGAGCATGGACAATTCAACTCCCAGTTTGTCCATCTGAGCGATGCGTTCGTCATGGAGGTCGAGCAGGCGCCGGCGCAATGCGGGCCAGATCGCCGACTTGCCGTGCAGAGCCTCCGCACCATCGATAGTGCCACCGAAAGCAAAATGTTCTTCAACTGCGATTTTTCCTTGCATCTGTTCTGTCTCCCAACTTCTTAAAACACATATTTATATTATCCGTCCGCGGGGCTGGAGGGAAATTGCACTGAGGCCTGAGTAGTTCCACAGAAGGTGTAGACGCGAGGGCGGTTCGGGGCAGGAAAGACTCTGGAGCGTCATCGATGACTTGAAAGGTGCTGGGATTTCTCGCGTTGCTCGGGATGACAACGTATTGAAACTTCACATTCAGAACGCTTCTCAGGTTTGATCCATTATCCGTTAAACCTGTAACACGTCGTCTTGACGCGCAACCATTTCGTAGAGAACAGGATTCAAAAAAAAGCCCAGCAACAGGCGCGACAACAGTCCAGCAACAATCACGATCGCAAATGGGCGTTGTGTGTCTGAGCCGATGCCGTGCGACATGGCCGCAGGCAGCAGGCCCAGGCATGCCACGAGCGCCGTCATCATAATCGGGCGGAGGCGCAGCAGCGAAGCTTCATGGGTGGCCTCGCGAATGCTCATGCCTTCCAAGCGGAGTTTGTTTATGTAGGAGACGAGAATCACAGCAGTCTCTACTGATACACCCATGAGCGCGAGCAATCCCAGAACCGAAGAGACACTGAACGGAGTGCCAGTCAACTTCAGCGCGATCAGCGCGCCCACCGGCTCCGTCATCACTACGCCCAGGGCAATCGTAAATGGGAATTTGAAGTTCCCGTAGAGCGCAAAAAGGATGAGAAAAATAACAAGCACGGCGAGAGGGCCGATCACCCTGAGCTGTTCCTTAGCGGCGACGAACTGACTGTACTCGCCACCCCAACTCATCCAATAACCTTCAGGAAGGTGAACGCTGCGATCGACCGCCTTCTGGCCGTCGTTTACGGCACGCTCGAGGTCGCGGCCTTCAATGCTGTACTGCACGCCGATGTAGCGCGAGTTATCTTCGCGATAGATAAACGATGCGCCGTTGCTTTCCTTAATATCAGAGAGTTCTTTCAACGGGATCTGCAGACCGTCGGGCGTACCGACCAGCAAATTTCCTATCTGTTCAGGACTGCTGCGAAATTGCGGCTGCATGCGAACGACAAGATCGAATAATTTCTCTCCCTGAATGACTTGAGTTGTCGCCTGCCCACCCACGGCAGCCTGGATTACGGCCTCAACATCTGAAATGTTAATGCCATAGCGCGCGATCTTCTCGCGGTCCACGTCGACGAGCAGGCTCGGTTGCCCAAGTTCGCGAACCACGGTGAGATCGGTGAAACCGGGCACGTTTTGCAGGACATTCTTGACCTGGAGCGCCTTCTCTTCCAGGACATTCAGGTCGGTGCCGTAGACTTTCACCGCAAGTGAACTCTTCAGTCCGGTGAGCGCCTCGTCGACGGCATCTTCGGCGGGCTGGGTGTAGTTGAAGATGATTCCGGGAAATGCCGTGAGCCGCGAATCGATGGACTTGATCAGTTCCTCTTTGGTGCGAATTGAACCCTGCTTCCAGGATTTGTCGCCGTAAGGTTTGAGTCCGACATAGAACTCGCAGTTGAAGAATCCCGTCGGATCGGTGCCGTCATCGGGGCGGCCCAGCTCAGAGCCGACCACGGTCACCTGCGGATAGGACATCAGGATGTCACGGAGTTGCGGTGCAATCTTTGAAGCTTCTTCAAATGAGATGGTGTAGGGCATTGTGGCGCGAACCCACAGGGCACCTTCATCGAGATGCGGCATGAACTCGCCACCGATGAACGGCACGAGTAACAGGGTAAGCCCGAAGATTGCGGCGGTTACGAAGAGTGTCCAGCCGCGATGGTCGAGGCACCACTCCAATTTGCCGGCATAAAAACGTTTGACCGCTTCGTATGGCCGGTTCACCTTCTCACGCACGCCGCGCTTGAACCAGTAGGAGGCCAAGACCGGGACGAGGGTCAAGGTGAGCACCAATCCGCCGAGCAGGGCGAAAGACATGGTGTCAGCCATTGGATGGAAGAGTTTTCCGGAGGGTCCGCTCAATGCGTAAATAGGAAGGTATCCAGCGATGATCACGGCGACGGAATAGAAGATGGGACGATCGACATCATGGGCCGCTGCCAGGATAACTTCGTTCAGCTTATATTCGGTGCCCGCACGATTGGCAAGCTCGCGATAGATGTTCTCCATCATCACAACCGTACCGTCGATGATGATTCCGAAATCTATGGCTCCGATCGAGAGAAGGTTTGCGGAGACATCGTGCGCATGTAGAACGATGAACGCGAACAAGAGAGAGAGCGGGATGGTGAGCGACACAATCACTGCCGCCCGGAAGCTGACCAAGAAAAACATCAGCACGATAAAGACCAGGATCATGCCGCGCAGGAGGTTGTCTTCAACGGTGTGAGTGGTGAGTTCAACCAGATCACTGCGATCGTAGAACGGACGAATCTTTACGTCCTTGGGGAGGATCTGACGGTTGAGCTGATCGGTCTTCTTCTCGACATCGCGCAGCACGGTTTGAGTCTGCTCACCGCGCCGCATGAGAATGACGCCCTCTACCGCGTCATCGTTTTTCTGAAAGCCGAATTCTCCCAGGCGCGGGGCATGGCCGATCTCTACCTGGCCGATATCGCGAACGGTGATCGGCGTTCCCTTATTGGCGCCGACGACGACGTTCTCAATGTCTTTTGTGTCGCGCACAAGGCCGATGCCACGCACGTAGTAGGACTGGCCGCCTTGCGAATAGAAACCGCCGCCGGCATTGGCGTTGTTATTGGAGAGCGCCTGCATGACTTGCGGCACGGTCAGGTGATATCCGAAGAGGCGCGCGGGATCGAGCAGAACCTGGTACTGCATGACCGTGCCGCCGAAGCCAGAGTCATCGGCCACGCCGTTGACGGACTTGTAAGCACGTTCGACAACCCAGTCCTCAATCGTCTTCAGCTCCTGAGGGCTGCGATCGGGACTCTCCAGCACATAGCGGTAAACCAGTCCGCTGGGACTGAAGAGCGGCGCCAGCGAAGGCGTCACATTGCTGGGAAGCTGGGCATCCGACAGGCGCTGAAATACGTTTTGACGCGCGAAGTAGTTGTCGGTATCGTCGCTGAACGTGAGGATGATGTCGGAGAGTCCATAAAGCGTAATCGAACGCATTACGACGAGGTTCGGCACGCCGTTCATCTCCACCTCAAGCGGTAGAGTGACCAGCCGTTCCATCTCCTCGGCGGCATGACCGGGCCATTGGGTGATGATCTCGACCATCGGCGGAGAGAGGTCAGGATAGGCATCCACGGGCATTCGCTGGAATGACAAAACACCCCAGATTCCCATGAAAAGCACCAGCATCAACACCAGGAAGCGCTGGCGCAACGCCATCTGCACGACGCGGTGGATCATTCCGGTCGGGCGGTCGCCTTCATTGCCACGGGTTTGATTTTCCGTTGTCATCGCTGCACTGAATTCGCGAACTGCAGGAACACACTGCCGTCTCCCACTACGCGATCCCCGGCTGTGACACCGCTGACGATTTGGGTATTGCCTTCGGCGCTGACGCCGAGGGTGACTGACCGGCGGCCGTATTCGTTGTTCTGGTTGACGACGTACACGAACGGCTGATTCTCAGCATCACGCAACACTGCGGCGGCCGGTACGGTGAGAGCATTCTGAATGGTCTCGGCTTGAACGGTAGCAAAGACGTACATGTCCTTCTTTAATTGGCCCTGCGGGTTCTTTACGTCGATACGCGCCTGGAGCGTCCGGGTATTGGCATCGAGCGCTGCCGCGATGTAGGAGATCTTGCCGTGAAACTCAGTGCCGGCGTAGGAATCCGCGGTAACCGTTACCGAGTCTCCCAGGTGAACGTAGGGCAAATCCTTTTGAAAAATGTTGGCCAGCACCCAGACCGAACTCATGTTGGAGATGGTGAAGACCTGTGTGGCTCCGCCCTGAATTACTTGACCGGGCGATACCAGGCGCTCCACAACTTCACCCGCGATAGGACTCAGAACCGGGATTTCCGAGACCGCGGGCTTTCCGACAACTGCCTCGGGCTTGGAGATTCCCAGGATCTTCAATGACTGCTCGGCTGCGCCAAAATCGGCGGATGCCTGGGTGCGCGCCGATTCGGCTGACTCCAAGTCACGTTCGGCAATGGCGTGATGCTGGTAAAGGTCCTTGGAGCGGACGTAACTCCTGTCCGCCAGTTGAAAGGCGTCGCGGGCTTTGAGGTAAGTTGCAAGCGCTTGCGAATAATCCGGACTGGTGACATACAGCAGAGGTTGATCACGACGAACCTGCTGGCCGGGGGTGACGACGATTCTGCTGACCGGGCCGCCGATCTGGGTGATGACCGGCGTGGTGTCGAATGCGTTGAATGCGACCGCACCCGTCAGACGCAGGCTGCGTGGAATTGAGCTGGGCGCGATGGTGACGATCTGGATGTGCGCCAACTGCTCTTGGGGAACTTTGAACAACTGAGCCTGGTCGCTAGGCTGGCCTGCGTTGCCCGAGTACGAAGTCATTGTTCCCGAGCTTTGTCCCGTCTGTTTACAGCCGGCTAGTGAGCAGAGCAGCACGGAAAAAACCAGCAATGGAATGCTTCTCACTACGCCGGTGCCTGGCTTAGCAATCATGGCAAAACCCTCGTTCCGACCGATTCTTTCAACTGTTCGATTGATACCAGGTAGCTGGCCAGCGCCTGGCGATAGGAGAGTTGCGTGGAGCGATAACTGCGCTCGGCATCGAGAAAATCAAGCAGACTGGCGGCACCGCGTTTGTAGGCATACTCGCTTATATCGCGCGAGTCCTCCGCCTTCTTCAGATATCCCTTGAGATAAAGCTGGAGGATCTTCTGGTTCGTCGCGAAGCCTTCGTAATTGTTGCGAACGTCGGTCAGCACGGCATCAGAGGCGGCTTCGGCAGTTTCCTGCGACTGGGTGAGAGCAAAGCGGGTGCGTGCGATCTCTCCCTGGTTGCGGTCGAAGATGGGCAGCGGGATGGAAAAGCTTGCGCTCAGCGAACTCTGATCGGTTACGTGGCTGTATGCGAGTCCGGCGGTGAGGTCGACCTTTCCGTTGGCCTTGGCGAGCGCGATCTGGCTCTGCGCGGCCTGGACACCCTGCATGGCAGCCAGCAGGTCAGGGCGCAGCTTCAGCGCCCGCAGGCGCAAGTCATCGAGATTGACGGTCAGCGGCTGATAAGCCAGCTCACCATCGACCTCGTAGTCAGCCGCAACCGCGTCGAAGCCGAGCAACTGCCTGAGGCTGGCTAGAGCCTGCACCTTGGCCACCTCGGCTCCGGCTACATCGGTCTGGAATTGGAGCAGTTGGAGCTGGATCTTCAGCAGGTCGCCTTCGCTGATGTCACCCGCCATGTAACGGTCTTCACTGATCTTGACCGTCTGCTCGAAGCTGTTCAGATCCTTGACCGCGAAGTCCAGCACAGACTGTGCAAGCTGAGCGGCGATGAATTGCTGCGCGACGCTAAATATGAGAGTCCGCTCAGAATCGCTGACCTGATATCGGGTGACCGCAGTTGCTTCCGCGGCTGCGTCCATGCGGCGATGCCGCTTTCCTCCACGCTCGATCAGGTAGCTTGCGCCCACGTCAAATTGCTGGTTGGTCGACAGGTTTTCGGTGGTGAAATTCTGCGGACTGAAGGTCGGAAGAAAGAGAGCATCCCAAGCCAGCGTCGGGTTTGGGCGCAGCGAAGCGGTGATCTCCTGCGCTCCGTTCTGTTGAATCTGGGTGCGCGCGGCTTTCAGCGTATGGCTATGAGCCAGAGCCAGGTCGATAGCCTGCTCCAGATTGATCCGGGCGGGCGTTTGTGCCATCGCAACAGCCGCGAACGAAACTATAACAAGCGCGGAGATAAGCGTCCGGACAAATCCCATGCGAAGGTTTTCCATGCGAAGACGAGCAGAGAGTCTCACTTTAACCGTCCGTAGCTGCAAATACGATGTCGTGCGCTGGATAAAGCAACCAGCACTCAAAAACCAAAATGTCAGCGAGAAAGGAGGTTACGAGGAGGGTGGTGGACGTATATATAAAGAAAATGTCTGCGGAGCAAAACGCCCGACCACGCGTCCGTGATACGAGGATTCGGACAGGCCGCTGACAGGGGGAAGGAAAGCGAGCGGAGCAGCCATGGAAGGCGAATGGGAGCTTGCGCAGATGAGGCAGAAGGTATCGGCTGCGGCTGGACTTCCTGCCTGGAGTGTTACCCCAGCGCGCGGGTGAAAATCCAGCTCCAGTTCACATATATGGGCTGCCTGGGCGGAGCTCATAAGCAAGAGAAACAAGACGCACATCCAACTCAATTGCGCCCGTAGCCGTGTTTGGGTGGGGCATTCCATGCTCAGTTGAGCCTAGATGCAAGCTGCTTATTTGTCAAAACTGGGTTGGTAGGACACCCCAGGAGAAACAGCAAAGCCAAGCTACGCCGACTCGGAAAACGCCCGAATGCAGCATGCATGGGCGAAGAAAAGCCCCGTCTTGCGACGGGGCCGGGGTGATTCAGCGGACGAGCCGCCTACTGGGAGACGAGTGTGATCTTCGCCGAGCTGCCGCTTCCATCCATGCAGATCAAGCGGCCATATGTGGCGGAGTTGGTGGCCGTATTCACGCTGGCGGCGAAGCAGTACACCTGGGTGGAGGTGGTGGTGCCCTGCGTGAGGTTGATGTCATAGATGCCGAACGCCCCGCTGGGATCCATGGTGGGGTCTAGTGCGATGGCACCGGTGTAGGTTCCGCCGCCCTGGCCACCAGCGATACCCACGTCCCAATCAGCCGAATTCTGGCTTCCCTGGTCTTGTGCGAAGGGGGTAAGGGCGCCAGTGGAGGTAACGGTGAGATCGCCGGTGTTGGTGCCGCTGCCGTTCAATGCGCTTGGGCTGTACATATCTCCCATGAAGTAATTGCCCACGAGGTCAGAGTAGGCCCACGTCCCGGAAGTTGGAGCAACCTGCGTCTCAAGCCAGCCCACCAGGTTCTGGCCCCCGTCCGCGAACAGTGCCACGGCCTCATTGGTGTTGTAGAGGTACATGACATCGCCCGTTTTCCCAAAGGTGAGGCGTCCGGTGGTGGTGGAAGTGACCGTGTAAGGGACCGTGCCTGTGTCAGTGTTGAGTGTGAGGGTTCCGTAATCATTCTCGGCACTCGCATCGATAGAGAAGGTCGCTGCGCTGGAGCTGCCCGAGCCGTGAAGGAGAGATGACTTGGAGTTCGCCGGAGTCGAGGAATCGAGCCCGGAGGCGTACATCACGAATTTCCCGGTGATCGGGTGGGCTGCGGCGATGTTCGTCGCGTTCTGTTGACGAAGTTGGCCCCAGAAGAGGTCATTGCCGCTGTTGTGGGAGTCCGTGGCCATGAAGACACCCTGGCCCAACTTTTGGTTCGTGATGTAGAAGACCGAGCCGCAACTCCCTGCCGGGCAAGTGAAAGTTATCCGGCCATAGGCGTCTGCCGAAGAGACGTTGGTAGCGGAGAATGTCTGGTTGAGTTGCGTGCTCGAGCCGGTGGCCATATCTATGGAGCCGGTGGGAGTGCCGCCGGTTATGAAGACCGAGCCGACGGCAGTTTTCCACTGGCCCGTGCTGCTTTCACCGTTCTGGAGGAAGACATAGCCGCCGCTTATCTTCTCTCCGTTCAGTCCAGTCAGGCTGCTGACGCCTCCTGGGCCGTACTGTTTGAAGCAAAGGCCGCCGCCATGCCTACCGCTGGTAAAGGCCCTCATACGTGGTTCCGGCTGCCAGGGCCCATGTGGTAGGCGACTGGCCGCTCGGGCCAAGAGTGAGGTAGCCACGATTGTCCGATCCCACCGCATAGCTGCCGACGATGCCGGTGGTGGTGGAATATCCGCTGGAGCCAGGGCCGTTCGAGTCCGCTTCGCCCCCGGTGATACCGCCGCTGCCATTGCTGCTGAAAGCCACAGCAATTGCATCGACGTAAAGGCTATAACCATCCACCGTGTTCGGGCTGTCTCTTATCTGGTGGATGATACATGCATACTGCCCCGACAACATGGCGTTGTTGGTGTTGGTGGTTAGCGGCACCACCGTAAGGTTGAAGGTCGCGCTCGCCGATTGCGGCGGTGACGAGGTGTCCGTTACGGTGACAGTGACGCTGGTTGTACCCGTCTGGGCAGACGTAGGCGTGCCGGTGAAGTTGCCGTACTGATCGGGGGTTGCCCAGGCAGGCAGGCCAGTGTAAGAGAAGCTATACGGCTGGTTTCCGCCGCTAATCGCATTGTTGTTGCTGACGCTTCCGGTGTACGGCATGGTCGCCATGCCCTGGTCAATTTCCAGGTCGTTGGCGCTGATGACAATGGTGGAGACCGGCTGCACGTAGATGGTGTATACGCCGGAGCCGCCATTATTCTCACCGTCGATGACGGCGACATTCAATGTGATGGTTGATCCCGCCGAGCCGGCTGGAGATCCGGTGATGAACAGGGTGTTGCCGCCGCTGTTGTTCGCACTCAATCCGGTGCTGCCGAGCACTTCTGGCGTGTTATTGGTGGGGACTGGGTAGGCAACGGAGTTGACGGTGACGGTAAAGTGGTAGGTTGCTACGCCGCCCACCGCGTTGATCGCCGCGTTGTAACCCGTTTGACCTACGGTGGCGTTCGGAAGGCTGAGAGCAGGCAGTGAAACCAAGGTGTAGGGGTTCACATCGATCATGTAGGTGATGGGGCCGTATGAGAAGCCGGTGGCGTCCGTCACTTTGGCCGTGAAGGTCACCGTGGTGGCCGTAATGGGAGTCCCGCTGATGGTCAGCGTGCTGCCGGTATTAGTGGCCGCATTGGAAGTAAGACCGTTCGAGAGACCAGATACGGTCCAGGTGAAGTTGCCGGGTACTTCTCCGCCGCTAGCATTGAGGTTTACCACAGGCGTAAGAGGGAGTCCCTGGGTGCCTGTTGCCAGCACTGTGGTGGCGGGGAGGGTCAAGGGCGGATAGACGGTGAGAGCGAGGGTGGCTGACTTCGTGCTGTCCGATATCGAGGTCGCGGTAAGGTTGACCGTGCAACTGCTGGTGATCGTCGTGGGCGGGTTGTAGCTGAATGACACTCCGGTTGAGCTGGCAACCGAGAGCGTTCCGCAGCCGGTAGCCGGGTTGAGGGCCAGGTTCACGCCCTTGTTTGCGGAATCGTTAAGAATCGTGGGAGTAATTTGGAGCGGGCCGGAGTTGGCATCGATACTCAGTGGCCCCGCGGGGATCAGGGAGACGGAGATTCCCGGTTGCACGGTAATGTTGACCGTTGCGGTAGCGCCGGATGATGCCAGCGAAGTAAGAATCAGGGCTACGCTGCAAGGCGACGAGGGAGCAGTGTAGGTGCCGATGTAGTAGCTTGTGGCTCCCGCAGTGCTCTGAAGGGTCATGCCATTGAACGTACCGCAGCTTGTCGCCGGAAGAACCGGGGCAAGAGTGAAGCCGATGCCTTGGCCAGAGGCATTATTGTAGAGCGTGGCCGTAACCGTCGAAGTCCCTGATAAGCCAACCGAGAGCGAGGCGGGGCTGGTGAGCGTCAGAGTGAGGGGGGCGGGAGTGACGGTGACCGTCATGCTGGCCGTCCTCGACGAATCCGTGCTGGAGGCTACGGTTACCGCGTCAGAGCACGCGGTGCCAAGCGTGACTGGCGGAATGTAGCTGACGCTGGTTCCGGTGGCGGGCTGCGGCGTGAGCCTGCCGCAGGAGATAGCGGGAGCTACCGGCGTCACCGTCCAAGTCAAGGTTGACGCACCAGCCGGATCGTTGGTGGTAGCGGTGAATGGGATCGGCCCGCTGCCGGAGAGCACGGACGGAGCCGTGGTTGGTGCAGTGATGGCAACGGTGATGGGATTAACAGTGATGGTGAGCGTTGCCGTAGCGGCTGGCGCTGCCCGCGACAGAAGGACGAGGCTGGGGGAGCAGTTGCTCTTTGGAGCAGTGTAGGTGCCGGTGTAGGTGGTTGTGGCTCCCGAGACAACTGGGTTCGCCAATCCGCTGAACGTGCCGCAGTTATTCGGAGTAAGCGTGTACGCGATTCCAGCGGCGGTGGCATCGTTATAGATGGTGGCCGTGACCGACAAGGTCGCGCCCTCAAGCAGCGTATCCACGACTGGATTGACGGTTACCACGATGGGCGCCGGAGTTACGGTGACCGTCAGGGTGGCCGTCTTCGTCGGATCCGTCTTGGAGGCAACGGTTGCCGTGGCAGTGCATTGCGCGGCGAGCAGGAGTGGAGGCGTGTAGCTGACGCTGGCTCCGGTGGCGGGCGAGAGTGAGCCGCAGGAGGTAGCGGGAGCAAGCGTCCAGTTCAAGGAGGACGCAAGTGCCGGATCGTTGGTGGTGGCGGTGATTGGCAGCGCCGCACTACCCGAGAGCACTGTCGGGGCCGTGGTCGGCGAAGTGATGCTGACGGCAATCGGATTGACCGTAAGGCCCAGGGTTGCCGTCTTGCTCGAATCGGTGGCCGATGTAACTGTGACGGTTGCCGTGCAGGTCGTCGTCAGCGAGGTTGGCGCAGTGTAAGTGTTACTGGCACCCGTGCCGGATAGCTTGCCGCAACCCGTCAAGGGCGACAAGGACCAAGTCAGGCTTGCCGTTCCCGCCGGATCGTTCGTGGAGGCGGTAATGGGGAGCGTCGCGCCTTCCACCAGGGTTTGGGCTGTGTTCGGCGAAGTGCTGACCGCGATGGGCGTGATGGTGAAATTTGCCGAGGCACTTGCCCCGAAATTGGCGTCGGAGTAAGCCGTGACCGTTACGGCGTTGGTGCCGCTGCAGCCGGCAGGTTTGTAGGTCACGGTGATGCCGTTGGTTGGGGAAACCGTTCCGCAACCGGACGGAGTGACCGACCAGTCCAGCTGGGTGTCGGTGCTGCCGTTGTTGGTCATCACCGCCGTCAGCGCACCCGAGGTCGCGCCCTCAATCACGGTGGTTGAAGCCGGAGGCGTCAGCGTAACCGTGATCGGATTGACGGTGAAGATGATGGTGGTTGAGATGCCGGGGTTGATGGTGGAAGCGGCGGTAATAGTCGCCGTGCATTGCGATGGCAGAGTCGCCAAGGGCGGTGTGTAAACCGCAGTGAGTTGCTGACCGGTGGTGCTCGGAGCAAACGTGCCGCAGCCCGCCGGAATCACGAGAGCGCTTTTGCGCCTGGCTAGCGGAGTACCGCCGCCGGTGGTGCTGAAGGTCCAGTTCACCACGTCGGTGGTGGCGGCCTCATTGCCGAGCGCCGCCGTCAGGGTGATGGGAGGCGCTCCCGCGCCCAGCGTGAGGGTGGTGGGCGGGGTGACGAAGGTGACGGTAATTGGGTTAATCGTCACGGTGAAGGTGGAGGTGATCGCAGGATTGGTGACCGATGCCGCAGTAATCGTGGCCGTGCAAGTCTTGGTCAGCACGGACGCCAAGGGCGGCGTGTATGTGGCCGAGGTAACAGGCGTGCCGCTGGTCGTGATCGTGCCAGTGCCACAGCCGCCGGTGGTAGGGCTGGTTACAAGGGTGAAGGTCACGCCTCCGTTCTTGGAGTCGTTTGCAATCGTGGCAGTGATGGTAACGTTCCCCGCGCCCGCGTCTACGGTCGAGGAAGAGCCGGTAAGGCTAACACCAATCGCGGGAGAACCGCCGCCGCAAGCCAAAATCATTGAAAGGAAAACACATGAGACGAGAACCAGAGAGATTCCGAGTATGCGGCGCATAGCAGCTCCTGTAGTTTCGGAGCGGGAGGCCCAAGCACCTCTGCGTAAGCCCACACGCCACGCAGAAAGGGACATAAGTATCTCGCTCGCGAGAAGTTGGCCCGACAGATTTTGGGCCGAAAGCAGAATAGATGGAAAATACTACCTACGAAGATAAAGTCAAGTTCTATTTTCCGCGCGTTCTGTCTGCTTGATTCAAATTGTTGCCGAAGTATGAAATGACCGCTCGTGGCGTAGTAATATGACTGCAACCGCTCATTCGACTTTGAAGCACGTGCGGGGCCTACCTCTGGAGGTTTAGTAAATGCCGCCTGTAATCGATAAAACGAAATGTGGTAACTGTGGGACTTGTATCGAGAACTGCCCGCTCGACGTGCTGCACTGGTCGAAGGACGGTCGCGAAACAGAAGTCACATACCCGGAAGAGTGCTGGCATTGCAACGCCTGCAAGTTGGATTGCCCGAACGGAGCAATCGAATTGCGCCTTCCGCTGCCTGCGATGCTGCTGTATACAACTGCGCCACCTAAAAGCTAGCGAATACCGACATTGCAGTGAGTATTCATCGGAGGGTTTGATCATGATTGCAATCGATAAGAAATCAGTTGAATGCGATGTGTTGGTAGTTGGTGGTGGCATCGGCGGGCTCATGGCCGCAATCGGCGCTGCCGACGGCGGCGCTAAAGTCGTGGTTGCGGAAAAGGCCAACACCAAGCGCAGCGGCTCCGGGGCGACGGGGAATGACCACTTTCAGTGTTACATTCCGGAAATTCATGGCAGCGACATCGCGCCGATTATGAAGGAAATGAACGAATGCCTGACCGGGGGATGGCTGGACCAGGACATGACTCGCCTGTTCCTGATGGAATCCTTTGACCGGGTCAAGGATTGGGATCGCTGGGGCATCCCGATGCGTCCACATGGAAGCTGGGAGTTTAACGGTCATGCCAAGCCCGGCAGGCCAAGAATATTCCTTAAGTATGGCGGCGCTCCACAAAAAGAGGTTCTCACTCGCGAGGCCCTGAAGCGCGGAGTGACGATCATGAACAAGGTGCCGATCTCCGATGTGATCACCAACAAAGAGGGCGTTGTGATCGGAGCAATCGGAGTCAGCATCGCCGAAGACGCGCCGGAGATGAAGATCTTCCGCACCAAGAACGTCATCATGACGACGGGGAATACCAGCCGACTTTATCCTCCGCGAACCGCGGGCTGGATGTTCAACACGGCCAACTGCCCTGCCTGTACCGGCGGGGGACGGGCGGCGGCTTATCGCGCCGGGGCCAAGCTGGTCAACATCGAGATGCCGAATACGCACGCCGGTCCAAAGTATTTTGCGCGCTGCGGCAAGGCGACGTGGATCGGTGTACTGCGGGACTTGGATGGCAAACCGGTCGGCCCGTTTGTGACCCAGCCCACCAAGGAATTGGGCGACGTGACCGCCGACGTCTGGCACGGTGTGTTTGGGTACAAGAACAAAGCCGGCCAGTCGGTGTACATGGATTGCTCGGGCATCGCGGAAGAAGACCTCAGCTACATGCGTTGGGGACTGGAACAGGAAGGCGACACCTCGCTGCTGGAAGCGATGGCAAACCAGGGCATCGACCTGCGCAAACATATGGTCGAATTCCAGCAGTACGAACCCATTCTGATCGGCCGCGGGGTCCAAATCAACCAGAAGGCCGAGACCGAGGTGCCGGGGTTATATGCGGCGGGCGACGAGGTGGGAAACTTCCGCGCGGATATCGCCGGTGCATGTATCTACGGTCACATCGCGGGACGGAATGCGGCGGCACGGGCGGCAACAATCAGCGGCTTTGAAAATGCGGAGGAGAGCCCGCTGGTGGAGAAGAAGAGAGAGCTTTACTCGCAAATCCTGGAGCGGAAGTCCGGACCTTCCTGGAAGGAAGCCACGGTGGCGGTTCAGAATCTGATGAACGACTATGCCGGCATTGAAGTTCGTTCGGAGGTTCTGTTCAAGACCGGCCTGGAGTATCTGGCGCGTTTGCAGGAGAGTGCTCTGGGCGGCCTGACGGCCAGCAACTCGCATGAGTTGATGCGCTGCCAGGAGGCCCTGGATCTGATCGAGGTCGGAGAACTGATCATGCACGCCGGTGACTTCAGGAAGGAGACGCGAGGCAAACATATACGCGTCGATCATCCTTACACCAATCCGCTGCTGGATAATAAATTTGTTACCGTCCACCAAGTGAACAGCAAGCCAGTGGCGGAGTGGCGCGACAGAACCTAGACTAAACGGAACGCCCGACTGGAGCTAGTTGCATAGATTTCTTAAGTGATCATGAGGCATCTGCGCAACTAGCTTCAGGGATTTCGGAACATTCCAAGAGATGACTACGTCCTTACGGCCGATGACGAAGCGCGGCGTTTCGGGCTCGCGGCTAGGCGGAAGGTTCCACCACACAGAGAGAGTCGCCGGCGGCCACGCTGCCTCCCTCAGAGGCGGTCACGGAAGTTACCACTCCGGCTATCGGGGTTTTGATCTGGTTCTCCATCTTCATCGCTGAGAGAATGATGAGCAGGCGGCCAGCCTCTACTTGATCGCCTTCCCGCACCAGCACCTTCCAGACGTTGCCGGCCATGGGCGACTTGATCTCCTGCCGCCCAGCAGGGCCGAACACCATCCTGGAATGCAGATTCCGCTTCTTTTCCTCAGCCACTTCCACTTCGAAACGGTATCCGCATATATTGACCCCGAGGGAGTCGCTGCCTTCGCAGCTATCGACATCGACCTCATAGGACTTGCCTTCGATGATGAGTGAGAAGAGGTCGTGCTGCGGTTCGAGGAAATCAACCGTCTGCTCCCTGCCGTCAAGAACAACCTTATAAGACCCTGGGCGGCTCTCCTCGACACTGGCTTTCAGATCTTTGCCTTTGCAGCTAACGATGTAAGAGATCACGATTATTCCTCGGTTCAGCAGGATGCACTGCTTCGCACAGGAGCGCACCTGGCATGTTGGGCAGCTTGCTGTTAGGTTACCCGACCGCTCATCTTCCAGGCGGAGACCAGCCCGCCCGGGCCGTTGACAGGTGCTTTCAGATTTTGCGATGCCCGTTCCCTGTCGCGGCGGAAGACCTTGATGAGCGCGGCAATGAGAGCTGCATCCGTGTAAGCCTTCCCGCGTTCTGCATCATGCTCTTCGGACTTGGTATCGATAAACGAACTGTCGTAGTCTCCCGCAAGGAAATGCTCGTTCTGCATCACTCGTTCATGGAATGGAATTGTGGTCCGGATTCCGTTCACTATGTACTCAGAGAGAGCCCGCGTGGTGCGGGCGATGCACTCTTCGCGGGTGCTTCCCCAGACCACTAGTTTGGAAAGCATGGGTTCGTAGTAGACCGGAACGTCCAGCCCTGGGTAAATGGCGGAGTCGTCCCGTACCCCAGGGCCGCCCGGACGACGCAGTTCAGTGATCTTGCCAAAAGAGGGCAGAAAGTTGTTGTCAGGGTCTTCGGCATAAATGCGGCACTCGATGGCATGTCCGTGGATTCTGATCTCATCCTGCCGATAGGTCAAAGGCTGCCCGGCGGCGATCCTGATCATTTCCCGGCAGAGATCGATGCCGAGGATCGCCTCGGTCACCGGATGTTCCAATTGCAGCCGGGTATGCATTTTCGAGAAGAAAAAGTCCCCGGTCTTGCCGGAGACGATGAACTCGACGCTCCCAGCCGAGTCGTAGTGGATCGCGCGTGCGATATAAAGGGCAGCTTCTCCCATTCTGCCTCGCAGCTCGTCATTCATAACCGTCGAGGGGGCCTCCTCGATAATCTTCTGATGACGGCGCTGGATGGAACATTCCCGCTCCGCGCAATGAATGATGTTGCCGTGTTTGTCGGCGAGCACCTGTATCTCTACCCGCCGCGGATTTTCCACATAACGTTCCATGTAGAGAGTGTCGTTTGCGAAGGAGTTGCGAGCTTCTGACTTTGCCGCTCTGAAAGAGGCCAGAAGATTCTCGGAGCGATCCACCTTGCGCATCCCCTTGCCGCCCGACCCGGCGGCGGCCTTGATCATCAGCGGATAACCGATCTTTTCGGCCCACTCCCTGGCGTGGTCTTCGTTCCGTAGCTTCTCCAGCATCCCCGGCACCACCGGCACGGCGGCTTCGACCGCCACCAGGCGGGAGGAGATCTTATCAGCCATAACGCGGATGGCATCAGGGTTGGGTCCGATGAAGGTGATTTGCTCGTTGGCACAGCGTTCTGCGAAGTCGGCTCGTTCGGAGAGAAATCCGCAACCAGGGTGGATCGCCTCGCAGCCTGTCGTTTTTGCAACATCGATGATCCTGTCGATGGAAAGGTAGGACTGACGACTGGGAGGAGAACCGATGCAGTAAGCTTCGTCGGCGGCTCGCACATGCAATGCGGAACGGTCGGCCTCGGAATAGACCGCTACGGTTGCGATTCCCATTTCCTTGCAGGCGCGGATTACGCGTATGGAAATTTCGCCTCGATTGGCAACCAGCACCTTCTTGAAGAGACTACTCTCCGTCATATCCGATAATTCCTTGGTGTGAAGCTAGCGGCCGATGCCGCCTTCATGCATTGCTCCACGAGACTGGCGCCAGCAAAATGTCCAAATGAAAATCTAGTGCCCAAAGGCTTTGAGCGCAACATTCCCTTCTTCCAACATGCACTTTATGGCCTTGATCATCTCGAACGAACCGGGAGTATCTCCGTGGACGCAGATGGTCTCGGCATTAAGGGATATGCGGGTTCCGTCGATGGCCACAACGGTCTTGTCTGTTACCATCTCCAATACCCTTTGCGCGATGATGACAGGATCATGGAGAACCGCTCCCTCATGGCTGCGCGACACCAGTTTCCCTTCCCGCGTGTAAGCGCGATCGGCAAAGGCCTCTTCGACGTAGGGGACGCCTGCCTGTTGAGCCGCCGTGACCATGGCGGAATTGCTCAGGCATACCATGGTCAGCGCCGGGTCCACCATCTTGATCGCTTCCGCAATGGCAGTTGCCACAGACTGGGTATCGACAGCCTTGTTGTACAGCGCCCCATGCGCCTTCACATGGTGAAGGCGCACACCTTCCCGCTGACAGAAGGCCGAGAGTGCGCCAATCTGGTAGGTAACATCGGCCGAGATTTCCGCGAGGGTGGCATCCATGACCCGGCGTCCGAAGCCGACCAGGTCAGGGTACGAAGGATGCGCCCCGATGGCGACTCCGTAGCGGGCAGCAAGCTTGACTGTTTTCCACATGGTCAACGGGTCCGATGCATGAAAGCCGCAGGCAACATTTGCCGATGTTATGTATGACATGACCAGATCATCATTGCCGATGCCATAGACACCAAAACCTTCTCCCATATCGCAATTCAAATCGATCGATAGCATGGCTCACTCTCCACGAGTTGTAATGTATCGCAATGAATTTGTAAGGTCATGCTGGCGGCAGCTCGGCCTGAGGCAGCGGATTTGCCGCAACGGAATTCTCGCTTCACATTCGAACGCTGACCGGGGCTGGAAGCCACGAATTACACGGCCAGGTTAATACCTGATAGCGACTCGCTGGACGCCATTTCGTAGCACTTCTGTTCGGCGATCCATGCCGTTATGGCTTCGGAATCGCTGCATGCGATAAATCTGACCCTGTCGCCGGCTTTCGCCTGGGCCAATTTTGCCAAGTCGGGACCGATGACCGTCCCAATCTTCGCGTATCCTCCGGTTGTCTGGCAATCGGCCATCATGATCATCGGCATGCCGTTGCCGGGGATTTGAACTGCTCCGGGGCATAGCGCATCCGATACGATATCCGGGCCGTTCTTGTGGGTGATGGCCGTTCCTTCGAGCAGATATCCCATGCGGTCGTTTCGGGTGGAGACCAGATATCCGCTGTTAAAGAAGGTAGCAATCCCGTCGTCGGTAAAAAGATCATCCTGAGGCCCAGGAATGACCCGGAGGTACAGATCGTTCGCATATTCCGGAATGAAGGAGTGGGCGAGTTCGTTCCATCTCCAGGGCAGGGCTTCGACCGGCGCGATCTCCAGCACATCCCCGGACTGAAGGGCACGTCCTTCCTGACCCCCGAGGCCCGCACGCAGATAGGTGGAACGGCTCCCCATGACTTGCGGCACGGCGATACCCCCGCTAAAAGCAAGATAGGCCCGGCAACCAGTGACCGCATAGCCGAAGGCAAGTTCGCTATTGGCGGGAATATAGAAGCCCGACCAGTTCTTGAACTTTTTTCCGTTCAGTTTCCCCTGCATGTCGGCACCGCATACCGCAACGTAGGCTTCATTGGGAAAACTGAAGCGACCGCCGCACATTGTCATTTCGACAACCGCCGCATCACGCCGATTTCCGGCGAGGAGATTGGCCATGGTGAACGCATAACGATCCATGACGCCGGAGAGCGGCATCCCGAACGCCCGATACCCTGAGCGTCCCTGGTCCTGGACGGTGCTCATTGTTCCCGGATCAATGACCGTACACACGATCAGGCCCCCGCTCTGGCGACATTACGTACAACGGGAGCATAGCTTCCGTTGGCAACCTGTTCCTTGAGGGCGCCGTACTCGTCAAGTCCTATCGCGGCAAACTGCAGATAATCCCCGGCGGCGAAGAGGAACGGACTTTCGTCCGCAGGGCTGAAAAGCTTCAGAGGAGTGCGTCCGATCAGCCGCCATCCACCGGGACTTTCTATCGGGTAGATTCCGGTCTGTGTGCCGGCAATCCCTACGGAGCCGGCGGGGATTTTCACCCGCGGCAGATCAAGCCTTGGTGTGGCAATACGCTCCGACATCCCACCCAGATAGGGAAAGCCGGGAGTGAATCCGAGCATGTATACCAGGTACGGGATGGAAGTATGGATGGCGACGACTTCAGCTTCCGTCATGGCGTTGTGGTTGGCCACAAAATCGAGATCCGGCCCGAAGTCGCCGCCGTAGCTCACCGGAATGGTGACGATTCTCGTCTTGTCGCTGCTGGAGGCGACGGCTTCAAGGCCGGGCAGATACTTCGCAATGTTGTCTTGCAAGGTTTCCCTGGTGATGACAAGCGGGTCGAAGTACACCATCAGGGAGCGATAGGTCGGCACCATCTCCAGAATATGCGCCGGCATTTCTGCAGCAAGAATCCTGGCAAGCCGATGAACATGCGCATTGACGAAGGGATCGATCTCTTTTCCGAACTCAACCACCAGAGCCTGCTCACCGGCCTTCAACATGCGAACTTCCTGCATCGTCCCCCCGAGGTAATTCTTCAGTTCAGACGTGCGCAGTGACGGCAACTTGTGTTTCATCACGCCATGGTCGCGGTCAGGTTTAACAATAACGGGAACAGGCTAGAGGCCCGTCCTGCGTTGAAATACGGGAACATCCGTTCCCCGTCGCAAGCTCTCTGAGCGTGAAGTCGCCGGACTTATTTCTCCGGAACTGATTTGAAACAGCAAGCATTTTACGCCGGATCGCTCGCAAACCAAAACCATCGATGGAAGGCATAGCCTGGGTAGCTAGCGAGGCACGCTGCCCGGATGAATACATTCGCTTTCCGCTTGCAAGACGGCTCACGATCTGTACAATCTGGTGGATCATAGGAGACATTGTCATGGGCACTTTTAAGTCAGCTCCAACTCCAATCAAGAAACAGTTCAGTGGCTCGTGGTTTACGGAGTTAACGCCGCCGGAGCGAAGCACCTTTGTCGCGACATTTGGCGGTTGGGCGCTCGACGGCATGGATGTGATGGTGTATAGCTTTGTGATCCCAAGCTTGATCGCGGCCTGGCATATCAGCAAAGGCGAAGCAGGCATGCTGGGGACGGCGGCGTTGCTCATCTCCGCGGTAGGCGGCTGGCTCGCCGGACTGCTAGCTGATCGCTTCGGACGAACTCGAGTCTTGCAGTGGACTATCCTCTGGTTCGCGCTGTTCACATTCCTGAGCGGATTCACAAACAACTTCTGGGAATTACTTATTACCCGGGGATTTCAGGGTCTGGGCTTCGGTGGGGAGTGGGCCGTCGGCTCGGTGCTGATGGGCGAAACGATTCGCGCGGAACACCGTGGCAAAGCGGTCGGTACGGTGCAGGGTGGTTGGGCCATCGGCTGGGGAATTGCGGCGATATGCTCGGTCGCGCTGTTCTCATGGCTTCCAGCGAACCTGGCCTGGCGCGCCATGTTCTGGATCGGCATCCTTCCCGCGTTCCTGGTGTTCTACATTCGGCGCCACGTTCCAGAACCTGAGGTTTACACCCGGACGCGCCAGAAGCTCGCCGCCGGTGGTGACAAACCGAATTTCCTTGAGATATTCAACCGGTCGCTGCTGAAGGTTACCCTGTTGTCATCGCTGCTCAGCATCGGCGTCCAGGGCGGTTACTATGCGATCACAACCTGGCTGCCGACCTATTTGAAGACCGTGCAACATCTATCGGTGCTGAATACGGGCTGGTACATGATTGTCATCATTGCCGGGTCCTTCTGCGGTTACCTGACGGGGGCCTATCTTGCCGACGGCATTGGACGCAAGAAGGCGCTGATTCTATTCGCCGCCTGTTGTGCCGTGACGGTCACTGCCTATACCTATCTGCCGATCAGCAACGGAATCGTGATGCTGTTGCTGGGCTTTCCGCTCGGATTTTTCACCTCCGGCTCCTTCAGCCCGATTGGCGCGTTTTTCACCGAACTGTTTCCCAGCCGTCTGCGAGGCTCGGGCCAGGGCTTCTCGTATAACCTGGGCCGCGGCGTCGGCGCCCTGTTCCCGACGCTGGTCGGCTTTCTCAGCGTGCGACTCTCGCTGGGCAAAGCGATTGCCATATTCGCGGTGTCAGCTTACATCGTCATGATCCTGGCGGTCCTGATGCTGCCGGAAACCAAGGGCAAGGAACTCAAGGTTTATGAATAGCAGGGAAAGTGAAAAGACAATCCCGGGTTGCTTGGCTCCGAACCCCGATCCCGGAAGGCCGGAGCTCTCCGCCCCGCCCAACGCATGTGATTGCCACGCGCACATCTTCGGTCCGGCGGAGCAGTACCCTTTTGTCGCAGGACGGAGCTATACACCGCCAGAAGCAGGCATTCCGGCATACCAGCGGATGTTGAGCGCCCTAGGAGTTGAACGAGCCGTAATCATCCAGCCGAGCGTTTACGGCACAGACAACCGTTGCACCTATGACGCGGTAGTTGCGTCGGGGGGAATGTGGCGCGGCGTTGCGGTGGTAGACTCCAGTACGAATATGCGCGAGCTGCGGCAGCTACACGACGCGGGGTTTCGCGGGGTACGATTCAACCTCCTGTTCAAAGCGGGCTTGACCGTCGAGACACTTGAGCAAGTCGCCCGGCTCATCGTGCCCCTCGGCTGGCACGTACAGTTGATGCTCGACGGCCGCGACCTGGTGGAATTGGCGCCGCGCCTTCGAGCTCTGCCCGTTCCCTTCGTCATTGACCATATGGGACATATACCCGCACAGCTGGGGCTGTCGCATCCGGGATTTACCACGCTGCTCGCGCTTGTGCGAGAAGGCAACTGCTGGGTGAAGCTCACCGGCCCCTACCGCTTTTCCGCCCTGCATTGCCCATATGAGGATGTCACTCCGATTGCGAGGGCACTGGTCGAGGCTGCACCCGAGCGTATGGTCTGGGGAAGCGATTGGCCGCATCCCTCGTTCCAGGGGGCCATGCCGGTCGACGCAACTCTGTTCGATTTATTGGCGCGCTGGATTCCGGAGCCGCTGACTCGGCAGCGCATCCTCACCACAAATCCCGCGAAGCTGTATGATTTTGCCGACTAAAGTCGAAGATAAAATGAATCAGAGAGCTTGGCTGATGTGCATGGCCTTGAACTTGCCGCTGGCTTCGGCGGCGCGGGTCAGCTGAATCAGGCATCCGGGGCAGGCGGTGACGACGATCTCGGCGCCCGTGTGTTCGATGTTTTCTCTTTTGCGCTCCAGGACACGGCCGGCGGCCTTCGGATGGTCCATGGAAAAGGTGCCAGCGCCGCCGCAGCAGGTTTCGGCGACGATCTCGGCGGCACAGTACGCGGCACTGCAAGCGACACCGGCAACTGTGACCGTGGTGACTCAGGGGCCGACCACCATCTCGGCACCCTTTGTGCTGCCGTGAGCGGGCCGCGAGTTACGGTTGGCTTTGCGCATGGTGTTACGACATTCTGCGGCTAATGCAACGTAATCTTGAGAACAGATGTGTTCCGCTCATCGGTGGCGATGATGCGATAGAATTTCTTGAGTTCTTCTGTCCGGCTGGCAGGGACGGTCAGTTCTTTCACCTCAAATGTGCGGGAGTATCGGATCAGATTTCCCCGCACCTCTGATTTTGAGTGATAACTTGCAAAGCTGAAGTCGGCATCGACCGGTGGGGGCAGGTCGTCCACCTCATAGCCAGGCGGCAACGTGATCTCGAATGTGTCTGAGTCCTTCGCCGGCCCCTCGAATTCCACGGGGAACTTGCGGGCATCTTTCGTTTCCAATAAGTTGCGTGATTTTGTGCCAAGCACTCGCGGCCGCAGCACCAGCAATCCTCCAGCGTTCTTGGCGTAGTTCGCGGCAACCAAGGAGTAGTGATACTCGATCGGCAGGTCGCTCTCGTGGAGATTAACGATACTTGCCTGTGTGATATGAAAGGTCGAAAGCGAGTTTGCCAAGAGCTCTTCGAGCGGCTTGATCCTGTCCGCGGCCTGTTTTGCCGAACGCAAAGAAGACCTTTGGGAGCTTGCGCGATCGCCGACGCGCACCTCTCTGACCTCGCCCTCCAAAGTCCCTGCAGAGTTCAGCACAAACTTTCCGGTGCGCTGGATGCTGTTGGTCTCGGCTGGCAGCCGTGGCAGTTGAACCAGTTCGCCGCCCTCGGGAGTAACCAGCAGGCCCCAGTTCGATTGCAAATATCCGCCGACCTGCCCAAATGGAGTCAGCTCGTTCGTCGGATCGAAGAACAGCAGGCGGCCCAGCCTGGGATGCTGCATTGTGGCGATCAGAAACGGGCTTGAGACTTCGTCCGGCAGTTTGATGGCTAGGATTGCGTGGTTGAACGCGCCTAAGTACGCGGGCACTTCAGGTGTGACGGAGCCCCGCACCGAATTAATCAAAACATAATACGATTCGACGCCAATCTCATGAAGCATCGAACTCATTAGTGTTGCCTTGTCCTTACAGTCTCCGTACCGATGGCTAAAGACTTCCGCCGCCGCATGCGGTTGGTATCCTCCGATGCCCAGTTGAATCGCAACATACCGCAGTTCGCCTTGGGTAAATTTCGCCAGGATCTTCATCTTATCGAGCAAGGAGGGTGCCTCGGCAGTCAGTATAGCGACCTTCTGTTTGATCTCCGATGAAGCATCGCGCCGGCCACCCGTGAGGTTTCGATACCAGTCCCCCATCTCCCGCCAGTTCGCGAATGCGCTTTGGCTGTGACCACCAGGCGGGAAAAGAGTGACGATCATATGCCCAGCCACCCCATTGAAGGGCGGCATATCAATTTCATCACGAAGCCCGGCAATGCCGTTAACGACCCAATGCCACTGGTTAGCCCCGGCCGGGGTTGGCCTGACTTCCGGATAGTTGAGGAAGTTCGCCTTGTACTCCCAACCTGAAGGCAGTTGCAGCGAGTAATGGCTCTCCCGCGATGGGCTGTACTCCTGAAAATGCCAGACATCCTGTAAGGCCAGGGGATGCTCCTCAACCTCGTACTCGTAGCCGACAATGTTCCCCGGATCAGCCGCCGGGATTTGCAGAAACTTCATCTTTACATCGTTGACTAGATCGCCTCCCTCAATCTCTGTCAGGGAGACTTCAGCTGCTGCCTCATCCTTAACCACGAAGTCTTTACCCTGTGCGGGAATACACCAGCCACGCAGGTATGTGATTTTTCTCTGGGGATTAAATGGAATTCTGACGATGCCGTAGCCGCGACCGTCGGGCCGCAGAATCTTGTATGCTTCGCGAAGCTGTGTTCTTACCTCGCCAGCGGAGATGACATTAACCGTTGTCTCTGAATAGAGCAGAACGGCATTGGTCTTTTCATCGTGGGCCGGAAGCGGAACATTGACCAGTGCGTGCATCCAGGCGGGAGCTTCGCTACCGGCCGATGCGGGAGACACGCAGACCAGCGAGCAAACAACCATCAGCAGAAAAACCAGCGCACTCCGATTACCTGGAAGCAGCGGCTGTGCCCGGCAGCAAGACAATTTGTTCCTCATCTCTCGTCCTCACCATGCGGTAGAAGTTCTGCAACGTAGAGTAGTATTTCGCGTCCAACATCAGAATGTCGGTAGTCAGCTTGCGCGAGAGATGCAATCTTCCTTTGTCGTTTTCCAGCTTCGAGTCAAAGGCGATGGATTTCAGATCCGTGCTTGCCTCCGGAGGCAGACTGATTGCACGCCAGCCGTCAGGCAGCTCGATCGTTATGTCGTCCAGCTTCGTGCTTGGGTATTGGTAATAAATTGGATGAGTGCGCTCATCATGTTCGAAGACGTGTTTCTCCGCCGCGGAAAACAGCCCGATCGTGAGCAAAGCACGTCGGCCCGCCGGTATCGCCCATCCGGGGACTTTCAGGCTGAATTCGGCAACCAGCGGCAGTGAAGAACTCTTCCAATCAGATTTGTTTACAAGCTCCACTTCTGCTGACACAGGAATGGATTCTCGAAGCTCATCCTCGAGAAACTTTTTTCTTGCAGTTTCATCCTGGTTGCGCTGGTTCACCCGGCGCGAACTGGCCTCCAGGCCGGTGTAAGTGACGGTGACCTTGCCTTCAAGTTCCCCAGTATCCGCTAAAAGTTTCAGATTCGCCGTGCGCTCGATCCGCGAGACCGAGCTTTCCACACGCGTGGTCTGAATCCAACTGCCGCCGTTCTTGTCCAGCCGCAGCCCTCGAACCCCGGTTTCCTGCCAGGGCAGTAGTCCGAACGGCGTATAAGCGGCGCCAGGATCGCAATAGACATCCTGACCGTTGAGGCGAAGCAGAACTACATTGGCATCCAGCTTCGTGCTGTCCATCTGAGTTGGGTTGAGGAAGTATCTGTCACGATCGGAAACCATGACTCCATAGGCTTCGAGCCCTGCCGCCCTGACAAGCCCAAGATAAAGCCAGGTGAGTTGCCAGCCGTCTCCGTAACCGTTGTTCCAGACGGCCTCCACGTTGGGCAGCTCCTTTTCGTTGTCGCGCTTCTTCTCCTGCTCCGACTTATGAACCTCGTAGAATGTGTTGCGTAGTTGCTGTACGCGGGTATAGAGCTTTTCAGCCTTTTGCTCGGGAGAATCACTCGGGGAGACAATCTCGGAAACGGCCCGCTCCATCGCGTTGGGCCTGTCAATGAAGTCCTCCATTTTGGCGTTCATCTTCTTCCCGGTCCGCTTCCAGAAGGCAGCGGGATCGTTTCCCTGGAACTCTTCGCTGTATGTGAAGTTCACACGCGCCTTCAATTCGTTCTCCGGGGGCATGTAATCTTCTGTTTGAAAACCAGCAATGTCGTTCATCTCGAGGCGGATAATGTGATCGGGACCATCTTTAGGCGGGGTTGGCACGCCCTGCCAACTCCAATGGAAGTTCACTGTTTGATAGGTGTTTGTGTAAGGCTTCAGTGAAAACTTCGCTCTCTTTGTGAAGAGTTCATTGCTGACGATCCAGTGCGACTCGTAGATCCACTCCTCGCCGAGATTGATGGTATAGAAGTACTCGACAATGCTACCTGCTTGGACGTCGGGAAGGGTGAAAGTCTTGGCTAGATATTTCACACCCTTCGCCTTGACGATGGTCTTTTCGAAGACCTGGCCATCGAAATTTATCACCGAACCGTCGGGCCTGATTGTGCGTGCCCTGATCTTGTCGACGCTCGAACTTTCTTTGAAAAACGGAATTTCGATATCAGCGTACTTGCGTCCTTCTTCAGTCAGAATCTTGACGCGGAAATAATCGTCCTCGTGCGATGTCCTGCCATTGTCATCGCGGTCAACCTGACGGAAGAGGATGACCGCAGGCGCGCCCGGCGCCTTGGGTTCACTGGTCATCTTCAGCTCTTCCGGAGAAATTGGCTGAAATCCGATCCCTGCGCGAGCCGCCGTGGAGCAAGATACGGCAATGATGAGGATGATCCATGGTGAAATTGCTGATAGTGCCCAAGAGCGTAGACGCGCCATAGCAAAGCTCCTCAGTGACTTACAAAGGTGATCTGCTGCTTCGATGCGGCACGCCAATCGCCGAGGCGCACACACCGATACCGCCTAATGCTCCGGAAACGGGGGAGAATAGGAATCCGGATTACAAATATGTTTAAGAAAGTCGGCCAGAGTGTATCTGGGATGATATGGACGGAAACAGGTTGCGCATCACCTTGATGCGTGATATCTGCCTCTCTTTTTCTCTAAATTCCCGTGGTGCGACCGATTCATCAGCAAGGACGTGCGTTCAGCGGCAAGGTGAAGGAGAGTTTTTCCGGGCGTCACGAAAGATTGTGTTCGAATTTCTGAGTTCGCGGGCCGCCACCGATACTCCACTAACGGCCCGCTTGTTCTCAAAGCAGCATCATTGCAGGTTGTGAATAGTCGACGCTAGAGCGCCCGTTTGCGACTCTCCGGGGTTATCAAAATTACGATGAACGAAACAACTACAACACCCCAGTAATAGAAATTTACCGGCATGAAACTTGTTTTGTGCCCCATCAAGG
>JBEKOO010000040.1:0-43262 GCA_049521655.1 Candidatus Korobacteraceae bacterium
GCTCGGCCCCGGTTCGCCCGAATACCACGCCAAGGAAACCGCAAGTCAGAATTGCGAGAAAAACAAAAACAAGTGAGCGACGAGAACGTCCTGGCATTGATACATCCTTCTTTTGGCCTGCGCTTGAGCGCTGCGTGAATGTTTGCCGCGCCATGACTGGGGAAAGGCGCAACCCTCGATTTCACAAGAGTATAGCAGTTTCGCCGCGAAATAGGTTAGCGCGCCACAGATGCTGGATTCGGAAATCGCCCGCGCCCGCACTATATCACTTAAGATGCACAAGACAGCGCCTACGCTTCGTAACTTTTCCAGCCCGGAGTTCGAGACTGGATCGCACGCCAAGCCTGCTGCAGACGGATATTTTCAGCTCTCGAGTGGGTTACCTGCTTACCGGCGGAGGGACTTGCCGTGTATGATAGCAGCGTATGTCGATGCCCGATACAATCTTCATCTTCTTGCTGGTGCTGGTCCTGTTCGGCCCAAAGAAGTTACCCGAAATTGCACGCGAGGTTGGGAAATTCCTGGCGGAGTTCAAGCGTGCATCCAATAGTTTCAAGTCCCAGATCCAGTCTGAAATGGATAAGGCTGGGGTTGATATTGGTCCGATTATGCAGTCGGGAGGGCAGCAGACCTCTTCGTTCGCGCAGACGTTGCTTCCTCCGGCGGTAAAATCAGCCCTCTCGGAAATTGACAGCGCGCACGAACGGCTGATGAACACCGCCAGGATGGCCTTCGACGCGCAGAACTTCACGGTGCATCCGCCCGAAGCGCCGGTAGTAGCCTCCACTGCGTCTGAAGAGATTTCGGCTCCAGTTCCGGCGGAAACCGACGAGCCAGCGGTACAAGCCAGTGCGGCTCCCGCCTCCTACGAAGCGTCCCCGGCTGAAGCGGTGACCGAGCAACCCACCCTTGATCCGGCGCCGGCCCCAAGCGACTCTGCCCTGCAGAGCAGCTAACCGGACGATCCAGCAAAGGTTCTGATGCCAGAAACAGCTACTCCCACAGGAAGTTTTAAGGACAGACAAGAACTGTCATCCATGGGCTTCATGGAGCACCTCGAAGAGCTCCGCAAGCGCATCATCTGGAGCGTTGTCTCCATCGGCGTCGGCTTCGGCGTCTGTTACTGGTGGCATGACAAGATTTTCAGCTGGATGCAGGCTCCCATCGTTTTTGCCCTCAAGAATCACAACCTTCCCGTCAACCTGGTCTATACCAATCCCACCGACCCCTTCAATATGTACCTGAAGGTCAGCTTGATCGTCGGGATATTTGTGGCTTCACCCTTTGTTCTTTACCAGGTGTGGGCGTTCATTGCTCCCGGCCTTTACAAGAATGAGCGCCGGTATGTGGCGCCGTTCATGTTCAGCACCGTGGGATTGTTCCTGGCCGGCGGCCTGTTCGCCTACAAGATGGTGTATCCGGCGGCCTTGGATTTCCTTATCGGCTACAGCCAGCAGTTCACACCGATGATCACGATCAACGAGTACACCAATCTGTTTATGACGATTGTGCTCTGGCTCGGCGTGATCTTCGAGATGCCAATCCTGGTCTTCTTCCTTGCCCTGTTCGGCATCGTCAGTGCGGGCTGGATGTGGCGCAACTTCCGCTACTCGATTCTTGTGATCTTTATCATCGCCGCGATAATCACTCCTACTACCGACATCATGAATATGTGCATCTTCGCCGCTCCCATGATTGTTCTGTATGCGGGCAGCATCGGAGTTGCATATATCGTTCATCCCAAGCAGCGCAAGAAGCGGGACGAGAAGAAATAATGATGAGTGAGCATCTGGGCTTCCTGGAGCGCGATCCACTCCGCAAGGGAGGCTCCAAGATTCTAGCGCTGCTGCTGGTGGCTTCAACCATGCTCGCAGCAGGCTGCCGCGAGGCCCAGAGCGGCACCGGGGAGACAGCCGCGCAAGCCAGCACAACGCAAAAGACCGCGTTGCGAGCCGAGGATTTCGATCCGAAGCCGGAGACGCCTGCGGCGCTGAAGATCAGCGGAGAAAAGGCTTACCAGAACCTGAAAGAATTTGTTGCGCTCGGTCCGCGCTACCTGGGCAGCAGCGGACACGCCAAGGCAGAGGAGTTCATCCTCGGGCACCTGGACGGCGCGCAGATCGAAGAGGATAAGTTCAACGTGCAGACCGCCGCAGGGCGGTTTGCGATGAACAACATCATCGCAAAGTTTCCCGGCAAAAAGGACGGCATTATTGTCATCGCGGGGCACTACGATACGAATTATCCCCTGAAGAACACGAGCTTTGTGGGAGCCAACGATGGGGGCTCAAACGTGGGATTGATGCTGGAAATCGCCAGCCAGTTACGAATTCACCCGCCTGAGAGTTACAGCATCTGGCTGCTGTTTACCGACGGCGAAGAAGCTACCGTGGAGTGGAGCGACACGGATAGCGTGTATGGCAGCAAACAGCTGGCAAAGCGCTGGTCCGAGGATGGGACGGCGTCGAAGGTCAAGGCATTTCTGCTGCTGGATATGATTGGCGACAAGGATCTGGATCTGGACCGCGATATGAATTCCACGCCATGGCTGCTGAATGTGGTCTACCGGGCCGCCCAGCGCACGGGACAAGCGTCGCACTTTTCCACCCGCAACAATGCAATCGAGGACGACCATCTTCCCTTCCGCGCTGTCGGGATTCCGGTTGTAGACATCATCGACCTGAATTACGGCTTCAACAACCTCTATCACCACACCACGCAGGACACGGCGGATAAATGCAGTGCTGCGAGTCTGCAGATCGTGGGCGACATCGTGATGGAAGCTGTTCGTGCATTGAACACGCGCTAGGGCGACTCCGATACAGTCACGGGCGGGCCATCACGCGAAATTTCTGTTATTGCAGCGTGCTCCACTCAGCACAACCCCGGTGTTAGGCTTAAGGAACCAAGGGCGGAAGGCCGTCCCAAGACAGAGAACGCTCGACCATGCAAACTCCTCCCAACCTGCTGTTCTGGATTTTGTTCCTTGCTTTCGTGCTCCTGGTGCTGGTGCTGGACCTGGGAGTATTCAACCGCAAGGCACACGCATTCAGTGTGCGCGAATCGCTGGGCTGGACCACGCTCTGGGTTGCGCTGGCAGCGGGGTTTGCCGTGTTGCTCTATCTCTACGGGCATTCCATGACTGGCGATCCGGCGCACGCCAACCGTCAGTACTCGCTGGAATTTTTGACCGGCTACGTGATGGAAGAAGCGCTCAGCGTGGACAATCTGTTTGTCTTTCTGCTCATCTTCCGCTACTTCAAGGTTCCTTCAGAGTTTCAACGCAAGGTTTTGTTCTGGGGAATTCTTGGCGCAATGGTGATGCGGGCTGTTTTTATCGGCGCTGGAGTCACGCTGCTGAACCGCTTCCACTGGGTGATGTATCTATTCGGAGCCTTCCTGGTCTATGCGGGCATCAAGCTGCTCTTCCCTCAAGATGAGCAGGCAAATCCCGGAGACAGTTTCATTACGCGTTTTGCGCAGCGCCACCTGCGGCTGACGGAGGACTTTGGCGGCGGGAGCTTTACCAGCGTGCGAAGCGGCACACGTCTGTTCACCAAATTGGCGCTGGTGCTCATCGTGATCGAAGCGACGGACGTGATCTTTGCCGTCGATTCGATTCCCGCAGTGCTGGCTGTGACGCGGCAGCCCTATGTTGTTTTCACCTCAAACATTTTTGCCATACTCGGGCTGCGTTCGCTGTACTTTGCTCTTGCGGGCCTGATGCAGGTCTTCCATCTGCTCAACTACGGCGTGGCCATCATCCTGACGTTCATTGGAATCAAAATGCTCGGAGCAAGTTACTTCGAAATTCCAACCGCATATGCGCTCGGCTTGATCGTCGTGGTGCTGGCGGGCTCGGTGGTGCTTAGCATCATGACGCGTCCAGCCGCGAGCGTGAACACGGCAGAATAGTTCCCAGACTCCTCAGCCCGAGTGAATCCATGAGCGCCGTAGCAGCGTCTATACTGTAGAAGTGAACACAATGCCGATACGAAAGATCGCAGAAGCCGATTTTCCCACGCGCTGGGGACATTTCCGGATTCTAGGATTTGAAGGCTTCGTTCCGGGAACTCCCGCAACCGGCTCGCCTGACGGCACGGAGCGCCGGCGCGAAGAGTCTGTCGTTCTTGTCATGGGGGATATTCACTCCGAGCCGCCGCTGGTCCGAATCCACTCGCAGTGCCTCACCGGAGACGTGTTTCATTCCATGCGCTGTGATTGCCGCCAGCAACTGGAACTTGCGCTGACGATGATTCGAGAAGCCGGCAGGGGCATTTTGATTTATGAAGAGCAAGAAGGGCGCGGCATCGGACTGATGGCGAAATTGCAGGCCTACGAATTACAGGACCAGGGACTGGACACGGTGGAAGCCAATGTGAAACTTGGCTACGAGGCTGACTGCCGCGCCTATCATATGCCGGTGGAGATCTTGAAGGCCCTTGGAGTGCGCAAACTCCGTCTGATATCGAATAATCCGGAAAAAGTGGACGCCGTGCAGACAGGGGGAATCGAAGTCGTGGAGCGGGTTCCTGCCGACGTGGAGATTTTCGAGAGCAACGTCAAGTACCTGCGGACAAAGCGCGACAAAATGGGGCACCTGTTCACACCCTTCCACTAATCGCTCCGCAGTTCCTATTTTCCGCCTCCTGCACCCCGCCGATGCAGGAGCTTTTTCATCTCACAGGCACGCTTCACCGGCAGCATCTCGCACGCATACTCCATCAATGCCCGATAGACGTGAGACTCAGGCGAAGCGCCGAGCGACTCCAAGTGCGACTGAACGATGCGAACATCGCCGCGGGCGAGCGGCCCACTGAAGGACTTCCCTGCTCCGTTGCGCAGTACGTTGCGTACCGTACGCAGCACGATTGGCTCCATGATGCGGCGCACATCCCGGTCCCCGATTCCGGCGCGCTGGCCGACTTTTTCCGCGGCCGCAAGTTCCGTGGCCAGCATCGGGGAAAGCATGGCGCCGAATGCGTGATACAGGGGCTTTGCGTCAGGCTCGATGGTGAAACTTCTTGCGCCCAGTTTGCGAGCGATAGCGCGCGCCGTCCGCAGCGCCTTCTGGCTGCCCTCTAAAGCAAACCACGCACCCTCCAAACTCGGCGGCTCGCCGGCGACAAACGTCATCATCGGATGCGCGCTTCCGGTATGCACGCCACGCTTTGCAAGTTCGGCCAGCGCCTGGCTGCTTAGCGCACCGCTGGCATGCAAAATGACTGGCGGTAACTTCGTACAACCGGCCAGCACCCCCGAGACCTCTGCAATCGCTTCGTCCGGCACCGCCAGCCACAGCAGGTCGCAAGTGAGTTTGGCCTTCGCTGGCGTTGTAGCCTGCGCTCCTACCGAGCGCGCCAGGGTGCGTGCCTTGCGTTGCGATGCCGCCGCAGAGCGTGCAACGATCTCGCCAATCGCAAAGCCTTGCGCCCGAAACAACTTTGCAAGCGCGGTGGCAAGCGCTCCTGAGCCGACGAAGGAGATGGTCTTCACTTGATTCACGACAGCAGAGTAGCACGGCGCGCTGTCGAATTGTGTATAGTGTCGGCATGGCGAACGCAAGCACGAAAGTTTCCCGCAAGAACTCTCCAAAGGCGAAGACCGGCACGAAGCAGGCCCGCAAACAGAAGGCAGTTCAGGTATTGTCCTCGACGGTCGTGCATAGAGCTCCGGTCTTCCAGGTTATCAGCGATGAAGTAATTGAACCCTCGGGTGCAAAGGTGCGCCGCGACATTATCCGTCACCCCGGTTCGGTGGTGATTCTCGCGCTTGATGAGCACAAGAAAAAACCTTCGGTTCTGCTGATCCGGCAATACCGCTACGCCGCAAATCAGGAGCTATGGGAGTTGCCCGCAGGACGCATCGACGAGGGAGAAGATGCGCTCACGGCGGCCAAGCGCGAACTCGCCGAGGAGACAGGCTACTCGGCATCAGAGTGGAAGCCGGCTCTCTGTTACTACTCGAGTCCCGGCTTTCTTGACGAGACAATGTCCATCTTTGCGGCTCGCGATTTGCATAAGGGCAAGGCTACTCCCGAGGAAGACGAGTTTATCGTCTGCAAGCTTGTTCCTCTCGCCAAAGCCGTGCAGTGGGTGATGAGCGGAAAAGTGCATGATGGCAAGGCAATCGCCGGAATTCTTTGGGCAGCACAGAAGTTTCACATATTCGGGAGTAACAAAGTGAGCAAGCGGAGGTGAATCCAGCTCAGGCTCGCGGCATTGGCCCTGAAAGCCTTTGCAGGACGCTGTTTTTCCGCTATGTACCACGTTGACAACCCGGATAAACTGGAGGACAATCCTCGAAATCAGGTCAACAACGGGATTGACCTGTGAAGTTCAGCAGTGCAATAACAAAACCTGAACTCCGCAAGGTTTGCGCCGGTTGAGACCGTCGGTTTCGTCGCCGATAGCAAGACGCTCGGAGGAACAGTAAGTGGCTCGTCTCAAGGGAACTGTGAAGTGGTTCAACAACGCTAAAGGATTTGGGTTTATCGGACGTGAAGATGGTCCCGATGTTTTTGTGCATTACAGCGCAATCACCAGCGAAGGTTACAAGAGCCTTCAGGAAGGCGACCAGGTGGAGTTTGAAATCGTCGAGGGGCAGAAAGGTCCCCAAGCCGGAAATGTGATGAAGGTGGCTTGACGGTTTCCGTGACAGACTGCGGGTTTGGCCTTGGAGAGGCTGTTGCGAAATTCTGTGACTCTGGTGTGAGTTGATGTGAAAATGCCCTCGCGGAAGCAAGGGCATTTCTTATTGGGTTTCATCTCTGCCGAGATTGTCTCCGTGACGGAGCCTTCAAGAACTCCCGCCGTCGCGCGGGCCGCTTTAGATGTACCCAGCGATGGAGAGTTAAACCTTGGCCGCTTCCGCTTCGCGCGCCGCCTGTTTTGCCCGCGCCTCCTGCACCGCCTTGATGCGGGATTTGCGAAGAGTCAGGAACTCCTTCGCCTCCTTGTAAAGCCGCTTGCGATCCTCGTTCTTAAACAGCGAGCCGAGAACGATCGGGACCCAGACCTTGGGGCGGAAATAGTACTCGTCATAAAACTTGTGAACCATTTCCATGGTGTAGTCGGCGGGCAGTCCAGGATATTGCACGTGCGCCACCTGGTGGCCGCCGATATCAACCATGTCGTTTTGCTTGATGATGAAATCGTTCTCCCGCACATAGTCATAAAATTCGGTGCCGGGATAGGCGTGTGCCACGGAAACCTGGATGGTCTCCACGTTGAGTTCCTTGGCGAAGTCGATGGTGCGGCGGATGGTCTCGCGGGTTTCGCCGGGAAGGCCAAGAATGAAGTCGCCGTGAACGGCCAGACCCAGCTTCTTGCAGTCTTTCACGAACTGGCGGGCGCGCTCCAGGGTTGCGCCCTTCTTGATGTTCTTCAAAATCTGGGCGTCGCCGGATTCAAATCCAACGATCAGCAGGCGGCAACCCGCTTCCTTCATCGCCTTCAGGGTCTCGTAGTCTGTGGTCACGCGTGAGGTGCAGGACCAGGTGAGTCCCAGAGGCTTGAGCTTCGAGCAGAGTTCAATGGTGCGTGCCTTCTGAATGTTGAAGGTGTCGTCGTCGAAGAAGAACTCTTTTACCTCCGGCCAGTACGCCTTTGCCTTCACCATCTCGGCCGCAATGTCGTCCGAAGAGCGCTTCCGCCACGCGTGTCCGGAGTGCGTCTGGGGCCAGAGGCAAAAGGTACACTGCGCCGGGCATCCGCGCGTCGAATATAGCGCAACATAGGGATGCTGCAGGAACGGAACATTGTAGCGGGTGACGTCCAGGTCGCGCTTATAGACATCGACCACGTGCGGCAGAGCGTCCAGATTTTCGATGGCGGGGCGATCCAGGTTATGCACAACCTTTCCATCCGGCCCGCGGAAGCTGGCGCCGAGGATCTCAGCCAGCGGTTTGCCGTTCGCATATTCCACCACCGCAAAATCAAATTCACGGCGCACGATGAAATCGATTTCGGGATGGCTCAGCGCGTGCTCCGGCGAAACGGTCACGTGCGGTCCGACGAAACAGACCTTGAGGCGGGGATTAGCCCGCTTCATCAGACCGGAGAGCTTAACGTCACCTTCAAATCCGGGGGTGCTGGTGAAGAGAACCATGAAATCGTATTCTTTACCGATTTCGATGGTCTGCTCCGCGCTGACGTGGTGCGGATTGGCGTCCAGCAGACGCGACCCTTCCAACATCCCGGCGGGATAGGCAAGCCAAACCGGGTACCAATAGGACTCGATTTCGCGCGTGGCTGGCCAGCGCGAACCGGCGCCGCCGTCGAAGTTCTCGAACGAGGGCGGATTGAGGAATAGTGTTTTCAAAGGCATAACAGTCTACTGTCATCGTATCATCGGCATCAGCCCCAGGGCAGCAATTGCATGTGGACGGGGAAAAAGGCACGCTCAACAGTCGCGAGCAGCCAGCGGACAGAGCAGATGATGATAGAAATCAACTGCAGGTAGCGAGAGGCTTGCAAAGAGCACGCCCGAACCCTGAAACTGGTAGATGCAATGTCCGACTGAAGGGAATCCATGGCGAAGATCAGCCGTGAGACATGGCAGGTAGCGCTTGACGCTCTGCGTGCCAACAAAGTGAAGGCAGCGCTGACCATGCTGGGCGTGGTGATTGGTTCGGCATGCATCGTTTTGGTGGTGACGATCGCGCTCATCGGCAAAATTTATGTAATGGCGCAGATCGAGGGCGTTGGTTCCAACATTGTCTACGCCAACTACGGCGGAGGCATCGGAGGCGCACGTTCGCAGGCAGATGAAATCACTCTCGCCGATATGGAAGCCGTCCGCCACCTGCCGCATGTGGTCGAGGTCGCGGGCACCTATGACATGCCCACCAGCATCGTCATCAATGGACAGGAAAAGCCGGTCGCGCTGGTCGGCGTCACCGAGGGCTTCCAGAAGATCCGCAATCTTTTCATCATCGAGGGCCGCTTCTTTGACGATCTGGACCAGGCGACCGGAGCCAAGGCATGCTTGATCACCCAGGATCTGGCTAAGCAGTTGCCTCCGGGACCGATGATTGGGCGGCAGCTCCGCGTCGGCGAGCAGACCTTTACCGTAATTGCCGTCTTTCGCGAACGGGTAGCCACCTTCGGCCAGTCGGAGATCACTTCGCAATCCGTGCTCATTCCCTTTGGACTCATCAAGTATTACGCGGGCAGCGACTACATTCGCACCCTTTACGCGCAGTCGGATACCGGCGACAGCGTGCCGGAGACCACCCTCGCCGTGCAAT
Source organism: Candidatus Korobacteraceae bacterium (assembly GCA_049521655.1). GTDB lineage: Bacteria > Acidobacteriota > Terriglobia > Terriglobales > Acidobacteriaceae > TOLSYN. The sequence continues at coordinate 9,251 of JBEKOO010000040.1, forward strand.
CGCTGCTCAAGAGCCGCCATGCCTCGGGCGCAGTCTACCTGGTGCAGAACCTGGCTTCGATTCTGGAGGCAGCACGCAAAATCTCCATGGCCCTCACCGTCGTTCTGCTGCTGGTCGGCACGATCGCCTTGATCATCAGCGGCGTCGGCATCATGAACATCATGCTGGTGACGGTGACCGAACGCACCCACGAGATTGGACTGCGCAAGGCCGTTGGCGCAAAGCGGGAAGAGATTCTCTATCAGTTCCTGATTGAAGCTCTCATCATCAGCGGAATGGGCGCGATTATCGGAATCGCCATCGCGGTCGGTGTGAAGATCATCGTCGAACCGCTAATTCCGCCAGAGGTGGGACTGAAGATTCCTATCTCGATTTATTCCGTGGTGATTTCCTTCGTGGTCTCCTGCGCCACTGGCGTGCTCTTTGGATATTTGCCGGCCAGCCGTGCTTCCAAGTTGCAACCGACAGAATCCCTGCGCTACGAGTAGCGAGCGGGGATCGCCTATTCTTGCCAACCTCAGTGTTCTTCGCCAGACGCCTCGCTGCGCGAAAGCGCCGCCCGCTTTGCTACACTTCTTTCATGCTTCCGCGCCTCGTATTTGTTATCGTGATCTTCATGAGTACCCTTGCCAAAGCGCAGTCTCTTCCCGTTCCGAAGGCCGTCACCGATCCCGCCCAGCTCCAGTCGGCCACGGTGGAGAATCTGCAGAAATTCTCCATTTCCACGCTCTACAGCACCCGCCAGACCGGCGGCTCGGCCTGGTCGCCGGATGGAAAGCAGGTCGCCTTCATCTCCAATATCAGCGGACGCAGCAATCTGTGGACGCTTCCCTCAGGGGGAGGCTGGCCCACCCAGCTCACCATCAGCGACCAGCGCCAGGCTGAACCAGCGTGGTCGCCCGACGGCAAGTGGATCGCCTACGTCAGCGACAAGGATGGCAACGAACTCTGGGACATCTTCCTGGTCAGTCCGCAAAATGGCGAGGTCACCAACCTCACCGCCTCGCCCGACTCCGCCGACGAAGCTCCCGCCTGGTCGCCCGACTCCCGCTCTGTCGCCTACATGACCAAGGACAAGACCTCGCCCAGCTTTGAGATCGACATCATCGACATCGCTTCGCGGCGCACCACGCATGTCACGCGCAATTCTCCGCCCCAGCTCGGCAACTTCTCGCCCCTCTGGTCGCCGGATGGCAGCTCGCTCGCCTACACCCAGGAAAACGTCAGCGGCAAAGACTCCAACATCTTCCTCTATGACCTGGCCACCAAGCACGCCACCAATCTCACGCCCCACTCCGGCGAGCAGACTTTTTTCGCTGGCGCCTTCTCGCCCGACGGCAAGAGCCTGCTGGTTACGAGTAACGCTGCCAATGGCTATGACAACGTAGCCCTGCTCGATATCGCCTCCAAACAGCTCACCTGGGTCACCGCCGACAAGTGGGAGATTCACGCCAATAGCTTCTCGCCCGACGGCCTGAATATCAGCTGGTCGGCCAATGTCGATGGCCGCGAGGCGCTTTATAGCCGCTCCCGCTCGGGCGGTGAAGTCCACCGCCTCGAACTCCCCGAAGGCGTTAATGCCTTCGCCGGAGAAGCCTCACCCTGGACGCGCGACGGACAGCGCCTGCTCTACTACCACAGCGGGGCCAAGGCGCCCAACGACCTCTACGTCTTCGACCTCAAGTCCAAACAGTCCACCCAACTCACTAACTCCTTCGTCGGCGGACTCAGCGCGTCCAGCATGGTCATGCCGAGCCTGGTTCACTACCCCAGCCGCGACGGAAAGTTCACCATCTCCGCCTGGGCTTACATTCCCAACAACATCGTCCGCAATCAGAAATATCCTGCCATTGTTTACATCCACGGCGGTCCAGCCGCACAGTCAATGGATGGCTTCAACCGCTTTGTCCAATACATGAGCAATCAGGGCTATCTTATTATTGCTCCGAATTATCGCGGAGGTACCGGCTATGGCCGCGAGTTCCAGGAGGGCAATCGCCACGATGCTGGAGGCGAGGAGTTGAACGATGTCATCGGCGCAGCCGAATTCATACTGCGCACCGGCTTCGTCGATCCCGCCAAGCTCATCGTCATGGGCGGCAGCTACGGCGGATACCTCACCATGATGGCCGTCACCCGCCACCCCGAGATGTGGGCCGCCGGAGTCCCCATCGTTCCCTTCGTCAACTGGTTTACCGAGTTTGAAAACGAAGATCCGCAACTCCAGGAATACGACCGCCTCTTCATGGGCGACCCCGTCAAGGACAAAGCTCTGTGGGAAGATCGCTCGCCGATTAACTTCATCGACAAGGTAAAAGCGCCGCTGCTCATTCTCGCCGGAGCCAACGATCCCCGCTGCCCCCGCAGCGAAGCCGAGCAGATCGCCACGGCGATCAAGAAGACGGGCGGCACAGCCATCCTCAAAATTTATGAGAACGAAGGCCACGGCTTCGCCCGCGTCGAAAACCAGATCGACGCCTACCAGCGCGTAGCCGACTTCCTCCGTGTGAGAGTTCCCTCACCCGGCTGCGGCTGTGGGATTGAGTAGAGGTGGAAATCTCTGGATATGGCAAACGAAGCGCTTTTGATTATTGACGTTCAGAACGCAATCCTGGGTCCAGGCAACACGAAGCGAAGGGTTGAGAATCTCCGCGCGCTGGACGAGGTTGTTGCGAGGATCGCGAGGCTGATCGCGGGCGCGCGAAGCCACCATATTCCTGTCTTGTTTGTGCAGCACGACGGACAGCCTGGCCACCGCCTTGAACGAGGCTCGCCCGGCTGGCACATCAAAGCAGAAATCACCCCCGCCGTGAATGAGCCGGTCATTCACAAGACGGCGTGCGATTCGTTTTTCAATACCACCCTGACTGCCGAACTGAAATTGCGCAACGTCGATAGGCTAATCGTTACCGGCTGCATGACACAGTATTGCGTCGATACCACGGTGCGCAGGGCGGTGAGTCTCGGGTACGATGTCACGTTGATCCGCGATGGGCACATGACGGCCGACACTGACGCTCTCACGTTCGAGCAAATCATCGCCCATCATAACGCGTTGCTTGACGGTTTTGATGCGGGGCGCCATTCGGTGCGAGTCGTGCCGCACGATCAGATATCCGTTTGAATCATTCGGTGCTGGGCGCCTGCAACCGCTTCGAAGTCAAGTCCTAGCCAGCACCGGAGGGCTAAATTCCCCATCCCAACCTCGCTTTCGCCAAAACACCACCTTTTTGGGCCGTTCTTTTTGCTACGATGAACTCTCAGCCTCTTAATTCGTCTGGAGTCTTTTGTATGTCCTCCTCGGCTTCTCTCTCCTCCGCTCTCGAATCCCGCATCGCCTCGCACCAGGCCCGCATCGGCATCATCGGAATGGGATACGTTGGTCTGCCGCTCACTCTGCTTTTCAGCGAGCAGCGCTTCGCGGTGACGGGATTTGACATTGACAGCAGCAAGGTCGAAGCCTTGAACTCCGGCACCTCTTACATCGTCCGTATTCCCGCCGCGGAGATTGTGCGCGCCCAGACCGCCGGCTTCCGCGCTACCAGAGCCTACGCGGAGATCGCCGAAATGGACGCCGTCATCATCTGCGTTCCCACTCCGCTCGACCAGTACCATCAGCCCGACCTCAGCTACATCGAGGCGACCGCCCGCGCCATCGCTCCGCACGTCCGTCCAGGGCAGCTCATTATCCTTGAGAGCACCACCTATCCCGGTACAACAGAGGAAGTTCTCATTCCCATCCTTGAAGCCGGCAATCTAAGCGGCCTGCGCGCCATCCGGAAGCCCGGCGACTGCGGCTTCCACGTCGCCTTCTCACCCGAGCGCGAGGATCCCGGCAATGAAACGGTCGCCCGCCGCGACATTCCCAAGGTCATCGGAGGTCTTGAGGCCACGGCCACCGCGCTTGCTTCGGCCCTTTACGGCAGCATCTTCAATCGCACCGTTCCTGTCTCCTCGCCGGCTACGGCGGAGATGACCAAGCTTCTTGAAAACATATACCGCTGCGTCAACATCGCCCTTGTCAACGAGCTCAAGCAGCTCTGCGACCGCATGGGCATTAACATCTTCGAGGTCATCGACGCCGCCAAAACCAAGCCCTTTGGCTACCAGGCCTTCTATCCCGGCCCCGGGCTGGGCGGCCACTGTATCCCTATCGATCCCTTTTATCTCTCTTGGAAGGCAAAGCAATTCGACTTCCGCACACGCTTCATCGAACTTGCCGGAGAGGTCAACACCGGCATGCCCTATTACGTTATCGAGAAGACCGCCCTCGCCCTCAATCGCCACAAGAAGTGCCTCAATGGCTCGCGCATCCTCGTCCTCGGACTTGCGTACAAGCGCGATATCGACGATCTCCGCGAATCTCCTTCGCTCACCGTGATCGAGTTGCTGCGCAAGGCCGGGGCTCAGGTCTACTACAACGATCCGTTCTTTCCCAAGGTGGGCCGCGGCCGCCATTACGACCTTAATATGACCTGTACCCCGCTGGAAAACCTCGGTCAATACGACGCCGTACTCATCGTTACCGACCACACCAGCTATGACTACCGCCGCATCGTGGCCGAATCACAAATCGTGGTAAAGGCGCTACTCTGCATCGGAACAACTTTATGACGACCTATTTGATCACCGGAATTGCAGGCTTTATCGGCTCCAACATCGCCCGCGCTTTGCTCGCCAAGGGAGCCGCGGTTCGCGGCATCGACAACTTTAGCACCGGCAAATTCTCCAATCTTGAAGACCTCGCCGGCATCGACTTCATCGAAGGCACCATCGAGGATCCGCAGAGCTGCGCCCGCGCCTGCGACGGCATTGATTTCATCTTCCATGAAGCGGCCCTTGCCAGCGTTCCCCGCTCCGTCGAAGACCCGGTCGCCTCCAACTCCGCCAACGTCACCGGAACCCTTAACCTGCTGGTCGCCGCACTCGACGCCGGAGTCCGCCGCGTCGTCTATGCCGGCTCATCGTCCTGCTACGGAGACCAGCCCACGCTCCCCAAGCGCGAGGAGATGCTCCCCGACCCGATCTCGCCCTACGCCGTCAGCAAGCTTGCTGGAGAGCAATACATGCGCAGCTTCACCCGCGTCTACGGCCTGGAGACGGTCACCATCCGCTACTTCAACGTCTTCGGTCCCCACCAGGATCCCTCGTCGCAATACTCCGGCGTCCTCGCCAAGTTTTCCCTTGCCATGCTGGAAGGGCGCACGCTGGTCATCTACGGCGACGGCAGCCAGAGCCGCGACTTCACCTACATCGATAACGTCGTGGACGCCAACCTGCGCGCCATCGAGGCTCCGGCGGAAAAAGTCTCCGGCCGCGTTTTTAACATCGCCACAGAACAGCGCATCACCCTCAATGACGCGGTGAAAAGCCTGCGCGAACTCACCGGCTACACTGGCCCGGTCGAGTACGCTCCTGCCCGCGCCGGAGACATCGCACACTCCCTCGCCGACATCTCGCTGGCCCGCGCCGCCTTCGGCTACGAACCTAGGGTGAACTTCCATGAGGGTCTGCGCAGAACTCTAAGCTGGTACCGTGGCGTTGCCGCCAGCGCCAAATAGGCTGCAATCGTGTAACATTGGTCTGCCGATTTTCCGGACACAACAGTCCATGGACACTGCCATGAAACGATATCTAGCCCTGCTCCTTCTGCTCGTCTCCGCCGGCGCGCTTCTCCACGCCCAGGACGCTGCACCCGCAGTCCTCTTCGACGCGACCCAGTGTCTAGTTAACGATAAGAGTCCATGGGTGAATGTGACAGGTCTCCAGACGGTGCAACTTGCCTACCATCAGGACGCCAAGACCTTCGGCGGAGCCAAGTATCTTTACGTCATCGTCTTCACCAGCCCGAAGCGCGACCAGGGGAAGGTCTTCGATATCCGCCTCAAGGATCACCGCACCTACAGCATTGAGAACAACGCCAGCTTCGCCGTAACTCCCTCGGCCATCACCTTCCCAGAGCCTCCGCTGGGCGGCAACTGGACGCAGAGTCAACTGACCACATCCATTCAGTCAATTCTCCATCACCACAGGTGGTATGAAGTCGAGGTCAAATACCTGCGCAGGCAAAACAGCAAGGTTCACTGCGAAGCTGCGGTCGAGGATATGGTCAATCCCAAGTAACAGACGGCAGATGAGCAAGGATTTCTCTTGATTTACTGAGCTCTGGTTTGTAGTGTTGTAAGTGCGAACACCACGGCAAATCAGCGCACCACCTTCGACGGTGGTGCCAGCCCGAAGGCGGCCTGTGAGCAGGGAGCAGACCTTTCCTATTGCTCGCTCAGCATTCATTTGGCGGCTCGCCTCAGCAACCCGTTTGTGTGCTCTTGAGGATTCTGCATTATGACTGTGATCCAAAGCGTCACCGCACCGAGGAATATCTTCCGGAACCTCTCGCTCTTGGCTCTACTATTTGCCTTTTTGATGGGCAGTGTTTTTTTTCTCTCAACCCCAGTTTTGGCGCAGACGATGTGGAGCGGATTTAGTATTACACCCTTGAGTGCCGTTGGCGGGGATATGAGTCAAGTCGCGGTTGGAGACTTCAACGGCGATGGTAAGCTGGACCTCGCCGTGACCAGCTATGACGGTGAAGTGACCATCCTGCTGGGAAATGGCGATGGGACTTTCAAAGCTGGGCCAACACTTCATGCCAGCTCCAGTTGCTGCGTTACCATCGCCATTGTGGCCGGAGACTTCAATAACGACGGTAAGGTCGATCTCGCCGTAGCTGACCCCTCCACTGGAACGACAAGCATCTGGTTGGGCAACGGCGATGGGACTTTCACGGCAACGACAGCTACGCTTGCCACTGGTGAACCGGACAACCTTGCGGTAGGAGATTTTAACGGCGACGGAAACCTCGACCTCGCCGTGAGCAACAAGAGCCTGAACTCGGTCACAATCTGGCTCGGCAACGGCAATGGAACCTTCACGACACAGAAACCGTCACAGATACCGTTCACGGTACCGACCGGGGGAGTTTTCGGTCTCGCAGCCGCGGACTTCAATGGCGATGGCAAGCTCGATCTCGCCTTAACCAATTACTTTCCCCAGAACGCGGCCGCAAACGCTGCTCCCAGCACAGTGACTATCCTGTTCGGCAATGGAGATGGAACTTTCAAGACTGGGCCCACGAGCCCCGCCGGTCTCAATCCATTCCATGTCACGGCAGGAGATTTCAATCATGATGGCAAAGCCGATCTCGCCGTAACCAACGACACGGGCGACACGGTGTCCATCCTATTGGGCAACGGTGATGGAACCTTCACGGCCTCGGTACCAGTCGCAGCCGCCGCTCTGGGCAGTATTGCGGCAGGCGACTTCAACGGCGATGGATGGCCCGATCTCGCAATGTCCAGCTCCACCAGCTCAAACGTAAGCATTTTCCTGAATCTGGGAGTAACTCCGTTCGTTAAGATCACACCGACGATTACGTGGCCTAGTCCAACGCCCATCACATACGGAACGACCCTGAGTGGGAACCAGCTGAACGCAACCAGCGGCGGTATCGCCGGAAGCTTCGTCTACACCCCGGCGGCGGGAACCGTCCCTGCGTTGGGAACGGACTTGCTCTCGGTCACTTTCACGCCAACCGATACGCTACACTACACCACTGCGAGTGCGACGGTCACACTGACAGTAAACCCGGCACCACCGAGCTACACGCTTGCCGCCGCTCAGTCCTCTACCACGGGTAGTGCCACCATCAATTTGACACTGGTCTCCACCAACTACGCCGGTACGGTTTCGTTCGCGACCAGCGTCAGTTCGGCCAATGGCACGGCCTCGAACGTTTCCGCAAGCGCACCTTCAGTCGCCCTCACAAGCGGCGGGAATGGAAGTACTGTGCTCATCATCACCGCAAACGCAAGCGCGGCGAACCATGCCCCGGTGTCTCCGTGGAGTGGCAGAATCGTGGTGTTTGGAGCGGTGTTGCTCGGCGTGCCGTTCTCGCTTCGCCGGAAACGAACGCTCGCTATCCTGTTAACAGCAGCGGCAATCTTATTGGCTGGCTTCTCGATGGCCTGCAACGGCGGTGGCACTACTGCGGCTCCAAGAATCTACACTGTAACGGTGACTCCGACGGGCACGGGCGCTGTGGTCAATCCCTCACCGGTGACCATCACGGTGACTGTCCAGTAAAACAATTCCGCTTGAAATTCCGAAACTCAGGCGGGCACAATCAGTAAAAGGCGATGTTCCAGTAAACGGGACATCGCCTTTTTGCTTGCACGAAGCATTTGCCTATTGGCCGAATAAATTTGAAGCGCCTATGCTGTTTTATTTTCCCGATGCTCATTTTCGCGGCACCGGCACGGCCATGCCGCCATCCATCTTCGGAATTCCGAAGTGTCCGCTCAAGCGCAGCAGGTCGAGCGGCGTCACCGAGCCCGATGCCGAAATGAAATCCACTTCTCTCGCCTTCACAAAGAGCACTGCAACGTCGCGGATTGAAGCCTGGTCGATGCGCAGCCACAGATCGGTCGTCTCTCCCGCCGCGTTCTTGTGCTTGCTCACCAGGTGTTGCCAACCGGCCTCACGATACTGTTGGCTGATCGACGCCATCGCGATCATATCCAGGGAGACACCCTCCGGAAAACGGAAGCTATGCACGGAAACTCCGTTCACGCCCGCAATCACCTTCTGCAGGTCCTCGTTGTTCTTGTCCAGCTTTGAGGCCAGAACCAGCAGCGTGTGGTCCAGGGTAAACTCCGTCCGCGATGCCGCATTCTGCCCCAGCGCCGCAACTGCATCCGGAATCCATCCGCGCATATGAGAAGGCGGCGCAGCAGTTGGAGCCTCATTGGGTGAATCATTATTGGGCGAGGCATTCGGAAGCGGCTCGGCAGACTGCGGGTGGCCTGCCGGAGGCTTGGCCTGATTCTGATTCTGGGCCGCGGCGCTTACCAGCAGCGCACAACCTATCAATGCCGTAAACAAAAAACGGGAGAGCCTCATTTTTACCTCACAAGAAAATGCGCGCCTGGCCGCAAGCCACAGCGGTAGATCTCCATTCTAAAACCCGCACGCAGGCAAAATGTTACTCCACAGCCACAATCCGAGCCACGATAAGATTTCCATGCCGAGCGCGTCGAGCGCAAGAAAGTGCCCGCCATCGGCGAGCACTCTCCATCGACTCTCCGGCCTGGCTAGAAGGCCCACTTAATCAACGATGCGCCGCTGGTGAATCCAGCGCCCACCGAAGCGATCAGCAGTGTGTCTCCCTTTTTCAATCGCCCGGTCTCGATCGCCGTCCTCATTGCCAGGGGAATCGTACCAGCCGTCGTGTTGCCAAAATTTTCAATATTGATGATCACTTTCTCCCGTGGCATCTTCAGCCGGTCCGCGGTAGCCGTGATGATCCGCTTGTTCGCCTGGTGTGCGATAAAGCAATCCACATCCGAGCCCTTCAGTCCATTCTTGGCCAATACGCGCTCGGTCATCTCCGCCATTTTCTTCACCGCGTACTTAAAGACCTGCTGCCCATCCTGATGAACGTAATGCATCTTTTCATTCACGGTCTCATGCGATGAGGGATGGAGACTTCCGCCGCCCGGCATGTAGAGATAATCCCCGCCGTAGCCTTCCACCTGATGTACATAGTCGATAAAGCCCAGCTCTTCGCTTTCTTCTGCCGGCTCTAGCAGCACCGCTCCGGCGCCGTCGCCGAAGAGAATGCAGGTGGCCCGGTCGGTGTAGTCGATCATCGACGAGTTCACATCCGCGCCGATCACCAGAACTTTCTTGTGCGCGCCGCTCTCCACCAGCTTCGCACCGGCGGTCAGCGCAAAGACGAAGCCTGAGCATCCGGCAGAGACATCGAAGCCCCAGGCCTGCGGAATTGCCAGCTTCTTCTGCACCAGGCAGGCCGTCGAGGGATACAGCATGTCCGGCGTCACGGTGCCTACGATGATGACCTCGACCGTGCTCAGATCGACGTTATGCCTGACCGCCATGTCCCGCGCCGCGTCTGCTGCCAGATCGCTTGTGGCTACGCCAGGGTTAACAATATGCCGCTCGCGAATCCCGGTGCGCTCCAGAATCCATTCATCGGTTGTTGCGACCATCACTTCCAGGTCGCGATTCGAGAGAATGCGTGGGGGTACAAAAGAGCCCAAAGCCGTTATCTTGGCCCGAATCTTATTATTCAACTTCCTACTCTCCGCAGGTGGCAATCTGCCAATTGTCGCCCACCGCGCCGCGAATGTAAACCTTCATGCCAAAGACTTGAAAGCGTCTTTTAACCGCAGCTTCGCAGCTGTGGTCAGGCTGGGCATAAAGTCACCGATTTCCGCGCTGGAGTTGGGCTATTGCGCGTGCTTTCTTTTCGTCCCGAAGTGACTCGACGCAGCGCCATCACGCTCCAATGTGCCTCGAATCACCGCCCAAGCCAATATTCAGCCGATACGGTATCGATGCAGGGTCGATCATAAGTCAAGGTCAAGGTTAGTAATTTGTGAGGCATTCGCTTGAGAAACTGGCAAAGCACTTATCGGCATAAGCTCATATCCGCCCAAAAGGCCCTTCAGTTCGTTCAATCAGGCGACCGCGTAGTCCTCGCCAACGCGTGCAGTGAACCGCCTGCTCTGGTCCAGGCCCTGGTGGCCCGCGCGCCTGAGCTCTCGAATGTGGAAATCGTGCAGGTGGTGAACGTGGGCCCGGCCGAGTACGCCAAGCCGGGCATGGAGCGCAGCTTCCGCTCCAACGGAATCTTTCTTCTCGGCGCGCCCGTCCGCAAAGCCGTCGAGGAGGGGCGTGCCAGCTACACTCCGTGCTTCTTCTCCGAGCTTCCGCGCCTCTTCCGCCAGGGCATTCTCCCCGTTGACGTGGTGCTCATGCAAGTCACCTCTCCCGATGATGAGGGCTACTGCAGCTACGGCCTCTCGGCGGACTACACCCAGTCGGCCGCCGAATCGGCGAAGATCGTCATCGCCCAGATGAACCGCAATCTTCCCCGTACCGCCGGGATCAAGATTCATCTCGATGCCCTCACCTGGATCGTCGAAGAGGATGCTCCGCTCGTCGAGTTCGCCGCTCCCAGCTTCGGTGAAGTCGAGCGCCGTATTGGCGATCACATCGCCTCGCTCGTGCCCGATGGCGCGACCCTCCAGCTCGGAATCGGCGCCATTCCGGAGGCCGCTCTGCTCTCGCTGAAGAACAAACGCGACCTCGGTATTCACTCCGAAATGTTCTCCGACGGCGTGGTCGCATTGGCTGAGGCCGGAGTCATCACTAACCGAAAGAAAACCATCAACGCTGGGAAGTTCGTCGCCACTTTTCTAATGGGCACAACTGAGCTTTACAACTTTGTCCACAACAATCCTGCCGTCGAAATGCATCCCGTCGACTACGTCAACGATCCCTGCATCATCGGCCAGCATGACAACATGATCTCCATCAACTCCGCCTTGCAGGTCGATCTGAGCGGACAGGTGAATGCCGAGATGATCGGCCGTCTCCAGTTCAGCGGCACCGGCGGACAGGTGGATTTTGTGCGCGGTGCGAGCCGCTCCAATGGCGGAAAGTCGATCATCGCCATGCCCTCCACCGCGGCGCGCGGAAGCATCTCACGCATCTGCCGGCAACTGGACGAAGGCGCGGCCGTCACCACCTCGCGAAACGATGTGCACTATGTGGTGACCGAGTTCGGCATCGCCAATCTGCGCGGAAAAACCTTGCAGCAGCGTGAAGAAGCCCTTATCGAAATTGCCCATCCGGCGTTTCGTAAGAGCTTGAGCAAAAAGCTCCCAGTTGCCTGCCCGTAACCCGCTGCTATCGCACCAGCATCCAGAGGGTCACTCCGAGCAGCATCCACAGTGCAAGCGCCAGCGGAATTCCTACGACCAGGCCGGTAATGGCAGTGGTGCGCGGCGCTACGAAGCCTTCCTCGGAATCCGGCCATGCGCTCTGCTCCTGTTCCAGTCTCCTCAATACGGCTGCCGCCGCCTGTGCCTCCATGGTCAGCTCATGCCGAGCGTCGAAGCTCTCCGTTTGCATTGCCGCTCTCTCCGTGAGACAAGCTTCTCCCAACCTCGTCACGCAGCAAACCACAAACGCAGTTCCGCTTCGAGAAGTAATCTCACAAAGGGTCAGATTTCAATTCGGGAAATTTCAGGATGATGGAGAGCTACAGGCCACGCCATGGACGAGAACAATTTAAGCCGGACACCGGAAGCTCACTGCACATGAAACGGCCCGTTACCGTTGCTTCCTTCCGGACCTGGCGGGATTGGCGGGGTTTCATCGCGTAAGACCGATGTCCGACCAGTTTCGATACTACCACGTTCGTTTTTCTCCTTGCATATCGGGCGCTGAGGAAAACTCCTTCGCGCGCCAGCCCCTGCTCCCGCCTCCACTATACTGAAGGCGGATGTCTTCTCTGCCCACATCCCGTCTCGCGCCACCGGAGATCGAGCGTCTCTTTCAGGCCTCGATCTTCCTTCTGGTTGTCACTGGTTTTGCCACCCTTGCCTCTACCGGCAAGATGGACCTGGTCAGCCTGATCTTCGTACTCACGGCGCTGGTTTTGCGCGCCGTTCTCTTGCTGCGCGATCGTCCGTTCGTAATTCCCCGCCGTGTCACATCATGGCTGGCGGTGGTTTACTTTCTTCTCTTTTTTGTTGACTTCTTCTTCTTCTCCGGCCGTGATCTGGTCTCTCCCGCCGTTCACCTGGTTTTGTTTGGGATGTGCGTCAAGCTCTTCAATGTGGAGCGTGACCGCGATTACGTTTACCTCGCGGTGCTTTCCTTCCTGATGGTCTTGTCGGCGGCCATACTTACTGTGGACTCAGCTTTCCTTGCAGCCTTTGCGCTCTTCATGGTGCTGGCTGTCTTCTGCTTCATGGCCATGGAGATGCGCCGGTCCTCACTGTCAGCCCCCAACTTCGACTCGCTCACGATTCCCGGCCTGCGCACGCGCCGCCGCGCCATCTCTCCTCTGCAGCGGCTCTCCGGCTCGCTGCTCCGCACCACCGCCGTCATGGTTGCCGCCATTCTCGTTGCGTCTACCGTTCTTTTCTTCGCCATGCCGCGCATCAGCGGAGGATATCTCTCCCGCTACACTCAGAGCGATGCCATCTCTACCGGCTTCTCCGATTCGGTCAACCTCGGCGAAATCGGACACATCCAGCAATCCTCGGAGGTAGTCGCCCACATCCACATCAACGGTGACACCACGGGAGACCGGCAGTTCCGCCTGCGTGGAGCCGTGCTCACCCTCTTCGATGGCAAGCGCTGGACCAATCCCCATCGCGATTCCGGCATCCTTGAGCAGGGCTATGGCCGAGTCTTTCAGCTCCCCTCCCGTGCCGCTGGCGTCGTTCGCAGCGATCAGCTTCGCCTGGCCCGCGGTGCGCAGCCCGATCTGATCCGCTACCGCGTCCTCATGGAGCCGCTCAACACCAGCGTCATCTTCACCATTCCCACCGCCCAGGCCCTCTTCGGCCCCTTTCGCGAGATCAGCGTAGATGACGATGAGACCTTTCACAACCTCGACCGCGAACGCACCGTGACCGCCTATGAAGGCGTCTCCGACCTTTCGCAGCCGCTGCCCACCATCCTCGACCGCCTCCCTGCCGCCGAGCCGGTTGACATTCCGGAGCGTTACCTCCAACTGCCTGAGCAACTCGATCCGCGCATTCCGGAGCTTGCTCAGCGGATCACCGACTCCGAGCCATCTTCTTATCGCCGAGCCGCTGCCATTCAACGCTACCTCACCACGCAGTATGGCTACACCCTTCAGCTTCCTTCGCAGCCCCCGGCGGACCCGCTCGCCGACTTTCTCTTTCGCCGCCGCCGCGGACACTGCGAGTACTTTGCCTCATCGATGGCCGTGATGCTTCGCACCGTTGGCATCGCTTCGCGCATTATCACAGGCTTCCGTGGCGCGCAGTTCAATCAAGTCAATTCAACCTACATCGTCCGTGCCAGCGACGCTCACTCCTGGGTTGAAGCCTACATTCCCGGCGCGGGCTGGATCGCCTTTGACCCCACTCCCGCCAGTGACGCTCGAACTGTGAACTTCTGGAGCCGCTCCCAGCTCTACCTCGATGCGGCGAGCGAGTTCTGGCGCGAGTGGATCGTCAACTACGATGCCGGACACCAGCAAGCTCTCACCGTCGCTGGCGTGCGCCAGACCCGCCACGGCTTCGCGGAATTCCGCCTCTGGGCATCCCGCCGCTATCAGCGCATGTTGCAGGCGGCTCGGAGCGTTCATCAGGCGGCCACCCACCAGCCCAAGCGTCTGCTCCGCCCCGGACTCCTCCTGCTGGCCATGCTCTTGTTGATCGCCGCACCTCCGGCCATTCTTCGCCTCCGCCGACTCTGGCGAGCCACATCGCTCACATCGCCTCGCACGGCTGCGTCCATCCTCTATCTGCGCATGACCCGCCGTCTGGCCCGCCGCGGATATCCCCGCTCCCCAGCACAGACCCCCTCCGAGTTCGCCGCGTCCATCGACGATCCATCGCTCCGCGAAGCTGTTCTCCGCTTCATTGCCGCCTATGAGCGGGCACGCTTTGGAGATTCCCCATCGGCGGCAGCCAATCTCCCTGCTCTACTCGACCGGATTCGCAACACCCCCGCCCACTCCTGATCTTCTGGCCTCCCATTTTGAAATAGGGCTGATTTGCCCCAGCGATACATTCTTTCCCCGTTTTTCCGCTTTCATCTTCACTGGGAATCCTCCGTCACCTCCTATAGGTAAGCAGGTAAGATCATGGCAACCTCAAACTTCCATTCCGGTCTACGAGGCTTCCTATTCCGCAGCAATCCCGTCCCCATGTTTCTTTACGATGGCGGTTCGCTGCGCATTATCGTGGCAAATGAGGCAGCGCGTTCGAAGTACGGCTATAGCTCGATGGAATTCCGCTCCATCACGATCCGCGACCTTCATCCTTGCTGCGCTGCGCCGGCCTCCGTCAGCGCGATTCCCGGCGCGCATGATGCGGAATCGGGTTCTCTATGGACCCATGTCACCAAGGCTGGAAAACTATTTTCGGTCGAGCTTCGTCTTGCTCCCTTCGTCCATCGCCGCCGCAATCTCTGTTTGATGGCTGCCGTTGACGCTTCGGCTTGGAGTGAGGCCAGGCTCAAGCTCGTCCGCTCCGAGGAGATTCATCGTTCGCTCGTCGAAGAGTGTCCCTTTGGAACCTATCGATTCAACGTCACCACCGCGCTCTACGAGCAGGCCAATCCGGCGCTCCTGCAGCTTCTCGGATACAGTCTCGAGGATTTCTGCTCCAGCCCCAAACCCCGCTTTCATTTCAATACCGCCGATCGCCAGCATTATCTAAGCGAGTTGCAAGCCTCCGGGCGTGTGCGCGACTTCGAAACTCGCTTCCGTAAGAAAGACGGCAGCATTCTCCGGGTCTCCATCTCCGGATATCTCTGCACCAACGTTGAGAACGGGCACCAGTACGTTCAAACTTACGTCCGGGACATCACCCGCCAGCGAGAGCTGGAAGAGCAGCTGCATCATACCCATCGCATGGAAGCCGTCGGCCGCCTCGCGGGTGGCGTCGCTCACGACTTCAACAACATCACTCAATCGATCAGCCTCTCCTGCGAACTGGCGCTGCAGAACCAGCTTGCCCCGGCTGTCGAATCCAAACTGGTTGACATCATGCAGCAAACTTCGCGCGCCGCCGAAATAACACGCCAACTGCTCGCCTTCAGCCGGCGACAGGTTCTGCAGCCGCGCGTCGTCGACATCAACGATTGCGTCCGCAACGCGCTTGCCATGCTCACACGCGCCGTCGGCGTCAACGTCTCCATCGAACTGAAGCTGGATGAGAGCGTAGACCACATCTTCATCGATCCGGATCAGCTCGCCATCGTCCTCATGCACCTGGCTGACAATGCCCGCACCGCCATGCCGAATGGCGGCCGGCTGCGAATCTCGACTGCCGCCGGCCCCACAAGTTCGGACGCACAGAACAACATTTTTTCCGTGCCGTGCGCCGTTCTAGCCGTCTCCGACACTGGTATTGGAATGGACGAGAAAACCCTGGCCCGCATCTTCGAGCCGTTCTTCTCCACCAGAGAGACCACGCTCACTACCGGCCTTGGTCTTTCGACCGCCCACGGCATCATTGCGCAGAGCAAAGGCCGCATCGAATGTGAATCCAGCCCCGGACACGGTGCGACCTTTCGCATTTACCTGCCCATCGCCGCAGCCCAGTCCGCCAGCGCCAACATCAGCCCCGGTGACGCTAGTCGATCCCGCGTCCTCCTTGCCGAGGACGACCCGGTCGTTAATAAACACCTCACTAATTCGCTGAGAAAGGCGGGATTCTACGTGCATTCCGTCTGCGACGGCGAGGAGGCTCGCTCTGCCTTCCTGAGACGCAGCTATGACGTCGTAATCACAGACATCCTGATGCCCAGGCTCGGCGGAGTCGAGCTAGCCCAGTGCCTGCGACGAGAGCACCCGTGTCTGCCCGTAGTCCTCATCTCCGGCTACAGTGAAGAAATCAGCGTTCTGCAGCTCCTCCCGCGCAGCCAGATCGCCTACCTCCAGAAGCCCTTTTCCATCGCTCAACTGGTCGCTACTCTGCGCAGCCTCCTTGCGCCGCAAGCGGTTGAACAACAATGCGCGGAGGTGATGGAAAACGCAGGCAAGACATGACTGGCGGAGCAGCACTCGCCGGCGCCGGATTCATAAAGCTCGCAGGAAGCGAAACGACCGGAGCAACGGCTTGAAGCCCTTGCCCCGGTCGCTTGTCTAATGGTGAGTTCTTACCCAACCATGTAGTTTTTCGTTACCAGTGTCTCAGTATCTCTTCAACCGCTCCTACTTTGGAGTTGCAAGGTAGCCTGAAATCTCTTCCTTGCCTACGTTGAACACAACCACCTCATACAGTTGCTTGTCGCGGCCGGTGTAGAACTGCAATGGCTCGCCCAGCGTGCGATCCTTCTTCTCAATGGTGTGATCGTCGGCATAAACATTGAGCGTAAAGCGCGACTTCTTCGGGTCCGTCTTTTTCAGCTCCAGACTCACCGTGGAAATAGGGCTGCGCTGCTTCTTCTTCAGCTTGAACTCAAAGTAGTTACGATCTCCCTTGTGTTTAAGGAATTCCAGCTCGTCGTGATTTTTCGCGATCAATCCGCTATGCAGATTCAAGTCGCCGATTGTGCTCTCCAGCTTGGCCTTGGTTGCCGCCAAGTCGCTGCGTGTGCTGGCGATGTCGCTCTGCGCGCCGCCTAGCTCGGTCTTCACTCCGCTCACCGCCGTATTCACGTTAGCGACTTCCTTGTTCGTCGCCTGCTGCTCAGCCGCCAGCTTAGCGGCTGCTCGCTCCTGCTGCGACTTTAATTCAGAGGTCCGCTTGGCCAGCTCTTCCTGGGTCATTCCTACCTTGGAGCCGAGCGCCGCCATTCCAGCTTCAACGTTCTTGTTGGTCAGGTGAAGCTTGTCCTCAATCACCTTTGTTTCCGCGCTCTGCTGCACTGCGTTGGCTTCCAGAGACTTCACTCGGCCTCGGAGATCGAAGATGAGAAAAAGCGCGACTGCAAACAGTATGACAACCACGACGGCTGCCACAATCGCAGCGGTATTCGTTCTTTTTTCCCCATGCAGAATCTCTACGTTCTCGTCGGACATATTCGGGGGCTCCTGATACCTGATAGAAGTTTGGCTTCTCCGATTGTTCCAGTCTGCCTGCTGCCTGTCAATGTTCACCTTAACCCGTTCGCCCTAACACCTTCCTACGTAAAAAAAAATCCTGCACTGCTGTCCTGAACTGAACCGTTTGGCTGCTTTCGTGCATCAGAAAGGACCGGAAGGACTGAGACCGTACGTCCACTGTTCGATTTTCGTCGCAGGCCTCTCAAGGCGAGAGGCAGAGATTGGCACCCCGGAGACTGCTCCGGAGACCCACTCACGCAGAGGCAGCGGTGCATTTCTGCTGAGGAAAACATTACTTTTGATAACGCGCCGCGCACATGCTCGGAGAGAGTAGATGAAACAGCTTCGGCTGATGTTACTGTTCGCACTCGTCGCACTGAAACCAGGGTTCGCCCAGAATCAACGGTCAATCTCGCCTCCCGCCGTAGATTCGCAAACTGCAACAGCGCGCTTGGTGGACGCAAACAACGCGCCGAGCGCGGACGCAAGCGCAACTGTGCAATCCAAGGTGCCGTCGCAGTACCCCACTCGAAGCATCGCCGGCGCTGCCCCTGCCGCACCGATTCCTCCTGAATTGCGCAATGCTGGAGATATCAACCTGCCGCTGGCGGGCAGTCCGTTGCCGCTGCTTTCGGTGGTTGGCTTCGGGTTGCTGATCGCCGGCGCAGCACATACCATTCGCGCATCCAAAAACTCTCATTGCCGAGCGGCTCATTGAATTAATGCGGCGCCTCGCATCCGTCGTTGTTAGCAGATGTGGCTCTTTGCTCGCCGCGCACCTTGCGCTCTGTTTACAATGGAGCGGTGCAGGAATCGCATGACGTAATCGTGATTGGCGCCGGACTCATCGGGCTCTCGCTCGCCTGGGAGCTGAGCCGCAGCTCCGCGCGCGTGCTTTTGATCGATCGCCTTTTGCCCGGACAAGAGGCCTCTCATGCGGGCGGAGGGATGATCGCCGACCTCGACCCGGTGCTCCCCTCCGAACTGCGCGAACTCGCTCACCGCAGCGCAAAGCTGTATCCCACATTCGTAAGCGAACTTGCCGCCGAGGCTCAGCACACAATCGACTTGCGCGATAACGGCGTGATCGCCTTCGAGGAGCACCCGATTGCGGAAAGCGATGGCATCTGCGCCATCACCTCCGCACAGGCGCTTGCGCTTGAGCCCAAGTTGGCGCTGCCCCCCGACCCTGCCTACACCATGCGTGAGCTTGCCGTAGACCCACGCGACCTGGTTGACGCGCTCCTGCTGGCTCTGCAAAGACGCGGCGTGCGAATCGTTGCCGGAGAAGCGGTACAGAAGGTTCTGGTGGAGCACGGACGCGCCGCCGGAGTGCTCACCGAGCATGCTTCCTACGCCGCTCCGCAAGTTGTCAATTGCGCGGGCTCCTGGGCCGCTCAGATAGCGGGAGCCAAGTTGCCAACCGCGCCCGTCAAGGGACATATGGTGGCGCTGGCATTTCCAGAGGAGTTGGCGATGGGCTCCGCGGAGCGTGAAGAGCGGCGCATCCTGCGCCACGTCCTGCGCTCGCGCTGGTGCTACATCATTCCTCGCAGCAACGGCCGCTACGTTGTGGGCAGCACGGTGGAACCTGCGGGTTTTGACAAGTCGCTGAACGCCTATCGCGTCAGGCGCCTGCAGGATGCCGCGGCGCGCCTGATTCCAGAATTTGCGGAGGCCAAGATCGCCGATGCATGGACCGGCCTCCGTCCTGGAACTCCGGACAATCTACCCTTGCTCGGAGCTACCGCGATTCCAGGCTACTTCGCAGCCACTGGCCATTACCGCGATGGAATCCTACTCACCCCGGTCACCGCAGAGCTGATACGCTCGCTCATTCTCGAAGGAAAAACGCCAATACCAATCGACCGCTTTTCTCCGCAACGCTTCTGACTTCGCCCGCTGCCGGGCGCTGAGCAACGCATCATCTGCGATGCGCCAATCCCGGTGCTATACTCTCCAGTTCGCTTGCAACCGCAGCTTCCCTGCCACTCAGAAAGGATTCTCCCGCCATGGCATCCTCCGCAATTTCCTTCGCCAAGGAAAACGAAAAGCGTTTTCTCGCCGAACTGAAAGAGCTGCTTCGCATCCCCAGCATCAGCACCCTTCCCGAGCACCGCAGCGACATCGACAAGGCCGCAGGCTTTGTCGCCGCCGAGTTGAAGCGCATCGGCATTGACCACGTCGAAGTCATCCAGACCGAAGGCCACCCGCTGGTCTACGGTGACTGGCTCCATGCCGCGGGCAAGCCTACAGTGCTGATCTACGCGCATTACGATGTGCAGCCCGCCGAACCGCTCGATGAATGGCTATCGCCTCCCTTTGAACCCACCGAGCGCAATCAGAATCTGTACGCGCGTGGGGCGGTGGACGACAAGGGCCAGCTCTGGATGCAGATCAAGGCCCTGGAATCGCTCTTCGCCGCTGGAGGAAAACTGCCGGTCAACGTTCGCGTGCTCTTTGAAGGCGAAGAAGAAACGGGAGGCGAGGCGGTTGAGAAGTTTGTGGAGCAGCATCCCGAGCGGCTCAAGTCCGATGTCGCACTGATCTGCGACACTGAGTTGTTCGCGCCTGAGCTTCCGACCTTGTGCGTGGGCCTGCGCGGCCTGCTCTACACCGAGATCGAGGCGCGCGGCGCTGCTTCGGACCTGCACTCCGGAGTTTACGGCGGCGCTGCGCCCAATCCGCTCTTCGCCCTCTGCGAGATTATTAGCAAGCTGAAGGATGACGATGGACGCATTCTTATACCGGGCTTCTACGATCAATGGGCATCGCCCACCGATGCTGAGTTGAAGGCCTGGAAGTCGCTGCCCTTCGACGAGGAGCACTATCGAAAAACCGAAGTAGGCTCAAGCGTGTTGACCGGCGAGAAGGATTACAGCGTGCTCTACCGCACCTGGGCGCGCCCCACGCTTGAGGTCCACGGCATGCCCGGAGGCTTTACCGGAACGGGCGCCAAGACGGTGATCCCGGCGAAGGCCTCGGCCAAAGTCTCGATGCGCGTGGTGCCAGATCAGGATCCCGACGACATTCTGGAAAAGTTCACGCGCTTTGTAAAATCGCTTGCGCCCAAGGGAATTCAGATCAGCATCAAGGTTCACTCCAAGGGCAAGGCCGTGGTGGTCAGCACGGATAACGACTTCATCAAGGCCGCCAACCTGGCTTTGCATGAGGTCTTCCACAAAGAGACGGTGTACATCCGCTCCGGCGGCTCGATCCCCATCGTCGGACAATTCCGCAACGATCTGAAAATTCCTTCGGTGATGATGGGCCTCGGACTGCCCGATGACAACATCCACGCACCCAACGAGAAGTTCCATATTCCGAACTTCTACAAGGGCATTGAGTCGGTGATTCGCTTTCTGTCGATTCTGGGGCAGAAATAGGAGGACTTGGGCCGCAGGCCCAGTGTTTATGCGGCTCTGAAGGCCATAGAGCGGATTCATGGCCTGCCGTGGAGGGTTTTTCGGGACGAGGCAACGATTGGCGGGAAAGATAATCGTTTGGAGGCCCATGTTTACCCTTTTGGCAATGGTTCCGCAAATTTCAAAGGATTGACTCCGGCGGCATTGGCGTTTTGATAAACCGTTACTACTAGATAAATATAGCGGCAATAGTTGACTGCGGTAAGAGCCCTGTGCATTTTTTGTTTGACACTTCGCAAAATGCGAAATATGATCCATGAAGTTCGCAAATGGCGAATTTTCTCAAAAATAAGGCAACTTCGCGAATTGCGAAGCGTCTAATGGAGTGGTGCTTGAATATCGTTTCCAAGCGAACTCTGGTCGAGGCGGAACGCAGGCACCGCGAATTAGAAGGGGTGTTGGACACTTGGTTTCGTATCGCCAAACGCGCGAAATGGACGTGTCTCAATCATGTTCGAAAGACCTTCCGGGACACTGACGAGGTTGACGGAAAAACGGTGTTCAACATCATGGGCAACAATTTTCGGCTGATAACTGGAATTAATTATCGAAGTCAGACGATTTTTATTAAAGAAGTTCTGACACATGCCGAATACGACAAGGAGGGATGGAAATGACTGCCGCTACTGCAATGGACTATCCGACCCTTGTCTCGCGGACCGAGCCGAGGGTAATTCACACTGAAGAACTGAATGAACAGTTTATCGGTGTTCTTGCGGAGCTGGACTCCCGCTGGGAAATGCTCACCGTTGACGAAAAGAAGTTGCACGAGCTTCTACTTTTGCTTGTTCAGGACTTTGAGCGTCGCAGTTACAAGCTGCGTAGCGCGACTCCAATAAAGGTAATCACTGAACTCATGGAGGCAAACGGACTAAAGCAGAAGGATTTGGTTGGCGTGTTTGAAACCGCCAGCGTCATCTCTGAGGTATTAAGCGGTAAAAGAGAGCTAACAAAAGAGCATATCAAGCGACTCAGTGTGCGCTTTAATGTGTCTCCCGAATTACTCTTCTAGAGCAGTTCCTGTATTGGTGTGTCCTGCCCGTCCCACCAACGGCGCGTCGAAGGTGGGGCACCGCTTCGTAACGGATTGCAAGGTCAACAACCCCACATTAGCCAAGAGAAGGCTAATATGAACCCACCCGCTTCGTAACGGATTGCAAGGTCAACCACCCCACATTAGCCAAGAGAAGGCTAATATGGGCCACTAGCCCTCGCCAATTATAACAATCACTCTGCGCCCGGCCACTGTGGTCCGGAATAAGGGAAATACTGCGGCCCTTTCGCAGCTCCCATGTATACCTGAACGTTGCTGTCCGTCAGGGTCGTTCCCGCTATTCCGCTGCCAAAATTCGTCACCCATACGTTTCCTGATTTGTCGATGGCGATGCTGTAGGGCTGAAAGCCAGTAGCGTAAGTCTGGAGAACAGCGCCGGAGGAGCTCAATTCCGTAACACTGCTATACGTTGGACTTACTCCTCCCTGCCCATACCCATTCGTGACCCATACGTTGCCGCCGGAGTCTATGGCTACAACTTCCGGAAAACTTCCCACAGGGTAGGTGCCGATTTTGGCGCCGGAGGGGCTCAGTTCGGTAACATTGCTGTCACCCGGGCCAATGCCTATGATTCCGTTGCCCTTGTTCACTACCCATATGTTGCCGTTGGGGTCTATGGAGAGGCCTTCAGGATAACTTCCCGCAACGTAGGTGCCGATAACAGCGCCGGAGGGGCTCAGCTCGGTAACGTTGCTGTTCATCGGGTCCGTCGTCCCCGGCCCTGGGATTCCGTCGCCCTTGTTCGCTACCCATACGTTTCCGGCGGAGTCTATGGCGATGCCTCCAGGAGAACTTCCCGCAACGTAGGTACCGATCATGGCGCCGGAGGGACTCAGTTCCGTAACATTGCTATCGGTCGGACCCACGCCCGGGGTTCCAGCGGTTTCGGAGGCCGCGCCCCAATTTGTCACCCATACATTTCCGGAGGTATCTATGGCTATGCCTCCAGCAGGATAGCTTCCCGCAACGTAGGTGCCGAGAAGTTTGCCGGAGGGGCTCAGTTCCGAAACGTTGCTGTCCGTCGGGCCTAACCCCGGCGTTCCGTTGCCGTAATTCTCCACCCATACGTTTCCTGATTTGTCTATGGCTATGCCGATAGGAATCGTTCCCACAGCGTAGGTACCGATAACGGCGCCAGAGGGGCTCAGTTCTGTAACGTTACTGTCACCTGTGGCCGTTCCGGGGATTCCGTTGCCCCCATTCGCCACCCATACATTTCCAGCGGAGTCTATGGCATTGCCGAAACAAAAACTTCCCGCGACGTAGGTGCCGATAGTAGGGCCGGAGGAACTCCCTCCTCCGCAGCTGGAAAGAGCCAGTAGGATGAACATTAGAAGAAGACGTAAGGCAAGAGAAAGGCAATGGCGATTAAAGCGAATGACAGACGGTTTCATAACTCCTCCTTACAGCGCGTTATCCTCGGCATATATCCTTCCCTGCGGTCGCCCCTGGAGAGTCTCGAAGTCGCACGGAGCCTGCCCCCCGATTTAAGTTGCGACAGAAGACCGCTAAGTGCTCTTATCGCCACAGGCATCCCTAAGGTGTAGTTCCGAGATGAAAGTTTTGTCAAGGGCGGATTGCACGATTTTTGAGGCACTTTCTGCGGTAAGCTTGGTCATTGCTACATAGGCGGTGCATCCTATTGGGGTTTTGCACAGCGACCCCCAACAAATGGGGTTTTGTTACTTGACTCCCCCTTGGGATGCTCGATAGAGTGGCAACAACTTGCGAGGCGGACCTCCCCGTCGAAAAGAGTTGGGAGGGCCCGGAGCTGATCCGGGTACCAGCCACCACTCGCGCAGCGCCTTCAGGTGGAGTCCGGAGAGCGATTCGGGTTTGACCGGGCTCGGATGAAAGCGTAGAGGGGGAGCTTCCAGCCGGAGCCATCCCAAATAAGAGCAGTTCCTGAATTGGTGTGTCCTGGCCGTCCCATCTTAGCCGCGCAAGAACAGCGCGTCGAAGGTGGGGGATCCGCGGCAAAGGCCCCAGAGTTGGAAAAGAGCCAACTCTGGGCCACGGATACATCTTTTAGGGAATTGCCCTAATTCACACGGCAGAGTGCCGGCTTTGTGCGGAGCGTGTTTACGCGAAGACAAAGTACAACGGCGGCGAGCGCGAGAGCAGAGTCCGGGAGGCATGGCGTCCGGGCGCAAGGAGTATACCGTTGCTGAAACTGAAAAAGCTTCAGATTCTGGGCTTCAAATCCTTTTGCGACCGCACCGAGTTGAAGTTCCACGGTGACGGCATCGCGGCCATCGTCGGGCCCAACGGCTGCGGCAAATCGAACATCTCCGATGCGATTAGCTGGGTGCTGGGCGAGCAGAGCGCCAAGAGCCTGCGCGGGGCGCACATGACGGACGTGATCTTTGCGGGCACGCGCGAGCGCAAACCGACGGGCATGGCCGAGGTGACGCTGCACCTGATCGACCCGGAGGTGTACGAAGGCCGAATCGACGCGCCGGTGATTGAGATTCAGGACGAGATGAGTGACCGGGACTGGGATGAGCAGTCGATGAGCGCGCAACGCGAGCGCGAGGTCGAGGAGTACACCGAAGAGGTGCGTCCCGGACAGGCCGATGAAGTTGACGTTGCGGCAGTCACCGCCGCTGGCGATCTTTCCGCCGCCACTCCCGGCACCGCTCCCGCGGCTGGCCGGGAGAGTACTCCGCCGTCTTCCGCAGGCGACGGAGCTTCCCCTGTGTCTCCGGAGGCTTCGGCTTCCGGAGACCAAGGCAGCCATGCGAGCGTGAGCGGTCCGCAGGTGATTCTCAAAATTCGCAGGCGCAAATTCAAAACGACTTTCAAGAAGGGCGAGATTGCGGTTACGCGCCGCCTGTTCCGGAGCGGCGAGAGCGAATACCTGCTGAACGGCAGGCTCTGCCGCCTGCGCGACATCCAGGACATCTTCATGGGCACGGGGCTGGGGCCGGAATCGTATGCGCTGATCGAGCAGGGACGCATTGGGCAGATCCTCAGCTCGAAGCCAACCGACCGGCGGAACATCATCGAAGAGGCGGCGGGAATTACGAAGTTCAAAACGCGCAAGCGGCTGGCCGAGGCGCGGCTGGCCGACGCCAAGCAGAATCTGGCGCGCATTAACGACATCTTTGACGAAGTAACGCGGCAGATGAATTCGCTGAAGCGCCAGGCCGCCAAGGCCGAGCGCTATGCCCGCCTGCGCGACGAGATGCGCGGACAGTTGCGGGTGGTGCTGGCGAGCCGGCTGACCGAAGTGGAGGCCGAGGCACGGCAGCTTGAAGCCGAGCTGGCACAGCTTACCGAAGTGCTGCACCTGCGCAGCGGAGCGGTGCAGGCAATGGACGCCGAGCACGCCGAGCGCACCCAGCACGGCTACGCCATCGACGGCGAGATCAAGCAGAGGCGGGAGCGGCTGAGCGAGCTTCAGCTCGAAATGGAGCGGGCGACGGCGCGCCGACGCAATAACGAAGAACGCTGCGCCGAACTGGACGCGCGCGCGGCGGCGGCGACGGCGGAAGCCTCCAGCGCAAGCGCGCAGTTGCAGCGGCTGCGGGACGAACTCTCGGCCAACCAGCAGGTATTGCAGAGCGCGGCAGCCGATGTGGCCGCGGCGCAGCAGGAGCACAACCAGCGGCAGGCCGAGGCGCAGCAGGCCGGGCAACGGCTGATGGAAATGGAGCGCAGCCAGGAGCAGCAACGCCACCAGATGCTTGACGCCGTCAACGCGGCTTCCAGCGTGCGCAATCGCATTACCCAGGCGGAGGAGCGGATTGCGGCCCTGCAGCGCGAGAGCGAACGGCTGGAGCAGGAGCTGAATTCCGCGACTCAGCAGGTGGAATCTTTTGGCGGACAACGCGGACAGCTCAGCCTGGAATTCGAATCGGCAACCGAGCTGTCGCGCTCGATTGCCGGCCGCATTGCGGAGGCGCGGGCGCAGATTGCAGAGAAGCGCGCGGCCGAGATCGAAGCGAAGCAGCAGTTGGACCTCATGCGCTCGGAGTCAGCGAAATTGCAAGGCAAGCGGGCCTCGCTGGAAGCGGTGATCAAGGAGCACGGTTTTTCGACCGAGTCGGTGCGCAAGCTGCTGCGCTCAGGTCAACTGACGGGGGCAAGCGCACCGGTCGGCGTGCTGGCCGACTTCATTGAGGTGGAAGACAAGTACGAGGGCGTGGTGGACGAATTCCTGCGCGACGAATTGAACTTCCTCGTGGTGAAATCATGGGACGCGGCCAACGACGGGCTGAACCTGCTGCGCAGCGACGTTGAGGGGCGAGCCACATTCCTCGTACATCCGGACGATTCGCAGGCCAAGTTCAGCTTCATTTTTGACGAGACGATGCGCACCCATCTGCGCGAAGACCGCGTGATTCCGCTGAAGGATTGCATTCGCGTGCCGGAAAACTTCGGCACTTCGCTGGAAGTGATTCTGCCCAAGCTGGGCAACGGCTACATTGTGCCGGACGCTGAGACGGGCCGCGCGCTGGCCTTGGAAAATCCCGATGCGTTCTACCTCGCGCTTTCGGGCGAATGCTTCCACAACGTGACCGTGACCGGCGGCAAAAAGCTCGCCGAAGGTCCGCTGCAGATCAAGCGAGATCTGCGCGAGGCACAGCGGCAGGGGGTGGAGCTGGGACGCAAGCTGGCGGAGCAGGAAACATCCGTGGCACAGCTTGGCGGGGAGATTCACGCGCTTACCTTGTTGCTCGACCAGTTGGAGGGCGAGCGGCGCGACTGCGAGCAGAAGGTGATGACCAGCGGCCACAGCCTGCGCCAGCTTGAGGGCGAAATGGCGCGGGTGCGCGATCGCATGGCGGGATACGAGCGCGAACTGCTGCGCGTGGCCGGCGAGCGGCAGAGCCGCGAGGTTTTCATCGCCGAGCGCCAGCAGGAGCTGGAGCAACAGGAACAGAGGCGGCTGCAACTGGAGGCGCAGATGAGCGCCGCGCAGGAGCACGTCGCCGAGCTACGCCTGGACCGCGACGCCGCGGCACAAGGTGCCGGCGAAGTGATGGCCCGCGTCGCTGGACTGGAGGAGCGCCGCCGCTCTGCCGCCGCATCGCTGGCGCGAATCCAGTCCATGGTCGCGGAAGTGGATCAGCGGGTGAATTCGCTGCACGCCCAGATGGAGGGCGCTGCGGCCGAGAAGACGCAACGCGAGCAGGAAAACGAGCAACTGGCTTCGAGACTGGTGGAGTGGCAGAACGAACGCCTCCAGACGCAGGCACGCGAGCAGGAGCTTGCGGTTGAAAGCGAAGAGCTTCGCGCCCGCCTTGCCGAAATCGAAGTCGAATTGAAGGCCGCCCGCGAGGTTCTGGACGGAGTTCGCGACCGCCGGGGCGAGTTGAGCGCGCAAGCCGCAAAGGCCGCCAGCGAGAGCGGACACCTGATCGAGAGCTGCATTCAGGAGTTGGGCCAGAGCCGCGAAGAGCTGCTTGCGGATTCGACCGTGGCGCTTCAGACGGGCGAGGAACTGGCGGCCACCGAAGCCGGCTATCGCGAGATGCGGGCACGGCTGGAAGGCATGGGACCGGTCAACATGATGGCACTGGAGGAATACACGGAAACCTCGCAGCGCCACGAGTTCCTGGAGAGCCAGCGCACGGATCTGCTGGAGTCGATCGAAAACACGCAGAACACGATCAAGGAGATCGAGGAGATTTCACGCGGCAAGTTCAACGACGCGTTCGAGATCATCAACGGGAACTTCAGCCGCACCTTCAAGAAGCTGTTTGGCGGCGGCGAAGCATGGATGAAGCTGACCGACGAGGAGAACTCGGCCGAGAGCGGCATCGACATCGTGGCCTCGCCTCCGGGCAAGAGATTGCAGAATGTGCTGCTGCTCTCCGGCGGCGAGAAGGCGATGACGGCGCTGGCCCTGCTGGTGGGAATCTTCCAGTTCGCGCCCGCACCATTCTGCATTCTCGACGAGGTGGACGCGCCGCTGGACGAGGCAAACGTGGCGCGCTTCGGCGAATTGATGCGCGAGATGAGCATGGAAACCCAGTTCATCATTATCACGCACTCGAAGAAGACGATGAGCATGGCGCCCGTGCTGTACGGCGTGACCATGCAGGAGCCCGGCGTATCGCGCATCGTCAGCGTGCGCTTTGGCGTAGGGCAGGAGGAGCCGCAGGCAGTTTCGGCATAGGCGGCGAAGGGCGGCGGTAACGAGCGCCGGTACATGCCGTACATGACCTTCGGGACATGGCCAAACTTTTGCGCTTCCCTGTTGCCTAACGCCCGGAGTTGTGATTAACGAATTGGGGCACCCGCGGAGCTGGCGAGAAGTTTGTGCGCCCAGCGCGGTGGCTCTTCAACCCCTCTAATTACGCGGGTGAGCAATTCTTTTTTATTTTGTCAATTACTTTTTTTATTTTCTGCGGGCTGCGAAAAATTCTTCCGAGAACTTGCGTTGACAAAATCAGATCACTGTTTAGAATCAATTCTTCAATTGTTCGAACTGCCCGTGACTACAAAATCAGACGACCCCATTCTTCTTCGGACCGACTTCCCTGACCTGGAGCTCCACGCCAGCGGAAAGGTACGCGACGTTTACACGGTGGACAACGAGCGGCTTCTGTTCGTCGCCACGGACCGGATCTCGGCGTTTGACTACGTGCTTGGCTCGGGCATACCGGCCAAGGGGCGGGTGCTGACGCAGCTTTCGCTCTTCTGGTTTGACTTCCTGAAAGAGATCGTGCCCAACCACCTGGTGACCGCCGACGTCAGCCAGTACCCGGAGGCGCTGCGGAAGTATGAAGCGGAGCTGCGCGGCCGCTCGATGCTGGTGGTGCGCGCCAATATGTATCCGGTGGAGTGCGTTGTGCGCGGGTATCTTTCGGGCTCCGGCTGGAAGGAATACCAGCGGAGCGGAGCGGTGTGCGGGATCGAACTCCCGAGGGGCTTGCGCGAGAGCGACAAGCTGCCCGAGCCGATCTTTACCCCGTCTACCAAGGCGGCGAGCGGGCACGACGAGAACATTTCATTCGACGAGATGGTGAAACAGGTCGGCGCGGCGGACAGCGAGAAGCTGCGCAAGCTGAGCCTGAGCGTCTACAAGAAGGCCGCCGAATACGCATCGACCAAGGGAATTATCATCGCCGATACGAAGTTTGAATTCGGGCAGACGGTGAATGGAGTGGTGCTGGCCGACGAAGTTCTGACTCCCGACTCTTCGCGCTTCTGGCCGGCCGACAGCTATTCTCCGGGCAGGGCGCAGATGAGCTATGACAAGCAGTACGTGCGCGACTACCTGGAAGAGATTCGCTGGGAGAAGAAGCCTCCCGCGCCTGCGCTGCCGGAGCAGGTGCAGAGCAACACCAGCGCAAAGTACGTGGAAGCCTACCGGCGCTTGACCGGGCGGGAACTGCCTCGCGGCTAGCAGATGAACGGACTGGACTGGCTGATCGCGGGAATACTGGTAATCTCGGTGCTTCATGCCGCCGCCCAGGGTTTTGTCTTTGAGTTGTTTTCGTTAGGTGGGGCCGTGTTCGGATACCTGCTGGCGGCATGGGCGTATCCGGTGGTTGCAAGGTATCTTGTGCCGTACATCAAGAGTGACGTGGTTGCAGGCGGCGCAGCATTCCTGCTGATCTTTCTGGCGGTAGTGATTCTGGCCGGAATTGCGGGACGAATTGGCCGCTGGGCAACTACCAGCGCAGGCCTGCGAAGCGTTGACCGCTTGCTGGGCGCAGTCTTCGGCTTTGTGCGCGGCGCGGTGGTGGTGATGGTGATGGTGATGGCCATGGCGAGCTTTCTGCCATCCTCGCCATCGCTGGCGAAGTCCCAATTGGCGCAGTATTTTTTGGTTGCAGGACGGGCCGCGGTGTATGCGGGTCCAGGTGACTTAAGACAGAAGTTTCGCGATGGAATGAAGGCGATCGACCAGATTCGTACGAAGACCAGCCGGACATTCCACCGCAGCATCACGGTTTTATAAGACGTATTCGGCTTGTTACCGGCAAACGCGGAGCCGGCGCGAGATTGAAGCGCGCAGGCCCGATTGAATTGATCTTTTTTTCAACGCAGAAGAAAGAGAGGCTCTCGGTGAGAGACCAGCTTGCGGCACTTGTGACTCAGATGTATCAGAGTGGAATACTTTATTCAGAAGCAGTACGCGAATTCAAGAAGCGATTCATACTTACCGTGCTCGAGCAGAATAATGGCAACCAATGTAAGGCCGCAAGACAGTTGGGAATGCACCGCAACACGCTCAGCCGGACGATCACCGAGCTGGAACTCGACGTGCGCGCCGTGAGGGCAGGAACGCGCCGTCCGCCGAAGAGCGAAAAGAGCTTTGTGATGGAGAAAAAGATCGCCCGATAACCGCTTGTAACGCTCCTCGACCGGGCCGCCTCAGCGCGGTCCGGCTCCTTTTGCGGCAAGCTCAAGCGGATCGGGCGCGTCATGCAAATAAGAAAGGACGGCACTTGGGCCGTCCGTTCTTATTTGTTAATCACGCCCTGAATCAGTGGGCTTTGTGGGCAGCCGAGGGCTTCTTGGGCGGCTCGGGCAAGCCCTTCAGAACCTCTCCGGCGGTGAAGGTCAGGTTGAAGGCATCTCCCACGGCGGTGTACTCGCTGGGAGAGCCCTGGATGATGAGCTGGGCCCCCGCCTTGGGTACGCGGGCTACGGCAAGCGGAGTCGTGAGGGTGAGGGTGATGTCCGCTTTCTTGGCGTCGATGTCATCGGCGCTGCCGGCCAGCTTCAGCGAATCGCGGGCAGCCTCGATCACCACGGCCACCAGTTGCACGGGCTTGCCCTTGATCCCGCTCCAAACCTGGTCGCTGGCTTCCTTGTTGCCGCTGGTGAGAATGAACTGCCACTCGGCGAAGGAGAGCTTTTCCGGCGTGCTCTTCTTGAGCATATCGGCGGCCTGATCGGCAGCCGAGGGTGCGGGAGCGACCGTGAATCCGGCGGGAATGGTTGGCGCGGCCTTTGCCGTGGCCAGCAACTCGTCGAAGCCGTCCGTCCCGCCATGATAGCGTTCGTAGCGGTTCCTGGCGTAAGCGAGCAGTTGCGGATTTGGAGCCAGAGCTACCGCCCTGGCAATCCAGAACAGACCGTCAACCACCGGCGGCTTGGGCGTCAGATAGGACAGCGCCAATTGATAGATGGTCGTAACGTCGTTGGGCGTTGCGGCAGCCGCATCTTTCAAGCTCTGCTGCGCGGTCACATAGTCCCCCGCCTGCAAGGCGGCGTGGCCAACCGCCGAGGAACAGATTCCGCGGAACGAGCTCTTGGTGCTGCTCCACTGCTCGTCGGTAGATCCTTCGGGCTGGTGAGCCGTCTGGAGCGCCTGAACGCAACGGGTTCCAAGCTCGCCCGCTTCCTTCAAGGCTGCGGCGGCGTCCGGTGCGTTGGAAAGAGCCTGGCTGTGGTCAAGATAAGTCAGAACCACAAGCGCGGTCAGGTTGCTCGGATTCACCTGGAGCAGGCGCTGCGCGGAGGCCTTCATCTGTACCACGTTGTTGAGCTGCTGGTAGGTTTTCAGGAGCACGTCCAGACCGTCTTCCTTGACAACGCTGTTGGGATAGGTCTGGAGATAGCTCTCCATCATCTGGGCCTTCTGCGCCGGGTTGGTGGCATTGACGGCGGCGATATAAGCGTTGTACTCGATCGGATCCTGGATCACTTTCTTCTGCTGATCGCCGGCAGCGGCAACTCCTGCCGCAGATGGCTTCTCTCCCGCGGGGGCGGCCTGCGCTTGCGCTGCCACGCTGGCGGCAGCGAGCAACAACACAATTAGGCACTTCTTCATTGTCCTGCTCCTTAAGAACTATGCGGAATCTGCGACTCATTCATCGACAACCGACCCTTGAAACAATACGTGGCTGCCGGATACAAAAGAAGGCGGTACTCGGTAAGCGAACCCGGAACTTTGCGCTAAGAACGTGATTATAGGGACGTATGGCTAATTAAGGCAAGCATTCTGAAAGCGATAAAATTCGTGAACCCAATCGGCCGGGTTCCAGAAACCATCAGCTCCGGATATGCCAGTACCATCTTGCCACGATCCAAGTCCTCCGCGCAGCACGGAAGTGGAGAATAGCAAGTTTTCGCTGGCGCAGATTTCGCAGTTGCGGAGCAAGCCTCGGCCCACCTTAGCCGTGCAAAAAAGCTCGTCGAAGGTGGGGCAGCCTCAATGGCAAGTACGAGAACAAAGGCAAGGGCAACTACCCCACATTTGCCAAAAGCAGGCAAATATGGGGACCAACCCATTATGCAAAGCCGTTGTTTAGAAGTGGTATGAGATGCCCGTGCCGACGCGAGCGCGAGCGTCGAGCGTAGGCAGAACGCCGGGAGCGATTTTTCCGGCGAACTGAGCGACTCCCAGATCAACCTGCAAGCGCGATCCCGCCAGGTGAGGAACCACGCGCAAGAAATAGGCAAACGAAGTCGGGATGTTGGCCGAGACGCGGCTCTCAGACTCGCCGGTCAGGTAATTATTCAAACCCTGGATGTACCTGGGCTCCTGGAGCGCTTCGGCTCCGAAGATCAGGGCTGATTTTGCCGGTCCCTTGACGACGAAGGCAGCGGCGCCGAAGAGGCGTCCCTGCCAGCGCTGGTCACTGTTAAGAGCATTGCCTGCGTTACCGGCAACTCCCATGACGGAGGCGTTGGTGACCTTATCGCCGAAGCTGAGGACGAATGGAAGCGCCTTGAATTTAGTAACGGTCTTGGTGGCGACAATGTAGAAATCGCCATTATCCTGGGAGGAGCCATGCACCAGGTTGGCGCCGGTTGTGTAGTAGCTGACGCGCTGATTGCCAAAGCGGCCAATTGCGCCGACCGCGATGGCCGGAATCCACTTGCTCTTGAAAGCGTTCTCCGGCAGAAGGGTGAACTTGCCGTGAAGTTCGCTGAAACCGTTGGAGAAGAGCGGGCTGAGAGGGCTGCTGCCCGAAGAGCTGAAGGCCTGGGTAAAACCCGCCTCGAAGCGTTTCGCAAAGCCTTCTGTAATAGAGAACTGGTAATCGTTGCCGATCACGTTGCCTGCGTTCAGGTAATGGAAAGCGACTTCAGGCTTGCCGAACTTGCGGGCGGGCGAGCCTGCGGTGTAAGCGAAGGGAGTAATCAGGGCGCCGGTCTGGCCCTCCCAGTTCAATCCCTGGGCAAAGGCAGCCTGGGAAAAAACGGTGGCTGCAAAAAGGCTCAAGGCAATCAAAAGTGTTTTGCGGTTCATTCTGTGCATCTCCTAAATAGTTATCCGTCAGTTTTTGAAAGTTGGAGCACGGGATGGGATTTGAACCCATGAATAACGGCTTTGCAGGCCGTCGCGTTAGCCACTTCGCCACCCGTGCTTATTTCGATCTCGCCGATGTGATGCCCCAAAAGGAAAAACCCACTGCCGCCTGGCAGTGGGTTTCGACAAACTCAAAAAGCCGGTCGATTAACTCCGAATGCCAGAAGCAGCGCGCGTACAGCAGCACATACAGCAGATGCTGGCGCGACAGGCATTCATTGGCATCACGAAGATCATGCATTCCACCATAACCGAACCATGCCACGCGTGCAAGCGCTGCAATCAAAAAAAAATCTGTTACTCCATCTTATTTTTAATCGCCGTAGCCACCCTCATTTTCCAGCGTCACTTTGCCGCGGAACATGCGGTACAAGAAAACAAAATAAGCGAGGGCGATGACGATGCCGAGAATCCACCACCGCAATCCGACCTGAAGCGCATAGCTGGAGGTGATCGAGTTGGCGATGGTCAGGTTGTACTGCGAATCAATCGCCGGAAGGATGACCGGGTAAAGCGCGTAGACGGCTCCCACCAGCATCAACGTGAGATAGAGCGCACCGGAAACGAACGCCAGAACCTCATGCCTGCGCTTCTGGAAGATGAAGAGCGCGACCAGGCTTACGAATACGAGGAGAGGAATCGCATATCCAATCGGCAGGGTGTTGAAGTTGGCGGTGATGCCG
>JBEKOO010000041.1:0-29386 GCA_049521655.1 Candidatus Korobacteraceae bacterium
CCAACCGGGATGGAAATCACACCCTACAATAATCATGAAGGCTTCTCCTGACCCAGAAGGCTTGGTCCTCAACCAAAGCATACCGAGTCCGCTGAAGCCTTCGTTCTTATCCCATCAGAGTTTGGAACTTTTGACAGCGCAGGTTTCTCAATGACATCCGAGAGATTGAGAAAATACTGGTCGAGGAAAGAGGATTTGAACCTCCGACCCCCTGGTCCCGAACCAGGTGACCTCTCCGTTTCGAATCTGAAAAGGTACTGCCGAAATAGCGCGTAGAGAATTCCGCAGATTCTCAGTATCTTTGCTCGGCAAAGAATGCTCTCCAGTTCCTTTCGGTGCTGAACATTCGCAATTTCGGCGGTAAATGTAACTGAAGTTCGAATTCTCTCTGCAGATGTCGATTCTTAAGGGCTGACTGGCGGGCGAAGCAGAATACGAACTCTCTGTAGGGTTTCCACTTTGAAAACCGACTAGGCTTTTGGCGATTAGAGAAAGACCGGAAGAAGTTCGAAATTCTGACCGTTGGAGAATGCTCTCTGTTCGGTTTCGAATACAAAACATAGCGAAAAACGCCCGCAGAATGAAGGTTTTTCGATGTTCTCTCTGTAATTGACGAGTATTAAGGACTCTCTGGCGGAGGATGCAGTCCTGAGCAAACTGCTCTCCCGTCTATCAGGGTAAATTACAGGAAAATCAACCCTTCTACGGCCGGCACGAGCACTTTTACCCGCGTATTTCCTCAACAAAACGCCAAGAGTGCATTTTCCATGACTGATCGGAACAGGGAATATCAGGCAATAGCTCGGCCAACCCGCTGACGACGTTCCCTGACTCGCCCTGGATTCCAGACGCGAGCGCAAGACGTCACCCGCAGATGAGCATGCCGATACCGAGGTAGATTGCTGTATTTAAGAAAAATGTGCTGCTGTTCCCGTGCAACCAGAGCCGATCCGCTTATCGACGTGTCCGCATTATCTGCTCATTCTTGGCTCCTCTTCGTCTACAACACGAATCAGTACCGTGCACGAGTGTCGAGGTGCGGCACAACCCAGTACCGCCCTGATGAATCAATGCCATGAGTTTGGGGCAGAGAGCTCTGCCTGTGAAAACAATATTACGGGGAATACAGGTCACGATGCGCGACCGTCAGACAGACGCGGGCGCCGGCTTCTTCCACTTCCGGAATATGGGCTCCGCGTGGCGACACAGACTTGGTTCTACTGTAAGCCCTGCGGCGTGAAGCCGCAGGGCTGTTCAATCACTGGGCGTCCGCTCGAGGCCTGATTCCGGCCTTCTCAGCTTCTTGCCGCCAGAACTCAAGAAGGCCCCAATAGGCACCCATTGACCGCTTCTTGATCCAGTCGAGCGCTTGCGAAATCGAGTCAGCCTGATCATCGTGCTTCCCTTTTGGGAAGTTCATGAGTTCGTCGAGCAGTTCGCTGAGCCAAGGCGCCTTTTCGGGTAGGTAGATAGTGCCAGATTAAGCGAACAGATTGGCATCTGCGTTATCCGGCCCAATGAATATCGGACTACGCGCCATTAAGATACATCTAGCTGCTTCACGCCCGGCTGTTGAGAACGAAGGCCTCAACTCTTGATCAAGCGGCTGACCCGTACAGCCCCAGGAAAAGGCGCAAAATAGTGCGAATGTTTACCAGCTCCACCGGCGATGACAATCTCCATCAAATCGGGGCGTGCGGTAATTGGAATCATGCTCTCCGGCGTCAACTTCTTTCCCAGCTTCCGCTCCAAAAGTCCTGGGGCGCAACCTTTGGGCCAGGCAGAAAGCGGAATCTGCGTCTGCTCCCACAAAGCCTGGGTGAACATGGCCTTGGTCCAACCCGCTACCGCCATCATCTCGGCATGCTCCGGGCCTAGAGCGAGGATTACTGGCTGCTCCAAGGTCATCGGGGCACATGGTCCGCCCACGTTCAGCAGGGGACTTATCAGGTGCGCCCACCACTTCATCTGCTCAGTCACGTTGGAAGACCAGTGGTCGATGTTTTCGACGGGCTCGTAGGTCGCCATCACCGTTACAACACTATCGTTGCGATTGAATCCCCTGTCGACGTGGTACGGGTTCCAGTCCTTGGGCAACGCATCTTCGTTTTCGCCGAATATCCAGCCGGTGAAATCTGACGGTGCTGAGAGTGTTCCTTTATCGATTGCCGGTGGTTTTGATCCCCCGATCACATAGGTGATCGAGTTAATGGCATACCCGATCGCCGCATTAACGTGGTGACCCTTTCCGGCCGAACCCTGACCGTACGCCATTCCGATCTGTTTTACGATGGGACCGTTTACGATGGTGAGAATGGACGTGGTTCCGGTAGTTGTTCCCGCTCCGCGCCAGTTCGTCTCCGGAGCCAGTAGTGCTTCCATGGCCGCAATGATTACGGGTAGGAATTCTGGGTCGCAATCAGCCATGGCCGCATGAACGGCAGCCATTTCTACCGTGAGCACGCCCATGCGTGGCGGCACCACCCCAATTACCTCATCAGGCCTGCGGCTTGTGCCTTTCAGCAGTTCCGCAACACGTTCGCGAGTAGGTGGGATGATGGGCAGTCCCATCGACCATTCCTGCTGGTAAAACATGCGGGAGATTTCCCTGGCCGTCCCGGTCAAGGTGAAGTGCTCAGCCGGGAAAGCAGGCTGCATTTCTGGCAATTTGGCTGTCGGCTTCCACTGGGTAGCGGCGCGCATAATTTCTGCAAAGCCATTGGCCGTCAGTTTCCGAATGTCATCAAATGGAATCATCCCCATCGGATGCGGGAAAATTACCAGCGACATGTCGGCGACGCCCTGACTGAGTGCCGTTTGCTTCGCCAGATCTACAAAGTCAGTTGTCACGATCGTGACGGTCGGTATCCCTAATCTCTCTACGTTTAGCTGGTCACCTACCAGCCATGTTGTGCAGCTCCCTCAATCACCCTGTGAGCCAATGACCAGGTCGGGTTTTAACGCAGCAAGCTTCTGCGCGAACTGTTTGCTCCGCTCCGGTCCCTGGCTATTGTCCCTGGTCTCGGGAAGAACTTCCCAGGCCTTGATGATTTTGATTTCTTTCACTTTCTCCGTAAGAAGCTCGGCCACCTTTTCCAAGACGTTATCTGCATTGTGCTTCTCGTTGGCACGTAGTACCACGGTCTTGCCTTCCAAAGTGGAGGGATGAGAATTCACATCCATTGGCGCTATCTTTACCACACTCTCAGGGTTAACAATCTCGTATTGCTGGCTAGTGTCCTTTGCGAATGAGGCATCTGACATAAGGACTCTTTCCTCCTTGTATGGTTCCTTCCGAATCTCACAAGCGCGAAATGATGCTATCAGTGGATAGCCTCCAGCACCACGCATTTGTATTGCGATAAGCAGGCTCGTGTTAAGCGATTCCACCACCGCATTGGTCGGACTCGACCGCCCGCATTTTACATGCCTTCCATATTTGCTCTTGCCGGACTACTTGCCGGGCTTACCAACTGCTGCCAGAGCGCGCCGGTACTTTGTCAGATGACCCTCGTATTCGGTTCGGTTCTTATCATCGGACGACAGCAAGGTCAGGGCCTCCTCTTCTGTTCTTACCGCGCTCTCATACCGTCCCAACTCGTAATATATCTCGGCTAAAGTATCTTGATACATGCAGAGCTGTCCTGGATTCTTCCAGTTTCTTGCAGCAGCCACAGCTTTAAGCGCGAATTCCAAGGCCGTGCCCGGGTTGCGAAGCTGGGGATTCGCGCTGGTAGTAAGGATCCAGGCAAGGTTGTTCTGTGCAGGAGCAAACTCCTGGTCGGCTGCAAGTCGATACCAGTGCACAGCGGAGCTCTCGTCCTTTGGCAACCCACCCTGTCCGTTTCGATACATGACACCAAGGTTGTACTGCCCAGGAGCATACCCCTGCTCGGCCGCTTGCCGAAACCAATACACCGCCGTGACATCATTTTGCTGTACCCCACCGCCGCCTGCTTTATACAGCAAGCCCAATCCAGTTTCTGCTTGCACATCGCCGAGCAGCGCGCGCCTCCGCAGTTCATTTGTGGTCGACTCTTGCGCAGCAGCGATCGCGCAAGCTAGCAACAACGCTATGATCAACAGTCTGCGTTTCATCTTTGGAGCCCTCTATCCAACGTAACTGTAACATCGTAGTTCCAGGAAGCAATCGTTATTTCCAGGTTCATCATTAGGCTGCCTGTACTCATCATTCCTGGACGATGTTGTTCTTCAACGTGCCTATGCCGTCGATCTCTACTTCCACTACGTCCCCCGGTTGTAGCCAGATGGGCGGTCGCCGCTGCGCGCCGACCCCTTCGGGTGTTCCGGTTACAATGACGTCCCCTGGAGACAACTCGGTGAAGCAGGAGATGTAGGAAATGAGTTCTTCAATTCTGAAGATGAGGTCACACAGGTTTCCCTGTTGCAAGACAATGCCGTTGACTCGCGTGCTCAATTCGAGTCGTGTGGGATCCGGGATTTCGTCGGCTGTGACCATCCATGGCCCGAATGCCCCGGTAAAGGGAAAATTCTTCCCCGCGGTGTATTGATGACTGTGCTTCTGCCAATCCCGAAGCGAGGAATCGTTGTATATGGAATACCCGGCAATATGGTGGAAAGCGTTCCGCGCTTCGATGTACCGGCCGGATGATCCAATAATCACCGCCAGTTCTCCTTCGAAGTCGAGTTCCTGGCTGACTTTTGGCCTCACAATCGGACCGAGATGCGCAGTTTGGCTTGATGGCAAGCGCAGAAAAACTACGGGGTTCGTCGGCATGGCACGGCCAACTTCGCTCACGTGGGAGCGGTAGTTCAAACCAACACACACAATGCGTTCGGGATCCGGTACTACCGGCAGCCAAGTAATCTCGTCGAAACTAACATCTGACTTCCCACCAAATGCAATCTCACGCACATGGTCTAGCTGCTTGCCCGCCAGCATGGCTCGCAGGGTGGGATATTCGTTGCCTATTCGCCGCCCGAGGTCGACGATTCCGCCGGACACCAAGACACCATAGCTTGAGGTTCCAGACCGCATGAAGCTCGCAATCTTCATATTTTCCGATGTGTCTCCGCGATTAAAAGTAGAATCTATTGACTCGCAATACACCGCGCATACGCTTGCGCTCTGCCTGTTGAATTTATGTGCTTGCTAGCTGCGCGATACGGGTTCCACATGCAAACCTCTATGATTTTCACGTTTAAGGTGAATCTCCTCTCACACTCTGATTATTCCTGCCTCGCCAGGGCTCTCAGTACTGCGGGGCAGTCACCTATTATGGAAAGCCTCATCGCTGACAGTGTGCACAGATGACACTTCGCGCAGCGATAAATCCGATTCGGAGGCTGTGACGACTACCATCTAACCTTGCGGGCAAGCTCCTCCTTGCAGACCCCTCACAGGCAAGTTTCTAGCGCCATGAGAATGCACTCGTCATCGGGCGATTATCCCACTATTTCGCGGGGAGCGGCATCTGGTACAACTTCATGGCCAGTGCGACGGTAGTGAAATACCCGCAAAGCGCCACCAGTTCGGCCACGCCGGCTTGACCTAGCGCCGCCACCGCATCATTGAACGTTGCGTCGCTGGTTGGGAGATTGAGCACAAAATTGGTGACGATTGCGCAGACGCTCTGTTGGCGTTGGTCGCTTAATTGGGGCCGCCCGCCCTCGCGGAGCTCTGCAATGGTCGCCTCAGGCAGCCCAGCTTCCAATGCCTCCCGCGAATGAGTGGCCAGAACATATTCCGCCCCCCAGTGCCGCGCAATCATCAGGATCGCAATTTCTCGTTCCTGTTTGCTGAGAATTATCCCCTTCGTCAGCACCGCTCCCAATTCCTGAAGTGGCTCCGCTAGGGTGGGATTTTGAATCCAGATTTTGAAAGGCGTCGGTACCCGCCCCCGTGTCGCTTCGATTCGCTGCACAAGGTCGGATTGAGCCGACGACAATAATTCCTTGCGAAGTTCAGGAATACGGCTCTGCGACTGTGTAGGTTCCATCATGGTTTTCCATCCTGAAGCACCGCTAAACTGGCTAGGCCAATTTCGCTATCCTGCCCTCCCTGGGCCCCAGCAATGCCGACTGCGCCTATTACTCTCCCGTCCGCAACGATAGGAATTCCGCCTTCGATCGGGGCCATGTTCGGCATCCCCAAAACCCAGTACTTACCTTCCAGGAGCCGTTCCTTCCACTCCTTGGTGTTTCTCTTGAAGATCGCGGCGGTACGAGCTTTGGCAATCCCTATATCGATCGCAGCCACTTCGGCATCGTCCTGCCGCTGGAGTGTGAGTAGGTAACCGCCATCGTCCACAACCACGATGACAAGTTGGTTGAATCCACGTTTGACGGCTTCGGCGAGAGCGAAGTCGGAAATGGCACGCGCTGCCTCCAACGTCAGAACTCTCTTGAAAGGCAGACTATCAGTGTTCATGCGAATGACTCCATTCTCAATCTACGAGGTTATTAATGGGAAAGCTCTTCCAGCGTCCGCAGCTTCGTCTCGACGCCAAGTGCCACCACAACAATAAGACCCACCAAGCCCAACATACCCAGTAGGACGAAGACGCTCACTAACCCAAGCTTGGCTTGCAGAATGGCGCCGATCGCAATCGGCGCAATGATGCTTCCAATGCGGCCAGCGGCGGACCCGGTGGAGGTGGTCCAAGCGCGCATACGCGTCGGGAACAACTCCGGAGCGTATAGATAAATCACGCAGGAGTTCACGGAGACGCCGGCGGTCAGCGGCACTGCAGCAGCAAAAAGCACGGGCCATGCCGATACATGAAAAACGGACAGCGCCACGATGCCGAGCAGGACACCAATGATCATGAGTCCAAAGCCCGTCGTGATCCAAGCCTTACGTCCGACACGATCCACGGTAAAGGCAAATACAATCGCTGCCAGCACCTGCAGACAGCTAGTCGCTACCGTTAGTCCGAGAGCTTTGCTTGGAGGCAGGCCCCCGATTCTTACGTAAAGCGATGGCAGCCAGGCAGTAAGACCGTACTGCACAAAAAAGGTCGTAAGGAAAATGGTCCAGATCAAAATCGTCCGGCTGAAATACTCACTACCGAAAGCCTCGCTGAACCGCAACGCTTGATGCTTCCCTACCGGAGCTGCAGCCAAAGCAAGCAGAGGGCGGTTGAGCTTACGAGCCTGCAATTCCAGCTTAGCGACCAACATTTCGGCCTCCCCAAGGTGGCCATGGACGGCGAGCCACCGGGGCGACTCCGGCAACAACCAGAACGAGGCGATTCCGTACGGGAGCGCCAATCCGGCAACGCCAAACATAACCCGCCAACTCATGTTCGGACCGAGCATCTGGATCAGAACGATACCCACGAGCGGTGCAACAACGAAGCCGAGGGCAAACAGAAGACCGTACGTCAAGCTGTAGGCCTTGCCACGAATCTTGGCGGGCAGGCACTCAGCAGCGAGGGCGGCTGCCACCGGAATGGCGCTGCCTAGACCGATCCCCTGAAGAACGCGCAGCCAGACGAGGCTATTGTAGTCCCAAGCGAACCCGCAGCAGATCGAGAGAATTCCAAACATTATGATCGAGCAGGCAAACACGGTGCGCCGCCCAAACCGCTCGCTCAGCGCCCCGCCCATCAGTGCTCCGAAAAACATTCCGAAAAATGCAGCGCTGATTAGCATCCCGATCTTCCCGTACCCGATGTGCAACGTGGGGATCAGCACCGGAAGTGCGGCCGAGACGATGAGACTAGTGAACGCATCTAGAAAACACCCGATCCCGATCACCATTACCCACCGGATGTGAATCGGCAAAGGCGGTACGCTCGCATAACGTTGCGTTATGCTCTGCGCCGACAACGGTGAACCGCCTCCATCGTGGGAGGCTTGTTCTGGTGGTGTTTTCACGGACGTCTCCTGTTCTATCGTCACAATTATTTTCCGATAGGCTGCTTAAATTCGGCAAAGAAACCCCTAGGCAGTATTTTTTCGCAGCCGCCGGTAGATCAGCGCCTTTACGCCTCCGTACCGCCGTCTTCAACCTGCTACAAGCGCGATGTTTACCGGGGCGCACGCTGATCTGCTGCTTTTTTATCGATGCAGCAATCGATTGGCCAGAGACCAAGCGCGGTACGGCTGAAGAACCAGTCCTGGTCGCTTTGACTCAGGAAAGCAAGATCCTCCTGCATAACGCGCAGTCGATCGGCAAGAACACCGAACTTCTTTGTGTGAGCTGGATAATTCGATCCAAACATCAGCCTCTTGATGTTGAACGTTTCAGCCAACGTGCCATAGAGATCCTTAGCGCTGTGCGGAGAATTGCGTATGGCGTGCGAATTATTAGGACACAGTTTCAAAAACACATTCGGATACTGAGCCAGGGCGAGAACGGGTTCGAGTTGCACCTGAAGCGATGGTCCGAACTCCAGTCCCCACATGTGTTCGAAGCATATCGCCACATCTGGAAACCGCTTCGCCATCGTCCACATCTGCCCAATGTGCTGAGCTTCGGCGGCCACTGTTACGGGGATGCCGAGCCGAGTCGCAGTCTCCCAAGCAGGAAATGTCTTTGGATCGGTCAGAACTCCTTCCGGGTGTCCTTTTGGCATCAACCGCAATCCACGCACGCCATGAGTCTTAACCAAATCGGTCAACGCCTCAGGCGCATTGGGAGCCGTCTGGTCGATTACGGCAACAACGGTGAAGCGAGAGGGATACTTCGCCGCCGAATCGATAGCGTAGCCATTATCCGTGCCATAGGTAAAGAATGATTGCACCAGAACGGCCGCGTCGATTGATAGTGCATCCATCTCCCAACTCAGTTTTTCAATAGTAGTGACCGGCCACTCGGGCGCCCCTGCAAGTTGCGGATAGTCGGGGCCGTTTTCGGTTGTCACATGCACGTGGGTGTCAACAATCATCACTGCTCTCCCTGCGCGCATCCGCCGATTCACCGCGTCGGCGCCGAATCGGCGGATGCTGGAAACTTAGTGCTGTGTTGTCGGTGAAGATGGTGCTGCTGGTGCAGGTGCCGGAGGAGTACTGAAACCGTGAATTCTGAACGAGGCGACCAACACCACCGTATTCAAGAGATAGGTGTTCGTATTGTGAACGCCAAATGTCGTCTTGAGCTTGAAGTTGGTGCGAATAGCTGGCACGTAGTAGGAAACGACCGGTCCCATAATGAGTTTCTCGAAGCGGTTGCCATCAGGCGCTACGATCGCTCCTGCTTTGTTGTGGTCGTCGGTTATCTGCTGCGCGAATGCGCCAGCGATTCCTGCCTGGAACTGCTTGAATTTTTCGGTAGCGGCGAAGTCCACATCTACAATTCGACCACCCTTGTAGCCGTCCGCGCTATTCTGGTGACTGACTTCGTAGAAGAACCTGGCGTCTAAGAACGTTGCCTTTGCTCCTGGCAGAAACGGACTGACGACGTAGGTTCCGGCAATGCTCGGAATGTAGATCCACGTGCCGTGCCCTTCATTGGCGACATGGTTGGTTGGGGAAAAATTATTCACATTGTAATTACCGAGCGGAATTTCCATTCCCATCGAAGCGCCGAGCGTAAAGCCATAGGGAATGCGTGCGGTGCCTGGTCCAGTAAGTGGCTTGACGCCGGCATGGCCTATAAATTTGCTGTAGGTAAGCAGGTCGGCGTAGCTGTCTGCGAGACCATTACCCGAGCCCTTGAGGGTTAGTGTGTGGGGAGGGGGGACGACTGTGAGCTTCTGCCACAGTTGCTGCTCAGCAAGCTGAAATTGAGAAGCAAAGTGACCACCACCCAGTTTCCACGGGTATACGATCAGAACACCGCCTCCATAGTTCGCGGCACTCAGACTGGAGGGATAATCCGTCGGCTTGGAATTGTTTCCTTCGTAGGTAGCACCGTTTGTCCCAAGGAAGACCAGCGCGCCGTAGACGCCGGGCGGCGGGAGAAGTGCGTTATTGATGTCGGTGCCGCCAATCGGAGCACCGAAAAGGCCGCCCTCGGATGCCATTGCTGTAGAAGACAAGCAAAGAAGCGCGGCAACTAGGGTGTATATCGCAATTTTTCGCATGGGAATAATCCTCGCTGACAACTTGTGGTGTGTGC
This sequence comes from Candidatus Korobacteraceae bacterium, assembly GCA_049521655.1. Lineage (GTDB taxonomy): Bacteria > Acidobacteriota > Terriglobia > Terriglobales > Acidobacteriaceae > TOLSYN. The sequence goes on from JBEKOO010000041.1 coordinate 10,049, forward strand.
GGACCTAAAGTAGCCCGGCGATCCAAAGCTGTCTTGCTTGGCAGTGCAGCAATACTTGATTTTGCGTGCAGAACCTACATGCCTGAAACGGCAATGGGAACGACCTCAAGGATAGTTGGAGGCGATAATTAGTGGGCGGGCCAAAAAGGTGCCTGCTTTGGAACGGTCAGCAACCCTCTGCGGCTTCAACGTCAAATCATCAAGGTTGTGAGATAAACCATTCTCCTCCCCTATTGAGTTGACGGTAGTTGCATTCTCATTTTGACGGAGATTGGCGGTGCGCGCTCTTCTCCGCCGTGCGGAATAAACTCGGCGAAAGTCCATAACGCGCTTTGAAGGTGCGGCTGAAATGGGCAGCGTCATTGAATCCCCCGCGAAAGGCTACCTCGGTTATGGTGGAGCTTCCCGCAGACCTCGCCAGGTCGGCACGGCAGCGTGTTAGGCGCTGGGAGCGGATCCAGCTCACTACCGTGTGGCCTTGGCCCTGGTTGGCAAAAACAAGATGCAAGTATCGCAAGGAGATCCCGAGTGCGCTGGCAATATGGGTAGGTCTCAAATCCGGGTTTTCAAGATTGCGATCAATGAATGCCACAATACGGTCGAAGAGGGAGGGCTGTTGCGCCCGGCTCCTTAACTTTCGATGGGCAGCGATAGCTGAACCAATAAGATCCAAAGTTATTTCTTCTATCTCCGCCTCGGTCTGATTGTCGCTCACCTCAAAATCGTCACAAAGGCCTCCCAAATAACCTGCGAGAAGCGCGCCGATTCCCGAGTTACGCTTGAGGTGTAGCCCGGCATAGCTCGTGGGATGGAACAAGACCTTTGCCATCGACTCTTCGGGCACGTAGATTGCCAGCTTCTCCCGCGCCTCGGTTACTTCGAACGACAAAGTCTGACCGCTATGCCAAGTCGCGATATCTCCCGGACCGCATCTTACTTTTTCGACGCCATCGTCAACGATCTCGAACCCCTGGGTGATGAAGCTCAAGCAGAAATAGGGTCTGTCAACGTCCTTAATCTCGACGGGACCCCTATGGCCTCGGCAAGGACCAGTAAGAATCTTTCGGAAGCGAACGTCACCGATCCGAAGATCCATAAGGCTGGGGATAACGCTAGTATTGCGCTCATGGCAGACATCCCAACAGACATTGCTGCGGGTCCTCCCAAAATCATGAAACTCCTCGAGGTTAGTGAGCGGAAGTCGCTGCCAGGCACATGCCGGCGACGCCGCAGCTCTTAAGCCGTAACTCGAGTCGTCCATCATAGCGCGTCGCTCCTGTAGCACGCCTGAATATTCGGATCGCAAGTCGCCAAGCCGCATTTGACCTAGTCTGCTGGAGATCGTTCCAGATTAAGCCAAACGCAAACAATGGCTTAGGGCCTTACAGGGATGTGGTCTTTAATGCAATTGGGAGAGATTGTAGGCAGACCCTAACACTATTGTCAATGGCGGAGTTGTAAGGGCCATGTACATAATTAAGCTTCGGCAACTTCGCCGTCTCAACCACGAGTGCCGCCTCGCCATCCAAGAGTTCTGGATGACCTATCTGCGCGCGCTCGGTGCCAAGTTGCACTGGGTCATCGACGGCGTGGGTTCACTCGAACGCTTCCTGCAGCAACAGCCTGATACTCACGGACCAGATCAAACCCAATCTTAAATCCCGAAGCCGGCAATAAGCCGGCGCAGTAGAGATTGCTAAAGGGACCGCCGAGTTCGAGGCCAACATCTGCAACAACCGTACATCCACCCCAAATCTTTGTAAGGGGAGGCGTCAAAAGAACCGAATAAGCGAGCGAAATCTAGCCCACCAAATACCTATGTCGACAACCTGGGCACGGATTGCCTTTCGTCCCATGCTTGCTGCACCACCATGCTCCGCACTTGGCGCACCGGACAAAAATACGTCCACTCTTATCCGTCGCAGTGCATCCCGACGCCGCACATTGAACCGTAGCCATTTGTCAGCTCCCTTCGTTAAGTTTCTATCATGTCGATGTGGCATAAACCGCGGCAAACTTGGGGTAGCATCGCGCGAACGTAATCACCCGCCAGCGTTAACTTCGACCGTCGCACCCGCGTCAGTGAACCTATCCTCAATGCTCCTGGCTTTTTCCTCGCTCACGCCTTCCTTGATCGTCTTTGGCACATTCGCTGCAAAATTAGCAGCTTCCTCCAGCCCAAGGCTCATCACTTCACTGATCACTTTGACGATGTTTGTCCGATTGGCACCGACGCTTACGAGGATCACGTCAAACTCGGCCTCCGGGCCCGGCAACGTAAAGTCTCCTGTTTTCAATGCAGGGGTTGTCGCGTCGGTCTGATTAGCAGCGTAAACGACCGCTTGGCGTTCGCGGCAAAGGACACGAAGCCGACCCAACCTCTGGTCATCGCGAGGTGGCACCGGGTCGGCCGCCTGGAACGCAAATGGATGGGTGACCCCATCCTGAGTGCTCAACCGAGCTACGGCCCAGTAGTTGGGGATCTCCAGCAGGTCACGGCTGCTGAATCGCGGGCCGACGTAGAGAGACATGAATTCTGCTTCCATAGGCCCGAGCCGGAAAGCGAGAACGGTGGAGATGCTACCTAACAAAGCATCGCGTTTGGATGAGTTTATTTGAGCCAAACTTTGGTTAGCCAAGTTGAGACCTATCCCGAATTTCCTCCCCTCCGCTGCTAACTCGAAAATCGAATCAGTCGTGAAGTTCTGAAATTCGTCAATGTACAAAAAAAAACGGGAGGCGTTGGGCCAACGGTAACTTCACGCGTCGCCCGAAGGCATTTTGCCAGGTTCTCCTCGCCAACCGTTTTCGGTTCTGACCGTAGTCATTCTAATTGTGCAGGGAACACCATAACGATATGGTCTTCATCGACGTTTGGCACGTTACCCGGCTGATTCGCCAGCAGACAAGTCCTCCCACACATCGAAGGTAATGCTGGCTTCCCAGAAGCCCGTATCGGAGGACCTGGCCGACTACCAGGTTGCAAACGAGCTAACGATTGCTATGTTGAAGCAATTCGCGCCCAAGGTGTGGATGCCACCCTCGCCCAGAAACAGCGCTTGAATCGCCAATGACAGCGAGATTGCGATCAATGAAACCCACGGTCCCAGCACAATAGTGCAATTCCACCCCCACCGCGTGACCAGTTGTCCCGCCCGGCAGCGGCAGGTTGAACATTGCAGCGGGCAGCATGCGTCCAAAGAGCTTGCTGCGCGTACGCCGAACTGCGGCTCACCGGCACGGTGCGCTCGCCGCATGCGCCACAGCACAGGTCGAAGGGCTCAGATATCTATCGGAAATATCCAAGCAAATTTTCAGCCTAGCGTCGGGCGTTCGTTTTCATCAGGTATCATGCCCGGTGCGTGTGCTCACAGAGGAGAGCACACGCACCTGCACAGTCGTCATGGCTTACTGCGCGACATTCCTTCCGAAGCGGTAGGTGAGGTTCACGCTCGCATAGGAAGGGATGCGCACGCCCACCAGCTCATTGACCGGGTTGCCAGGAACCAGCTTATTATTGCCGTCAAGTCCCACAGCCCCGGGCGCGTATACGCTGGAAGCGCCGAAGTTCTCCGTGGTCTGCCCAGTCCAGCCGGTGGCAAACATCATGTTCACCCCGACATTAATCTTTCCGTCACGGAAAGGCCGCGCCAGAGCCAGACGGAATTCCTTGTTGGCCACGCCGAGGCAGTAGTAATTGAGCGCCTTCGGGTCGCCGCTCAGGTAGCTGCTCTCGCTGCAGCCGCTACCCACTACTTTCTGTCCCACATACTCGAATTCGGCCTTTGCCTGCAGATGGAGGGGCAGCTTCTGATAGGTCCCGGAAATATCGACGATCAACCGCGGTGCCTCCGGGACGATGGAGTAGGATGTGTTCACCAGGCGCGCATCGGCCTGCTCGAAGGTCGCCTGCAGCGATCCGTTCGGCAGGCTTTGGCGCACGGTCACCGCCAGGAAGCGGATGCGTCCCGGCCCCAGCGGGAACTGCAATCCCTGGTCCGAGTCGATCTTGCCGTATTCGGCGCTTTGCGTCTCATGGCCCAGGGTCAGCTTGACGTCGGTACGGTGAAAGGTCTTGCCCGCCACCAGCTGATATGAGCGCGCCGTCTCCGCCGGATCAGCCGATGTCGGGCCGTTGAAGGCCGCTCCTGCCCGTGGATCTTCCGTGAAGAACGACTTGCCAAAACTGAGAGAGAGCAGCGGAACGTACCAGGACTGCTCGGGAAGGAAAGTGATTGTCGCTTTCGGCGAATTCACTCCCACCCACTTGTGCCAGGAGTTCGCTGGAGTGATCAAGTCCTGATTATTGATCTCGATTTCATCGCGTCGCCAGCCCAGGTAGTAGCGCACATATTTGCTCAGTTCGCCCTGCCCGGCAACATATGGCGTCACCGGAGCGATCGTCACGTTATTGCCAATGATCCTGACAAACGGTCCGTAGGAATACGGCGCAACGGGATTGTAGAAGTTGTAGTGGTCCAGATCGTCGCGCCGCGGTGCTTCGCGCTCGTAACTCGCCCCAGCCAACAGCGTAAACATCTTCGCGATTTTGTTTACATACTCTACACTGCCCCCACACACGGTGCGGAACTCGCTCTGCCGAATCAGTCCCAGCCCGAAGTCCGAATAGAGCGAAAGGTTGTAGGTGCGAAAGAAACCGGAAAACTGCAGACTTTGGTGATCGTGCAGTTTCCAGACATCGTTTGCCGCCAGCAGCGCGGTGTGCGTCTGGTCACGCTGTCTTGGATCAATCGTATCTGAGTACGACTTCCAGCCGGCAGCGGCATCGACCGAATTGAAACCGTAAATCGGCCGCAACCCTGCCAAGTAGCCGCTGCCGATGTAGGCGATTCCGAACAGCGTCAGCGTATGATCTCCCGCGCGGAAGACCCGCCCGCCGTTGAACTTGATCTGCTTGCGGTACTCCAGCCGGTCCAGGAAGCCATTGCCGAACGAGCCCTCCACCGCGGCCCACGAATTTACCGAAGGACTCATCCCTGCCGTAGCCGTAATGTCCCGCTCGTCGCCAGTCAGGGTGAGGAACGGATTCAGATGCGATCGCAGCCCATAAATCGCCGCCAGGTTCAATGCGTGGTTGCCCTCGCGCACGTTGTAGGCGCCGCCATCCACCTGCACGCTCTCGATCACGTTAGCAACAAAAATATTAGGATCTGCATAGCCGTTGCCATGTGCATTGGCTGAAAGATTGTTGGGCACCAGGTAACTGCCCACTTGAACAAACTGCGCAATCGACTCGCCGTGGTCACCGGCTACGCCCGGAGCAAAGTACTGCGGAGCCTTGATACCGCTCGACGCCGTCTCAACCGGATAGCCGGGAATCGAAATCGGCGCGCCCGGACGCCCTGGGTTGGCATCCAGCAACTCCTCGGAGGCAAAAACCTGCATCGCCGCGTCGGGTGAGAGCACGTCGCCCTCGTTCAAGTCGGCCGTCACCGTCACAGACTCGCCCCGCGTCGAGAGCTGTTTCATGCTGATTTCGATGTCGGATGTGCTGCCCGGACGGATTGCAATAGTCTGGGTAACAGGCCGGAAACCGGACGCTTCAACCTTGATGACGAATTGCCCGGCGCTGGAAGGTTGTAACTGGAATTGTCCATCCGCGCCGGTCGTCGCTTCCGTCAGCACTTGCTCATGGTCAAGCAGCTTCACCGAGGCTTTCGGCAGCGCATTTCCCTTGGGATCTGTAACTCGCCCCTTTAGCACAGCCGTCTGCGAAAACAATGTGAGCGGCAACAGAATAAACAGCAGTACGCCAATAGCGGAGATAGACGCCTTCGCCCAAGCACCTCGATTCATTACTAGCCCCTTGAATCGAGTCTGGCCCAAATGGAACACGAGCCGAGTATCGAGCGCACACGTCTGGACTTGAAGCAGCCCAGCAGTTGCATTGCAGTGTGTCATGAAATTCCTGGCAGGTTGGTTTAGTGCTCCTTTTCGTGCGGATTCAGGCGAGTACATAATCGCTGTTAGCGACAGATATCGGCGCTGCCACGATGATTCAGAAGCTAAACTTTGCCGCCAGTTGAACCAGCCTCGGCGCATCGGCCTTGACGACTTGGCCAAATGTCGGGCTATTGACATTGCCGCCGACAGTATCGGGGCCGAAGTACTGTGCATGATTAAAGATATTGAAGGCCTCAACCCTCAACAGGAATGACTGCGACTCCGCAATGCGCACTGTCTTCTGCAGAGACATGTCATAGTTCTCCATTCCCGGACCGGAGAAGAAACGACGACGCGATGTTCCGATCTCGCCCAACGATGGCATGGTCAAAAGCGAGGTATTGAAATAAGGCTGCCCGTTCCCCGGATTATGGTTGATATGAAGAGGACCAGGAGTATAGTTCGGCTCGTCGACAGGCAGGTTGTTGATGCCATTCGACATAGTTCCAAGTAGCGATGTATCCGCCGTGTTATAGAGTGTGACAGGAAGCCCAGTAGAAAAATGAGTAACACCCGACAGCGACCATCCCGTCACCCATCGGCTATGTGAGCGCAGAAGCGCGTCGAACGGAAGCTCATAGTTGTAACTGATAACAAAGTTGTGCCGCATATCAAACGACGACAGCTCCTTGCTCAGATTCGGGTTCAGCGGATTCACTTGCTCGCCGAAGTTCGAACCCTGATCCAGGGACTTTGCATAGGTGTATGCCGCGTTCAGTCCCACACGCTTTCCGGTATAACGATAATTGGCTTGAAAGGCGTTGTAATTGGAGTTCCCAATCCCCTTTTGATAACTCACGCTTCCAAAGGCCGAACCAAGCGCTGTTCGTGTGCCTTGGATCGTATTTCCAGAAGCCGTAACATAAGTGGCGCTCTCCCCAAACGGTCCACAACCTGGAATACTCAGGCAAAGTGCGGCGTTACCAGGATTGGCCGACTCGAGGACAATCAACCTGTGTGCCTGGCTGCCTACATAAGAAAGACCAAGCAGCGACTGGCTTCCGATCTGACGCTGCAGCGAAAGCATATATTGCTCCGCGTAGGCGGTCCGGTTTGAGGGCGAATAACCGGGTATCGCGCTAAGCGGCTCGAACTGCGCCCAGTTTACCTTCGAATCCGGATTCTTCGATGAGACGTTCAATGGCGCAAGGTTGGCGGGAAAGCGTTGACCTTCCAGGTTTCCTGTAGCCGCATCCACGAAAGGAGAAGCAAATAATGGGGGGGCTGGGCTCGTATAAGTGTAGCCATACGGAGCATTGTCGCTAATCAAACTTAGCGTATCTTCGGTAACGTTCATGAAATAAATACCATAACCCGCACGAATACTACTCTTCCCCGCTCCGCCGATGAGTTTCGCTAGCAGAGTCCCATCATCGGCGGATGGAGCGTAGGCGATCCCGATGCGAGGCGCGAAGTTCAGGTTTCCGGCCGGAGCCAAAGTGCGAAATATTCCTCGGTCTCCGGGGAACACAAGTCCTGTCGGAGCCGTGGGAAAGACCTTCGACTGCTCTCCGGGCACGATCGTCAATAGGTTGTTATATTTCTCATACCACGGTTCGATCCGGTCCCAGCGAATACCAGTATTCAACGTCAGATTCGATCGTAGGCGCCAGGTGTCCTGCAGATACAGCCCAGCATACTTATTGCGACCATAAAAAGGCCGTAGCGCATTCTGATTGTACTGGCTGGCAACGCCCAAAAGAGAATCGACAAAGTCGTTGCCTGTCTCAGTGCCATAGAATTGGAAACTGCCGTTGAGCTGCGCTTGCGGATATGTGTTGACCTGATCGTAGTCCAAGTCAACGCCGAACTTAAGCATGTGCCTGCCCGCGATTGTAGAGAGACTGTCCCGCAACTCATAGGTATTGTTAGTCTGGCCAAATGTGTTTGGGGTGGCGCCAATCGTGAAGTTGTTGAAGATGACATTCTCGATGCCCTCCAACTGCGGGGCCCCGGCGACGATGCCATTCGATCCCGCTCCAGTGACAAATCCCTGAGTAGCCAAGCTAACGCCCGTCCCACCCTCGGGCTGTCCCAGGTGCGTAACAATTCGGGTATAGCTGACATAAAAATCGTTGACCCAGTGCTCGTGCAGATCCTTGGTCAGTCCCAGCGTAAGCAGTTGCGACCGTCCCATATTCAGCGCGTTGAATCCAGGCACATTGGCGCCACCCTGCGCGGTGGGATATGGATTGTCCAAGTTGTACTGGTCGGTAAAGTAGTACGCGGAAACATTTCCCCAGCGCGTGCTGGCGTCGACGCGCACAGCGCCCTTGTTATCGTTCAGAATTTGGTTATATGCCGACGAGCTAAACTGCGTAGTGGAAGCATTCGGCGTCGGGATATATTGCATAAGATACTTCGCCGGAGCGGACCATGCGCGCTGCGGAATGATTCCATCCGGAAAGACTTGCTGATACGGTTCACCTGCCCAGACATTACGGCCCAACTTGTTACTCAGAAGACTTGCAAGGTAAAAACCGCTAACCGAGCCCGTCAAGGTGCCGAAATCGCCGGGTCCAGAGAAGTTTCCCTGACGGTTTGCCAGTGAAGGAACGGTGATCAACCCAGTAGGGACACCATCCGTCTGCTTTGTCCCCTGATAATCTACAAAAAAGAAAGTCTTTTTGACCAAGGGACCGCCCAGCGTGCCGCCATACTGATTCTGACTGAATTCATTGCGCCCTTGGGAGAGCGGTGGTGCTGCATCCAAGGCGGTGTTTCGAAAGAACTCGAAGGCACTACCGTGAAAATGTTGGGTGCCGGATTTTGTGATGACATTGATTTGCCCGCCGCTGTAGTTACCGTACTCGGCGTCATAGTTGCTGGTCAGTATGCGAAACTCAACAATGGAATCAAGGTTGGGAATAATCGCAGCTGCCATGCTTCCCTTTTCCTCGGCGCTTGCACCGTTCACGATGTACCCGTTTGCCGACTCCCTCTGTCCATTTATGGAGATCATGCCTGGATTCAGATCGCCGGATGGTGAAAATACGGTCTGTCCGAGCCCCTGCACCGCCGCTGCCGTCAGCGTGGCCACCGGCAGCACGCCTGGCTGTAACGCTAGCAAGTCGGTATAGCTCCTGCCATTCAGCGGAAGGGAGGTTACGATCGCCGCAGTCATGACCTCGCCCATCTCCGTACTTGAGGTCTCCACTTCCACTCCTGATTCTTGCACGGTAACGGTCTCTCTACTGCCTCCGACCTCGAGTTGAGCATCCACCATTAACGAGCTGTCGACATTCATCGCGATATTGTCCCGCAGATATGGCCGAAATCCAGTCGCTGTCATTTTCAACCTGTAGTGGCCGACCGGAAGAATCGGGAATGAATAGGCTCCAACGGCATTCGTTTTGGTTATCTGAAGCATGCCCGTTTCTGTGTTTGTGATCGCAACGGTGGCCTCCGGAATAACCGATCCACTTGCGTCGATGACCTTCCCCGCAATCTTTCCACCAACAGTTGCGCCTGACACCAGAACGGCCCCGGTAATCGACAGTATTGCAAAAAACATAAAAACATTGCGAATGAGGCGTGAACTAAGTCTAGGCATTTTCCCTTTTCCTTTGGTGCCACTGCGCTAAAACCACAACAGTTCTAAGTGGAATATCCGCTCAATAAGCCAGGTAAGCCCAATAACAAAAATACCCGTAGACGCGCTTACGGTTACGACCCTGAAACCAATCTGCTTCTTGAGCAGATATAGGATGGGAAGTAGCGCAAATAACAGCATCAGTTGTCCCATTTCTACTCCCAGATTGAAGCAGAGCACCGAGAAAAGTAAGTTTGCTTTTCCCACTATTAATCCGCTCAGAGCGCTCGCAAATCCGAATCCGTGAATCAGTCCGAAACCAAAGGCTATGACCCAACGGTGAGTTGCTTTTTTCTTGAATATGTTCTCAAAGGCCACATAACAAATGGAAAGAGCAATGAAGGATTCAACCAACGCAGAATTCAATCTGACAATGTTTAAGGCAGCCAGAAGCAAAGTCATGCTGTGCGCTACGGTAAAGGCCGTGATTATCTTTAGAATTTCCTTGATGGACAGCTCGATGACAACGATCGCCAAAAGAAATGCTATGTGATCGTATCCCGTGAGAATGTGCTCGATGCCAAGCGGCATAAACTGAAGTAACGTAGCCCACATAGACCGCGACACAGTGTTCCGCGAAACGGAATCGTTTCCTTTGCCATCGGACGAGGTTTCACGCATGAATGGAATCGATGAAACAGTCGGGTTCTTGTCCGTATCTCGATTGTGCGCGGCGTCTTCCGCAGTCAGTGCGGACGTCGGCAGATTACTTGCAGCAGTCTTTTGCGTTTCTGGACTTTGTGTGTTTTCTAAATTGTCCTTTGCAACGAGGCTCGCAGTCTTTTGCTCCGCGGCTGGCGAAATTACGGTACCGTTGACTGCAACTTGCCAAGTTGTATCTTGTGAGCTGAACGTGGTCTGGAATTGCGCGTGAGAAAGATCGAAGACCTGCTGCAGCGCGTCGCCCGTAGCGTCGGACACGTATCCGGAAGCCAGGTTGAAGTGTTCATTGTTCGTTTCCTCAAGCAACAATGAGTAAACGATCTTCACGTTGTTCACCGGCTTGCTAAAGTCGACGTTAGGTACCGATAGGCATATCGTGTACAGGTCCTCGCCGTTTTTTACTATTCTGTCTACCTTTACCAGGTAGGACTTGTCGTTCACTGTGATTGAGAGTTTCTTATCCACGTACGGCTGAAGTACGTCCGTTGCAAGGTGCTGCAATTGCTCATCGGAGGCCGAGGCAACGTTGTAATGCATCTCCTTGATGGGCTTTATCTCCGACATGACAGGTGATTTAAGCTCTATAAAGCCTCGAATGGCGTTCTTACTAAACACCCACCGTGAGCCACCCATCGGCAAATTGTGAGCAAAAACAGGGACCGCAATCGAAAAGAACAAAACTAGGCCGGACAAGAAAAGTTTTTTGGATGACACGGGAATACGCTCTCTTCTGAACTTCTAATTCGATGATCCTACTTCTTGGCTGCGCTTTTGCGCTGTAGCCGCCGCACTCGCACCACGCTTGACCGAAAACTGCCACACCGTATGCAATGCATCGAACGTGCTTTGGAATTCGGGATGGGAAAGATCGAAGACCAATTGCAGAGCATCTCCCGTAGCGTCGGAAAGGTATCCGGCAGCGAGATTTGAGTGTAGATTCTCCGTTTCCTCAAACAACAGCGAATAAACGATCTTGACATGGTTTACAGGCATGCCAAAGCTGACATTATTGGCCGACAGCCATATCACGACCGCTCCGTTACCAGACATTACTAGTTTAGTAACCCTTATGGGGTAGGTCTTATCGTTTACCGTTATCGAAAGCTTTTTATCGATGTACGGCTGAATTACGCTGGTGGCAATTTGCTGCAACTGCTCCCCGGAGGCTGAGGCAAGGTCATAATGTCCTTCCTTGATTGGCTTTATTTCGGGAAAGGTAAACGAGTTAAGGTCAACGGTACCAACAATGGCGTTATGACGAATAGCCCAATGTGAGTTACACATAAGGTCTTCGTCGCGCAAGGTGCTGGCAAAAGCATCGACCGCAAGGGTAAAAAACAAAGCTAGGCAGAGTAAGAATGGTCTTTTGAATCGCACGGGCATACACCTTAGTCTTAGCTTTTAAATCGATGAGTTTACTTCTAGCGTTCTACGAACGGGCATTCGGGGTCCGGAGCATTTCTGTCGCCGATAACAAAGGCAGAGACGGCGCGGCATCCCCCTTTACAGATATCGAGATAGGTGCAACTCCGGCACGGTTCGCTGGCGTGAGCGCCCCACGTACGCAGGCTTGAAAGCTCTAGCGAACTATTCCACAGCGTTGACAGTTCGAATATGCTCTCGCCTCCGGGCAAGAACGAGCAACCGCCGAAGCTGCCATCGGAGCGCACCCCCAGCAGAACGTTGCCGGCCTCGCAACCGTAGACCGAGAACTGTTCCATCAGAACCTTGTCCGGCCCATGCCAACAAAACATCGGTACGAACGAGCAGTCGATCTTGACAGGGATGCTGTACTGCTGCGCGAGGCCCTTGATCATGGGAAAGAATTCCCGATTATGCGCCGGAGTTAGCCGTCTTTCGGAATAGTCCAGCTTCCCGCGTCCCGAGGGCTTAAAGCGCAAGAACTCCACGTCCGTAAGCCCGCGCTCCGAGGCATAGGCGAGCACTTCATTCAGGCGATCGAAATTCTGCCGCGTCACTACGCAATTGAGGCCGACTTTGATGCCTGCGTCCAGCAGCAGATCGATCCCTCTCATTCCGGCAATCGTATCGCGCCCCCGGCCTTTTTCGGTGGGGCCGTCGAAGTCTAGGCTCACGTTGACTTGGCCGAAGGTCTGGCACTTTACGGCGCTCTCAGGCGTTAGCAGAAGTCCATTCGTGGTAAGGTTCGGGACGATGCCGCGCGAGCGCACGTAAGCAGCTAATTCAAAAAAGTCTGATCGCTCCAGCGCCTCTCCGCCACCCATGGCAATATGGAAGACACCCATTCCCGCGAGCACGTCGATGGCTTTGCGAAAGTCTTCGCTACTTAACTCTCTGTCATCCTTCTTACCCGAGTCCATGTAGCAGTTTCTGCACCCAGCCGAACAAGAGTTAGTAACGGAGAAATGCACTTCCAGCGGGGCGGAGAGGTAACCGGTTCCCTCTCTCTCCCACAAGGGGCTCTCTTCGCATCCCATCCCGCGCATAAAGTCGCGGTCCACGTGCACCAGCATCGGAGGGTCCTCCAGAGCCAGGACTCCTCCGAACGATTCGAACCGATGCTTAATGCTCATTCCCGATTCTCCGCCCCCGCCAATGCTTCTGCGGCTTCCTGTTGTGCCAGGGGTTGCGTGAGTTTCCGGGCCTTAGCCGCGCTCAGGATTGCGGCAATTGCGTTGAACAGGGCCGTTACCGCGGCGCCGGCAGTCAGGAAAGCAACCATGTCCACGCCGATGCTGCTCGAGTTCGGGTTATATCCGGTCTTGATCTTCAGAATGCGTCCTGTCATTTCCGTAACTTCCTTTTGAATTGTTTCTCTGGTCCCGGCCGTTAGTTTCGCTGCCCTGTAGCTATCTGTCTTCGTTCACTGGAGACGACACTCCGTGGTGTAGGTAATATAGAACTCCGTTATTGGCCAACTCGCTCCGCCAGTAGTCGTATTTGACGATGCAAACGTCTATGGTATAAGGCCCGTTCGGCTGATAGACCACGAAGAGAAAGAACATACACGTAGTCATCATCAGCGTGAACACGGGGCTAAGCCAGCGCAGCAGCGTGGGCCTGGTCAGCCAGGGCTGCCCGTGCAACAGAAGGAGCAGCCAGAACAGAACGATCAGGTTCAGTCCGCTGGCGGCAAGAACCACAGTGAGGGAAATTTGAATCGGGTAGCCCTCGGTCTCCATAGAGAAGAAGAGCGGCATGCTTGCCGCGGTCAGCAGCAGCCACAGAACAGGCCATAGAAGGAATTTCTTGGCCCTAGACCAGGTCAGCCGCTGCCACGGCTTCATCAACAGGACAACGCCCCAAAGCATCCCTATCACCGCCCACGCGGCCCAAGCCCATGTCGTCCTCATCCGCCAGTAGCGGCTTTCGTCTTCAGAACTCGCCTTGTCACTTGGGCTGATGTTCGCGGACGACATAGCCTTATAGGCAAGGGCGCTTTTCTTACTCTCGTCCATCCGGCCATAGGCCAACGCGAGATCGTGCAGGGCGTCGTCTTTGCGGAGGAAATCCGGATACTCCTTCACGAGCGCCTCCAGTTTCTTCACCAGAACTTCGTCACTGTCCTGGGCGGCAAGGATCGACTGATAGCTCTTGAAGGCCTGCTCCTGCCCCGGATTTGAAAGGGTTTGGAGCCTGGCCAGTCTTGCGCGGTAGGAGGGGACCTGGCGGGAGTTGGCGTACTTGTCCAGGTATTCACGGTCCCACTTGATCGCCTTCTGTATATCGACAAGGTCCGCTTCGTAGATCGTTCCCAACATCTGTACGGAGTAGCGGCGCGCCGGACTATCGGGGTGCTTCTCGGCGATCTCAAGATTAAACTTCGCAGCCGCCGCATAGTCGCCTTTGACGAAGGCGCTTTGGGCTTTTTCCTTGAGTTGTGCCACCTCGGGGCTGTCCTGCGCTGGGCGATTCTGCTCGGCAAATCCCGCAGCAGACAACAACAACAGACTTCCCAAAAGAGTGAGAATCAGCATCGGAAGGACAAACCCTCGGTCGTTGAAGGACAGTGGATTCGCCGTCGTTATATCCGCAGTGTTTAACATCGATAGCCTTCCCTCATGCTCAATGCCAAGGATCTCCAGACCTGAGCTGGGGACATGTCTTCCTTGGCGTGGTGTTTGGTTATCTGGTACTCAGCAGAACACCACAAAATATGAATACGGGGACCGAAGACCCCGTATTCATCCGGTATTCACAACGAGATACAACATCACGTATTCAAGTAACTCGTTCAAGTTAATTCAATGTTAAGACGTTGTTTCAGCTATTCCTGGTAAACGATCGGGTTCAGGCAATAGGTTCCACCGGCACCGTTGGTTCCAGCGTAAGGGACCTGGGTGTTGGTGCAGAAGGTGATCGCGGAAACCTTCTGGTTGTCGTAAGTTGCGCCGCTGAGCGTCTTGGTGGTTCCGGTAGCGGGAGCAACGGCGCTGTTCAGGTAGGTACCGTTCGCGCCGGTCACATTCGTGTAGCTGAAGGTGAGCGGAACGGTGACGGAGGCGCCGGCTGCCAGACCCTTGCTGGTCGCGCGGATCAGCGGTTCGCCGTTCTGCGAGCTGGTAGCGTTCACCAGCGTGACCTTGTCATAGAGGCCGGTGTTCATTGCGATCTCGCTGCAGATAGCGCCGGTGGTCGATGCGTCGGCCTTGTTGAGGCTGTACTGGTTCAGCAGGGTACTCGTGCAGGGCGTGGCGGAGGTCGGAGCAAGCCAGTTCATGAAGATGCCCTGGAGATTGATCATGCCATCCAGAACAACGTCGATGTTGCCGCCGATGGTGGAGGAGCCAGTGTTCTTGACCGTCAGGCCGGAGGTGCAGGTCGTGGTCGTGGCGCCAGGAGTGCAGTTCACGGCCGAAGGCGTAACGGTGACGCCGGACGTTAGCTGGTTGAAGTGATTAAGGACAAGGGTCTCAATCGGGTTAAGTTTAACTTGCGACGCCGTTAACTGCGTGGTCTCGAAGGGGGTGGTGCCGCTCGTGAACGGGCTGCTGGCTTGGTAAGTGGTCATCGTCATGGTCGGGCCATTGACGTTGAAGGTCATGAACTCGAAAGACGGCCATGCGGTGAGAACGTGCGGGTAGCTGCCGGCAGTAAAGTTGGTGATATTGGGCTGATAAATGGGTGCGCCGCCGCCGCCGGTGGTGATGTGCGGGACGCCGGGAGTGATGTAGCTGCCGCTTGAGGCGGTGTTGGTGCCGCCCGCCTGAGTGACGTTATAGGCGCCGGTACGGGCGTAGTTGTGGCTGTGGCCGCAGAAGACCAGATCGACACCGTATTCGGTGACGAGGCGGTCCAGCAGCTGCATAGCGGAGGCATCGCCGTCGCTACCGGCCGACCATGCCGGCTCGTGGTAGATGAGGATCTTCCACTGCGTGTTGGGATTGGAATTGGCGGCGGCTAGGTCGCTCGCGACCCAGTTGTACTGATGTTGGTTGTATCCGATGTCGGTGGTGAATTCGTCTACGACGGTGAAGTGTACCGAACCGTAATCAAAGGAACCGAACAGGTCGGTGTAATAAGGATCCTGACCATTGGCGAGCTGAGTCCCACCGAGCGGAACCAGGTTGCCCAGCATGAACGGCATCGGGAAATACTTCGGGAGGGTGGCGCTGTTATTGCTGTGGTTGTCATGGTTGCCCTTGGCGCCCGCAACCGGGAAAGTCGCCGAAAAGGCCTTCTGGCTTGAGATGTTGTCAAAGTACTCGTTGGTCCAGTAGCTTTCGCCGTCGGTGCTGACCCAGTCGCCGTTCAGAACGGTGAGGGCGGCGAAATTCGCGTTGCCGGGCTGCGCAACAAGGTTCTGAACCGCCTGCTGGAGGTTCGCCAAGGCGAATGGTTGGGACCTTGAATCGCCCATGCCGATGAACTTCACCGCAGTCGCGTTCGAAGGCGGCGCGGTGATGAACGATCCAGTTGCGGAGATGCTGGTGCCGCTCACCTGGTAGTAGTACTTGGTGCCCGGCGTCAGCCCCGTGATCGTATAGAAGTGCTGATGGCCATAGGCGGCATTCCAGCTGGCGGGGACTGCCACTTCCGGTACCGACGCGCTATGGCCGTAGGCCGTGGTGGTGCCCCAGCTGATAGTGTCTGTCTGGGAAACGGTGTCCTGCCAGCCCACTTCCATCGAAGTATTGCCGACATTCTCGTTCGCGTTAGTGTTGGCGCAAGGGCCGTAAGGGCCCGTCTGGCTTGTACAGTTGCCGGCGGAGACGCCGGTAAACATCAGATAGGGGTTCTTCTGAAAGTTCCCTACTTGGGCGAAGGCGGTGCTGCCGCACGCAGCCATCATCAGCGAGCAGGCTATACCGGCCAGTGCTTTTTTCGTGATCGTCTTCATTTTCTTCCTCATTTTCTTGATCAACAGTTATGTCCGTGTTACGAAGAAACTGCGCTACTGATCGTGCTCGTCGTGCTCGCATTTCTCCACCGATCCGGCCTTACACGTTGAGCCGTCGGTCCAGGTCGTATTGTCGAGCTTCGCCCCACCGAATGTTGTCCCGGTAAGATCTGCCCCGGTGAGGTCCGCCCCGCTAAGGTCCGTACCGCTTAGGTCCGTTCCCTTGAGGCTTGCCTCTTTGAGATTGGCCCCAGTTAGGTTTGCCCCGCACAGGTCCACTCCGCTGAGATCTGCGGTGTAGAGATTCGCCCCGCTGAGGTTAGCCTCGGTCAAGTCGCTGACGCCGCTTATTCCGCTCAGGTTTGCCCCGCTCAAATCGCACCGCGAACAAAGACCGGTTTGTATCAACTGGTCTACATCGGCGGGAACGAAAGCGTGCCCAACGCTAACCACCATGAGCACGCAGAACATCGTTGACACCGACATAGCTACGGTTTTTTTGGTCATAGTCCTACCTCCTGAAGACGTAAAACTCCCATCGTTCGTTCGGAGTTCTACCTCGCAAATTTCCGGCGAATCGCACCTGCGGCGCCGAGTAGCCCTGTGCCGAGGAGAATGATGCTGGACGGTTCAGGGGTGGCGGTGGCACTAAACTGCAGGTCGCCGAAAGCATTGGCTCCGCCATTGCTGGTTGCCACGACGCTTCCGATATTTTGGCCGGTTTGGTCGTTGAACATGATGTATTGGTTGTCGCCGAACAGCGCTGTGTTGTTGCTGACGAGGTTATAGATGGCTAACACACTGCCGGTCGTGCTGTAGATCGTAAAGGTCGCGCCGCCCTCGGCAACACCAAGTCCAACTGCAGCCTGGGGCGTAGTGAATACGAACTGGGTATTGAAAGCCCAACTGTTGTTGGACTCACTCATATAGTTGGGCTGGCTCATGCCCGAGCCAGAAGTGTAGATCAGCTGATTGCCACCGAGCTCGTTGATTGTCACGCCCAGCGACAAGAAGTCGTTGGAATTCAATGCAGAGTAACTGACTGTCGGAGTCCCGTTCGGAAGCGTCTCAAAGCTGATGTAGGTTGCTCCAAGCATCGGAGTTGGGTTCGGTCCTGGCGTACCAAAACTTTCGGTGATATTGTCTGCGGCAGCAAAGATGCTTACCGACAGAATGAGTGTCGCGAGAACAGCGAGGCGAAAGCGCATACCTTTACTCTCCTAGAGTTCAACTCCGAAAACTATGCTGCTGGAATTGAGTTGGAATTAAACCCGAGCGAATTATAGAGAGCGAGTGCTTCTGAAAATGTGAATTGCTGGTGAATCTAAGTTCCTTCCAATGTGTCTCGTTTTCCACAGGTATTAGTGGGCTACATCCGAGATTTTCATCTCTTATTCATCTGCCTATTAAGAGATTTTCATTACTTATTGATCTGCCTGAAGCGTCCGTCTGTTAAGGAAGGCCGGCATTCACACAGAATGCCTATAGGCAGTTCAGTGGAACGCCAGCAGAAGTAGCAGACTGGCCAGATGTGCGCGCCGGAGCAAAAATAGGCCACAGTGCGCCGCGTGAGCGGGGCGCTGCGGCGGAGTAAAAGTAGTCCGCCGGATTTCGTTTTGTGAGCTGGATTGCGAAAGCAGAGAAGCTCTTGAGACACAGGAGGGATGTTCCGAGTGGAGATCTATGGGCGGGTTCGGCGAGCGGTATTGGTGGAGGGACGCAGTCAACGGGCAGTTGCGCGCGAGTTTGGTTTAGCCCGGATTTCTCACCAGAGTAGATTCTAGGAAGTTGATTTGAGTGGAAAAAGGCCGTTGTTTCGGGCATAACTAAGTTGTCGAGACGAAGTTAACGCCACGGAACAAACGACCTTTCTATGACAGAGTGTACTCAAGAAACCTTCGATTTTGCACCACATTTTTCGCGCCGGGTTTTGGCGGAGTTTTCCGCCGACCGGCTCACCACCGACGGCGGCTCTCCGCTACTGCGTCAGGTTGACCGACGCGTTGGGCTGCTACGCCGATTTGCCGGGTGCTTTCTTGATCACCGCGATCCGTCGCGCATCGAGCATTCGGTGGCCGAGATGGTATCGCAGCGTGTCTATGCTCTGACGCTGGGCTACGAGGACCTCAACGATCATGAGCAACTGCGTCACGATCCGCTGCTGGCTCTGCTGGCCGGCAAGCGCGAGTTGGACTCGCCGCTGGCAGGCAAGAGCACGCTGAACCGGTTGGAGCTGTCGCCCGCCGATGAAGCTTCTACGCGCTATCACAAGATCAGCTACTCATCGGAGAAGATAGATCATCTGCTGGTCGATCTGTTTCTGGAATCGCACACCACGCGGCCACGGCGGATCGTGCTCGACCTGGACTCGACCGACATTCCACTGCACGGGCATCAGGAGCGGCGTTTCTTTCACGGCTACTACAACAGCTACTGCTACCTGCCGCTGTACATCTTTGCCGGGGATCATCTGCTGTGCGCGCGATTGCGTCCGGCCGATCAGGACGGTGCGGCGGGAGCGGTCGAAGAAGTCGAGCGCATCGTCAGCCAGATTCGCCAGCGCTGGCCGCGCGTTGAGATCGTCGTGCGCGCTGATTCCGGCTTCTGCCGCGAAGAACTAATGAACTGGTGCGAGGAGCATGGCGTCGATTACATCCTTGGACTGGCGCGCAACGAGCGCTTGCGCAGGTTGCTGGAGCGGCCGATGCGTGAGGCGCGGCAGCAGTACGAGACAACAGGCAAGGCGGCCCGCGTCTTTACCGAGTTCCGCTACCGCACCCACAAGAGCTGGAGCCGC
>JBEKOO010000042.1:0-39664 GCA_049521655.1 Candidatus Korobacteraceae bacterium
GATTCACTAGGACTGCCACGCTTGTTCGCAGGATAGCTCAACTCACCGAAACGCCGTATGCGGACCCGCATGTACGGTGTTGTGGCAGGGGAGAGCGGGTGACCGCTCCCCCTATGCCGATTCTTCTACCAACGATTCTCTACTCGTGATGCCGCGCTTCAATCGCGTGATGAACCGCCCTCCGCGCTTCGTCGATGTGGTGCAACGCGCGCTTCTTCAATCCTCTTGCAAAGCCATCGGACTCATGCTGGTCGATGTCGTTGTGTGCCCTGTCGAGCAGCTCCATCGCGCGATGCAACCGCCCTGGCCGGTCCATCCGCGAATCTACCGGAGGATGGTTGTTCAGGTTCTTGCCATCGTTGATGGCGGCTTCCTTTACCTCGCGGATCGCCGCGTCGATCTCTTCAATCGCCCGCTGTTCATCGGCGTCCACCCGCGCATTCGGTGTCATGCGCTCCAGGTGTGCCCGCGCATGGCGCAGGTCGGTCAGTGCGTGCAGGTAAGCGGGATGCGATCCCGGAGTGTCGGCTGCGGCAAACGTGCCCAATAGCAGAACCGCGCTTGCTGCCATCAGAATCAGCTTTACATAGCTCTTCATTGTTATTTGTCCTCGGAAATGCTGGTTTTTCTTTCTCGGGCTTGAACCCGTCCCACATCTCTAAGTTGCTCATCCCATCGTAAAAGACCGCTGAAACTCCCTGCGTCCGTACTTGTAATTGCCCTTAACCTTGAAACTCTGAAACCTTGAAACTCTGAAACCTTGAAACTCTGAAACCTTGAAACTCTGAAACCTTGAAACCTGCCCTAAAACAGCGTGTTCTGCCTCTTCGGAGGCTCCACCCCAAAGTGCTTGTATGCCAACTGTGTCGCCACTCTTCCCCGCGGAGTCCGGTCCAGAAATCCAATCTGTATCAGGAACGGCTCATAGATTTCCTCGATCGCATCCGGCTCTTCCGCCAGCGCCGCCGCCAGCGTATTTACCCCCACCGGCCCGCCCTGGTATTTTTCGATGATCGTCAGCAGCAGTCGCCGGTCCACTTCGTCGAAGCCGTGCTCGTCCACCTCCAGCATCTCCAGCGCCGCCTTCGCCGTGGCGCAGTCGATGTGCCCTGTTCCCCGCACCTGCGCATAATCCCGAACCCGCCGCAGCAGCCGGTTTGCCACTCGCGGTGTTCCACGGCAGCGGGTTGCAATCTCCAGTGCCGCGTCGTCGTCCACTCCGACGTTCAAAATCCGCGCCGAGCGGTCCACGATGATCTTCAAATCCTCATGCGAGTAAAATTCCAGCCGCAGCACCAGCCCCAGCCGCGATCTCAGCGGAGCAGACAGCAGTCCGATCCGCGTCGTCGCCGCCACAAACGTAAACGCCGGAATCTCAAACGAATGTGTCCGCGCCGACGGTCCCTGTCCCACCATGATGTCCAGCCGGCAGTCTTCCAGCGCCGAATACAGCAGCTCTTCCAGCGCCGGTTGCAGCCTGTGAACCTCATCCACAAACAGCACCTGCCGCGCCTGCACGTTGGTCAATATCGCCGTCAGGTCGCCCTTGATCTGCAGTGTCGGCCCGGAAGTCTGCTGAAACGCCGCATCCATCTCGTTGGCGATAATCGTTGCCAGTGTCGTTTTGCCCAGTCCCGGAGGCCCATAGAGCAGGATGTGATCCAGCGCCTCGCCCCGCGCCCGCGCTGCCGCAATCGCCACCGCCAGGTTTTCCTTCACCTTCGGCTGCCCAATAAATTCCTGCAACCGCTGAGGCCGCAGCTTCAGCTCAAATCCCTCTTCGCCCTCCAGTGGCGCTCCCGCCACCAGCCGTGCCCGCTCTTCCTGATCTCCAGCCATCCTGCGATGTTATATCTCCCGCCAAGAAGCGGCAATTGTTGATGCGGGTTAGTCGCAAGGAAAACGCCGCAGGGTGGTCCACATCCGCCTTCTTTTGGCGAATGTGGGGCTGCGGGTGCCCCACGTTCGCGCCGCGCCTTCTGCGGCGTTAACGTGGGAAGCAATCACGTTCACCCCCATTGTTTTTGAAGTTGTACTTAGTTTTTGAAGTTGTACTTGCGTGTCACCCTGAGCGCCAGCGAAGGGCCCCTACGCGGCTCCAATCTCCAGTGCCGTCACAGTAGGCCTTTCAGCCGCTTCATCATCCCAAGGAGTAGAATCCACCGCATGAAGCGCAGGACGAAGCCAATGCGCAGGCTCTCCCGCAAGACCTCCATCGTTGTGATCATCGTCGTTCTCCTCATTGCCCTCGCAGTGCTCTTCGCTCGCACCAGGCCCCGGATGCATCGTTTCACGCTGCGAAGTTATGTCCAACACACGAGCGTGCCCCACATCCGCCCTCCTTTGGCGAATGTGGGAGAAATCTGACGCAGATGCCCCATCTCTGCCGTACTTGTCAAACCTGCGCTTTTGCTCTTACCCTTGAAATTCCTCTCCCTTACGTCCTATCCCCTACCCGCGCCCCTGCGGTAAACTCTACTGTTCCTGCCCTGGAGAGCCCTGAATGCTGCGTCGCCTGCTCATTGCCTGTATCCTGCTCGTCTCTTTTGCCGCCGTCGCCCAGAAGCGCCCCTTCACCTTTGAGGACATGATGAACCTCAAGCGTGTTGGAGACTTCACTCTCTCTCCCGATGGCCGCTGGGTTGCCTTCTCTGCCATTGAGGTCTCGCTTGCCGAGAACTCCAAGCAGTCGCACCTTTGGATTATTCCTCTCGCCGGCGGCGCGCCGCACCGCCTCACCGAGCCCGGCCTGGGAACCGAAGATCGCCTGCGCTTTTCGCCCGATGGCAAACAGGTCCTCTTCACCGCCGTACGCAACGGAGTTTCTCAGATCTTCGTGCAGCTCTTCCATCCCGAGACTGGAACCCTGCTCGCCGCGCCACGGCAGGCCACTTTTCTCTCCACCGAAGCCGATGGCGCCATCTGGTCGCCCGACGGCAAGCAAATCCTCTTCGTCTCCACCGTCTGGCCTCAATGTCACGACGATGCTTGCAACAAGGCCAGGGATGACGCCGCCGAAAAATCCAAGGTCAAGGCCAAAATCTTCACTCACTTGCTCTATCGCCATTGGAGCGCCTATCAAACCGGCAAGCGCTCGCACCTCTTCCTGATCAGCACGGCCTGCAACTCGCCGGAAGCCTGCATCCCCCGCGATCTCACTCCCGGCGACCATGATGTTCCGCCCTTTTCTCTAGGCGGCCCGGACGAGTATCAGTTCTCTCCCGATGGCCGCGAGATCGCCTACACCAGCAACCTCGATGAGGTCGAGGCTACATCGACCAATAGCGATGTATTTACCCTCTCTCTTGTCGATCCCGAAGCCAAACCCAAAAACCTCACCGCTGCCAACCTCGGCGCGGACTCCACGCCCCTCTACTCGCCCGACGGAAAGTACCTCGCCATCCGCTCCCAGTTCCGCGCCGGATACGAGAGCGACCGCTTCCGCCTCCGGTTGATCGAGCGCGCCACCGGCAACATCGTCAACCTCACCGAGAACTTCGACCGATGGGTAGACTCCGTTGTCTGGTCCCCGGACTCCTCCCGGCTTTACTTCACCGCCGAAGACGCCGGCGACTCTCCCGTCTACAGCATCGATGTTCACGGCGGCCAGCCCAGGGAACTCGTGCGCGGCTACAACAGCTCTCCCACTCCCACCGCCGATGGACGGGCCCTGGTTCTTGCCCGCAGCTCTGTGCGCTTTCCCACCGAGTTGTTCGTCGTCTCCACTGCGGCCGTCAATCCGCCGCCGCCTCCCGCGGCGCCCAGCACTGCAAAGCGTCATCGTCGCCCACCCCCCGCCAGCGCCCCTCGCGCCGCTTACACGGAGAAGGATGACGCCCTGGCTGTTCCCTCTGTCCTCGCCCGCCAGCTCACCCACGTCAACGATGAACTTCTGGCGCAGATCCAGATGCAGCCCATCGAATGGTTCTGGTTCACCGGCTCCGAGAAAAAACAGGTTCAGGGATTCATCCTCAAGCCTCCCGGCTTCGACCCATCCAAAAAGTATCCCGTCAAGTTCCTCATCCACGGCGGCCCGCAGGGCGCATGGGGTGACGATTGGAGCTATCGTTGGAATCCAAATCTCTTCGCCGCCTCCGGCTACGTCGTCGTCATGATCAATCCCCGCGGCTCTACCGGATACGGCCAGCAGTTTATCGATGACGTAAACGGAGACTGGGGTGGCCGTCCCTTTGACGACCTCATGCTTGGCCTCACCTTCGCCGAGCAGAAGTACGACTTCATTGACAAAGAGCGCGAGTGCGCCCTCGGCGCCAGTTATGGCGGCTACATGGCCAACTGGATTCTCGGCCACACCGACCGCTTCAAGTGCATCGTCTCCCATGACGGCATGTTTAATACCGAGAGTGCCTACGGCACCACCGAGGAACTCTGGTTCAACGAGTGGGAATTCAACGGAACCCCATGGACGAACCGCGCCCTCTACCGCCGCTGGTCGCCCGCCCTTGCCGCCCCCAACTTCAAAACTCCAACCCTCGTCATCCACGGCCAGCTCGACTACCGCCTCGATGTCAGCGAAGGCTTCCAGCTCTTCACAACCCTCCAGCGTCTCAAGATTCCCAGCCGCATGCTCTACTTCCCCGATGAGGGACACTGGGTTCTCAAGCCGCAGAACTCTCAGCTCTGGTGGAAAACCGTCACCGATTGGGTTGACTGGTACATCGGGGTTCCCGGCAAGCATCCCTATGATGCCCCGCCCACCCCGGAGTAATGCCTAACATATTAATAACGAAACAGGCACCCTAAGCGGGTGCCTGTTGTCTTTCCTGCTAATCCTTGGAAACCTGTAAAACCATTGCCTTAAATATAACTTCGCGCTTCCAAACGATTGCCTTATTGGTCAATCGTCTCCGTCTTCGCCTCCGCCGTTTCCGGCTTCATCAGGGACAGTCTCTGTGCCGTTCTCAAGTCCTGAGCCGAAAGATGAGCCCCGCCCAGCAGCAGCAATCCCGATAAAAACGCCCAGAAAATCAGCGTTACGGACACATAGAAGGGTCCGTAGGCCTCGTGAAAATCCAGCAACGGCAGGCACGCGACAAAAGCCAGCTTTGCAATCACCCACGCAACGCCCGTAATGATCGCCGCCGGCAGAACCGCTTTGTACGAAACTTTTCCATTCGGCAGCAGCCAGTAGATAAGGAAAAAAATCAGCACGCTGGCAATCGTTCCAAAGATCTTCAGCGCAATGAATTGAATCGTCAGGTTCACCTGGTCCACCAGCGAGTACACAATGCCGGTGCCGATGTGATTGCCCAGCCAGACCTGCGCCTCCGCTGCCGGAGCCCATACTCCCGCCGTGCCCGCAACGCTCAACAGCGCCAGGGTACCGCAGCCCAGCGCCAATCCCAGCGACACCAGTTGGTTCATCAGATAATTCCTGGACTTGAAGCCCCACACCGAATTCAAAGCCACTTCCAGCGGCAGAAATACGCCCGTGCAACTGATGAACAGCATCACGATCGAGACCAGTTGAATCTTGTGCGTCGACGACATGGCGTCCAGCGTGGAGACGATAAACCCTTGGTTACTAGGCAGATATGCGGCCAGCATGCGCTTGATCGCACTCGCCATCGAGGGCGAATGAAACAAGCGGCGGCTGATCGTCAGCAATAGAACCGATGCCGGGAAAAAGGAAAGAATCGCGTTTGCGGCCACTGAAAACGCATACGTATGGACTTCCGTCGTGCCCAGATATTTCAGCGTGGAGATGCCGTTGCGCCGCAATGTTTGCAGCATCGAACTGCGCAGTTGTTCGATGGGATCGCCGCTGGTGGAAGAAGCGCCGCTGCTCACGGCAGGCGCTGCGGCGCCGGGTCTGCTGTTGCTCGTCATGATGTCTCCTCCTATTGTAACGAAAGCGGCTCGCTTCAACCGGCTTCCCCGGCTCCCGGAAGGCTCCACTCCGCCGCTCCGCATGCGATCAGAGCCGGGATTTTTGCCTTCTTGGGCACTTTCTTGCATATTGTGAAAACATTCGCTTGCCAACCTGAGTAGGTTGCGGTATTTATGCCATGCCTCCTAAATCAGCGATTTGGCAGACGGTTGTTGCGGTGCAGTGAAGGAATAAGTGGATGTGCAGTCCGCAGTTAGTGCAGCATTCAAGTCCGGATTCCAGCATTTTTTCCGCAACGCAGTCAGTTGCATCATGCGAAAAGATGCCGGAGTCCGGATTTGCTTGTTGAACCAGTTTCGGATTAGACGTGGTCTCATTAAACGGTTTTGAAAGGGCACGACTTCAGTCGTGCCGCAAGAAAGGCTCGTTTCACGCGGCTTTAGCCGCTGAGGCAAAGCCCTTCAGACGGCTCAAGCCATTTATGAGCCCGCTTCCAAAGCTTCGGCGATGTCCCGCGTTTTTTTGATCCTTGAATTTTCTTGGTGACAGGATGTGAAAGGAGTAAGTCGTGAAGGAAAAGGGTACGGTTAAGTGGTTTAACGGCGCAAAGGGGTATGGCTTCATTCAGCGCAGTACGGGTGAAGATGTATTCGTGCATTATTCTGTAATTCAGGAAAACGGTTATCGCACTCTCAATGAAGGCGAAACCGTTGAGTTCGAATGCGTAAAGGGCCCCAAGGGTCTCCAGGCTCAGAACGTGAGTCGCGGATAATCATTAACGTCAATTTTCACAGACGGCCCTTTTCCCCCAAGGGCCTTTTCATTGTTCAGCAAACTCCTCCCATTCGCGTTTATCAATTTGCTTATAGCGATAACGGGTCGCCCCCGGCGGCCACGAATCCGGCTCAAGAAAAATAACTGTTACAAAAATTGTGGCGGGTATGCAAATCAGAGCCGCGCCGCATCTGGTGGAATTCTCATGGGGCAGGAAAGGAGCGGTTTGCGCCTTTGAACGCCAGCGTGGCCGCTTCAGGCGTAACAGAGTTCAGAGAGCAGCAGCCGCTGTTCCGCCGTGGGTTGCACAAAGCGCAGTCCCGCCCGGAATCCCTGGCGGCGGGCAATCACGGCTTGCAGGCAGAGCGCAGTCTCGCTGCCGGGAAGCCGGAAACAGAGCACCACCTTGGTTCCCGAAGGCAGCTCGCGCGTCAGCGTCAGGCCGACTCCGCTGCACGAAACATCGTGCGTGCGCGCTTGCACGATGACGCGCTCGCCCGTCGAGTGCAGCGCAACCAGGCGGGCGCGCACATCGAGTGGGCGCCGGGAAAGAATCCTGCTGGCGTGAATTGCGGGGCGGCTACTGAGCATGGTCGCCATCCGGTGTCGTCTCCAGTCTTGCAATCGCCCAGCGCGCATGTTCGGCAACGGCCGGGTCTTCATGCTGCGCCAGTTTGCGCAAGCACGGCAGATGTTTTCGCTCTCCGCTGTTGCCCATCGCAACGGCGGCACTGCGTAACAATCCGCTGAGCTTGGCGCGCTTCACGGGCGAACCGCGAAAGCTGCGCCGGAACTCTTCCTCCTTCATACCTGAAATCCACTCCAGAGAGGGATTGACGAGTTCGGTACGCGGCGCAAAGGCCGCCTCCAGCGAGGCCGGGGCGCGTCGATTCCAAGGGCAAACTTCCTGGCAGATATCGCAGCCGAACAGATGCCGTCCCATTTTTTCACGAAGTTCTTCCGGCGCCGCTCCGCGCTGCTCGATGGTGAGATAGGAGATGCAGCGGGTTGCGTCGAGCTGGCGCGGCGCGAAAAAAGCCTGCGTAGGGCAAGCCTCCAGGCAGCGTCTGCAGGAGCCGCAGCGGTCGGCTGCGGGCAATCCGGGCGGCAGAGCATGGGAGCTGAGAATTACTCCAAGAAAGAGCCACGAGCCAAGCTGCTGATTGATAATGCAGCCATTCTTGCCCGTCCATCCAATGCCGGAGTGCGTCGCCAGCACCCGCTCCACCACCGGACCGGTGTCAACATAACACCAGGTGCGCGGAATCGCATATCCGTCGGCTGCGATCCGCTCCACCATGCGCCGCTCGACCCGGCGCAAACGCGCCAGCAGCACCTCGTGATAGTCGGATTCGACGAAAGCATAGCGCGAGATCCATCCCCGCGCCAGGTCGGTGCATTGCGTCGAGTAAGGCGCATCCGAGTTGTAGTTTGCGGCGCACACTACCACCGAGCAAGCCCACGGAGCGACATTGGCCAGCGCCGCCCGCCGCAGCTCTCCCGCCTGGTTGGTCTTTGCCAGGTAGTCCATCTCGCCGTGGTATCCGGCCTCAATCCAGGCAGGGAAGTAGTCAAGCTCGGCGAGCGGTGCGGCCGGAGCAATGCCCGCCAGCGAGAATCCCTCCTCGATTGCCGCCGCCTTCACAAACTCCGCAAGCAAAAGCATTGCAACCCCAAGTCCGGAAGAATTGCTATGAAGCTGTTTCATAACCCGATTTTGAAAGGGCATGGCTTCAGCCATGCCGCCAGGGAGCCCGAAGATCGCGGGCTTTAGCCCCTGAGGGAATGCGGCGCAGAGCCCCAGGCTGGTTATGAAATAGCTTCATCGCAATTGCCGCTACGTTCGTCTTCTCGCCACGGCTACGATTGCCGCAATCTCGGTCAGTGAAATGATTCCCGCCGAGGTGACGCACCAGATGCAGTACGTCTCCAGAATTCGCGCCTCCACGTATGTGAGATAGATGGAAAAGCCGACGGCGCCGGTGGTGAGCAGCAACACGATCCACCAGCGCCGGGCCAGCGCAAAGCCGGCGATCGCGGCATAGCCGAGGATTCCAAAAACCGCCACCGGGACGCCTTTGATCTCCGCGAACGGGCTGTGGTTGACCGCGCCGCAGTCCCAGCGTTCGTTGATGCTGCACGGAGAAGCCTCGGTGCGGAAGTGTTCGCGCAGTGCAAAGCAGGAGACCACGAGTCCGGCCAGGGCAAGAAGGGCGATAAGATAGCGCATAAATCCTCCGCCCTCATTGTAAGCAGTGGTGGCCCTTAAGGGCTACGGCGAGCTGCGCTGCGCGACTGACCGGCCGGGAATCGCACGAATGCGCTCCAAATTCTCAGCGCGTTTCCTCGCAGTGACATGACGTTTTTCGGCTTTCCTCGGCGCTTCTGCGTCCATTGCTCCGCCCGCGCATCAAATTGAAGTGTTACGATAAGATTTTGGCCGTGTCGCCCCGGCGATTTGCGGCAAGAAAGTTTTCGTACAAGGAACTGGAGGAAGAATGGCGAGCGAAGCAATTCTGGAAGTAACCGACGCAAACTTCGATCAAGAGGTGCTCAAGAGTGAGCAGCCTGTACTGATTGATTTCTGGGCTGCCTGGTGCGGCCCGTGCAAGGCTCTTGCCCCGGTGGTGGATGAGATTGCGAAGTCTTATCACGGCAAAATCAAGGTTGCCAAGATGGACGTGGACAGCAACACGGCGACTCCGCAACGCTATGGCGTGCGTGGCATTCCAACCCTGCTCTTATTCAAAGGCGGCCAGGTGCAGGAGCAGATCGTCGGCTATGTCCCAAAGGAAACCATCGAGAAGGCGCTGGAAAAGCTCGCTTGAGCAGAGTGTGACCTGCCAACATTTAGCCCGGTCTTTTGGCCGGGCTTTTCTAATGGAGAGGGTGGATCGAATGAAAAGGGCGGATCGAAAACAGTCGCGTCGGTGGCTGGTTTGGATTTGAAGGGGCACGACTTCAGTCGGGCCGCAAGAAAGCCTCGCTTCACGCCGCTTTAGCCGCTGAGGGAATGCGCGGGTGCCCCACCTTCGACGCGCTGTTCTTGCGCGGCTAAGGTGGGACGGGAAGCCGCAATTACAAAATAGCCTTAACGGTGCGAAGCAAAATCATCAGGTCGCTCCGCAGTGTAGCCCGCGATGCGTAATCCAAATCCAGTTCGACCTTCCGGGGCAGCACCTTGTGAACATAATAAGATCGGAGTTCCTCATGCGGAATGTTCGCGAGCAGCTCTTCCTCGTGCCGAAAGTGCAGGGTTGCCCATCCGGTAATGCCGGGTGTTAGTAATGCAAGGGATCTGCAACTCGCTTTGTCCAGCTCGTTAATGAACTCTGGCAAATCAGGACGAGGGCCTACCAGGCTCATCTCTCCGCGAATTACGTTGATAAGCTGCGGTAACTCGTCGAGCTTCCACTTGCGGAGAATTCGACCCAGGCCAGTAACCCTCGCATCCCCAGCTTGAGTAACTCCTGCGCCGGCGCTTAGCTTCATCGTGCGGAACTTAATACACTCGAACACCGACCCATCGCGTCCGAAGCGCTTCTGCCGAAATAACACCGGGCTTCCCGACGATAACCTGACGCAGGCTCCGATAAGTAACATCACAGGAGCGAGAGCAATCAGCGCGGGAATGGTGCAAAGTAGATCAAGGGCGCGTTTTCCGGGCGCGCTGCACCAGTCGCTTACCGTACCAGGCGAACCGGGCGCGCGCGGTTCCAGCTCGAATGTTGCCCGGAGATAACTCATGCCGCCGTCGATTTCCTCTTGCGATTTTCGCTTACAATCTCGCTCACCGAGCTTATAACTCGCTCCTGTTCCGCGCTCGTCATCCCCGGAAACATCGGCAGCGAGAAGCAGCGCGAATAAGCGGCTTCGGCATTGGGAAGCTGCCCGCGCCGGTAGCCGTATGCGCGTTGATAGTACGGGTGCAGGTGCAGCGGAATAAAGTGAACACTGCTTCCGATGTTGCGTTTTGCCAGCTCCTGAATGAACTGGTTCCGATCAAGATCGAGCAACTCCGGACGGATGCGGAGGATATACAGATGCCATGCATGCCCCGCCGGATCTTCGCCCAGCGGCGGATTTTCAAGTTCTTCGAACGCCGAGAACGCCTCCCGGTAGCGCGCCGCCATGCTTCGGCGCTGCTCGGCGAAGCGATCGCACTTCGCCAATTGCGCAGAACCGAGGGCCGCGAGCAGATCGCATAAGTTCAGCTTGTACCCGGCATCCTCAACCTCGTAGTACCAGGATCCTTCCTTGGAATATCTTTTCCATGCGTCTCCGCTGATGCCGTGCAGTCGCATCATGGAGATGCGGCGAGCGTAGTCATCGCGGTCGGTTACCAGCATTCCGCCTTCGGCTGTCGTAATGGTTTTCGTCGCATAGAAGCTGAAAGCCGTCAGGTCGGAAATGGTT
The DNA here is from genome assembly GCA_049521655.1 of Candidatus Korobacteraceae bacterium. Taxonomy (GTDB): domain Bacteria; phylum Acidobacteriota; class Terriglobia; order Terriglobales; family Acidobacteriaceae; genus TOLSYN. The sequence goes on from JBEKOO010000042.1 coordinate 11,042, forward strand.
CCGATCCTTTTCCCGCGGTAGCTGGCCGGCAGCGCGTGCGCGGCGTCTTCGATCACGTGTAGCTGATATCGCTTCGCGATGTTATGAATCGCATCCATGTCGCACGCCTCACCGGCGATGTGGACGGGGATAATTGCCCGCGTCCTTGAGGTAATGCGTTTTTCCATATCGGAAGGGTCGAGGTTGAAAGCGCCTGGCAGGCTGTCGCATAACACAGGCCGCGCGCCAAAGTAAGTTGCAACTTCCGCGGTCGCGGTAAAAGTATAAGAGGGAACCAGCACCTCGTCGCCTTCGTGAATGCCGATCGCGTCAAGAGCCAGTTGCAGCGCAGCCGTAGCCGAATTCACCGCCAGGGCGTGTTTGCAGCCAACGTATTCGGCAAACTCGCGCTCAAATCGCTGTGCCGCTGGCCCCGTGGTGAGCCACTGCGAATCAAGCACACGCTGTATCGCGTCGCTTTCCTCTTGCCCAAGTGACGGTCGATGGAAAGGGATGTAAGATGAATCGCTCATAGTTGGCTCCCGTAGTTATTCATAGTCATGGGATTGGCGGTGTGCTTACGCAGCCTGATTCTCCTCGCTTGCCAGCATGGCGCGCGCTCGCTTGTACGGCAGCAGAATGTCATGCCGGTCTGTCTGGCAGAGCGCCAATATTTCTTTACTCGGCTTGTATTCCGGGACGATGTTTCGGATCGTTGCCACAAGGGCATGAACATTTTTCGCTTCACTGTGAGTTGATAGTTCGTTGAGCCACGACTGCACCTGCTCAAAATTGTGACGCAGGCCATTAAGAACCCGGATTTTCTTGTGCGACGTCGGCGTCATACCCTCGGCTTCCAGGTGCAACTCCTCGAAGAGTTTTTCTCCCGGCCTTAACCCGGAAAATACAATCGGGATGTCGCGGTCAGGCTCGTATCCGGAAAGACGGATCAGGTTTCGAGCAAGATCCACGATCTTTACCGGCTCGCCCATGTCGAGGACGAATATCTCACCGCCTTTTCCCATGCTCAGTGCCTGCAACACCAGTTGCACTGCTTCTGGAATGGTCATGAAAAATCTCTCGACCTCCGGGTGAGTAACGGTGACCGGGCCTCCACTGGCAATCTGTTGCTTGAACAGCGGTAATACGCTGCCATTGCTGCCCAGCACGTTGCCGAAGCGCACGGCCATGAATCGCGTGTGTTGCTTTTGAAGAGCGAGGATGAGCAGTTCTGCAATGCGCTTGGTTACGCCCATAATGTTGGTGGGCCGCACCGCCTTGTCCGAGGAAATCATCACAAAGTCATCGACCTGGTACTGGCGTGCGACCAGCGCAACATTGTAGGTTCCGAACACGTTGTTCGTGACTGCCTGAAAGCAGTGCTGTTCCATCATCGGAACATGCTTGTAAGCCGCGGCATGGAGTACCGAGTGCGGCCGGTGTTGCGCGAACACTTCGCGCAGCAGGTTCACGTCCAGAATGTCTCCAATCACGGGCACAAAGTTGAGCTGTTTGTGCGTAGCCGAAAGCTCCATGCAAATTTTGTACAGATCGTTCTCCGAGCGTTCGAAGAGGATCAAGCTTCTGGGCTGGAGCGTTGCCAACTGCCGGACAAGTTCGGAGCCGATGGAGCCGCCCGCGCCCGTCACCAGAACGGTTTTGTTCCGGATCTTCATCCGGACGTTGTCGAGGTCGTTCGCAACTGGTTCCCGCCCAAGCAAGTCCTCTACCCGCACGTTCCTCACCTGGCTGACCAGGTCGGAGCGCCCGATCTGATCCCTGAATGGGGGAAGAATTTTGAATTCGACATTGCATTCGCGGCAACTGGCGACGATTCTCTCAATCTCCGATCCCTTGGCCGAAGGCAACGCAATCAGCACACAGGCGACCGCGTGGCGTTCCACAAGCAGGCCAAGAGCTTCAGTCGTGCCCAGTACTGGAATGCCATGAATCCTGATGCCTATTTTGCTGGCGTCGTCATCGACGAAGCCCACTGGGCTGTAGTTCAATTCCGGCTGTTCGCGCAACTGGCGCACAATCGATGTTCCTTCCCGGTTGGCGCCCACCAGCAGGGTTCTGCGTTGCTTGGTGTCTTGCCGAACTGTTTCCGTATAAACCCGGACCGCAAAGCGCGCGCCCCCGGCCACAACCACGGTTAACACCATGTCAATGAAGAACACCGAGCGTGGATAACCGGGCGTGCGGAGCAGGTAATGAATCGTGACAAACTGAATTGCGGCACTGCAACAGGCGGCCTTGGCGATATCGATCAGGCTATGCACCCCGACGTAGCGCCACCAACCGCTCAACAGGCCAAAACAGGCGAAGACGATCAACTTGATCGCAATGACGTATAGCACCGTATGGGCGATGAGCGTATGATCCGCCACGTTCAGCGAAAGATCAAAGCGCAGCAAAAAGCTCAAGCAGTAGGTCAAAACAAACAGCATCGCCTCGCTGGCGACTATCAATATCCGCCGGTAGGAAAGTAAAGCGGCAGAAGTCGAAATGCGCTGCGTATCACCGGAAACAAAATTTGGCATAAGCCTTCCCAAAAAACCTCACCAGTTTCGTGAGCACAACTTTCAAACCCAAGCGTTTATATGTCGCAGCCAGAATGCAGGAAAAATCCCGCCTCTCAAGCTGCGGCAGTATGGGCCGTGCAAAGCCGTTCAAGCCTCGACCCTTCGATCTTGACCTCTACCGAGCGCATGATCAGGTCAACGGAGAGGACAAATCGCATCTCTCCATCGCGGCGTATCACCCTCCCGTTCCATCCCGCAAGCGGCCCATCGGCGATTCGTACCAGGTCTCCGGTGTTCAAGTAAGGGGCTGGTGCAGCTTCCAGGCCAAGAGAAAGGCAGGTACGGAGCTGCTCAACTTCAGCATCCGGCAGAGGAATAGGCAGTCCTCTCGAATTGACCAGTTGAAGTACGCTTGGCGCTTCCAGCACTCGCAGCCGGTCTTGCAGCGACGTGCGAACAAAAACATAGCCCGGAAACAATGGCAAATCCAGAACTGCCCGCCTTCCGTTCCACAGATGGGTGGTCTTATACAACGGCAGAAACACCTCCACTTCTTTCATTTGCAGATAAGAGGCAGCCTTCTTTTCATGGCGCGCCTTCGTGTAAGCCACAAACCAGCGCACGACGGACGGATCGCTCCTGCCGGAATAGCCTTCGAGACCAGATGCATTGCCGAGTTCTGAAGCAGACATAGCTTTGGCCTCTCTGTTGCAGTGTTCCCGTTTTGCCACCGTTGACGATATTGGCCTTCAAGCCAGCGCCAAACATCTCAATAAGCCGAGCACGTACAAACCATCCGACGCAGCAGAGCAGTTCAGGGTTGTGTCTCTGAATGGAATCAAAGTGAATTAATTGCGCTGCAATGAACTAATGACACACTTATGCAACTGTCAGCGCGAGTCCATCGCATGAGGATGCGCTGAATCTCGATTCTCCTGCTTGTCGTGTGAGGAATTTCTGCGGGGTCTGCCTCGGAAACAAACCCCGCCTCAGCGATGAACAAACTAAGTGCGCTTACTTAACCCCACCTTGCCGTGCGTTTGATGGGAACGCCTTGCCTTCACCGCCGCCGCCAACTCCTTCAACAGGCCATGCGTCTCTTCCCAGCCAATGCAGGCGTCGGTGATGCTTTGTCCGTAAGTCAGCGCCTTGCCTTTTGCCAGCGTCTGCGAGCCTGCAACCAGGCTGCTTTCAATCATCAGGCCAATGATCCGGCTCTCGCCGTTGGCGATCTGCGCTGTAACGTCGCGGCACACCGCGCCTTGCTTCGTGTGGTCTTTGTGGCTGTTGGCGTGGCTGCAGTCGATCATCACCTGCGGCTTCTGCTTACATTTTTCCAGCTTGGCGCAGACCTCCGCAACGGCCTCTGCCGTGTAGTTCACCGTCTTGTTGCCGCCGCGCAAAATAACGTGAGTATCCGGATTGCCGCCGGTCACAAAAATTGCCGACTGGCCGTACTTCGAATGGCCAAGAAATGTGTGAGGATGGGCGGCTGAGAGCATCGCCTCGATCGCAATCTGCACATCGCCCGAGGTCGCATTCTTGAAGCCAACCGGACAAGAGAGACCGGAGACCAGTTGGCGATGAATCTGGCTCTCCGTGGTGCGCGCGCCAATCGCTCCCCAGCTCACCAGTGCGGCCACATACTGCGGCGAGATCATGTCCAGAAATTCGGTTCCGGCGGGCACGCCCATTTCGGCCAGGTCCAGTAGCAGGCGCCGGGCCAGCCGCAGACCGTCGTTGATCTTGTAGGACTGGTCGAGGTGGGGATCGTTGATCAATCCTTTCCAGCCAATCGTGGTGCGCGGCTTTTCAAAATAAACCCGCATTACCACAACCAGTTCGTTCGAGACCTCGTGGATCACTTCCTTCAGCCGGCCAGCGTACTCGTGCGCGGCCTTGGTGTCATGAATGGAGCAGGGCCCGACCACCACGATGAGGCGCTTGTCCCGGCCGCCAAGCACATTGCAGATTGCACCGCGCGTCTTGAAGACCGTCGCCGAAGCTGCATCCGTCATCGGCATCTCCTCTTCGAGGAAAACCGGAGGCAGCACAACTTTCGTCCATTTAATTCTCAGATCATCCGTTGCGTAAAACATAGCCAATCATCGATACGCACATCGCGTCGCCAAATATGCGAGGCCGCCGCAATGCTTACCTTCCTCCGGCTCTTCCGCCGGAACTCTCATTCTGAGGATGTATGAGCGTAAAACGGATCGGCTTTGTCCGCAAGCGTCACAAAGGCCGCGGCGGTGGGAAAACAATTTAGCCAGGCTGTGACTTTAGTCGCTGCCGCTCTCCCAATTCACCCTTAACCTCGCTTCTAGCGTTCAGAAAAAGGGAGCTACATAATGTTTTGCTACCAATGTGAACAAACCGCCAAAGGCCAGGGATGCTCGCAGATCGGCGTCTGCGGCAAGGATGACAACACCGCGACCTTGCAGGATCTTCTCGTACACTCACTCAAGGGCGTATCCATGTTTGCCCATCGCGCAGCGAAATTTGGGGTTCGGGATGCCTCCATTGACGAGTTTGTAGTCGAGGCGCTCTTCGCCACTCTCACCAACGTCAACTTTGACCCCGTCAGCGTCGCCGCCCTCATCGAGCAAAGCGCCAAGACTCGCGACCGCGCCCGTGAACTGTATCTCGGCGCCTCTGCCGCCAAGGGCCTGCAGCCAGAGCACTTCAACGGAGCCAGCAAATTCAGCCCAGCGCCGAGCCTCGACGGTCTGATCTCCCAGGGAAAACTTTGCGGCATTCCCGGAGCCAGGGAGGCCAACGGCAGTGAAGTCGCGAACCTGCAGGAATTGATTCTCTATGGCATCAAGGGAGTTGCGGCCTATGCCGAACACGCCCGCCAGCTCGGCGGCACCGACGCTGGAGTTCACGCCACCATTCACGAGGTTCTTGATTTCCTGACCCAACCCGCACCTTCGCTCGACGAACTGCTGGGCTGCGCTCTCAAGGTGGGCGAGCTGAACTTGCGCGTCATGCAACTGCTGGACAAAGCCAATACCGACGCCTTTGGAAATCCCACGCCTACTCCGGTGCGCCTCCACGCCACGCCAGGCAAGGCCATCCTCGTCAGCGGACACGATCTTGCCGACCTCGCCGCCCTGCTCGAGCAGACCAAAGACACCGGCATCCAGGTCTATACTCATGGCGAAATGCTGCCTGCCCACGGCTATCCCAAGCTCAAGGCGTACGCCCATCTGGCCGGCAATTACGGCGGTGCATGGCAGGATCAGGCCGAGGAGTTCGCCGCGTTCCCCGGCGCCATTCTCATGACCTCCAACTGCATTCAGCAGCCCAGGAACAGCTATGGCAACCGCATCTTTACCTCGGGTGCCGTGGCCTGGCCCGGACTCACCCACGTATCCCGGAAAGACTTCTCTCTGGTCATCGCGGCAGCGCTTGCCGCGCCCGGCTTCGCCGAAACCGGTTCGGATGAGACCATTCTCACCGGCTTTGGGCATCACGCGGTTCTCGGCGTGGCGGACCAGGTTATCGCTGCCGTAAAGGCAGGCAAGATTCGCCGCTTCTTTCTCATCGGCGGATGCGATGGCGCTCGCAGCGGCCGCGACTACTACACCCAGCTCGCTGAATCCGTCCCTGCCGACTGCGTGATTCTCACTCTCGCCTGCGGCAAGTATCGCTTCAACAAACTGCAATTCGGCGATATCGCTGGCATTCCGCGCCTGCTCGATATCGGCCAGTGCAACGACGCGTACTCCGCCATCCAGATCGCCGTTGCCCTCGCCGGCGCCTTCGACTGCGGCGTCAACGACCTGCCGCTCTCCTTCGTGCTCTCCTGGTATGAGCAGAAGGCAGTCGCAATTCTGCTGACCCTGCTGCATCTCGGCATCAAAAACATCCGCATCGGCCCGTCGCTGCCTGCGTTCATCACGCCGACTGTCCTTGGGTTGTTGCAGAAGAACTACAACCTGATGGCGATCACCACTCCCGAGCAGGATCTGGCTGCGATTTTGAAGTAGGAGCCTGTAATCTCCCGCTGAACGCATGAAGCCCCCGGAGCCTTTGCCTCCCGGGGCTTCTTTCTTGCGCCCGAAATCTCTCGAGGGTGGCCCACATCCGCCTTCTTTTGGCGAATGTGGGGCTGTTGCCCTTCCAATCCCTTACGCGCGGGTGCCCCAGCTTCGGCGCGCTGCTTTTGCGCGGATAAGGTGGGATGGGCAGCACACACCAATACAGAAAACTGCCTTAATAGGAACTCTTCCGCCCTAATGACAATCCGGCGAATGGCCGAAGCGGTTACTCCGTCATCACCGTGCTTTCCCTGACTGTGCCGCGCGGGATATCATGAAATCTTGCTTGGGAAAGATTCCGGAGGGTACGCATGATTCCCTTACTCGTATTCGTTGCCATTCTCGTTGTCCTCGGCCTGATCGTTGCCGGAATGTACAACGGCCTGGTTCAGCTCAGAGTTCGCGCCGATAATTCCTGGTCTGACATCGACGTTCAACTGAAGCGCCGCCATGACCTGATTCCAAATCTCGTCGAAACCGTAAAGGGCTATGCCGCGCACGAAAAAGGTACCTTTGAAAATGTAGCCCGCTATCGTTCCGCCGCCATGGCCGCCACCTCTGCCCCTGATCGTGCCCAGGCTGAGGGCCAGCTCACCCAGGCGTTGCGTGGACTGCTTGCGGTCGCCGAATCTTATCCTGATTTGAAGGCCAACACCCAGTTCCAGGCTCTCCAGCAATCGCTCTCTGATCTTGAAGACGCTCTGCAGAATTCGCGCCGTTACTACAACGCCGTGGTGCGCGATCTCAACACCAAGATTCAGTCGTTCCCGTCCAACATCATCGCGGGGATGTTCAACTTCCAGCAGCGGCAGTTCTTTGAGATCGCCGATCCCACCGAACGCACCGTCCCAACCGTGCAGTTCTGAATTCGGATAAACATGAATCGGACCCAACATTCGACAATTCTGAACCCCGGCCGCTTACGCTGGGGTTTCGTGCTTGCCCTGCTCCTGTTGATGGCCTCTCCATCCTTCGCCCGCTCCTGGAAGATCTCCCGCTTTGATGCCCGTTATACCGTGGCCGACGACGGCACGGTTTTGGTCGATGAGGAGATTCATCCATCGTTTGAAGGCTCATTCAACGGCATTGAGCGTGACATTCCAGTCGAATATCCCGGTCCGGATGGAACTGATTACAAGCTCTTCCTCAAGGTGGACTCGGTCACCGATGAGACCGGACAGAAGATCCGCTTCGAGCAGAGCACGCGCACCGGGAGTACCGGCAATCGCTTCCTTGTGCTCAGAATCTACGCCGGCGGCACGGATACCGAGCGCACGGTTCGCATCAGCTACCGCGCCTTCGACGCCATTCGATTCTTCAAGGACCACGACGAGTTCATGTGGAACGTGACCGGCAATGACTGGAAAGTCCCCATTGACTCGGCCACCGCCTTTGTCGCACTTCCCAGCGCCGCCGCTTCGCAGCTCAAGGCACAGGCCTTCACCGGCGGCTACGGCTCGCACCAGCAGGATGCGACCACCAGCGTCGATGGAAGTAACATCACCTCCGTCGTATCCACTCCGCTTCCGCCCCGCAGCGGACTCACCATCGATATCTACATTCCCAAGGGCATCCTCAAAGAGCCCTCCTGGCTCACTCGCATTGGCTGGTTTTTCGGCGGCAATCCCGGCGCATTTCTCCCCCTCTGGGCCTTTGTCGTCATGTTCAGCCTCTGGTTCTGGAAGGGGCGCACCCCCGATGCCGGTGTCTCCATCGCCCCCATGTATGAGCCGCCCAAGGGTCTTACTCCCGCCGAGGCCGGAACCCTGCTCGCCGACGACATCGAGGCCCGCGACATTACATCGACACTTATCGATCTCGCAGTCAAGGGCTATCTCAAGATTGTTGAGACCGAGGACAAGGTGCTTTTCATCACTCACAAGGACTACATCCTGCACCTGATGAAGCCGCGCCCGCAGTGGCAGGGCCTCGCCCCGCATGAAGTCGAAGTGCTGAACAACATCTTCCCTGAAGTCACTGCCGAGCAGACCACGCTCTCCAGCTTGAAGAACCGCTTCTACGTAGCTCTGCCCTCCATCCGCCAGGAGATCATGGACGCTCTCAAGAGCAAGGACCTCTACTCCACCGATCCCGAATCGGCCAAAGGACTTGCCTTCGTCGGCGTGCTGCTGATTGTTCTTCCGGTCATCTGGCTGCAGATGACCGGGGCGATCCACCTTACCAACTCTCCGTTGGTGTTGGCAGTGGCCGTTCTGCTTACAATTGGCATCGTCTATCTTTTTGGCCACCACCTCGCCGCAAAAACCCTGCGCGGCGCGCGCACACGTATCGAGTGCCTCGGCTTCAAGGAGTTTATGACCCGCGTCGATGGCGACCGCATCAAACGTATGCCGCCGGACACCTTTGAAAAGTTCCTGCCCTACGCCATGGCCTTCGGGGTAGAGCAGCACTGGGCCAAGGCCTTTCAGGGACTCATCACCCAACCGCCCTCCTGGTACGTCGGCTCCGGCTACGGCGCCTCCGGATTGATGTGGACTCCGCTCATCTTTACCAACTCCATGAGCGCGTTCTCCACCTCCGCCTATCAGTCCTTTGCCGCCGCGCCGCAGGCCAGTTCAACTGGCTCAGGCTTCGGTAGCGGCGGCGGCTTCGGCGGCGGAGGCGGCTTCTCAGGTGGAGGCTTCGGCGGTGGCGGCGGCGACGCCTTCTAACTGACTAACTGATCTTGCGCGACCTTACGTCGCCTGCGTCGGCCGGGTGCCCCACCTTCGACGCGCTGTTCTTGCGCGGCTAAGGTGGGACGGGCAGCTGCACCGCCTTGGCGCTATCTTCGTCTCAAGATTCCCGCCCCCCGCACCTGATCTGCACGGCACAATGCAGTACAATCGCACGTAGTCACTTACAGTCTCATAAATCGGTTTTGGAAGTGTATGACTTCAGTCGTGCCGCAAGAAAGGCTTTTTTCACGCGGCTTTAGCCGCTGAGGGAAGGCCCTTCAGCCGCCTCAAGCCATTGATGAGACCGCTACTAAAGGCAAAGTCAGAGGCACTAATGTTCAAGAACAGATGGTGGCTCGTTTTCGGCTCGGTCCTTGCCTTAATTGTAGGCAATGGGACGATCAATGTTTTCGCCGTGGGCATATTCTTCAAACCCATCGCAAGAGACTTAGGATTCGGTCGCGGCATCATCTCCACCGCGATTGGGGTGACGAATATTTGCACCGCCTTGATGGTTCCGTTCTTTGGCCGCCTTATCGATAAGTATGGCGTCCGTCGGATTTTGCTGCCTGCGATCGTGCTGTTCGCAGTGACCACCGCGGCCCGCTCGCTCATCACCAGTTCCGTTGTCGTTCTGTTCGTCATATTCGCCCTCGGCGGCTTCGCCGGAGCGGGGCAAAGCACCACGCCGTACTCCAAACTCATCGCCGAACGCTTCGATACTCAACGCGGCCTGGCGTTGGGTATCGTCCTCTCCGGAGTCGGGCTGGGAACGGCCATCGTCCCCCAGTATGCAACTTTTCTCCTCCGTCACTTCGGGTGGCGCGTCGGATTCCTCGGGGTGGGATGTTTAATCATAATTCTGGCCTTCATACCCGCCGCGGTTTTCTGCAAGGAACCGGCTCGTTCCAGTGTCCAAAAAGGGGCGGCACGGGCAGCGACTCCCGGCATGGAATTCTCCGAGGCCGTACGCACCTTCCAGTTCTGGGCTGTGTGGGTGATCTTTTTCTTCGCTACCGTTGCCATCAATGGCTCGCTGATCCACGTGGTGCCAATGCTCACCGATCGCGGACTTCCGGTAGCTGCGGCGACCGCAGCACTCTCGTTTTCGGGAATCGCGCTGATCGGCGGCCGCCTGCTCTCGGGCTACCTGTTGGATAAGATTTTTGCGCCTTACATCGGAATTTTCTTCCTGGTTACGCCGATGATTGGGCTGGCAATTCTCGGCATGGGCTACCGTGGCGCTGGACCGGTCGTGGGAACCGTGTTGCTGGGGATGGGCATGGGGGCCGAAATCGATTTACTGGCCTACATCATCGCCGCTTACTTTGGCGTCCGGGCATTCGGGGCGATCCACGGCTTCATCTTCATGGGTGCTCTTCTCGCCAATGCGGTCGGCGCGGCCGCCTTGGGATGGTGCTATCAGCTAACTAAGTCGTACAGCATAGGGTTCATCACATTCGAGATCATTCTTGCAATCTCGGTGGTGCTCTTCGCTCTTTTAGGTCCCTATCGCTTTCCGGTACGAAAACATAACAAGGGCGCGGGAGAAGTGAACCGGAATGCCGAAGTAAAAGTATGCCAGTAGTTGCTCATAATTACCTCACCCTTCAAACCTCGCCGGTGCCCCACATCTGCCGCAGTCAACAGATGTGGGTTGGAACCCGCCTCACACCACCGCTGTCGCCCCAAATCCCCTCACCTCCCGGCGATTTTTTTCTCCCGACTTCCCAATCTGGTCCTCCTCGGCTCCTCTGCAAGCCGCACCATTGGCAAACCAGTAATCGAACCTAATCCCGGAATTACCTGATTCGCCAATCGTTGAACCTCCGCGCAACCATATACCATCCAGTAACCCTGTCCTTCCAAACGATTCACCATCTCGCCAATCTTTAACCCATATTTGCACCACAATCAGTGCAAAAATGGACTCTCGCGCATCCACTTGAGCAAAAGCGCGAGGAGGACAACCAAAGAAGTAATATTCCCAATGAATCCGCGCAGGATTTTGCGGGCATCAGGGAAAGCGTGGAGGGGGACCATTCGGTCATAATTCGGCGCGAGTGGAGTGCTGTTGCCCAGATTCCGAGCCTCGAATCAACCACGCACCCGCTTCACGGTACAGGTTTCCCGATATTCCGTATCGTTTCTTTTCAACACTTCAGGCCGGCGGAAGCGTCGCATGAGTCATTGATATAAAGTTAGTTATTGCTCTTCAACCGGAAGCGCATGTCGCCACCTCGGAAGCTTGACAATCACAATCAATGATGTAGACGGTTTTTTCTGCATGTTATGGGCTCTCGCCGAAATAGATTTTCGAAAGTCGGCATCGCGCCAGGTTTTCGCGGCCGGACTTCAAGATCGAGGGGTTGCAACTGAACTCCGGCTGGAAGAAACTGAAATCGTGGAATGATCTTCATTGAAATTGAGGAACTGAAGCGCTGAACGAACTTCGTAGCTAAGAGCCGTCTATTGCTGCAGCTGAAGCCTTAGGTCTCGATATGCGGTTGCCCGCAACTGCCGGTGTCGGAAGGAGTCTACTACCCGTGAATTTCGATCTCGACCAACTCCCCGCCAGCCACGCTTACAAGCTTCTGGTCGGTTTGGTGGCACCACGTCCTATTGCGCTGATCACTAGCATGAATGAGAGCGGCTTGCTCAATGCCGCCCCTTTCAGTGCATACAATTACCTGTGCACGGATCCTCCCATCATCGGTGTGGGTGTGACCAACCGGCCAGACCAGCAGTATGTACCCAAGGATACGGCGCGGAACATCAGGCGGACCGGTGAGTTTGTGGTGAACGTGGTCACGGAAGATATCGCTGAAAAGATGAATTTGTGCGCGACGGATTTTCCGCGTGAAATGAGTGAGGTGGAACTCGCTGGTTTCACCACAGCGCCCTCGCAGAAGGTGAAGCCCCCGCGACTGGCAGAGGCACATGCCGCGCTGGAGTGCCGGGAGTATACGACCATGGAGATCGGGCGGTCGCGCATTATCCTGGGGCGAGTGGTTGCCGTTTACGTGGAGGACCGATACGTGGATCCGGCGGGGCCCTATATCCAAGCTGACGAACTGCATGCCATCGGTCGCATGAACGGGCTTGGAAATTACGTGCGCACGCGAGAAGCCTTCATGACAATCCCACGCATCTCGTACGAAGAGTGGAAGAGCGGTAAGCGATAAGGCTTGTCGCAAAATCTCCGGAGATCGCGGTTTTAATTAATCGGCCGTCTGGGTTCGGCCACGATAGATTGCGGCGGTTTTGGGTGAATGCGATTTACGGGAGGCCTCACTCATACGCTGAAGCTCCATCTTGCCGTTCTCGTTGTGAGGACAAATACTTTTGGAAGTCGGCATCGCGCTAGATTTTCGAGGCCGGGCAGGTGCTGCTGAATAGGCTGTTCCATGGGCGTTTAAGAGGACCTATCCTGGATCGCTCGCAATCATGTACAACAGATTCTTCGCACCCTGCAGAGGGTTGTTGATTTCGTGGGCAACCGCGGCTTACCACCATCCAACGCTCGCAAGCTTCTCGCTTTGGACCAGGGTGCGCTCAGCTTGCTTGCGCCGTAATCTCGTGTTCTGGAGAAGAAACGGAGAGAGAGAATTCAATGATGCATCTGACGGGGAATGTGCAGGAGGGGCAGGGCGTTTCCTGGATTTTCTGCACGTCTTCACGGGACTCGTAAGCACCGCTGACCGCGACTCCTTCAACAGTCCAGTTCGGGTTACTTCTCGGGAAGACTTCTTGGCAGCATTCCATTAAATCAGATGGCAGCATAACGATTGTAATGTCCCGCTTCATAAACCTTGTAGTGAGTGGTCGGAATCGTTGTGTTCGACAGTCATCGATATGCTCACCGTTGAAGTTAATCGAGTAAGCGGTAATCGCAGGGTGGGCGGCCATCGCCCGAATCACGCTCGTCTTACTATTTCCAGGAGGCCCTTAGAACTGAGCTGACGACACGGCAGGAAGGCTACCGCATCAGCCAACGGAAACAAAAGCACATCGAGGAATGTTTCGGCTGGCTGAAGACCATCGCTCTGCTGCGCAAGGTCCGCCATCGCGGGCTGGGAAAAGTGGATTGGGTGTTCGCCTTTGCGTGCCCCGCCTGCAACATAGTGCGAATCAGAAATCTCTCAATTCAATCGCCATAACCCGAGGCCGAGCTGTGGCCGCCAGACGAGAAGCAGCTCACCAGCGGGCCAGCAAAACTAAACGCCCACTGCCTCTCAGGCCAAGCAGCGACAAACTGGGACAGAGTGCAACCTAGACAGCCGTTTTTCAGCAACCTGCTAGGGCTTGAATTCGGGCACGCAACCGAACTCTTCCGTGCTGAATACCTCCTCCTGCAAATCTTCGTTGGTGCAGGGATACGCCTTGCACAAAAGGCAGGTCAAATCCGGAGAGCCATACATCGGATCCAGATGGTTATTGTTGGTCAGCACGTTGGGGTTCGAAATAAAGAGCCCGTGATACCCTTTGGCGGGCGTTTCAGGATAGAACCAGTTGGCGGTAGTCATCAACATGCCCTTCAGGATGCCGGGGAACAGTCTGGCCTTTTGCCTGATGCGGCCGCGAGGTGATTCGATCCAGATCCAGTCGCCGTCCTTGATTCCATATTCTGTAGCCGTTTCCGGATGGAGTTGGACCGTCGGATACTCCATGAAGCTTCTCAGCCACGGAATATTTCGATACTGGCCAAGGAAATAGAAAGGCTGACGGAACCCGCTGCTCATAACGAGAGGATATTCTTTGAAGAGCTCAGGAGTGCTGTAGGGACTCTCCCCCGGTTCCCTGTAAACCGGAAGACCGTCATATCCGAATTCTTCCAGCCGCTTGGACTTGAATTCGAATTTTCCGGTTGGGGTCGGGAAGCCGCCGCCCTCTTTCCAGTAATTGGTCTTGTACTTGTAGTAGACCTGATCCTTGCCCCAGCAGCCGTTTATGAGCTTTTCGCTGAAGTCCTTCCACTTCATGGTGCCGTCGTTGCCTTTTCGCACCTCATAGTCGAGGAGTCCCTCGACGGTATCGAACCAATGTTCGGGCGCGCAACGCTTCCCGAGTTCGTTAAATATCCATGCATCTGATTTTGCCTCACCGGGCGGATCTACAACCTTGTTGTGGGCTGCGATAAAGAAGCGGGGATGCATGTCATAGACATCGTCGAGTTCAAGCCAGTGGGCAGTTGGAAGGACCATGTCCGAGGCTTCCGCCATGGGGCCCATAAAAAGATCCACGTGGACCATGAAGGGCACCTTTTCGATGGCGGCAACGACTTCCTTAGTGTTGGCCATGTGAACGATTTGCTGCCCTCCAACACTTATCCAAACCTGAATCGGGGCCTCACCAGAAAGAATCGACTTGACCATCGTATCCGGGTTGCAGGTCCTCGCGGCGCCCAGCTTGAAGCGATCGATTCCGATGATCTTGCTCTGCATTTCGGGAGTCATCGGCAGCTCGAGGAAAAGGTCCTCGATCAATCCAGTATCGGGCAAAACCCAGCTAACCATGCTGCCGGGTCTCTCGATGTTGCCGCACATTCCCATCAAGCAGGTGATGGCCCTCAAGGTATGACCGCAGTTGGCCTGTCTTTCCAGAGAGCTGCCCACTTGGATGCAGCCGGGCGTGTCGATGGCAAACATCCTGGCCGCCTGGATGATTTTCTCCTTGGGCACCCAGGTAAGCTCGGAGGTCTTTTCGGGAGTATACGGGGCAACTCTCTCCCTCAACTCTTCAAACCCGTAAGTCCAGTTGTTGACAAACTCCTTATCCCACAATTCTTCGTTAAAAATCACATTCATCATGCCCATAGCTAGCGCGCAGTCAGAACCGGGCCGGGGCTGGAGGTGCAGCGTCGCACGGGAGGCATAAGCCGTGGTTCGCGGGTCGATGATTATGAGATTCTTGCAATAGTCGAGGGATTGTATGAACCAGTTGCACATTTCCGAATCAGCGCTGCTGATCTCCAACTGCTTGGCCCACATGATCTGGGTCTTGGGAAACTCGCCGCCCCAGCCGTGATAGTCGCAATAAAGTCTGCCGTAACCGGTCACGAGGCCGTAGAGTCCGAGCCGCGGGCTGTGGCAGACATAACCTGGAGTGATGACGTTGGCTGTCTTAATGGACCTTGCGAAACGATGAGTGTAGCGATTATAGCCGCGGCCCGTTCCCTGGGATATCGCGATGGTCTCCGGGCCATAGGCGGACGTGGCTTCCTTAATCTTCGCCTCGATCGTACCCAGGGCTTCATCCCAAGTGATTCGTTGCCACTTACCTTCCCCCTTGGCGCCGACCTGCTTCATGGGATATTTGATTCGATAGGGACTATCTATATGCTGAATACTCGATAGGCCCTTGGCGCACATGGTCCCTCGGGTAAGAGAATCCGGGTTGCCTTCAATATGAACAATGATGCCATCCTGGACTGTTACTCGCACGCCGCATCCGCCATGGCAGCTCTTACAGGTTGATAGGACCACCTTTTTTTCGCCCATTATTGCTCCTTATAAAGCCCTTCCCAGTACCTTTGCCTTAGGCAGAATTGGTTCGTAAATTCCAACCTTCAGGATGCAGTACTTCAACGCAAATGCGCCTATGGTATGCGCGACGACGGCGGCAATCATCAACCCGTGGGTTGTCTCACCGGTGCTCCAAAGTGTCTGAAGAGATATCGCCAGGGGTACGATGATACCCATCAGTACGGTGCCGACCCAAAAGGCCAGGGCCGTGCGACCCGTCGTGAGCTCTTTGGACGAAAAACCCGCGGTCGCGGATCGATAGGAGCCGTTCATGACGAGGGTGGCAATGAGAAGCACATCAAAAAGGAGCAGAACACGGGTGACCGTTTCTACGGCTGCGAAATTGACGCCGCCGGCAATCATCCCGAGGCCGATCAACAAAGCGAGCCCGTCGGCGATACCTGCATTCATGATGACGATGGGCAAAAGGCCTGTATTCCAGAAAGGAAGGCTTTTGCAGTAGCTCATCATGAATCCGCAGTAGAGGGCGGTGAGTATACAGAAAAATCCGGCAACCACTTTCAGCAGAATATCAATGCCGCTGCCTGGGGAAACATAACTGGATATCAGCTGCAACAAACCGACAAGGCTGAAAACTGCGGTAAAAAAGGATCCTCTGGCAATCCATGATGTTCTCCATGCGTTGGTGAAGGGAGGCATCGCACGCCAGAATCGCGAGGGTTTTCCAAGGTAGATTATGTGCAGCGGGAGTTTGAGGCCAATAACGATGAGCCAGCCAACTAAAGCGCCCCGCCAGTTATTCACGAATATGGATACCAGGTAAAGACCGGTACCTAAGCTTGAAAATACCTCGGCAAGCCAGATGAGCACACCCCGACCTTCGATCCATTCGGTCTGCTGCATGGGGTTGACCATCCACTCATGGGTCACAATCCATTGCCGTGCCGTTTGTTGAGATATTTTCGCCATGACTACTTCTCCTCTTGTTTCTCGTGCAAGCTCCCGAAAATTTCACGTACTCTTTTTTCAATGCTGCTCAGATGGGTGATATGACTGCCGGTCATGGCGCACTCGGGAGCGATATTGGATTTGCCGCCAATCTTACCGTCCACATAATAGACGGAGGGCTCGGTCTCGTACTCCTCCTGGAGCACAAAGCCATTACGCCCTCTGATGAGCTGGGAAACGTTGCTCTCTGGATCGTCCAAGTTGCCAAAGGTCAGGGCCCGCGCCTGGCAGGTGTTCACGCAAGCCGGTGTTGCTTCTCGATCTATGCCGGGCTTCAGCCCCTTTTCCAAACCGGCGTCGATTCTCTCCAGGCAGAAATTGCACTTCACCGTGGTGCCGACCTGATGGGGATACATCTTCTGCCCCATCTTTTCGAAATTGGTTTTGGGAAAGCCGGGGAAATACCCTGGGTCCTTGTCTTTGGATAAAAAGGTCCGGTTCTGATAGGGACAGGCTACGACGCAGTAACGGCACCCGATGCACTTGTTGGAATCGATCCATACGATACCGTCCGGCCTTTGCTGGCTGGCTTCCGTGGGGCATACATCAACACAAGGCGCTTCCTTGCACTGGTTGCACCGCACCGGGAAGGTGCTGACGTCAACTACTCCTCCCCCCTCGGTTTCGCTGGCGATCAATTTCACCCAGGTGACCCTCAACGGAAGAAAATGCTCGATTCTGCAAGCGGCGACGCAGGCATGGCAGCGGCTACACTTCACAAGGTCAATAACCATTCCCCATCTCATGGTTCGTTCTCCATTTTCCATGATTTGTCAGATTGTCAACCAACAAGGCCGGTCCATGCTTTACGCGTTGCGGTAAGGAGCCTTCCAGTTATCGCAACGTCGAAACGTAAAGCATGAAGACATTTCATAATTCACACACAAAAATGACTTCAGGCAACACTTCCTGTCTTCCTGCGATGGGGCTCACCTCCCTGCGCGGAATAGGCAAGTGCTCTTCATCACGTTGCATACATGAATTAACGGCCCCAGAATTGTCGTAGGGGTTGAACTTGAAATTTCCTTTTTCAGCACGGAATAACCGGAATCTTACTGGCAGCTGGCTGTTCCAGACCAAGCTCCCTTCTAAGATTGAAAAGCTGAGGGAATCGGTGCTTTCGTGGCCTCCGACGCGTCATCGTGAGCATTTCCCATCGATTCCTTTGACACTTCTCCCTGCCTACGGATTTTCAGGGATTCGATTTGCATTCTTGCCACCAGCCCGTTGCCGCCTCAGGTTCCTGATGAAATAGTGCCGGCGTGGCTTTCACTTCCAAAATCACTCGACTCGCGGTGTCGATGAGATAGTTGTCGTAGTAAGCCATTGCGGTGGCCCCGCCCTTGGTAGCTAGGACCGCATCCGGATCAGTGGCGGACACAAGTTCCGCGTCGGGTTCTCTTTTTCCAATTCACTCAAGTACTCTTTTACTGTCCCGGGCTTCTCCATCAGACCGGCCTGGAGAATTGGCGTCACGTCATGGGCATCAATCTCGATGGGGTCGCCTACGCGATGATGATCGAAATCGAGGAGATGCTGAAGGCCGGCGGCGGTTCGATCGTCAACATCGCCTCCGTGGAGGCCCATACGATCCTGAAGGAGTTTCCGGCCTATGTGGCCTCGAAGCACGCGCTGATCGGCCTCACGAGGGGCACTGCACCGGAGGACTTCGATGCACTGTTCGCTCCTCTCGATGCGGACCCGCAAGGTGCCCTGAATGGTGTGCGCGACATGGCGAACCAGCCATTGGAGGACGAGCCGCGGCGGGTACGCGACGACTTGGATGCGGTACTCGCGCATCGATCTGCCAGCTCTCATTGAGATGGCACTGACAGTTATACGGAGAATTCACAATGGCACAACGCACATGGTTTATCACTGGCGTCAGTAGCGGCTTCGGCCGTCAACTCACTGATCAGCTTCTCGAGCGCGGCGACGCCGTCGTAGGAACCGTCCGCGATACAGGGAAGGTTGCCGATTTGGTCGAGCGCTACCCCAAAGCGTTCCACGCTGAGGTGCTTGACGTGACCGACGCAGCGGCGATTCGCGAAGCTGTCGTGCGCTCATTCGCCCGGCTCGGGCGCATCGACGTGGTCATCAGCAACGCCGGCTACGGCCTGTTCGGTGCGGCGGAGGAACTTACCGACAAGCAGGTCGAACACATTGTCGCGACCAACTTGGTCGGGTCTATCCAGCTCATCCGTGCCTCGCTTCCGCACCTTCGTCTCCAGGGCGGCGGACGCATCATTCAGATCTCTTCCTACGGCGGGCAAGTCGCCTTCCCGGGGAACTCGATATACCACGCTACGAAATTTGGCATCGAGGGCTTCGTGGAGTCGGTCGCCCAGGAAGTCGCAGCCTTCGGGATCGGCATGACGATCGTCGAGCCCGGCGGTGCGCGCACTGAGTTCCGCTACGGCAGCGCGCAGGTGGCAAAACTCATGCCCATCTACGACGAAACCCCGGCGCACGCCTTCCTGCGGATGCTCGATCCCAAGAATGGCGTTGCTCCCGGTGACCCGGCCCGAATGGCTGCGCGCATCATCGAGAGCGTCGATATGAACCCTGCGCCGCTGCGAATGGTGCTCGGCTCACAGGCGCTGGAGAGCACTCTCGCAGCACTACGCAAGCGGGTCGCCGATTTCGAAACTCAGAAGGAACTCGCCGCTTCCACCGACTTCCAGCCTGGGGAGTGACCATACTGTCATCATGAGACCGTACATCATCTGCCATATGCTCTCCTCCGTGGATGGCAAAACCGACGGCAAAGCGCTCCGCCCAATAACGCTTAAGAGAGAATATGAGTCGATAGCGGCAAAGCTCGGAGGCGATGCGTGGATCTGCGGACGTACCACCATGCAGGAACATTTCGCCGAGCATGAGCCCTTTGCTTCAACGTCGAACGCACCCGCAGGATCTCAGCCCGTCTACGTTGCTCGCCGCTCCGAGTCATATGCCATATCGGTCGATACGCTTGGCAAAACACGAGGAGCACTCCAAGGCAAAATTGAATTATCAACAATGTCCTCGTCAGTCTTAGTGCGACAGGTGTACGAACGTGCAGCAGCTGAGTTCACCCGCACTAGCATGAGCGTGCCGCTTCTCACGTTAGGATTTGGCATTCGCGGTGATCCAGGAGGCAAACGCCTGCATGAAACTTCGCAGAAATGCGCATGTCCCGTCATTGGCAAGCTTGCCGTTTGCGTCAAAGAGCTTGTCAGCACCGCCGATATAAGCTTCCGGTTGCTGCATTGCCGGAACGTTTAAGAACACAAGCGACTGCCGCAAGTGATGGTTTGCACCGAATCCGCCAATGGCGCCTGGCGATGCACTGACGACAGCGCCCGGCTTCCCGTTCCAAACGCTTTTGCCATAGGGCCTTGAGCCTACGTCCAAAGCGTTCTTCAGCGCGGCGGGAACCGAACGGTTATACTCGGGCGTGACCAAAAGAATGGCATCGGCTGTTCTGATTCGTTCGCGAAAGGTTGTCCATGCGGCTGGTGGATTTTCATCAAGGTCCGAGTTGTAAATTGGCAGATGGCCGATCTCGATGATCGTCAGTTTCAGCGAAGCGGGCGCGAGCTCCGCGAGCGCATTGGCAACTTGACGGTTGATTGAACCCTTCCTGAGGCTGCCGACAATCACGGCTACGTCGTGTATCTTATCCATTTTGTACCTTTGTCTGACCGATTTGAAATAAGGAGTTTGATCCGCGATGGCGCTTCATTTTACGCCGCACGTTTGTTTCCGGTGCCCCGGGAGTGCCCTTCACGCTGCACGCTAGAACGGCACCAGTGACGCCTGCGCGATCTTTTCGTCCGGCGCGATAACGTAATCCTCGTGATTTTTCCGGCAAATGGTTGACTCCGCCGAAGCTCCCTTCGCTAAGTCGGCCAGCGCGCCATTCGATTCGGGAAAAACAACATCGAGGGTAAAGTTGAATGTCATCCAGCGTAAACCGACTCGTTCGCGTTTCTAAAACCCGAACAAATTCAAATGAACCGGATGGAATCCGTTCTCCACCATCCACAGGCTCATTGGCAAACTAGCTACATCATCTACCGCCGGAATCGCGTGGCCATCGATGCCAAGGTCAATAGCCTTCAAATAGGTGTGGCATGTGTCGCAGGCGGCAAGTTGAATGTGCGGAACTTTGTCGCTCTTGAAGACGGGTAACTTTTCTGAGTCCAACTCTTCGCAGTTGGGACAGATCAACCTGCGATACTCCCATTCGGTGCCACACAGCGAACACAGCAGGTAGCGCTTTCCACCTTCACCCTCAGGACGCAGCACGCCCAACTGCGGCTTGCAAAAACAGAACGGACATTGCGGAGCGAACTGCTTGTCAATCTGCGCATGGGCTGCAAGGTTCCGAGCAAACGGCTGAAGCAGCGTGGAGATGATGAAACTCAGAGGGGCATATGGTTGGCTACCGCGATTATTCCAGCATGATTCGATTTCCCTGGTCCAATCGAGTGACATGGAAGAAGCAGCCAGCTCTTTCATCTGCGGTGTGCCGGAGTGTGTCAGCAATTCCAGTAGCTCCGGAACAAACGGAACCAGTTCAGCGACATCTGCCGCACTCGTGCTGAGTCGCGTTTGCATGTCTTTCTGGAACTTAAGAATAGTGATGTAGAAAAGCAGAACGTCGTCTGCGGCTTCCTGCTGAGAAGAGAGAAATTGGGCACGCTCGATCTTGTCTTGCCAGGTTATGCCGGCGACCTTCATGGATGCTTTTCCCTGGCGCTGATACGCGCGTACCACTTGGGGGCGTGCAGCATCGCCCATCCACGCGACACGTGTCCCTGGGTCATGGCTTTCAAGCTGCCCGGTATGTTCGAGATGGACATATAGATGTGAATCATTGCACCGCCGACGGTCACCAGGGCGGCGGCTGAATGCACAAAGGTCACGACCGGCAATACCCAATGCAAAGGACGCGGCATCAGCTCCGGAAACCACATCACTGGGCCGGTCAGCAGGAGCACGATCGCGCCCACGAACATTACCCAGTAATAAATCTTTTGCCCGGCGTCGTACTTGTCCTGTGGCGGAAGCTTCTCGTCCTGATTGGTGATGTAGTACTTCACGTTATCAAGCCACTTAATGTCGTCGGCGTCCAGCTTCAAATCCTGTGACCACACATGGTGCATCCAGAAAACCCCGATGACAAACCCAATCCCGATGATCGGGTGCCAAAAGCGAATCGCCGGCCCTCCACCGAGCACAATGGCAAGCCAGTACAGGTATGGCGTGAACAAAGCGAGCCCACTGAGGCCGGCGTAAATGTAGACAGCGGCGGTGAACCAGTGCATGATCCGCTCCACCCAGGTGAAGCGCTGAACCCGGTCTGCGGGCGGCCCATGACGCAGAAATGCATGGCTAGTCGTGTCGCTCATGTTCGCCTCCCCCTTGAATTTCGGCTTCCTTTGGACCATAACGCAGATAATGGAACGCGATGCCGACAGCGCCTAGAACTATCCCGAATTCTCCAATCCACTTGAGTGGACCCTTCCACAATCTCACAATCGGATCTACGGACGGGTTCTTCGGCAGGCCACCGTATTTTTCCGGGTTGTTAATGTCGTGCAGAACATAGATGACATGGGTTCCATCAACACCCTGCGGATCATACACACCTGCATCTTTATGAGCGGTGTGCGCGCGAAGCTGCTTCGCGCGCCGCTCCGCGAGGTCTTTCATATCATCCTTCGAACCAAAGTGCAGGCATCCGGTTGGGCAGGCCTTGATGCAGGCAGGCTCCAACCCCGCGCCAACCCGGTCGGAGCACAAGGTGCACTTGAAGACTTTCTTTGTAGTTGGATTGAACTTGGGAATGTTGAATGGGCACCCGGTGAGGCAATACTGGCAACCGATGCAATGCTCCTGACTGAAATCGACAATGCCGTTGGCATACTGCACAATCGCGCCGTCGGCCGGACAAGACGCCAGGCATCCGGGGTCAGCGCAGTGCATGCACTGGTCTTTGCGCATCAGCCAGCTGAAGGTGCCATCGGGGGCGGTGCGCTCGTCAAAGCGAATCAGGTTCCAGTAGTTCCATGCCGTATCGGGCATGGTTTGATAAGTATTGTTGAAGGTTGTCGGATGGAACGGATAGCCGTTCCACTCGAGGCACGCAACCTCGCAGGCCTTGCAGCCGATGCAAGTAGTGGTATCCACCAGCTTGCAAATGTCGTAGTCCCGCGACATGTTCCCGCCCGGAACCGTTCCGGCATGACCCGAGATTGCCTTGATCTGGAGAAGTTTGCTGGCCACTGAAATCTCCTTAGACTTTTTCGAGTTTCACGAGGAAACCCTTGAACTCGGGTGTAAAAGCGTTGGGATCGATGGCAGCGGGCGTCAGTCCGTTAGCGAGAGTCATCGCCGTCCTGCCTTTGTCTTCTTGAATGCCGCGATACCCCCAATGAATCGGGATTCCGATCTGATAGGTCTTCTTGCCGTCGATCAACATCGAATGAATTCGGCGAGTGACCATGGCCTGGGCAATGTAGTAATTTCGCGCGCTCGTGACCTTCACCTTTTCGCCGCCGCGTATACCCATTTCATCCGCCAACTCTGCTGGAATTTCGACGAACGGCTCGGGTACAAGTTCGACGTTCATTGGATTGTTCTTGGTCCAGTAGTGGTAGTGCTCGGTAAGCCGATAGGTGGTGCAAACGATGTTATAACCCTCTCCGGGCGTGCCGTATTTATCGGCCGATGACTTGAACTTCTTCGCCACTGGATTGTTGTTCTGCTGTGGATGCAGCAGGTTATTCACCGGACTCTCGAAGGTCTCGTAGTGTTCGGGAAATGGACCATCGACAACCATGCCGAGGGGAACGAACAAACGGCCCACCCCTTCGGCATTCATGATAAACGGCCCCATATGCTCATGTGGCGGGGAGTCGGCCTTGAAATCGGGGACATCGTTGCCCACCCACTTCTTGGCACCTTCGTTCCACCACACCTGGGCACGCGTGGGATCCCACGGCTTGCCGTTGGAGTCGCATGATGCGCGGTTATAGAGCACCCGCCGATTCGCAGGCCATGACCATGCCCAGTTGGGATAAATCCCCAGACCAGACGGATCGTCGGTGGCCCGGCGCTGCATCATCGGTCCGGCTTCCGTCCACGAACCGCAGTAAATCCAGATGCCGCAGGCGGTCGAGCCATCGTCACGCAGGAAGCCAAAACCAGGCAATTGCTGGCCTGCTTTGATCGTCGTGTTGGTTGGCGCATCGGTCACGTCGGCAAGCGCTCTCCCGTTGATCTCTTTTGCGATCTCTGGAAGCGACGGATTCTGCTTGTTGGTGTAACTCCATGTCGCGTTCAGAATCGGATCCGGGAACTTTCCGCCTTGTGCTTTGTACAGGTCTCGGACCTTGAGGAAGATGCGCGCCAGTATCTCCTGGTCGACCTTCGCGTCTCCGGGAGGCGGCAGCGCAACCCATTTCCACTGCAGCCAGCGAGCGGAGTTGACCATGGTTCCGTCTTTTTCCGCAAAGCCCGCACCCGGGAGCCGATAGACGGTCGTATTAATCGTCTTCATTTCTTCTGAAGTAATCCCTGGAGACCTCCAAAATTCGCTGGTCTCGTCTGCATAGAGTTCGCAAACGACCAGCCAGTCGGCCTTCTTCAGCCCAGCGATGTTCTTCGATGAATTTGGGCCGATCATAACGCCGTTCATGCCGAAGGCGAACAGTCCCTTCACCTCGCCGCGATACATTGCGTCCCATATTTCGGTCCAGGAGTAATTGCGATCGACCTTGGGAAGGTAGTCGAAGGCAAAGCCGTTCTCTTTCGTCGCCGCATCGCCATAGAGCGACTTCAGAAGCGACACCGCGAACTTCGGCGTATTCGACCAGTAGTTGAATGACGCCCATTCGTCCGGCTTGGCCGGCTTCGTTGTCGTCCGTGCGAGATACGCGTTCAAGTCGGTGTCCGCGGGGATCGGCACCTTCAAGTAGCCGGGCAGCAGGTCAAAGATTCCCGCCATGTCGGTGGCGCCCTGAATGTTCGAGTGGCCGCGCAAGGCATTGACGCCGCCGCCCGCACGTCCGACATTGCCCAGCAGCAGTTGCAGCAAAGCAGCCGCGCGGATGGTCTGTGTGCCCGAACTATGCTGCGTCCAGCCAACCGCATAGATGATCGTACCAACCTTCTTCATGTCTCCATCTTTGCGGATGGATGTGAAGAGATCGGCGACCTTGAGGATCTGCTCCTTCGGAATTCCGGTGATTCGCTCGATCAGCTCCGGAGTGTAGCGTGAATACTGCTTCTTCAGGAGTTGATAGACGCATCGCGGATGTTGCAGCGAAGTATCGTAAGCAATATTCGCTGGCATCGCCGGCGGAGCCACCGCCGCGGCCGACATCCCCTGCAATCCCGGCGCCGTATGGGTTGGAGTGGCCGGCGCTGCAGAAGCAGGTGCCGCATTGTGCTGCGCTGTCGATGCCGCCCCGGCAGCTTTCATCGCAACATTGCCGCCCTGCTCGTAGTTCCAGGTGCTCTTGTCGTAAGAGTGGGTCTCGGCGTTAAAGCCTGAGTACAGCCCCTCTTCAGGAAGCTGAAATCCCTCTTTGACGATGAATGCAGCGTTTGTGTAATTGACGAGGTACTCGTGATTTACTCGATCGTTTTGCAGGGTGTAGTTGATAATCGCGCCGAGCAAGGCAATATCGGAGCCGGTGCGAATCTGCACGAACAGATCGCTGACCGCAGCCGTGCGTGTGTAGCGGGGATCAACAACGATGAGGGGAGCGTTGCGGTTGCGCTTGGCCTCAATAGCCCATTTGAATCCACAGGGATGATTTTCCGCCGGATTGCCACCCATCACCAACATCATGTCGGTGTTCTTGATGTCGATCCAGCCATTCGTCATTGCGCCGCGTCCGAAGCTTGGTCCCAGACCTGAGACCGTGGGGCCGTGTCAAACACGTGCCTGGTTTTCCAGGTACGTCACCCCCATGCTTCTCATCGTCTTAATGACGAGATAATTGAACTCGTTGGTATCGGTGCAGCCGCCTGTCCAGGCAAACCCCGGACAGCGATTGACCGTTCGCCCTTGCGCGTCCTTCTCGATGAAGGTGTCATCGCGCGTCTTCTTCACCTTTTGTGCGATCTCGTCAAAGGCCTGTTCCCAGGAGATGTCTTCCCAGTGATCGGAGCCCGGGCGCCGCACCTGCGGTTTCAGCAACCGCCGCTCGTTCAGGATGTCCTGCATGAGCGACGAACCTTTCGGGCAGAGTGTGCCACGATTGATCGGGTGATCGGGATCGCCCTCGACGTGAACCACCTGCGGGGTCACGTTCTTGGCCTTGTCGCCAATGGTGTGGATGATAACGCCGCAACTCACCGCACAATAAGGGCAGGTGGAACGCGTCTCGGTCGTACGTGCGATCTTCAGTTCGGAGGCTTCCGCGTACGCACGTTCAGTGCTGAATCCGAGAAGTGGTAAAGCGGTGCCAGCGACAGCAGCTGTCTTGAGAAAATCTCTGCGTGATACGCCCATCGCAACCTCCTACTGCGTTGTTAACAGTCCCCAAATGGGTGGTTTAACCAGCCAATGCACGAAGGCGACAAAATCAACGAAAAGTACGTTACTCCACCCCTATGTCAATTGCAACCACATCAGACTGCCGACCTGTACTTTCAATCAGATCAGGTTCTTGGACATTATGGGGCATTGGGGTGCCTAAACTGGGACTCCCATATGAAAACGACTGAAACGTATCCATTAGAATCAGAGGTCCTTACGCGACTGAAACACCACGGATAAAACTCATAGGTTATTGATTCTACATGACATTCTCAGTTCGGAACCAAGGGGGCGGAGAAAACTCGCGGATGATACACAACTTTGCAATGGTACACAACCGGGTACATCAAAACATTGTCTTCAATGTACTTACACTGACTTCTCGGTATGCGTCAGACGAACGCATGCCTAAGGAATCGCGCCGCTTAGGGAATCTCTGAACAAGTCGAGCTACGCTCTCGGGCTTTGGGACGCACTCGTGCGCTTTTGCAACGACGGAAGCATTGAGATCGACAACAGCAGCGCCGAGCGCGCGTTGCGCGCCGTTGCCATCGGACGTAAGCATTACTTGTTTGCAGGAGCTGACTCGGGCGGAGAACGCGCGGCTGCGATTTACAGCCTAGCCGGGTCGGCCAAGTTGAACGGACTCGATCCAGAGGCCTACCTGTGGTACGTTTTGGAGCGCATCGCCGATCACCCAGCGAACCGGATCGAAGAACTGCTGCCCTGGAGGGTTAAGCTTGCCAACGCAACGCCTCGGCAAGTCGCACCACCCGCTATTCCGTAAGTGTCCACTTGCAAAATAAGTGGACACTTACAAAACCCACCCTTAACATCATGCTCCGCGTCAACACCGTTCAGACCACACGCTTACGATGATTCTGGGGTTCGGCGGAAAAATTCTTATAAGAAAAAAGATGAGTTCGCCAGGGCAGTCGCGCTCGTCAAGAACTTCTGTGCGTAGCTCGAAGGCGTCCGAAGCGACTATCTCGGTCATGTGAAGTCGCTGGTCGAACCTGGCGACGCCAATGACGGTCCTGCGTAGAGCGCCCGTGGATTCGCCCATACGGACGAATCGGTTTTCCGCCCAAAAACTGCAAACGCAACTGGACGCAACCGAGACGCAACTAGCCTAAGAATGCTCCTGCGGACTAAATTGTGAGAGGCTTGTAAACAATAGAAAATTCAGGGAGTTACTTGGTGGCGGCGCATAGACTCGAACCACGGAGCTGCCGCGGGCCCGAATTCACGTCTGCTGAATGCGGTAGATGTAGGCTACCAGCCGCAGACAGCACTTATACCTGCACATCACCTAATCCGCGCGCGGAGTTCCTGGGTTCGGTTCGATAGGAATTGCACGATACGTACAGCGAGTAGTTTGAACGCGTCCTAACTCAGATAATAGACCTTCGGCTTTGTCCCCTTCTCAACCTGGAGCTGCACGCTTTTTCGTGACGCGAGCAATTTTGCGATGGAGCCGGTAGGATCGTCAAGATCTCCGATGACGCGGGCAGAGGCTGGACATGCCTGCACGCACGCTGGCTGTTCGCCGGCGTCCATCAGATGGACGCATAGGGTGCATTTTTCGACTGCGCCCACCTTGTGCGAGGCCGCGCCTAACCGCTCCTGTGGGCTCGCGCCGTAATTCGGGTAATAAGTTTTGTAGTCGTCGAGAAAGGTCCTAGCCCCATATGGACATGCGCCGATACAGAGCTTGCAGCCGATGCACTTGTCCTTGTCTTGGATAACTATGCCATCCGCCCGCTTGTAGGTCGCGCCCGCTGGGCACACTGGCACGCAGGCGGGGTTGTCGCAATGCATACAGGCGATCGGGAGGGAGGAGAGCTTTGCGTTGGGATATTCGCCCTCCTCTTTCGACAGCACCTTGTTCCACCACACTCCGGAGGAGGTTGTGTTCTCCGCCTTGCACGCCATCGCGCAGGAGTAACAGCCCACACACCGAGCGAGATCTATAGCCATACCATAGCGCGCCATCTTCGTGCCTCCGTTTCTCCGCTATGCACTGATCAGCCGCACGCGCGTCGTCAAGTCGATTCCGCCGCGCACTGGGTCGAGAAATTCCTCACTGAGCTTCAAGAGCGCGTTGAAGTGGGGGCCCTTGCGCGCGCACGGGTGAATATGGGCTGAGCGCGCTCCCCACGCACCGCCGATAGCTACGACGTCCGGTCTCACCAAGTTTGTGAGCTTCACCTGTCCCTGCGTCTTGCCGCCGGTGAACGACTCGATAATAACCTCGTTGCCGTCCTTCAAGCCCAGCTTCGACGCCGCCTTCGGATTAACCAAAATCGCCGTAGCATAAGGGTCCATCGTCCGGGCGAGTTCGTTTAGCCACGGCTGATC
>JBEKOO010000042.1:39675-43896 GCA_049521655.1 Candidatus Korobacteraceae bacterium
GCTGATCAATATTGCCGTAGTGGAGCTCCATCAGCTTGAAATTGATCGCGTAGAACGGGAACTGGGCGGGCGCAGTGTGCTCCGGATGTGGCCGCCAGGCGGGCAGCGGTCGGAAGCTCTCCAGCACAAACTCGTTAGAGGGTTTGAACTGAAGGTTCTTGTCCTGGATGTCCTTGGCGAGGCGTTCGCGCCAACCAACAAACTCTTCGAAATAGATCGGGTACCTTGCTTTGGGGAACTTGGCCGCAGCGTAGAACTGCCCGACCGTGACCGGCTTGTCGACCAGAAGGCCCGTACTCTTAAACCAGTCGAGGCCACGGTCGGCGCCGTGCTTGGACTTGAGCGCGCGGTCGACAATGTCAGCCCAGCTGATACTGCCGGAATCCGGCAGTGCGTTCTCGTTGCGAAGGCCATAGGTACGATTAATGCGCGCATAGAGACCGTTTGGCCCCTGCGCGATGCCTATCCTTCGCGCCAGCTCGAGCCATATATCATCGCCACTCCTGGTGTCGAACACATTATTGACAACGGGCTGGTAAATCGATGTTCCGATGCCGGCTTTGCGATCGAGCTCACTCAGACTGCCATGCGGCATGACCGTCTGGAACGCATAGCGTTCGAGCCAACTCGACTCGGGGAAGACGATGTCCGCCTGCTCAGTCGGATCGTCGAACACGAGCGAGACGGCAAAGATGAACTTAAAGTTCCTGAACGCAGCGTCGAACACCTCCGGGTCGGCGGCGAGTTGTTGCGGGTTACCGCCTTGAAAGCCTAACACCTCGGGCATATATGGCGGCAGGTAACGCTGAGGATCACTCATAGTAAGGAAGATCCACATTCCGGGCCATTCGGCGGTAGGATAGAGGCCCCCACGACCGATGCCGCGCAATGGGAATTGGATTGGCTTGTAGCTGAAAGCGGAGGCGACCAGGCCGTCCGCGGGGTTGGTGCGCAGAGCAGGCGTTCCGGGCGCAATCATTGCGCCCGGAACGCCGATCGCCCCCACAAGTTCCCCAAGCAAATAGGCTGCAAAGACAATCTGGTCATTGTCGATGTGGCCTTTCGCCCCCCCTTCGGCGATAGCCGCGACCGGACGATACGGCAACGTGACGCCGTCGATCGCAATTGTTTTGCCAATGCACGCGTTGTCCGCCCACTCCTTCGCCAGCCGTCGGATCGTCGTGGCAGGAATGTCGGTGATGGCCGCAGCGGCATCGGGCGTGTATCTGCGGAGGTGATCTTTCAAAATTTCAAACACGGGTCGCGCCGCCACACCACCAACAGTGAAGCTCCCTTCCAGGGCAGCGTCGCCGATCGTCGGATCGTCGAATGGCTTTGCCTCGCCGTTTGCCACATCCCACACTAAAGGCTTGCCGAGCCTGGCGTCGCGCACGGCGTCGTCGGCTGTCGCGGTGTCGTCGCGCACATACTTGCCGTCCGAACCAATCAAGTAAGGAGCGTTCGTCTTGGTCTTGAGGAACGCGGTATCGTAGGTGCGAAGCTCGTGGACCAGCACATATGCCATTGACAGGCAGAACGGCAGAGTCGTCCCGGGTTTTATCGGCACCCATTCGTCCGACTTGGCAGTCGACGCTGTTACCATCGGCGCAACATTGACGATTCGGAGGCCTTGATCCTTGCCGCGCAAATAGTCGGCGAGTTGTTTCGGCGTGCCCTTAGCTCCCTGGATCGACTGGGCTCCGAAGGAAATAACGAATTTTGCGTACGGCATGTCCGGATAGCCGTGACCCTCGCCAAGGAGATAGGAGGCGATCGTCGAACTGCCACCGCCGCAGAACACGGCGGTGCCGCCGAAAGTCACATTCGGCGTTCCGTACACGTCAGCGAAAGGCCTCAACAGGTTCGGCCCGAGATGCCCCGGCATCATCACCAGTTTGCCCGGGTTGTCCGCACGCAACTCGCGCAGCTTCTTCGCCACGGTGTCGAAGGCCTCATCCCAGCTGATCTCCACCCACTTGGGATCGACGCCAGGGCCCTTCTGCGGATTCGTTCGCTTGACCGGAAACTTGACCCGGTACGGGTTGTAGAGCTGGGAGATCATCGAGTTGGCGCGCGCACAGTTCTTGCCTTGATTGAAAGGCGCCGCGGGATTACCTCGCAGGCGCAACGCCACGCCGTTGACCCGATGCACAAGATGGCTGCATTTCACATGCGGCGCGCAGCCCAGGCACGTCGTTGGAATCCAACGGTCTTCTTGCGCGTGGACTGCCTCCGTCGCAGCCATCGCCGCAAACGCTTTTCCACCAGGTACGCCCGGCAATGCGGTTGTGGCCGCAACCAAAGCAGAGGCGCGCAAAAACTGGCGACGGGAGAGCGGAACGTTAAAGACATTTTGCATGGATCTCAGCTCCCATAATTGATGTTGTCCCGGAGTCGGAATCTTCTCGATCGCCCGCTCCGGGATCAAGCAGTTGCTGGAGGTACTCTCTCTCCATCTGCAGATGCGTTTCGGTCAGCACAAGCATGGCAGCCCAGAATCCGCTCGAGACTTCGGAACGAACCGCTTCTTGCAGCGGTCCGATCCACCGTCCGATATGGTTGTCGAGGAAAGCGAGTTGAGCTTCGGCGAGCGCGAGGACAGAGCGGCCGTCGTCTTGCTGCCACGCTTGCGCTTCCCGGCTGACCAGGAATTCCATGAATCCCAGTTCGCTCCCCAGAAAGTCGGGTGGGACACTTCCGTCTGCGACGAAGCCAGCGCTGTTGTACTTCTGCAGCAGCAGCGCGCCTGCGCCATGCACGTTGCACTCACCGATCTCGTGGCTCGGCCGGTAGACGCACTCACACGCCGGCGGCAGACCCTGCCCCGGCCTTATTCCGCGCAGTAGCCGCGTTCGTTCGACAGCAATATCTTTGACGATCGACGAACAGTCACCTGACTCGCCAATTACTGCTCGCAAAGAAGCAACTGCCTGTTCTCCGACTGGGCTGCCCGTAGCCGCAGCATCAAGAAGAGGGCTGCTGGCCAGCCGCAACAAGCTCTCGGTGGACGGGAGACCATTGAACGTCTCTCGCTGCAGACCGTAGACTTGTGATCGTCTGGCCGCGATTTGCGAGAAATCCAGCCTTTGATACGGTTCCGTCACGGCGCTACGCGATTTCAATTCCCTGGCTTTCAATGCGGCACTCCACTCTGCAATCAGATCGCGATTATATCCCTAGTTCGCCTGCAAACAATATATGAAACAGAAGGGTTGTTCCTATCAGGATCGCCGACGATTTGAGACCGCATTCAAGCAAGCCGAGAAGTCGTATCGGGGCATTTCAAATCTGAATCCGCTCTCCCCCTAAAGTTGGGATTCACCCCTGAAGCACAGCAGTTCTTCAAGGCCTGAATCGAGTCCCTCATGACGGGCGACTTGGAGGACAAAGCACTGTCCCCGTCAGCCTTGTAGAACTGTATTGTTTCAACCACTGAAGACTGCTCGCTGGGAGAAAGGTCTAATGGCGGCTCGGTCTTCGCGATCGCCGTCCAGTCGCGGCGTAGTAATTGTAGTCGCAACGTGGCCCGCAGGCGTGTCATCACGCGCCCAGGAACGGTGTCCAGGGTCTTGAGGTCCCGCTCGTTCTCCATAAATCGCGCAGCGGCATCAACTAGCCCGAATTTCTCACCAGGGTTGAGGGCGGATGATTTGGCTTTCGGATTTCTTGGGGGGGGGAGAAGGTTTGTCTGAGGTTTTGAGTGTGAGCCGGGAGTGCTTTGTCTCAGACAGAGTGTCAGCGCAGGTTTTTGGGCATGGCATGGCTGAAGTCTTGATGTCCGAGTTCTGATTTTAGTCAGCAGCGCAGAGCTTCCGAGGCGTGAGCAAACAGAGGTTTCCAGGGGTAAGCTGCGCTGTAGCGCAGACGGATGCGACGGGCGCTGATCTGTACCTGGGCTGCGATCTTGAGAAGGCGTAGACGGATGGTGTCCACTTGCGCTTCAGCCCACTCGGTTGCACGCAAGGCCAGGCGGCGTAGCGCTTCCAACAGGGTGTAGGCCATCGCCGATAGGTACATGCGCAGTTGATTGGCGCGCATGGTTTCGGTGCTCAACCGGTCGGCGAACAGGCAGAGTTGTTCCTTGATGCGGTTCTCCATTTCGCCACGTGCGCAGTAGAGCTTCTCGTAAAGCGATTGCGCGTCACCGCCTGCCAGCGAGGTGACAACGAAACGCGGGTTCTCCTTGCCGGGGATGTACTCGGCCTTGGCGATGACCCGGCG
>JBEKOO010000043.1:0-28301 GCA_049521655.1 Candidatus Korobacteraceae bacterium
ATCGAAACCAAGCGCGGTGACCTCCTCGCGCACCACGCGGATCAGGGGCTCGGCCGCGATGGCCTCGGTGACCAGGCGGCTGAATTCCAGGCGATCGACGGCGAGGGCGTGTCCGGCGGGGACGGCGGCGCGGGTGGCCAGCGCTATCAGCAGCGAGCCGGCGTGGCGCATCTCCTGCTTGAGCAGCCAGGGCGCGGAGTTTTCACTGTCACTCTTGAGCGAGTTGGAGCAGACGAGTTCGGCGAGGAAGTCCGTCTGATGGGCGGGAGTGTTGCGCTGGGGACGCATCTCGTAGAGCGAGACGGCGAGACCGCGGCGGGCGCACTGCCATGCCGCTTCAGAGCCGGCAAGACCGGCGCCGATAATGCGAATGGGCACGAGCTGCGGGTTGGTTCGCGAGTCAGGCAACGATGGTTTCCGTTAGCGCGCTGGAACGCGACCGGTTGAAGCGCACGATGAGAACGATGATCGCCGCGATGGCGACGATGACCGCGAAGGTTGCGATGCGATGATGCTGGAAGGCAGCCATCAGGAAGCTGAGAATCTCCGGGCCGTAGGCGATGATGAGGCCGCCAAGAATGATGAAGCGCAGCAGGCGTCCGACAAAGATGGAGAGCAGAAAGTGCGGGTAGCGCATCTCGGTGACACCGGCGATGAGCGCGAAGGCCTTGAAGGGAAATCCGGGCGGCATAAGCGCCGGGATGATGAGGGCCAGATCGCCATACTTTTCCGAACGAGCGTGCAAGCGGGCAAAGCTCTTCTGTCCTAGCTTTTTGACCACCAGCGCTTCTCCGCCCTTGTAGCCGATGAGGTACGGAACCGTGCTGCCAAGAGCCGAGCCGAGCGAGGCCATCACGGCATAGAGGATGGTGCGCCGGGGATCGACGGCGACATAGTAGGCGATGACCGGATCGAGGGGAATGCCGAAGAAAGAGGCATCGATGAGCGCGACGAGAAAGACGGCCCAGACTCCGCCCAGGGGCGCGAGCGCGGCCATGATCCACGCTTTGTAGCGCACGAGGAAATGCGTGAGAGCCTTCACCAGGTCTGCTGTCTGCGCTGACTGCGGCGGGCGGGGTGTACGTGCAACCCGGGAATCGCTGCGAAGCCGCGCTGGGAGTATAAGTCGATTGTATCAAGACGGCGGATGCGGGGAGGGGCGGGGACAGATGACGCTGGGCTGTCGGCCACTGGCGCCAGGCCCTATAATCTCCGCTGTATGACTACGCACGGCTCGCCCGCCCTGAAGGCCGAAAAGTTACGTGAAGAGATTCGCCATCACGAGCACTGCTACTTTGTGCTGGATGCGCCGGAGATTACCGACGCCGAGTTTGACGCCAAGATGAACGAGCTGAAGGCGCTCGAGCATGAGCATCCAGAGCTGGTGACGGCGGATTCGCCGACCCAGCGCGTAGGCGGCAAGGCGCGCGAGGGCTTTGTGAAGGTGGCGCACTCGACGCAGATGCTTTCGCTGGACAACGCCTACAGCGAGGAAGAGCTGCGCGACTGGACGCGTCGAGTGAGTGAGCTGGCAGGCTCAGCCGAGGTGGAGTACGAGTGCGAGTACAAGCTGGATGGGCTCTCGATGGCCTTGCATTACGAGGCGGCGACGAACGGAAGTGCGCGGTTCACGACGGGCATTACGCGCGGCGACGGAGCGGTGGGCGAGGATGTGACGGCGAATCTGCGCACGATCCACTCGATTCCGCTCCAGGTGAGCGGCGAGCAGTTGCTGCGGGCGGGGCTGACGCCGCCGTTTGAAGTGCGCGGCGAAGTCCTGATGCCGACGAAGTCCTTTGTGGCGATGAACGAGCAGCGCGAGGAGGCAGGGCTGGCGCGATTCGCCAATCCGCGCAACGCTGCCGCCGGAGCGGTGCGGGTGCTGGAGCCAAACGTCACGGCGCAGCGCAAGCTCGACTTCTACTCCTACTTTCTGCTGCAGCAAGGGCGCATGGCGCGCACGACGCAGTGGGAGGCGCTCTCAGCACTGAGCGCGGCGGGCTTCAAGGTGAATCCGAATCGCGTGGTGGCACACACATTTGACGAGATGTGGCAGTTTGTAAACGCGACCGAAGCGGCGCGCGACGGGCTGGCATACGAGATCGACGGCGTGGTGGTGAAGGTGAACTCGATTGCGCTGTGGGCAAGGCTGGGCTTTACCGGCAAGGCTCCGCGCTGGGCAATTGCCTACAAGTTCGCGGCGCGCGCGGCGGTGACGCAGATCGAAGCGATACTGATCCAGGTTGGGCGCACCGGAAAGCTGACTCCGGTGGCGGCCTTGAAGCCGGTTGCCATCGGCGGCACAACGGTTGCACGCGCGACCCTGCACAACGCGGATGAGATCGAGCGGCTGGGCGCGCGCATCGGCGACTGGGTGATGGTGGAGCGCGGCGGCGACGTGATTCCCAAGGTAACGCGGGTGGTGGACGAAGGCGAGCACCGCAGGCCCGCCGGTACGCGCGAGTTCCACATGCCGGGCGTCTGTCCGGAATGCGGCGGCCATGTGGTGCGCGCCGAGGGCGAGGTGAACTACTTCTGCGTCAACGCGAACTGTCCGGCGAAGCTGCGGGAGAGCCTGCTGCACTTTGCCTCGCGCAAGGTGATGAACATTGAAGGGCTGGGCGAAGCGCTGGTGGACCAACTGCTGTCGGCTGGGCTGGTGCATGACATTGCGGATCTCTACTCGTTGAAAGAGGACAAGCTGGTGGGGTTGGAGCGGATGGGCAAGAAAAGCGCGGAGAATGTGCTCGGAGAAATTGAGTCCTCGAAAAAACTTCCGTTGGAGCGGGTGATCTTCGGGCTGGGAATCCGCATGGTGGGAGAGCGCACGGCGGAGTTCCTGGCCGAAGAATTCGGCTCCATGGTTGCGCTGATGCAGGCGGGCGAAGACGAACTGGTGAAGGTGAATGAGGTCGGGCCGCGCATTGCCGTTAGCATTCGCGAGTTTTTTGCCGAGGAGAAAAATCTGCGGCTGATTCAACGGCTGCGCGAGGCGGGACTGCAATTCACGGGCGAGAGGAAAGTTCGCGGCACAAAGTTGACCGGCGCGACCTTTGTGCTCACCGGAACGCTGCCACGGTATTCGCGCGATGACGCGAAGAAAATGATCGAAGACGCGGGCGGCAAGGTGAGCGGATCGGTAAGCAAAAAGACCAGCTACGTGGTTGCAGGCGAGGAAGCGGGATCGAAGCTCGACAAGGCGCGGTCGCTGGGAGTGACGGTGATCAGCGAGGCCGAATTGCTGGAGATGCTGGCGGAGTAGTCAAGATGCGATTCGCGGCAATTGATTTTGAGACGGCGAGCGGAGCGCAGGCAAGCGCGTGCTCGCTGGGTATTGCGGTGGTGGAAGGCGGAGAGATCGTCGCGCGCAGGGAGTGGCTGATCCGGCCTCCGTCACTATATTTCAGCCCTTACAACATTCGGGTTCACGGCATTACGCCGGAGATGGTTGAGGGTGCTCCGGAGTTCGATGCGCTGTGGCCGGAGATTGAAAGTGAGATCGGCGAGAGGGTGCTGGTGGCTCACAATGCGCCATTCGACATGGGGGTGCTGCGGGCAACCATGCTGCGCTACGGGGTATGGAGCGTGAAGATGCGCTTCCTGTGCAGTTGCGCGCTCTCGCGGCGCTGCTGGCCCGAGCTGGAGAGACATTCTCTGGACGCACTGGCGCGGGAGTTTGGCATCAGCTTCCGTCACCACAACGCGGAAGAGGATGCTGTGGCCGCAGCCCTGGTGGTGCTGCGGGCCGCCGAGGAGTACAGCGCGGAGAGCGTGGAAGAGCTATTGGAGCGCACCGGGCTTCGCTTCGGCGAGGTCGCTCCGGGTGCGTATCTCTCCTGCCGGCGGCTGCCGAAAAAGAGGCAGCGCGCGAAGCTGGTGTATGTGCCCGAGGAAGCGGGAAGCTAAGGCAGCTCGGCAGGGCGGGCACTTGCTGTTCTCGCACACTTGCCCAACGGCGGCTTCGGAGCCGAGTATGCGGCAAGGGACGTGCTCCGGTCGCGGGGGCTCGGCGGATGTGGTGCACTCCCGTTTGCTAATCACAGGCAGACATGGGGCATTCGGCAGAGGAATTTATCTCGTTAGCGCCTCGCGGATGCGGCGCGCGGTCTCGGCGAGGGACTCGGGCAGGATGCGGGTTTCGGCGATTACGCTCATGAAGTTGGCGTCGGCCACCCAACGGGGCAGGATGTGCATGTGGATGTGTCCGGCGACACCGGCTCCGGCGGCCTTGCCGATGTTCATTCCCAGATTGATACCATCGGGGCGATAGAGCTCGCGGAGCACGCCTTCCAGCCGCTGCGTGAGCAGGATCATCGCGGTTGCGGCCTCGGCGGGCAGCAGTCCCAGACGGTCCACATGCTGGTAGGGAACGACCATGACGTGGCCGGAGGTGTAAGGGAAGGCGTTGACGATGACAAAGCAGTGAGGGCCGCGGTAGAGAATGAGATTGCGCTCATCGCCCTCCAAGTTGGCCTCGCGCGAGGGTGCGCGGTCGCAGAAGATGCAGCTTGTCGCGTGCTCCGCCGTGGTGACGTAGGCGTAACGCCAGGGAGTAAAGAGGTGGTCCATACAGGGGAGAGTAACAAAGTGGCAGGAATTTTCCACCAGTAAAGATGACTGCCCACTGAAGCGGGAAGAAACGGGAGTTGTTATGGCAGGAGAATCGGCAAAGGCCGAGGGCGGCGGAGACTCGGGGCAGGGCTAAGCGGCGGCGGGGCGGAAAATCTTTGGTTAATTCTTCATAATCTGAGCCCTGACGGGTTTGACTCCGTAGTTGGCCGTTGCTATAGTCAGAACAGTCTCCCTGTTCCGGGCAGCATGCAGGGAGGTCCGGCCGCTGGTCAGTTTCAGCCTGCGCAGGCAGGTTCCATTCCAAACAAGAATGCCAGCAGTCCGTATTATTTCCAGAAGCCCCGGTCGTGCTCACCCACGCCGAGGCAAACGTAAATTGAATGGCTTTTGACGATATCCGCGACGACTCTTCAGCTTTTGAACAGCCTCAGGACAGTAGTCTGCCAACGGACAACCAGCCAGCCGAGCAGCACCGCCCAATCTCAAACACCATGCTGGAGGAGCCTGCCGAGGGCGTCTCCCGCAACCCACAAAACACAACCATGACGGAAGATTTCGCAACAGCACTCGAGTCGTTCGAGCAAGAGCAAGCCGAACTCGCCGCTAACGAAGACCGCGTCCTTAAGGGCACGGTGGTTAGCATCAACAGCAACTATCTTGTGGTCGACATTGGCCTGAAGTCCGAGGGCGTTGTGCCCCTGGAAGAAGCCAAGGACCACGACGGTAACATCAAGTTCCAACCCGGCGACGCCATCGATGTCATGGTGGAGAAGGGCCACACGGAAGAGGGATACGTAAATCTCTCCTTCCAGAAGGCGCAGCGACTGCACGCCTGGGACGAGATCGAAAAAGCTCATAACGACAAAGCTTCCGTTAAAGCTCGCGTCATTGACCGCATCAAAGGCGGTTTGACGGTGGACATTCTCGGCGCGCGGGCGTTTCTTCCTGGCTCCCAGGTGGACGTTCGCCCAGTACGCAACCTGGACGCCCTGAAGGGCCAGGATCTGGAAGTCCGGGTTATCAAGGTGAACAAGAAGCGCGGCAACATCGTGGTCAGCCGCAAGCAGATTCTCGACGAGGAGGTCACGGCCAAGCGCGATGTTACCCTGACCCACCTGGAAGAGAACGCCGTGCTTACGGGCACGGTGAAGAACCTGACCGATTACGGCGCGTTTGTGGACCTGGGCGGTATCGACGGCCTGCTGCATATCACGGATATGAGCTGGGGCCGGCTGACCCATCCGCGTGACCTGGTCAACGTCGGAGACCAGATCCAAGTAAAAGTTCTGAAGTTCGATCGCGAGAAACAGCGGGTCTCGCTCGGCTTCAAGCAGTTGACTCCCGACCCGTGGCTGGACGCCAGCGAGCGCTATCCGATCGGAGCGCGCGTCCACGGACGGGTGATCAGCGTCACCGACTACGGTGCATTCATTGAACTGGAACAGGGCATCGAAGGCTTGGTCCATGTCAGCGAAATGACCTGGTCCAAGCGCATGAAGCACCCCTCGAAGTTGGTCAACGTGGGCGACCAGGTGGAAGCCGTGGTGCTCAACGTGAACCCGCAGGAGCGGCGCATCTCGCTGGGCCTCAAACAGCTCGATACCAATCCGTGGGAGAGCCTGCACGAGAAGTTTCCAGTTGGCTCAACCGTGGAAGGCAAGGTTCGCAACCTGACCGACTTTGGCGCTTTCATCGAGATCGAAGACGGCATCGACGGCTTGGTTCACGTCAGCAACCTGAGCTGGACCAAACGCGTGAAGCATCCCTCCGAGGTTCTAAAGAAGGGTGACAAGGTCAAGGCGATCGTTCTGGCAATCGAACCGGACAACCGGCGCCTTTCGCTGGGCGTCAAGCAGCTCCAGCCTGATGTCTGGGAGAGCTTCTTCACGCAGCATCGCGTCGGCGATGTGCTGAAGGGCAAGATTCTTCGCTTGGCAAGCTTCGGCGCGTTCGTCGAACTGGCCGACGGAGTCGAGGGCCTATGCCATAACTCGGAAGCAATGGACGCCAACAATCAGCAGATCATTATGGAGCCGGGCCGCGAGTTCGAATTCAAGATCATCAAGATGAACGCGGAAGAGAAGAAAGTGGGATTGAGCATTCGCGCCGTGGGTGAGGAAGCAACTCGCGCCGACGTGGAAGCCTACAAGCACCCGCAATCTTCGCCGGGCACCTCGACGATCGGCGAATTGCTGGACTGGAAGCGTGGTTCCAACGAGTAAGCAATTTGAGTGAAGGAAAAGCCGCCTGCGGGCGGCTTTTCTGTTGGCTCGAAGAATGAAACTACTTATCGAGCTTGAGGTTGATGTGGGCCTGCTTGCGCGCGTCAAACGAACTAAGCGTCCTAGCCTTGCTCTTGCGGCCGCTGGACTCGGCGTGGACCTCGTAATCGATATTGGGCGACAGATTGTTGAAGCGGTACGAGCCGTCGTCGCCTGCGATGAAGGTGACCACGGAAAGGCTGCGCAAATTCTTGAGATAGACGATCGCGTTGGGAACGGGGTGATCGGCTTTGTCGAAGACGGTTCCGGCTAAATTGCGCGGCGCATCAGCGTCGCTATTTTTTTTGCCGCCAAAGAGCTGCGCGCACATGGACGCAGAGAGCAACAGGACGGCCGCGCCGATCAGGACCAGACGACGCACGGTTCTACCTCCGGCGGGCTTGCTACCTGCGATTCTACTACTCATCGAGGTGAACACCGGTGTCAATGCGCTCGTCGCTTTCCACATGAATGTGAGTTTCCGGCAAAGGCCTATCGTATGAGTGCTTGCGATCAGGCACCAGAACGTAGTCATTTTTTCCGGCTGGAACACGAATCGCGAATTCGCCCCGATGGTCGGAAAAAGCCTCCCACCGGAACTTCTTCTCCTCCGCTCGACGCAGCTTGAGGTGAACGCCATAAAGCGGATGCTCGCCCGGTCCCCAGACGGTACCAAAGATGAGCGCGTATGGCGCGTCCCTGGTGGTCAAGACGGCAGGCGCACCGGTGGCGTGCAGCCACAGCAGCAAGCCCACTGGAGCGGCCATCCGCCTAAGCCAGCGCCGCCTAGTAATCGGCATCCTCGTCGAGTTCTTTGGCGTCTCCATCTTCGTCGTCAATAACCTCCTCGCTGACCTTGGTCAGTTCCAGAGGCTCGACGCCGACTACTTCAAAATCGCCGCCGCACTCCGTGCATGAAAGGATTTCGCCTTCATCGAGTTCGTCTTCTTCAACATCCAGATCGCTTTCGCACTCTGGGCACAGAACCATAACAACCTCCACGTTGTCTCTCGAGCCGGTGACGCTTACATGCGCACGCTGCCCTGCGCATTTATATTTAGATTCTCTTTGGTGCAGCGTCAAGTGCCGTCCGTCACAGAATTGCATGGTGCGGAGAGTTTGGATGCCCAAGATGAGAGTGGGGAAACTTTTTTCCGTACGGAGGGCCTGCGCCGGATGCCCCAGATTGCCCCGCTAGAGGTGCTTGATTCCGGAAAAGGAGGCCGTTGTAGCGCTATCGCCGCACAGCTTGCAGGCGAGCTTTCTGGCGCTAGTGAATTTCGCAAGGTGGCATACCGCAGGGAGGGTTTTCTGCCGCTGGTAAACGGACTTGGTGCTCCGAATTACCGGCTTCCGGTGATTCCTGGCTAGCATCTTCAGCTTCTTTGCGGAGAATACAGCATCGAATACGGTGGGTTGTTGGAGTTTGCGGAGTTTAGCTGAGCCGGGAAACGGCTTCCCCGCAGTGGGAAAAGAGAATTCCGGCGAGCGGGCAATTCCAGATCATGGCAGCCGATTCGAAGGATAATATTGTATTCGCGGTTTGCGCCTCGGACGCGGGCGAAGACTGCGATTTAACGGTAAATTCCGCACTGGAGTGGTAAAGCAGAGGAGAGCTATGGCACGCGGTGGACCCATATCGACGCTTGGATTTCCGCCGTTCACGCGCGCGGTAAAGACGCTGATCATCGTCAACGTGGCGGTGTACCTGGTGATGATGCTGGCAAGGCTCACGGTGCCGACGCTGGCCGCCTTTGCCGACTACTTCTTCTACCTGCGCCCGGTTGCGGTTCTGCATGGGCAGCTCTGGCAGCTCGTCACTTATGCATTTTTCCATGACCCGCACTCGGTGATGCACCTGCTGTTCAACATGCTGGGGCTTTGGATGTTCGGCGCGCAGTTCGAGATGGACTTTGGCACGAAGCGCTTCTATGAGTTTTTTTTCTGGTGCGTGGTAGGCGCATCTGTAACCACGCTGGGGGTGGGCGCGCTGGGCATCTTCGCCTACCAGTTTGTTCCGATTCCGCTCTTTGCCCTTATGGGGAATATCTGGCACACGGCCACCATCGGCGCATCGGGTGGAGTCTATGGACTGCTGATCGCCTTTGGAATTCTGAACGGCGACCGGCAGGTGTATCTCTTCCCGCTTCCCATCGCCATCAAGGCTCGCTACATCGTGGCAATATGGATATTTATCGCTTTCGTGAGCGCCTTTACCGGGGCTAATGGCGTGGCCGAATTCGCCCACCTGGGTGGCGCGCTATTCGGCTGGCTCTATCTGCGCTTCGTTCCGCGCTACGGGCTGCAGGTCGCTGCCTCCGAGGGAGCTTTCGGATTTCGCAACCGCTATTACAAGTGGAAGCGGCGGCAGGCGGCGAAGAAATTCGAGGTTTACATGCGCAAGAGTAATCGCAAGGAGTACTTTGACGAGCATGGAAACTATCGCGGCCCCTCGGTGGATA
Source organism: Candidatus Korobacteraceae bacterium (assembly GCA_049521655.1). GTDB lineage: Bacteria > Acidobacteriota > Terriglobia > Terriglobales > Acidobacteriaceae > TOLSYN. The sequence continues at coordinate 9,296 of JBEKOO010000043.1, forward strand.
AGAAAGACGACGACTCAGGCTGGGTCAACTGAGGCGATTCTGCAGAAGATTTACTCTACTGTGTGACCAGAGCAATAACAGCTACAAACCCCTGAGAGGCGGAGGGGATTACTTCTCAGGCTATCGCGAAAAGCGTCGGCTCTAAGAAGTCGGGTACGCGGCAACGGCCTGACGACGTTTGGGCCTGCAGAGGGCCATCCCGGTCGCTGACGCGGGGCCGCGGCTCCGTCTTCGAGCGCTGGGCGAAGCTGGAGTGGATAGCGGTTCTTAGTCGCCAGATTCCGGAATGCCTTCGACGATGCCATCATGCGTAGAGAAGACCGGCTCAAGTTCTTCGTAGATGATGGTGATGGTAGCCAGCTCCGGCATTCCGATCCAGTAGCGATGTACGTCTGGATCCTCTACGGCGGAGTCGCGGGCCTCCGTCGAGAGCCAGGTGCGTATATGCACGAAGAGGCCCGGCTGTTTCACATCACGAAATACCATATCGCGCGAGTACTGCTTGGTGTACATCATGTTGTAAAAGTCGCGCAGATACGCCAACAGCTCCGACTCCTTGCCGGGATGCGGCTTAAGAATCGCCATGGAACGGATCGGATCTCTCATTGCAGGGGTCCTTTGGTAATTTTTTTCTGTCTTTGAGCCTTGCCGCTGGCCTCGTGCAGCGGACGGATGCGATGCAAGCGAATAAAGTTGGTCGAGCCCGAGGTCACCATTCGAGTTCCGGCAACGATGGCCACAATGTCATTTGTGCCGGCCACCCTGGCGCGGCGCAATTCGGCTTCCGCCATTTCCACCATGGCTTCCACGCTGCGCGGCGCCTTGATGAGAACGGGCCGAACTCCCCAATTAAGATTCAGCCGGTTGCAAACCTCCGGCATATGCGAAAAAGCGTAAACCTCGGCGCGGGGCCGGTACTTGGAAATCAGGCCTGCAGTGTTTCCGGTCGCCGTGAAAACGGCAATCCCCCGCATCCTCAGCTCTTCGGCTACGTGGGCCACACTTTCGCAGATTGCCTCGGGTATCGTCAACTCCTGAATTTCACGGCGGCGCTCGGTGGTCATCTTCCTGATGTCGGCTTCGGCTTCAACGACGATTCGCGCCATCATACTGACGGCTTCGCAGGGGTGCAGCCCGCTGGCGGTTTCGCCGGAGAGCATCACTGCGTCTGAGCCATCATAAATTGCGTTGGCCACGTCGCTGGCCTCGGCGCGCGTTGGGCGGGGATTCTGAATCATCGAATCCAGCATCTGGGTTGCCGTGATCACGGGCTTGCGCCATTGCAGGGCGCGGCGAATCACATGCTTCTGGATGATCGGAACTTTTTCGGGCGGTACTTCAACGCCGAGGTCACCGCGCGCGACCATGACGCCGTCAGCAAATTCCAGAATCTCTTCGAGATTTTCAATCGCCTGGGGCTTTTCCAGCTTGGCGATGACCGGCGTGTCGCGGCCAGCGGCGGCAATGATCTTCTTGACCGCCCAGACATCGGCGGCGCTGCGAACGAAAGAAATCGCCACCAGATCCACGCCCGAGGCGAGTCCGAATGCGAGATCCTTCTTGTCCTTGCCGGTGAGCGATGGCAGGCTGAGAACCGCTCCCGGCAGATTGATGCCCTGATGCTCGCCCAGCAATCCTCCATCCACCACCTCGCACAGCACGTCATCTCCCTTCACCTTGAGGACCTTCAGCGAGAGACGGCCGTCAGAGAGAAGAACGCGCGAGCCGGGCTCAGTCTCCCGGGCGAGCGCCTTGAAGGTTGTGCCCAGCAATTCGGCCGTGCCTTCGACTTCCTGGTTGGTGAGGGTGACGCGCGAGCCGGAAACCAGTTTCACGGACAAATGATTGCGTAGCACGCCGGTGCGGATTTTAGGTCCCTGGAGATCCTGCAGAACACACACCGTGCGTCCCAATTCCGCGGCCACTTTGCGCAGCGTGCGAATCCGGAGCAGGTGCTCCTGCTCGGTGCCGTGGGAAAAATTGAGGCGGGCCACATCCATTCCGAGAAGCAGTAGCTGACGAATCTGATCCTCGGAATTCGAGGATGGGCCAAGGGTGCAGACAATCTTGGCACGCCGCCGAAGAGCTGGCTCCGGCTGATTTGTTTCGGCGAATGTCGGGGCGAGCATTCGTGTCATTTTGACTTCCTATTGCCAGCGGCATCGCGATCAAGTTTGGAGAAACTTCCAAACAGATAGCGCGGATAGCGCGCGGCGTTGAACTCCGCCCCGATCAGGATCACCAGCGATACCAAATAGAGCCAGACGAGCAAGGCGATGGCGGTGCCAACCGAGCCGTAAATGACTCCATAATCCGCATAGTGACGCAGATACCAGCCGAAGATCGTAGTGGAGGCAAACCAGAGCACCGTGGCCAGCACCGAGCCCGGAATGACTCTGTGCCAGGGCTGCGTGCGGGGCAGTCCGTGATGGTAGATCAGCGCCAGCACAGCAATGGTCGTCAGCAACGCGATCAGCAAGCGCACCACCGTCCACATCGCCAGAAGGTACATGCCGAGCTCACGATTGGCGTGGAAAGCCAGCCAGTGCCCAATCTCATTTCCGAAGGCGAGCAGAAGGCTGGCAAACGCCATGGGAACTCCGGCCATAAACACCAGCATGAACGAGACCATCCGCTCCTGGTTGAGATTCCATGTCTTCGGCAGCTGGTAGGCCCTGCGGAATCCTTCCATCCAGGAGATCATGCTGCCGGAGCCTGTCCACAACGTAAGCAGTGAAGTGGTAACAATCATCCGGACCGGTGCAGGCTTGCGCCCCTGAAAAAAAGTAAGGATCGAAGGAGCCGTGCCCGAGGGCATGATTCCGCCGATGGCAAAGGAGATCTCCCGGACAAAACCAAGCGTGCTGTGCGAAGCGGTAAGAATGGAGGAGATGAGAAGAACAGCAGGAAAGAGTGTGAGGATGGCCGAGTATGCCGCGCCTTTGGCCACGGCAAACTGGTCATGCTCCAGCGTCCTCCAAAGTGCTATCCGTACCTGCTTCAAAAATCGCAGCATAAAGGACGCAGTCCCTGAAATCCTCAGTTCAAAGTTGGCCGTAGTGATTGTAATCGACTGGCTGCGGCTGCGAAACGGGGAAGGCAAAATCCCATAGCATATCTCCGAAACCGCTAGAGCGGCTTCTCCAGCCTGATTAACTGGACCGGCATGGTGAGTTTCTGCCGAAGATCGTCGGGCACCTCGGCTGTCCCGGCTTCGCGGTAGCCGAGCTTGCCGTAAAGCTGCAGCAGGTTGGTGCGCACGCTGACCACCGAAAGCTCGGCGATCTTGCATCCGGAGACACGCAGAATTTCCTCTACCGACTGGATCATGGCCCGTCCGAGGCCGGTGCGCTGTTGATCGGGATGAACCGCCAGCATTCCAATATAGCCGTGCTCGCCACGCGCTTCGTAGTACGCAGATGCAATTAACCGCGCGTCCTGATGGGCGAGCAAGAAATGCCCGTTGCGGAAGAGTTCCGCAAGCTGCTGCGCGTGAGTGCGCGGAGCGTTGACAAAGAAAGCCTCTACTTCAAACGAGGCGTTCACGACCTCGATCATCTCGGGAATATCACTCGCGGCGCCCTCGCGAAGGGTGACTCCGGCGGGGAGCGCGGAGGTTGCGATGGACGTTGCTTTAGGGCTTCCAGGGGTTGTAGTCGAGTCAGTCACAATCATCTCCGTGGCTTGAACGAAGGGCCGCATCAGAAGATGCGGCCCATTGCTTGCAAATGACACGCCCGCGAGCCGGGTATGCACCAATGGACGGCGCTCCGGCTCGCGGCGCGTGGTTTAGCCTTCGGCGGTAAGTTCTTCCGCTTCGTTCTCGCCTTCGGTCCGCATGAGCTCGAGGTTGCGTTCGAACTCCTCCTGCTCCTTGCGGATCTCTTCCTGAACGTTTTCAGCAGCGGCTTCGAGTTCCGGAGCCAGTTGCACGTTGCGGTAGTACTCCATGCCGGTTCCGGCTGGGATGAGGCGACCGACGATGACGTTTTCCTTGAGACCGCGCAGGCCGTCGAGAGAGCCGGTGATGGCTGCCTCGGTGAGCACGCGGGTGGTCTCCTGGAAGGACGCCGCCGAGATGAAGCTATCTGTGGAGAGCGATGCCTTGGTGATGCCCAGCAGCAGCGCACGGCCAGTGCAGGGCTTACCTCCAAGGGCGATGACGCGTTCGTTCTCCTCGCGGAAGCGGAACTTATCGATCTGCTGTTCGAGCAGGAAGTTCGTATCTCCCACGTCCTCGATCTTCACCCAGCGCAGCATCTGGCGCACGATGACTTCGATGTGCTTATCGCTGATGGCCACACCCTGCAGACGGTAGACCTCCTGAATTTCGTTGACCAGGTATGCCTGCAGCTCCTTTTCGCCAAGCACGGCGAGAATGTCATGCGGGTTGAGCGGTCCATCCATGAGCTGTTCGCCGGCGCGGATGCGTTCGCCTTCCTGCATGTTGATGTGGATGCCGCGCGGAACCGAATATTCCTTCTCGGTGCCGTCGTCGGCAACGACGTAGATTTTGCGCTGACCCTTGGCAACTTCGCCGAACTTCACGACGCCGTCGATTTCGCTGATGATGGCGGTTTCGCGCGGCTTGCGGGCCTCGAAGAGCTCGACCACGCGCGGCAGACCGCCCGTGATGTCCTTGGTCTTGGTGGTTTCGCGCGGAATCTTGGCCAGCACATCGCCGGGCGAGACCTCGTCGCCATCCTGCACCATCAAGTGAGCGCGTGAGGGCATGAGGTAGCGCTTGTTGCCCTTGGTTCCCTTGATGACCAGCGCCGGCTGGCGCTTTTCATCCGGGGAATCGGTTACCACGTGCCGCGACAGGCCGGTGACTTCATCCACTTCCTCCTGCAGCGTGGTGCCTTCGATCAGATCCTTGAAGGCAACTGCGCCGCCGATTTCGGTGATGATCGAGAAGGTGTAGGGATCCCACTCGAGCAGAGTCTGTCCGAGCCGAACCGCATCGCCTTCGTTGATCCTGAGGTGAGCGCCGTAAACAACCGCGTAGCGTTCCTTTTCGCGGCCCTTGTCGCCCAGCACCACGATCGAACCGTTGCGGTTCATCACCACCAGGCCGCCGTCCTTGCTGCGCACGGTCTGCAGATTGATGAAACGCACCGTGCCATTGTTCTTGGCCTCCTGGCGCGACTGTTCGGAAACTCGCGAGGCCGTACCGCCGACGTGGAAGGTACGCATCGTGAGCTGGGTTCCGGGCTCGCCGATGGACTGTGCCGCGATGACGCCGACGGCTTCGCCCAACTCGACCAGACGACCCGAGGCGAGGTTGCGTCCGTAGCACTTGACGCAGACGCCGCGCTTGGATTCACAGGTGAGCACGGAGCGGATCTTGACCCGCTCGATACCCGCCGCCTGAATTCCCACGGCAAGGTCCTCGGTGATCTCCTGGTTGATGTCCACAATGACGTTGCCTTCGTAGTCCTTGATCTTCTCCAGCGAAACGCGGCCCACGATGCGGTCGCGCAGGGCTTCGATCACGTCGCCGGCTTCGACGATGGAGCCGACATAGATGCCGTCGGCAGTGCCGCAATCGTACTCGCTGATGATGACGTCCTGCGAAACGTCCACCAACCGGCGGGTGAGATAGCCGGAGTCAGCCGTCTTGAGCGCCGTGTCGGCCAGACCCTTACGCGCGCCGTGGGTGGAGATGAAGTACTGCAGCACGGTCAGACCTTCACGGAAGTTCGCCGTGATCGGAGTCTCGATGATCTCGCCGGAAGGCTTGGCCATGAGGCCGCGCATGCCGGAGAGCTGGCGGATCTGCTGCTTGGAACCGCGGGCGCCCGAATCGGCCATGACGTAGATCGGATTGATCACGCCCTCTTTGTCGCGCTTCTGCATATCGCCGAACATCTCGTCGGCCACTTTTTCCGTAATGCCGGACCAGATTTCAACGACCTTGTTGTAGCGCTCGCCCTGGGTGATGGCACCGTCCAGATACTGCCGCTGCACGGCAATCACCTGGTTCTGCGCATCGTCCACCACGGCCTTCTTCGAGGCAGGGATGACCATGTCGTCGATGCCGATGGAAAGACCGGAGCGGGTGGCTGCCATGAAGCCAAGGGTCTTGACCTCGTCCAACATGCGGACGGTGGTCTCCAGACCGAACTTCAGGTAGCAGAAGTTCACCAACTGGCTGATGCCCTTTTTCTTGAGCAGGCCGTTGATGAAGGGCATCTCCGGAGCGGCAACGCGCAGACGGTCATTCAGAATCGCGCGCCCCACCGTGGTGTTGACGAACTGGCGGTTGAGGGTGACGGGCTCGGTGTGAATGATCTCCTGATCGTCGTATGCCGTGGTCAGATCGACCAGTTCGCCGGTGTAGCGCAGGCGGATCGGGGTCAGGGTTTCAACCTCGCCGGCCTCGCGCGCCATGAGCACTTCTTCAATGTTGGCAAAGGCGCGGCCTTCGCCCTTGGCGTCTACCTTGGCCTTGGTCAGGTAGTAGATTCCGAGCACCATGTCCTGCGTGGGAACTGTGATCGGCTGGCCCGAGGCGGGCGACAGAATGTTATGCGAGGCCAGCATGAGAACGCTGGCTTCCACCTGCGCCTCCGGCGAAAGCGGAATGTGAACCGCCATCTGGTCGCCATCGAAGTCGGCGTTGAAAGCGGTGCAGACCAGCGGGTGAATCTTGATCGCCTTGCCTTCCACCAGCACCGGCTCAAAGGCCTGAATGCCCAGCCGGTGCAGGGTTGGAGCGCGGTTCAACATCACCGGATGGTCCTTGATGACCTCTTCCAGGATGTCCCACACGATCGATTCCTGTTGCTCCACCATCTCCTTGGCCTGCTTGATGGTGCTGCAATGGCCGGTCTGTTCCAGGCGATGGTAGATGAACGGCTTGAAGAGCTCGAGCGCCATCTTCTTGGGCAGGCCGCACTGGTGCAGCTTCAGATCCGGGCCAACCACGATGACCGAGCGTCCCGAGTAGTCCACACGCTTGCCAAGCAGGTTCTGGCGGAAGCGGCCCTGCTTGCCCTTGAGTGTGTCGCTGAGCGACTTGAGCGGACGGTTGTTGGCGCCGCGCAGCACGCGGCCGCGGCGGCCGTTGTCAAACAGCGCGTCCACCGCCTCCTGCAACATGCGCTTTTCATTGCGCACGATTACTTCCGGCGCGTGCAGATCCATCAGCTTCTTCAAACGGTTGTTACGGTTGATGACCCTGCGGTACAGATCGTTCAGATCCGAGGTCGCGAAGCGGCCGCCGTCGAGTGGAACCAGCGGACGCAGCTCCGGCGGAATCACCGGGATAACATCGAGAATCATCCACTGCGGCTTGTTGCCGCTCTTGCGGAAGGCCTCGACCACCTTGAGGCGCTTGGCAAACTTCAGCCGCTTCTGCAGCGAGGTCTCGGTGCGCATTTTCTCGCGCAACTCCACCGAGGCCGTCTCCACGTCCACGCGCTTGAGCAGCTCCTTGATCGCCTCGGCGCCCATCATGGCCTTGAAGCCGGTGGCGCGGAACTGCAGATCGAGTTCGCGGAACTTTACCTCGTCCTTGATGATCTCGCGCTCTTTGACCGGGGCTTCGCCGGGTTCGACGACCACGTAGGCCTCGAAGTAGAGCACCGACTCCAGGTCGCGCAGAGAGATATCCAGGATGTGCCCGATGCGGCTGGGCAGGCCCTTGAAGAACCACACGTGAGAGCAGGGGGAAGCCAGTTCAATGTGGCCGAGGCGTTCGCGGCGCACCTTGCTGAGCGTAACTTCCACGCCGCACTTGTCGCAGATGACGCCGCGGTGCTTCATGCGCTTGTACTTGCCGCACAGGCACTCCCAGTCCGTGACTGGGCCGAAGATACGGGCGCAGAACAGTCCGTCGCGCTCCGGTTTGAAGGTGCGGTAGTTGATCGTCTCCGGCTTGGTTACTTCACCGTGCGACCAGCTGCGAATCTTCTCCGGCGAGGCGAGCTGAATCTTGATGGCGTCGAAATCCGCAATGTTGTTTCCGAGATCGAATGGGCTCGAGCGGTACAAATTGCCTCCTCACCTGGACGTTCGGTTAAGCATCCAGGGCTTGCGGCCTTGCGCGGCCGCCTTCGGCTTCCGGTCGTCGGTTCCCATCCGTTGGCCGTCAGAGCCAACTGTGTGGAACCGTAATTTCTTCCCGCCTGCTGCCGGAAGCGCAGCCTGCAGGTTCAACTCATGAGAGCCAGAGAGCGGCGGATACTGACTGACGATCAGCGGCCGCCGCCTAATTCGCTAGTCGGCCACCGCCGCAACCGGCTCGACCGGAACCCGCGGCTTCACCTTGACCAGTTCCACGTCAAGGCAGAGCGCCTGCAGTTCGCGGATCAGCACGTTGAACGACTCAGGCACGCCCGGCTCGATGGCCGCTTCACCCTTGACGATGGCTTCGTAAATCTTGGTGCGGCCGTATACGTCATCGGACTTTGCGGTCAACAGCTCCTGGAGAATGTAGGCCGCGCCATAGGCTTCCAGCGCCCACACTTCCATTTCGCCGAAGCGCTGCCCACCGAACTGCGCCTTGCCACCCAGCGGTTGCTGGGTAATCAGCGAGTACGGTCCGATGGAGCGCGCGTGAATCTTGTCATCGACCAGGTGAGAGAGCTTGAGCATGTAAATGTAGCCCACGGTAACCGGCTGCTCGAAGCGCTCCCCGGTCATGCCGTCGTAAAGGAACGTCTTGCCAGAAGTTGGCAGCCCGGCACGCTCCAGCAGTGCCTTGATTTCAAACTCCTTCGATCCGTCGAAGACCGGCGAGGCGAAGTAGCAGCGCTCCTCCATGTCGTGCGCAATCTTGAGCAGCTTGTCATCGTCGATGCCGTCGAAGTCAGGGACGAACGGCATGCCGGCGAAGAGCTCGCGAATCGACCTGCGGGCCTCCTCGGCTCCATTGCCGTACTCGGCGATCAGCTCAGTGAGCTTCTTGCCGATCTCGGCTCCGGCCCATCCCAGGTGCGTCTCCAGAATCTGCCCGACATTCATACGGGAGGGCACGCCGAGCGGGTTCAGCACGATCTCCATTGGCGTTCCATCTTCGAGGTATGGCATATCCTCTTCCGGCAGAATGCGCGCGATGACGCCTTTGTTGCCGTGGCGTCCGGCCATCTTGTCGCCCACGGAAAGCTTGCGCTTCATGGCGACATAAACCTTCACCAGCTTGATGACGCCTGGCGGCAGCTCGTCGCCCTTTTGCAGCTTCTCGATCTTTTCGCGGACGATCTTGCGCAAAACGTCGATCTGGCGCGAGGTCATCTCCTCGATCTCATCGATCTGCTCGTTGACCCTTGGGTCCTTGTCGTTCAGCTTGATGCGCTTCAGATTGCGCGTCGAGATGCGCTCGATGGTCTCGCGGTCCAGCACCACATCCTTGGTCAGCAGGCGCTTGTTGGTACGCTCGTCGTGCAGATCCGCCTGCACCATCTTGCCGCCCAGCAGCCCGTCGAGACGCTTCAACCGCTCGTCGGTGAGAATTCGGATCTCGTCCGAAAGGTTCTTTTCCAAACGTGCGATCTGCATTGACTCGATTGCCCTGGCGCGCTCGTCCTTCTCCTGACCTTTGCGGGAGAAGATTTTCACGTCCACCACCGTGCCTTCGATGCCTGGAGGACATGTCAGCGAAGCATCGCGGACATCACCGGCTTTTTCACCGAAGATGGCGCGCAACAGTTTTTCTTCCGGAGTAAGCTGGGTCTCGCCCTTGGGCGTTACCTTGCCTACCAGAATGTCACCGGCCTTGACGCCGGCTCCAATCCGGATCACGCCGCTCTCGTCCAAATCGCGCAGCGCGCTCTCGCTCACATTGGGGATGTCTCGGGTTACCTCTTCGGGCCCCAGCTTGGTGTCGCGCGATTCAATCTCGAACTCCTCGATGTGGACGGAGGTGTAGTAATCATCCTTCACCATCTTTTCCGAGACCAGGATCGCGTCCTCGAAGTTATAACCGCGCCATGGCATGAAGGCCACCAGCACGTTGCGTCCCAGCGCCAGTTCGCCGTTATCCGTGCACGGTCCATCGGCAATTACCTGGCCCTTGAAGACGCGGTCGCCCTTCTTCACGATCGGGCGCTGATTGATGCAGGTGTTCTGATTAGAGCGCTTGAACTTGGTGAGCTGATAAATATCGCTGCCCACCTCGCGCGAAAGCTGCATCGGATGATGTTCGCCTTCGACGCGTACGATGATGCGCTCGGAGTCCACCGAGTCGATGATGCCGGAGCGGCGGGCCAGGATCACGGCGCCAGAGTCGCGCGCGGTAACACCTTCCATGCCGGTACCAACGATGGGAGCCTGGGCGCGCAGCAAGGGAACCGACTGGCGCTGCATGTTGGCGCCCATTAGCGCGCGGTTGGCGTCATCGTGCTCCAGAAACGGAACCAGCGAGGCGGCCACGGAAACCAACTGCTTCGGGCTGACGTCGATGTAGTCCACTTCCGAGCGGCTGACCAGCACGAAGTTACCGGCCTTGCGGGCGTTCACCAGCTCGGTAACGATGTTTCCTCGCTCATCGAGTTCGGCGTTGGCCTGCGCAATGACCCATTTATCTTCCTCCCACGCGGAGAGGTAGAAGGAGAAGGGCTCGTGATCGATTGGCTTCTTCTTTTTCGCCTTCAGCTCGGCATTCAACTTGAGCAGTTCGTCCTTCTCAAGATGGTCGCCGACCTTGTAATCACTGTCGCCGGCGTTGAGCACGGTCACGTGATCGATTACGCGGCCATCTTTCACGCGGCGGTAGGGCGACTCGATGAAACCGTAGTCGTTGATCCGCGCATAGCAGCTCAGCGACGAAATTAGGCCGATGTTCGGACCTTCCGGTGTTTCAATCGGACAAATGCGGCCGTAGTGCGTGGGGTGAACGTCGCGCACCTCGAAGCCCGCGCGCTCACGCGACAAACCACCCGGCCCAAGCGCTGAGAGACGGCGCTTGTGCGTGATCTCCGACAGCGGGTTGGTCTGATCCATGAACTGCGAAAGCTGCGAGGAACCAAAGAATTCGCGGATGGCCGCCATCACCGGCTTGGCATTTACCAGGTCATGCGGCATCGCCGTAGACATTTCCTGGTAGACGCTCATCTTCTCCTTGATGGCTCGCTCCATGCGGACCAGGCCAATGCGGAACTGGTTCTCCATCAACTCGCCGACCGCACGTACGCGGCGGTTGCCGAGATGATCGATGTCGTCGACCGAGCCGATGTTTTTGCGCAGCTTGAGCAGGTAGCGGATGGTTGCGTAGAAATCGTCCGGGTCCAGCGTACGGATCTTGCGGTCGGTCGCATTCTCGTCGTCAAAGAGCTTGATGTTGAACTTCAGTCGTCCCACGGCGGAGAAGTCGTACTTGCGCGCGTCGAAGAACATGCCATGGAAGAGCGCCGTCGCCGTGTCCAAAGTCGGCGGGTCGCCCGGACGCAGCTTGCGGTAGATCTCGATCAGCGCTTCCTGCGGCGTCTTTACTGAGTCGCGGCGCAGCGTCCCGGTGATCACCGTGCCCACATCGTCGCGCTCGGGGAAGAACAGGTGAATCTCGGCTACGCCTGCGTCCAACATCTTCGCAAGCTTGTCGGCCGTCAGCTCGAGGTTTGCTTCCAGCAGCACTTCGCCGGTGTTTGTATCGACGACGTCGGCAGCCGTGTAGGCTCCTTCCAAGTCAGCCAGGTCGATCTCCACTTCGCTGATCTGGTTGGCGTGCAGATTCTTCAGGACGCTGCCGGTCACCTTGCGTCCAGAGTGGCCGACCTCTTCGCCGGTCTTGCTCTTCACGCTGTGCGATAACTTCATTCCAAGCAGGTTTGTCGGCCGCTCCAGGTTCGCGTCAATCGTCCAGAACAGCTTCTTGTCTTTCAGCGCAATGCGATCGACGGTGTAGAAGGTGCGCAGAATTTCCTCGTCGGTGCGCAGGCCGAGCGCACGCAGGAAAATCGTTCCCAGGAATTTGCGCTTGCGGTCGATTCGAACATACAGCACGTTCTTCTGGTCGTACTCGAACTCCACCCACGAGCCGCGGTAGGGAATGATCTTGCCGAGGTAGTAGGTGCGGTTGTTGGCCGTCTCAAAAAAGACGCCGGGCGAGCGGTGCAACTGCGAAACAATGACGCGCTCCGTGCCGTTGATGATGAATGTGCCGTTCTCGGTCATCAGCGGAATGTCGCCGAAGAAAACTTCCTGCTCCTTGATGTCGCGAATCGTCTTGTTGCCGGTCTCGGCGTCTTTGTCAAAGATAGTCAGGCGCATCGTAACCTTCAGCGGCGCGCTGAAGGTCATGCCGCGCTCTTCGCACTCCGGCACGTCGTACTTCAACTGCATGCCCACCGGATCGCCGCACTTGGAGCAGAAGTCCGGGGTGTTGGCGTTATAGGTGCCGCACTTGGTACAGAGCACTTCGCTGGGATGGAACGGGTCGGTAACGACCGTTGAGCCGCAACTACGGCAGGTCGTACGCAGGTGGTTCAACCCCTTGAGGTGGCCGCACTTGCACTCCCAATTGCCGATGGCGAAGTCGACGAATTCAAGCTGTGAGACGTTACGGAAATCAGAAATTGGAAATACAGACTGAAACACCGCCTGCAGGCCCGCGTCATCACGCTCGCTGGGCAGTTTGTCCATCTGCAGGAAGCGGTCATAACTGCGCTTCTGAACTTCGATCAGGTTAGGTATCTTGATGGTCGCCGGGATCTTGGAAAAATCGAGTCGTCTACGGTTGGCGATTTTCTTTTCTGCCATTTGAACTCCTCAGGGTAGCCACACCCGTGTTTGCGGGTCCCAGTGCCGCGCTCACCGGGAGGCATTACGTGCGGCTGTTTTACCGCACTCGGAGGTGCCGGATCATGCACGGCAACTCTCATAAAATATTTCGCCATCCGGCCGCGAACCGGAGAGCGAAGACTTCCGTCACACAGTACTGGACTGCACTCGTGAAGCTACGGAATCATGCACGAACGGAGTTCGCAGATGGGCGCCGCCTTTTGCGGCAGATGCCGCCACGGTCGATGCGCCACGAATCTCCAAAGCTAGTGCGGGTAAAACAAGAAAATCCCCGAGGACAGTTTTCCCCTCGGGCGCCGATGATAGCGTCTGCCACGTTTGCCCCGCGTGCTGGGGCCTCCAGTGGAATGCACCGGTATGCAAATTGTAAGTTGCCCGCGCCAGTTCTTAGAGCCTGTTCTTCAGCTCACCACATCCAGGAGCCGGAGGATGCTGGTGGCTGCCGCCGTTCGTCTCTAACCCGTACAGCCTCTTCCGCCTGAGACCGCACCTGTTTCCGCCTTGAAATTCTGCGGTCCACAGAGATGTGGATATCCGCTCCGCTTTCCAGGCTGCATCATTTTCAGTGCGCCGCTCCAACGCACCAAATCCTGAATTCAGGCTCCGGACGCATTGCTCCGCCCGGACGAGAATCGCCATCTTTTTATTATACATCAAGAATGTCCGTTTTGGGGACACCAAGAGATATCCGGATGATGAACATTCCGGAACAGGGATATCGCCGGGATGAAACCGCCATCCCGGCCTCTCTCGTCGGCAGCCTTGCAGGGCTGCCAGAAATTACTTGACTTCGACCGTCGCGCCGGCGTCGACGAACTTCTTCCGAACCGTCTCGGCCTCTTCCTTCGTCACCGCTTCCTTGATCGGCTTCGGCGCGCCGTCCACCAAATCCTTGGCTTCCTTCAAGCCCAAGCTGGTGACTTCGCGCACAGCCTTAATCACATTGATCTTGTTAGGCCCAGCGGCCGTCAGAATCACCGTAAACTCGGTCTGCGCCTCGGCGACCGGAGCCGCAGCCGCAGCACCGCCGGCAACCGCCACGGGAGCCGCGGCCGCAGCCGACACGCCCAGGGTCTCTTCCAGTTCCTTCACCAGCTGCGCAGCTTCCAGCAGCGACAATCCAACGATCTGTTCCTTCAAAGCAGCCAAATCCGCCATGATCTTTTCTCCATTTAACTTCGAATTTCGTTGTAGTTCGGCTATCTCCGGCAGAAACGCGATTCTGGAGTTCCCGGGCGGCCACTACGCAATCGCTGCGTTGCTTGGACCCGCGCCCCGCAATTCCCGGGGCTCTCCTGCCGCTGCCCCAGACAAGGCGGCGGACCGAACCTGTTCCGCACAACAGATAACACAAGCCGTTAATTCACCGGAGGGCCGACAACGGGCGGCCACCCGACGTGGCGCTGGCTGGAACGAATTCCCGCCAGCTCCTGAATACCTTCCCCCGCGCCCAACCCAGCTGTGCAGAGCGCGATTCGGGAGCGACTAGGCCGAAGCCGCGTCGCCGCTCTGGAACTTGTTTTCCTTGACGCCCTGATCGATCACCACCGCAATCTTGCGGCCTACCCCGGCCAGCGCCGAGGCCAGCCGCGTCGCTGGAGCGTTGAGCAGGAAGAGCAGCTTGCTGTACAGCTCATCCTTGGACGGCAGGTTTGCCAGAACTTCAATCTGCTTGACATCGACGGCGTTGCCTTCGACCACGCTAGCCTTGAAGCTCAACTCCGGATGGTCCTTGGCGTACTTCGTGAGCACCTTGGCCAGGGCAACGACATCTCCCTGGGTATAGGCGATCGAGGTTCGTCCCTTCAATCCCTTGGCCACATCCTCGAATGCCGTGCCCACCGTGGCACGCTGCACGAGGGTGTTCTTGACCACGCGATACTTGGCGCCCGCGCCGCGGATCGACTTGCGAAGCTCGTCGTCCTGCGCCACGTTCAGCTTGCCGTATTGGGCTATAAAACCATTGCTCACGTTCTTCAACTCGACCGCGAGCTCGTTTACCTGCGAGATCTTTTTTGCCTTCGTAACTGCCATTGCCGCATCCTTCTCAATCTTGTCTGAGGCGGGAGCTCCCGCCGGCGGCCTCGCGGCCACTCAAAATCCTACTCAGGCTTGCACCTTCGACGCCGCTTCCACTGCCGCCGTGTCAATGGCAACACCGGGCCCCATCGTGGAACTGATGTAGCAGCCCTTGATGTACTTGCCCTTGGCGGCAACCGGCTTGGCCTTCACCACGCTGCTGATTACCGTGCGCGCATTGTCCACCAGTTTGTCGGAAGTGAACGAGATCTTGCCCACCGGAACATGTACCAGGGCAGTCTTGTCGGTGCGGAATTCGACCTTTCCGGCCTTGATCTCCGCTACTGCTTTGGCAATGTCCAGGGTAACCGTGCCGGTCTTCGGATTCGGCATCAAGCCACGCGGACCCAGCACCTTGCCCAGACGTCCAACCGAACGCATCATGTCCGGCGTGGCGATCACGGCGTCATAATCGGTCCAGCTTTCCTTCTGAATCTTCTCCACCAACTCTTCGCCGCCAAAGATGTCGGCCCCGGCTGCTTCTGCTTCCCTAAGCTTTTCGCCCGTTGCCAGCACCAGAACCTTCTTACTCTTGCCCAGACCGTGCGGCAGAACCACCGTACCGCGAACCATCTGATCGGCATGCTTCGGATCAACACCCAGGCGCAGAGTCACATCCACCGTCTCGTCGAACTTGGCGAACTTGACCTTCTGCAACAGGATGACTGCGTCTTCAAGCGAGTACGAACGCGCCTCTACCTGCGCGCGCGCCTTCGCAATATTCTTTCCTGATTTCTGTGCCATTCTTACTCCTGTCTCCCACCGTCCCGGACTTGCCGGCTCTCCCGCCGAAACTCTGGCGTTCTCCGAGTCCCCCGGGCCGGTATTTACGCCGGACGGGGTCCTGGACCGTGGTATCTACGACCGGGGATCTGTGTGATCCGCGGAAGAACTTCCTAGCATGGCATCCGGGGAGCGGTTGTTGACGCCTATCCCGACCCGCCTACTGCTCCGGACGCTGGCGCCCGGAACTTCTACTTTTATACTACGTCCAATCCCATCGAGCGCGCCGTGCCCTTTACGCTCTTCACCGCGGCTTCCAGCGATGCAGCGTTCAAATCCGGCATTTTTTGCTTCGCGATCTCCAGCACCTGCGCCTCGGTTACCTTGCCGACCTTGTCCTTGTTCGGAACGCCTGAACCCTTGGCGATGCCCGCGATCTTCTTCAGCAGCACCGCGACTGGAGGAGTCTTGGTAATAAAGGTGAAGGTGCGGTCGCTGTAAACGGTGATAACCACCGGAACGATCAGCCCGACCAGTTCCTTGTTCTGCGTGCGTGCGTTGAACTGCTTGCAGAACTCCATAATGTTGACCTGCGCCTGACCGAGCGCGGGGCCAACCGGAGGAGCAGGCGTTGCCTTGCCCGCCTCAATCTGCAGCTTCACCGATCCTGTGACTTTCTTTGCCATTGCGGTAAACCTTCCTTATTGCCTGCACCACCCCGGGTCTAGGATTTTCGGCCCGGTGTTACTGAGAGCGCAACTTGTGGCGCACGCTGAAATCGTTCGTTAACTCAGAACCTTTTCCACCTGCCCGAATTCCAGTTCCACCGGAGTCGAGCGGCCAAAAATGGTGACCATCACCTTCAGTGTTTCGCGGTCTTCGTTGACCTCGTCGACCACTCCGGTAAAGGTTGCAAACGGGCCTTCGGTGATGCGGACCGTTTCGTTCTTTTCGTACTTGATCTTGAGCTTCGGCTTTTCCTTGCTGTCGGCAACGCGGTAAACGATCTGCTTCACCTCGTCGTCGGAGAGCGGCGTCGGCTGCTGTCCGGTGCCCACAAAACCGGTAACGCGCGGCGTGGATTTCACCATGTGCCAGACTTCATCGTCCATGTCCATCTCGATCAGCACATAGCCGGGATAGAACATGCTCTCGCGTGTGTACTTCTTGTTGTTGCGAATCTCCGTGACCGTCTCGGTGGGAATCAGAACCCGACCCATCCGGCCTTCGAGTCCAAAAGCGCGAATGCGCGATTCCAGCGATTCCCTAACCTTGCGTTCAAACCCCGAGTAAGCGTGGACGATGTACCATTTCATCCTCGGATTTCCGGTCATCTCCGCGGTCTCCGGCACCGCCGGAGTGGCGGGCGCGCCAATTTCCGGCGTCTCTTCCGGCCCGTTGCTCTCGTTTTTTGCGATATCCTTCATAATTTCCCTGTGCGCCGCCCATTGGTTCGGCGCCGTGGGCCCTCGCTAATGCGTGCTGAAATACTTGAAGATGTGATCCAGTGCAGGTCCAATCAAAACACTGTCCACTACCCAGAAATAGACGCCAAAAATGAAGACCGTAATGATCACCACAACCGTCGTGGCTTCCACTTCCTTGCGGGTCGGCGTTGTCACCTTGCGCATCTCGTTGCGGACATCGCCGTAGAACGATCGAATGCGCTCGGGCAAGTTTTTGACCTGCTCGATAAAACTGGGCTGCGCCGATACCAATGCTGTCTTCGCCATTGCAATCCTGCCTTCGCTCCCGGAGCCCTGCAAACCCGCTTGGAGCCGCTTCCTTCTAAATTCTTCCCGCCATCACTCAAAATCGGTAATGGCAGGGGCGGAGGGATTCGAACCCCCAAAAACGGTTTTGGAGACCGT
This sequence comes from Candidatus Korobacteraceae bacterium, assembly GCA_049521655.1. GTDB lineage: Bacteria > Acidobacteriota > Terriglobia > Terriglobales > Acidobacteriaceae > TOLSYN. The sequence continues at coordinate 26,713 of JBEKOO010000043.1, forward strand.
CGGTTTACCGTTGAGCCTACGCCCCTGAGTTGCCACCGGATCTCTCTACGCCCAACCCTGGCCCCAGCCAGGGAGGCTTTCCGCGGGCCACTCCACCCGCCGCGAACGCTTACTTCACTTCGCGATGATCCGTGTGCTTGCGGCACTTACGGCAAAACTTGCTGAACTCGAGACGTTCGGTCGTGGTTTTACGGTTCTTGGTCGTCGAGTAATTCTTATTCTTGCACACAGTGCATTGGAGCTGAACAATTTCGCGAGGCATTGATTGTCCCTTTCGCATACCCGGCAGAGTCCCTGCCAGGCCTTGTCCGGGTCCGAGCCCGGATATCGGAAGGCGGCCTTTTGAACCGCCCGCCGAATTGAATCCTTAACAAACCAACTGCTTCCTCTTACCCGCCCTACAGAATTTCCGTAATCGTTCCGGCGCCCACCGTGCGGCCGCCTTCGCGGATCGCAAACCGCAAGCCCTTTTCCATCGCAACCGGCGTAATCAGCTCAATCTCCAGGGTCACGTTGTCGCCCGGCATCACCATCTCGACGCCTTCGGGCAGCTTCGCAACTCCCGTCACGTCCGTCGTCCGGAAGTAGAACTGCGGACGATACCCGTTGAAGAACGGCGTATGACGCCCGCCCTCTTCCTTCGACAGAATGTAGACCTCGCCCTTGATCTTGGTGTGCGGCGTAATCGAGCCCGGCTTCGCCAATACCATCCCCCGCTCCACGTCGTCTTTGCCGATCCCGCGCAGCAGCAGTCCCGCGTTGTCCCCGGCCATGCCCTCGTCCAACTGCTTCTTGAACATTTCCACGCCCGTCACAACCGTCTTGCGCGTCTCCCGGAAGCCCACAATCTCCACTTCCTCGCCAACCTTAACCTTGCCGCGCTCGATCCGTCCGGTCACAACCGTGCCCCGCCCCGAGATCGAGAAAATATCTTCAATCGGCATCAGGAACGGCTGATCGATCGCCCGCGCCGGCAGCGGTACGTAGGCATCCACGGCCGCCATCAGCTCCTCGACCTTGGCTTCCCACTCCGGCTCCCCGTTCAGCGCACCCAGCGCCGAGCCCCGGATTACCGGCAGATCGTCGCCCGGAAACTTGTACTTCACCAGCAGCTCCCGGACTTCCATCTCCACCAGGTCGATCAGCTCCGGATCTTCCACCGCATCGCACTTGTTCAGGAATACCACCATCGAAGGAACGCCAACCTGGCGCGCCAGCAACACGTGCTCCTTGGTCTGCGGCATCGGCCCGTCGGTCGCCGCAACCACCAGAATCGCCCCGTCCATCTGCGCCGCGCCGGTAATCATGTTCTTGATGTAGTCGGCGTGACCGGGACAGTCCACGTGCGCGTAGTGACGGTTCTTCGTCTCATACTCCACGTGCGCCGTCGCAATCGTGATCCCGCGCTCGCGCTCTTCCGGCGCATTGTCAATCGAGTCAAACGAGCGGAACTTGATGTTCGGATTGTGCTTTTGCAGCACCTTCGTGATCGCCGCCGTCAACGTCGTCTTGCCGTGATCAATATGCCCAATCGTGCCAACGTTCACATGCGGCTTGCTGCGGTCAAATTTCTCTTTCGCCATTGCTTT
>JBEKOO010000044.1:0-27755 GCA_049521655.1 Candidatus Korobacteraceae bacterium
CTGTCTTCTTATGGCAGGCGCCAAGCAAGATAACCGCGGATAGGACGAACGAATAACCTGCGAGACGCAGGAGACGAGAACTCATATATTCCTCCTAAGGGGAAGCTGGAAATTACAATCAAAATTTGTGAAACGGAAAGACCGGGAAGAACAGGCAATTTAGCAGCGGAAGGCGAAAAGCTCAGGATCGTAGTTCACTGAAACGAGGGGTCGCGCCAGCGGCTCCAGACAAAAAGCGCACCTCATTACAGCTACCAGCAGGGCCGCGCTCATCGAGGCAAACAATCCGCGTGCAGCATCCAGGGCGCGGAATGCGGTCGCGGGACCGTTTGTCACACTGAATGGTCCGGAACTAGCAGGAAAAAAGAAAACAAGAAGAATCCCGAGCATCGCCAACAGCGTCAGAACGCCAATCCGGGATAACATTCTCATCAACCACTTCCGTATTTCATATTAACCCAGAGTTGGATCCAGAGTTTCAGGTCATTTCTTCTGAATTCGACTCAAAAGGCCTATTGAGTCCGCCAAAGCTCCCCCGAACCGATTGAGGCTCAGCTCGGCAAAGGAGCGATGCAAGCTTCGGGTTGCCGCCTTCGATGTTATGCGTTCAAGCAATCCATCATATCGCAACATGATCTTAATTGAATCCGCCGGGCCGAAGCGCTCTCCCTGTACTCCATGATTTTGATGAATTTATGGATCACGACATTAGCCAAGGCTGCATTCACCTGAAAGAATCGGCTAAATTGCTGGCCTAGCAGGCTGCTGAAAAACTCAGAATGGACGGCGAAAGGACGAAACTTGGGGGATGCAAAACCATCAACCAACCCTCGCGGATCGTTCCTAGGGCATCCTGGCGCGATCCATTTTTCGCACTTTTTGAAAAATCGAGTTTTTCCGCAGCCTGCTAGGTACGCAAATCACGTCTATTGCAGTTACTTCGATGATGTTGAAGATGATCGGAAGCGGCATCTTGTGCGGTTCGGCAGTGGCTTTCGGTGCGCTGTTGCTTGCAGGGCGTACTGATGATCATCTTGTTGAAATTACATTCACCACCGTAGCCGCGTACGGTTCTTTTCTGCTGGCGGAACATTTCGCTCTGTCAGGCGTCTTAGCGACGATCACGGCAGGGCTTGTCATGGGAAATTTCAAATCGCTCAATGCAATCTCAGAGCGTGGAAGAGAAGCGGTCCATGCATTTTGGGAATATGCGGCGTTCGTCGCAAACTCGCTGATATTCCTCTTGATTGGTATGCACGAAGCCCACCAGAATTTCCTGGCGATTTGGCTTCCAGCGTATACGGCGATTGCACTGGTAACGCTGGGCCGGGCGTTATCGATCAATCCGTGTTGTCTCATGTTTTCTGGTTCCTCTCTTCGCGTCACGATGAAGCATCAACATGTCCTATTTTGGGGCGGGTTGCGCGGAGCGTTGGCTCTGGCTCTTGCACTTGGACTGCCCGCTGAAATCCCGCGCCGCGAAGAAATAATAACCATCAGCTTTGCTGTTGTTGCTTTTTCTGTCTTTGTGCAAGGCCCGACCATCGGACCTTTGCTTCGCAGGACGGGAGAGATTTCGCGTTGACCCATGCGGCCGTTTCTCTCCAAGAAGAGAAGCAAGTCATTGATAAGTAATGCGCTTAGGCTGTGAAACTAAATAATTAGTTACCTTTTGTGATTTCACGCGTCTAAGGAGCTGTAGGGAGGCAAAATGCCGCCAAAGCAGTCTGTAACCTTGACAGAAGCCGAGCTCCGCATCATGGATCTACTCTGGCGCAAGGGTTCTGGCACTGTGCAGCAGGTGCTGGATTGGCTTCCTGCCACTCTGGCTTATAACTCCGTCCTTACTACGATCCGTATTCTGGAAAGAAAATCCTACTTGAAGCACGTGAAGGATGGCCGCGCACACGTTTATGAGCCGATTATCGGACGCGAAGAGGCTACGCGCTCGGAGATCCGGCATCTAGTCGGTCGCTTTTTCCGTAACTCCCACGAGGCATTGGTACTGAACATTCTTGAAGATAAGGCGATCGACATCGAGGAACTCAGACGCCTGCGTGAGTTGCTGGAACAGAGCAACGCGAAATGAACGCTGCTGGCCTGCAGACCGTCGTACAAGTTTTCACGGAGCGCATGCTAAATTCCGCAGCCGTGGGGATGATTCTCGCGTGCGTGGTGTGGACGTTGCTTCGGCTAGTCCGTCGGCAGAACTCTGGAACCCGCTTTGTAGTCTGGTTCATGGCGCTGCTGGCAATTGTCATGCTTCCATTCTTCGCTGGGTCAAACTTCGGTGCTTCACACTCTCCGCTGAATGCTCACACGAACCTGCATAGCGAAATTATTTTCCCGGGATATTGGAGCATTGTTCTGTTTGGAGCTTGGGCTATCGGTGCCGGTTTGTTGCTACTCAGGTTGAGCGTCGGGCTCTGGCATGTTTATCGTTTGCGGAATAATTGCCGGGAAGTGAACTTCACCTACCTCGACCCGGCAATTGCCGGGACGTTTCGAGATTTCGCCGCCCGTTGTCGAACGAAACTCTGTGTTTCAAAGCAGTTGACAGCTCCGGCAGCCATCGGATTCTTCAGGCCTGCGATTGTTTTCCCCGCATGGCTGTTGCCGCAGCTTTCAGCCGCTGAGATCCAGGTGATTCTGTTCCATGAACACGCCCATCTTCGCCGCTGGGATCAATGGTCCAACCTCGCCCAAAAGATCATTACAGCTCTGTTCTTTTTCCACCCTGCCGTCTGGTGGATCGACAACCGCCTTACGCTTGAGCGCGAGATGGCGTGCGATGACATTGTCTTGGCTCAGACTGCGAGCCCCAGGAATTATGCGTCATTCTTGATCTCGTTTGCAGAGAAACTACAAAACGCGCGAGGCCTGGCTCTGGCACAAGCCCTGGTGAGCCGAATGCACCAAATGTCGGCGCGAGTAGCGCAAATTCTCGATGCAAAACGGTCTGACCGAACAAAGCTTTGGAAGCCCCTACTGGGTGTGAGTGCTGGCTTGCTTACAGTCGTCTTTGGTGCTGCTCCTTACGCACCACGGTTGGTGGCTTTTCAGAATCTACCGAGCTTCAATCAATCTAGACCGCATACGTCGAAAAAGAATGAGGCGCAGACGGCAGCCATAGGCGTAACCCAAGGCTTGATGAGCCCTACAGTGGCGGCATCGGCTGCGCGAGGGATGGTTGTTGAGGCCCGACCCACAGCGACCCTCGCCGCTTTCAACCCGCGCGCGGTAGAGGTTCCATCGCGGTTCCACGCAACGCCGCAAGCTAAGCCGGTGGTAGTGCGCGCGAAGTCAACACCGAGAAAGTTTCCGGGCCAGGAGACATTCGTCATTTTGCAAACCACGGAATATGACTCTTCCGGTTCTGGGGTTTGGACTCTGAGCCTTTGGAGAGTCGAAGGAGGAAAGCTGGCAGAAAGACAGTTGGAGTCGGCCATTGTTCTAAGCATCTGAGGACATATTTTTTTGTCCTTAGCAACTAAATCATTAGTTAGCAGAGAGAAAAAAGGAGCACCATGAAGAACTGGGTCAAGTATGGCAAAGCGGCGCTCAACCGTCGATTCTTTGCAGGTGTGGCGGCAGTCGCGCTGCTATTGTCGTTTGCGGCTTATGAATTTTCTACGCCGGCGAGAGCTGCGGTACCCGCCGCCGCTGCGGCGGCTCTTGATGACAACAGCGTCAGCGCTTTGCTTTCGCTCGATCACGCGATGGAGGCACTGGCCGCTCGTGTCACTCCGGCCATTGTCAACGTAACTGTCACCTCAAAGAAGTCTGGCGAACTCACGAGCCTGAACGAGTCTGGAGACGACGACAGCGGCAACGGCTTCAATGGGATGCAACCGTTCGGTCCCCGGTTCGGCTTCGGCCAACCCATGAAGCCTCAGTCACGCATTGAGCATGGTCTGGGCAGCGGTGTCATCATTTCACCTGATGGTTATATCGTGACCAACAATCACGTTATCGACGGTGCAACGGACATTCACGTCACGATGACTGACCGGCGAATTCTTCCCGCGAAACTCATCGGAGCCGACCGTCTCACCGATCTTGCCGTTATCAAGGTCGACGCAACCAACCTGACCAGCGTGCCGCTGGGCGACTCCACGAAACTGCATCCCGGCCAGACCGTACTGGCATTCGGCAACCCGATGGGATTCCGCTTCACCGTGACGCGCGGGATCGTCAGCGCACTGAACCGGCCCAATCCATTTGCCGGCGACCGCCGTGCACCCGGCGAGTTCATCCAGACTGATGCGGCCATCAACCCAGGCAACTCAGGGGGACCGCTCGTTAACGCTCGTGGCGAAGTCGTGGGGATCAATACCTTCCTCGTCTCCGAGACCGGAAGCTTTTCGGGCATGGGTTTTGCCATTCCTACGCAGATTGTGCGGCCTACGGTCGACAGTCTGATTAAGTATGGAAAGGTGAACCACGGCTATATCGGCATCGGCATCAGCGACGTCACACCCGATGAAGCCAAGTTCTTCCATGTGAACAAGGCAACGGGTGCCGTCATCACTCAGGTTGAGCCAAACTCTCCAGCCGCGAAAGCAGGTCTGAAGGTCGGCGACGTCATCACCGAACTAAACGGAAAATCCATCAGCGACGCCGGTGAGCTACAAGTCGAGGTCGGACAAAAGCAGCCAGGAACCACACTCCAACTCAAAGCCCTGCGTGATGGCAAATCTGTGAATGTGCCGATAACGCTGGAGGCGATGGCAAGAGGCGAGCACGGAAGCGAAAGTGCCGACGCCAGCCAGGGCAAGCCGCGCTGGGGTATTGGCCTCGCCGACCTGACTCCGGAGCTCCGGCAGCAATTGCAAGCTGGCGAAGACGTTCACGGTGCGGTTGTCGAACAAGTCACGCCCGGCAGCTCGGCAGACAATGCCGGTCTGCAACGTGGTGAGGTGATCACGGAAGTCGATCGCCACCAGGTGCACTCCGCCGCCGAGGTGCAGAAGGCGCTTTCCAGCGTTCCGAAGGACAGCGATGCCATGGTGCTGGTCTGGTCCAACGCCGGAAGCACCTTCCGGGTTTTGCACCCCACTCGAGGCTAGGGTATCGTCCGTTAGGAGGCGCGGGCGCTGCTCGCGCCTCAATCTTTTCTAATTTTGCTGCGTCGCGTAATAACATCTAGACACAAGCTGGAATTCCTGCAGACCAAGTCTCACGGAGGACACATTATGCTGCATGTTATCCGTCGGCCAATTGTTGCAGATTTTCTGGTTCTCAGTGTAGCGTTCTATGCGTTGCTCTGCTGGGCGCGAGCCGCTCATGCCATGCGCATTGCCCTGATTATAGTTGGGCTGCGCGCTTTATCGCTTCTGGCACGCCGCCTGGATCTAGTTGTTACAAGCTGGGTGCTCGATGCATTCGCCGTTTTAGCGATCCTTGTCTTACTACTGATCTTTCAGCCCGAACTCCGCCGTGCGCTGATGCAGCACGACAGCACTATGAACCTTTGGCCATGCCCCGTGGTGGTTGGCGCTCACACAAGTCAGGCCATTGCCAGCGCGGCCTTCAGGCTTGCGAGGTACCAACTCGGCGCCTTGCTGGTCGTCACCCGCCGAGACTCAATTGGCGCCCTGCTAAAGGGTGGTGTGCCCATTGGCGCCGACACTTCCTCTGAACTTGCTCGAAGCGATATTCCAGAAAGTCTCGCCGCTTCATGATGGCGCGGCGATCATCACAGGCAATCGCCTCTTAGAAGCTAATGTCGTACTGCCTCTGACCAAGCGTCACGACACACCAACATGCTATGGAACCCGCCATAGGGCCGCTGTTGGCCCCGCGGAGAGCTGCGACGCACTCGTAGTTGCCACTTCGGAAGAGCGCTCAGAAGTGACTTTGATGGAGGGGGTACGAATCTGCCACACGAATGATCCGGAGCAACTCGCGATGGCGCTCGAAGGAAATTGGAGCCGTCCACATGAGAGCATTGGAAGCCGCTTGCGCCGCTTGTTCCTCAAGAACCTGAGACTCAAGTTCGCTTCGCTCGGTCTCGCTGGAGTGATCTGCGGGCTGTCGTTTATTGCTACTGGCACGGCCATTCGTACATTCAGTATCCCAATCGAATTCAATAATGTGCCATCAGGCATGGAGGTCACCAGCCAATCCGCCGACACACTGAAATCCAGGTTCGCGCAAACCCTTGAATCATAGATTCAGTCGACTTAGGCAGAGTTGTCGGCCGCTTCGACCTAGAACAGAGTGAACCAGGTTGGCATGTATTGCAGGTTCAACAGAACTCTCTTGATCTGCCACCTGGAATCGCTGTTAACCGAGTAACCCCAAGGACGATCCGAGTTCCGGTGGCACCTTACGCAATGCAGGGTTCTCAGAGCAAGTGATGGGACCGATCTTGCTGATCCCAGTGCTCCTGAACCCGGTCATACATTCGATCGAGCTTGTGATGCAGGCTCGCGACCTCCAGTTCTGACTTGCGATTCACTTCAAAGTCCAGATTGCTCTTAATACGATCTTTTGCGGCCTGGCGGTTCTGGCTCATCATGATGACAGGTGCCTGAAATGCGGCAAGAGTAGACAAAACCAAATTTAACAAAATATATGGATAGGGATCGAAGTTATGTTTCAACAGCAACATACTGTTGAGCATAATCCACACCGCGATCACCACGGAGAACAAAATAATAAACGTCCAAGATCCCCCAAAGGCCGCGACGTGGTCTGCAATCCGATCGCCTATGGTGAGCTGTTCGGTCTCTTCGGTGTTTGCATTCCGAGTCACATGCACCCTCAGTAATTCCTCGTTTGCACGCAGCCTGCGTCCGACCACGGTCAGCAGATCAACCGCTGCATGGGGGTGGCTCAAAACCAGTTTCAGCAGACATTCGCGATCCAGACGAACTACTTCGCTCGGTTCCTCGGTCACGGCTGTTGCCGTTCTTGGTCCCCCGTCCAACATTGAGATCTCGCCAAACACATCTCCGGGGCCGGAATTTCTCAGTACGATGTTCTCGCCCAATTCGTCGTTAACACAGACCTGCACACGGCCCCGCCGAACAATGTACAAGCTGTCTCCGTAGTCGCCGGAATTGTAAATGCATTTACCCGCCTCGAAACTCTCTTCTTTCAATAGTCCAGCAAGCGTGGCGAGTTCGTCTTGGTCGAGTAGACTGAACATCGGAATTTCGGCCAAAATGCTTATGTTGGTGGACATGTTAAACTCTCCTGCAGACCCCCGCTCCAGAAAACGGCCCGTTGCCATATTCTAATCGAATCGTTTCACGTCCATAACCTCAATCTTTGGACTGAGTCACCTCCCAAAGCTCGGGGTAGGCAGTGCATAGACAGTGTCTGCTGCGCGACTGATCTCATGCACTAAAGCCACCAAGTATTACGCTCGCATGGAGCACCGTTTACGCTGGTATTCAAAACCTCACCAAAGCAATTAAGAGACTTAGCAAAACGTGGGACGCCAGAAGCGCGTGGTTATGCACTCCAGTTCGCCGGTTCGCTGGACTATACGTTCAAAGCCCGTTCGCGAGCCTGTTTCCGGCGACCGAAATCAGAATCGACGCGGCGGCAGTTCAGTTTCGGTAGTGTGCATGAACCCGCCGTCTATGTCACTCCGTGCTGAACGGATCAACGTCGGCAACACCCGGCGCGCGTAACCGTTCTCTTCAGGGAGTGTATCTATGCTCAAAAAGACTGATGTCGACAGCGACTTTACTCTACCGCTTGAAACTTAGAATTACATGGCAACGGCAACGCCACAACCTCGTTGCCTTCAGCTTTAAGCGTCATGATTTCTGAGCATCGACCGCAGAGCTAAAACCATTCACTGTGCCGGTCTATTCTTGGCCGCTAGATGAAATCAACTGCAGTCGAAACAACTTGCCCTCGCGAAGATAATGGAAAGTTTTGTGCATGAAGAATTAGCGCACTTAGCCAACACATTTTCTCTTTTCTGTTGCAACGCTTGGACGACATGCCCGAACAGGTTGATCGAAAAAAGTTGTGGAAAACCGACAATCACTTAGACTTGACATGGTTCCACTCAGAATCAATGATTTGCGAGTGTTGTTGGGCGCCACTCCGATGCCGCAAATATTCTTTTCAGTACCTTGCTTAACGAAGGTCCAAGAAGCCGCCGGCTTGAGTTGTCAGAGCCAACGATTGTGACTTCCAACCCGTGCCTTCCGTGCCATGGATGAAACCATATCAACGATTGACAGTTCGCGCATTTCGATTTCGCACAGCAATACCTCTTCACCCGCTTCTAACTCTGAAATGAAACGGCTGTCCAGATTGCTGACGAACCTCGACCTCTTCCGCAGATGTCATAGGTGGCGGAAGTCGCACAACGTCAAAACGACTGGAGGACTGCTAACTCCACCAGCCGTAGCTGTTATTTGCGTTATTCCGGCGCTTACGCCAGTTGCTACTCCGCTGTTGTTGATTGTTGCTACGTTCGGTGCGCTACTGGCCCAGTGAATCGGCACTCTAGGAGCGTTTTTCGTTGTGGCCGTGAAGGGCAGAGTTTCACCTACCGCCATCGATGGTGCCACCAGCGAAACGATGACATCCGCTGAATGAGCAGGCGTGCTTGACACAGAGCGACCACCGCTAGCAGCGCCGCTGCCGCCGATGCTGTTGATGCTGCCGCCGCTGCCGCCGACACTGCGACCATTTGTGCCGAGACTGCTATCACTGCCGCCGATACTGCTACTGCTGCCACCGCAGCAAGTCAACAGTGACAGGAGTATTACGGAAGCAAAAACTAAGAAAATGCCTTTTCTGATCACTTCACGCCTCCAGCCTGATCCGGGCAACCTGCAAGCGAATCAGGTTACTTGCAGGTTGCTTGTGCTACGCAGCTAAAGTTTCGGCTGAGTGCAGTGTGAATTCGGCAGGATGCGTGGTTTCCACAATGTCTCTCGCCTTAGCCACCTCTGCAGCCGTTCCGTGGGCGATCACCAAGAAGCTATCTTGCTTTAACGCCGTTTCGTATCTAAGTATGCTGTCCTTGGGAATTCCAATGCTGTACAGACCAGCACCCAGCGCGGTTACCCCTCCCACCACCACCGCGCCTTCCAGTGCTGCCACGATCCAAGCAACAACTGGTCCCGCCGCTAAGATTGGTCCAACACCCGGAATCACGAAAAGAGCAGAACCGAACAGAAGTCCCCAGAATCCTCCCCAGAAGGCACCCACCTTGCCCCAATACTTCATGCGGTCGCCAGTGTTGTAATAGCCCACCACCTGCTCATCTGTGTGGTAGCCCTTGCCGACAATCGACAGCTTGTGCATGTCGACTCCGCCACGCTGAAGCTCCTTCACCGCTTCCTCAGCCTCAGTGTGTGTGTGATATATCGCAACAACTGAATTTTCTTTTAGCACTTTGTAGCCTCCTTGAGACGTGCTGGTTCTCGGAACGCGAGCTTTCCTCGTTAACTATGACACCGCGCAATCGGAATGAATGTTCACTATTGCTCAGCCCCTATAAGTAATTCATTGGGCGAAAAGTAAGAGTACATACAAGTCCGATTCAGTTGCAAAATCGTATCCCAACGATGTACTGTGATGCTCCTGTAGCAAGCGGAAAAAGGCTTCCCGCCGCATCGAAGTGTCAAAGCAATCGTGAGGGTGTTTCGGTTAACCGGCTCATTGTAAAGGCTAACCCTTGCTGCGCGTGGGAAGAGTCAGCCGTAGCTTAGTTCGAGAATTCAGTCCTGAGGATAGGAGCTTGAAGAATATGAAAACAATTGGAAGCCTAATCCTTGCACTGTTGCTTGTTTCGGCTGTACAGGCCGCAGACGACGTTGCTAGAGCTGTTCACGGCACGATCAAAAAAGTCGACTCGGTCACCAGAACTATCGTGGTGAAGACCGCCGATGGAGCGGAGCACTCGCTGCATTTTGTCGACAATACAGCGGTCCATGGTGCAGATGTTTCAGCGGGAGCTGCCAAAGATTTTTGGCATGGTTTGAAGGCATGAGCCGAGGTGGTGGTCCACCATACAACTCGTGGAATTGAAGACTCGGCCGTGGAGATTGACAAAGTAGGCAAGCGCGGACTGAAAAGAACGGACGGCGAGATCAAAGACCTGGATCGAGATGATAAGAAACTTATTATCAAGACTAATGATGGCATCGAGTCGACCTTCCGTCTGACCGACCTCGCTGCAAAGGATGGTGGAAAAAATATCTTGACCGGGGGCAGAGAAGGGCGCGAAGGTTACCATCTATTACAGTGAAGACGAAGGCAAAAGGTAGCCCACTTTTTTGAGTAAAGTTAGCAGGTGATCGCAAAATGATCACCGTCTGGAAATGCCAGCCACTCGGGTGCGGAACTCCTTCGCGCAGGCGAGTGGTGTTACGTTCTTATCGAATAGCGATGGTCAGTGCCTCAGTGGCCAAGAAGTTCAGACCGCGAATGAATCACTTGGAGCATGTGACCACGCGTGACGATCCCCTGGAGTTGCCCATCCACGACGATCGGAAGCTGGTTGACGTCTTCACGCCCCATCGTCTCCAAGGCTTGCATGGCGGGTACATCCGGAGATAGCGAATGGATTGCACCTACTGGCCGCATCGCGGCGCGAACTGAAACGAATGGCCATTGTGCGCGCTCAACGCTGCGGACTTCGTGTGGGGTGATCAGTCCCGCAACACGGTTATTTTCGGCTACTAGGAAGCAACGTCGTCCGGTCTTTAGCAGATGTTCGTCCACAAATTCTTGCAGCCCCATGCTGCCATCAACCAAAGGACAGTCCTGGGACATGACATCCCGTACGCGCAGCCCCCGCAATACTGAGCTGACCTGCAACTGCATGAGGCTGGCGCCCGCAGCCTGAAGCACGAACCAGCCAATAAGGGCGAACCAAAGGCCACCAAATCCGCCTTTTCCGAAAAAGCTGATGATGCCGTAGGCAATGAACCCCGCTCCTATTAATTGGCCGATCTGCGCTGCAATCTTCGTGGATCGGTCCGCGTTGCCTGTGATCCACCAGATGATGGCGCGCAAGACGCGCCCGCCGTCCAGCGGAAAGCCGGGAATCATATTGAAAACACCCAGCACCAAATTGATATACCCCAACCAGATGAGTATGGCGACGCCCGGGGTTTGAGCAGAGGCCGTCCACGGTATCCAACCTAGTGCCCGGGCGAAAGCAAGTAGAATGATTCCGATTGCGCCGCTGGCGATTGGCCCCGCAATAGCCATCCAGAACTCGGTGCTGGGGTCGGGCGGCGCCTCTTCCATCTGTGCCATGCCGCCCAACAGAAACAACGTGATTTTGTGGATCGGTAACCCTTTCGCTCGAGCGACAAGAGCATGAGACAACTCGTGCGCAAACAAACAGACAAAAAAGAGGATGGAGGTGAGGACTGCGGCACCCCACACCACGGCCTCTGTCCAATCACCGTTCATCGCATGAAACTGTGCCACTAGCGAGAACATGATCAATAACGCGATGACGAACCAACTATAGTGCAGTCCTAATTCGACGCCGAATACAGTTCCCAGTTTGATCTGCGCTTTCATGTTTCTCCTTCACAGGTGCCACTCCAGGCAGCAGCCATATGGCGAGAATGAGCAAGTCGCACTATGGTCCAACCCCTCCGGTGTGGCAGTCGCTGCAGGTCACCTGCGTCAAATCGCCAATATCTATTGGATGCTGGAACGGAACACCTTGCTCGTGGCCTATCAACGGCGCTCCACTCTGAACCTCGGCTAAAACCGAGTGACAGGTATCGCAACTCTTGGGAATGACGCGACCGTCCGCGCTCACGTGCTGGCCGTCATGGCATCGAAAGCAGCCGGGAGAATACAAATGCCCGATGTTATTGGGATGGGTTCGCCAGTCCACCTTCATGTAGGGGAAAATGGTGGATTGGTAGATGTGTTGAAGGTCAGCGATCGCTGCGAGAATCAACGGTCGACGGTTCGAGTAAACGTCGGGGTACTTTGTGTTGTAGAACTTCTGGATGTCGCTTCTGATGCCTTCGATCGCTTCGCCAGTCGTGCGGTAGGTCTTAGTAAGTGCTGAGACAGCTTGTTGCTTGATGAACGGAAGAGAGGCATCGATTCGGCCAGCAAGCAGGGAATCGTCAACGGACTCGTCCGGCGAGGTAAACTTGTGGCTCGGCCGGTCGTGACAGTCTATGCAGTCCATTCGTCGTTTGGGGACGCTGACGATCTGCGCTGCAGTCAAACTGGAGTCATTGGCCTTGTATACCGCCACTTTGCCTTGCATGTTCTTGGCCTGAACCCAGGGAATCACTTGGCGTTGAACGTCGCTGGCGAAGTAAGTGATCTTATTGGCAATGTTCATGTGCCAATGGATGCCGGAGGGCAATCCGGTTCTCGGCTCGGCTCCACCCGTGTTGATCAACATCCGTATAAGAATGGGTAATGTTCCGATTGCGCTCTAAGGTTGACGTTGCAATCCAAGCGTTGCAATTTGAATATTGAGATATATTTCGTTAGTCTGACCCTCGCAACTTTAGATGTCCGTGTACTCCGGATGGTAATCCTTCCAGATGCCCGTCGCTGGTGAGATCAGACGCACGGGAGCATCGTCTGCGTGTTTGCTGGTCCGGGCCCAGTGCCAGGCGTGTTGAAGTTCAGAGCTTTCAAAATAACGCGTCTCTGATTGCAGAACCGCCGCTCCCGTTACGACGAGTGTGACAATCTCTTCCCAATGGTGAGCGCCGACGACTGCCAAGCGAGCGATATGACTCGAAAACTTCTGGAGGAACCGCATCTCGTCCCAAACGGATTGCCATTCGGCACCTTGCATTTCGGTGAGGTCGGCCAATATGCCGATGGGGTGTTTCTTTCGTTCCGCGATAAAAAACTCAAGCTGTGGCAGGAATGTCTCTACTTCTTCGTCCAATAGTTGCCTGACGATCTTGAAGCCAAAAGCCGCCCCGCCGCTTTCTTTGAGCCGTTCAATCACAATAGCACCTCTTCCTTTCGTATCACTTATTGACTCTCATCTGGCGCGGCTGTGCTGACTACGACAGGCTTCCGTTTTCCGAGTTTCCTGACCTTTTGGGCCAATCACACTGCGCAAACAACTCATAAAATCATCCAGTCTATCGTACTTGATTGGTTCAACGGACGTGAAATATTCTCCATAAACACAAAAGCGCTCGCCACATTGCTTATGCTTCCATCAAAACGATCAGGCGATAGTGTAAGCGGACGAGATGCCAACGCCGCGGGAGTCGGCAGTCTAATAGAGTAAGTCATAACAGGATTTGTTAGCCGCCCCCGCTTTCTGAGAAACCTACGAATCTAGAAACTCTCTCGCACTGCTTGTGGCGGATTCTCCCCGCCGTGACACTTACTCTGACTTGACCCAATAACAAGGTATAAATCAAAGAAGCTAGCAAAGCCCGTGCCATCGTGAACAAGGCAGTTGCAATATGGTCGACGCCGGGGCAGCGAAAGAAAGACCCAAGACATAGCCGAAATTCGAGTGCTCTGCGACACCTCCTATATCATCAGCAAGATGTTAGGTGCGGTCCAGTGCGCGACAGGAGGTGCACAATCGCCTGCTTTTTATGAAAATCGCTTCATAGTGCTGCACGAACAAGCCAGATTCGGAGAAGCAGCGAAGACTTTATTCAGTGTCTTTTATGGTTGGATGGTGCCGTGGCTGTTGACCCAGCCGCCTCTGAAGAAGCGGTGACGTACCATGCTTCGGCCAAGCAGAAAAAAGCTGACTGCCAAAGCGACTATAAGCAGAAATCTTACAATTCCAACCCAGCGCGACTTTGGTTCTGCCGGGCCCGTCGTGTTCGAATAGGTTGTCATCAGTGCTGCCTCTCCTCCCGGTCAAATGGCAGCCACAAAGCGCCCTTCTGTGATCCGTCTTTTTTCGCAGCGGCCTTCAAACTGCAATATTCGTCCAACGCGGCGTTAGTCTTGTGCTAGAAGAAAGGCGCAGTCTGTACTATATTGAACACTTACATTCTAATTTTGAAAAGCACCCATGGCGATTCATGACGTCGAGAGGCGCTGTAAAGGGCGTTCGGCTGCCAGAGAACGGTAACGTCAGCGACTTCCTTAAGACTCACACAGCACAGGATCTCCTAGTGTGCTGTCCCGGAAATACGTGAACAAAGGCGTGCGATCTTCTGCAGGATAGAGTCAACAGTCGCGGTCCAGACAAATGGGCGGCTGGATCGATTGTAGTGCTGGACGAACGCGTCGATCTTGATGATCAGTTCCTTGACGCTACTAAATGAGCCGCGGCGAATTGCACGTTGTGTGATGAGACCAAACCACCGTTCCACCTGGTCCAGCCACGAGGAGTAAGTGGGCGTGTAGTGCACGTGGAAGCGGGAATGTTGTGCAAGCCAGGTGCGCACCTTGGGATGTTTGCGGGTCGCGTAGTTATCCACGATCAAGTGCAGGTCGAGTTCTTCAGGCACGCAGACGTCGAGATCGCGCAGAAAGGTGAGGAACTCCTGATGGCGATGGCGCGCCCTGCATTCAGCGAACACCGTGCCAGTTGCAACGTCGAGCGCGGCGAACAACGTGGTGGTGCCGTGCCGCACATAGTCATGGGTAACCCCTTCCACATAGTTCAGTCCCATCGGCAGAACCGGTTGCGTGCGGTCGAGGGCTTGAATCTCACTCTTCTCGTCAACACACAAGACCAGGGCGTTGTCAGGTGGGTTCAGGTAAAGGCCAACAATGTCACGGACTTTTTCGACAAAGAACGGATCGGCGGAGAGTTTAAAGCTCCGAGTCCGGTGCGGCTGAACGGCGAAGGCTTGAAACAGCCGATGCACCGTAGATTTTGAGATGCCGCTAGCTTTGGCCGCTAACCGTATGCTCCAATGCGTGGCCGCCGTTGGCTTGCGTGAAAGAGTTCGCTTCAGCAGAGCTGCCACCCGGTCGTCCTCGATGCTGCGCGGCCGTCCGGAGCGCAATTCATCGTAGAGTCTGGCTAGTCGATGCCCCACAAAGCACTGCCTCCATTTGCCAACGGTAGCTTTAGTGCAGTGCAGGCGCTCCGCAATCTCAATATTGCTCTTCTGCTGAGCTGCCCACAGCACCAACCTGGCACGGGCGACCGAGGCGTGGGGCAATGTTCGTGAGGCGGCCAGACTTCGCAGTTGGGTTTGTTCGTCAGCCTTTAAGACAACGGCGGTTAAGCGATTGACAAAAGTCCCTGTGCTCACTGCGGCCCAAGTGCTCTTGTTGATCAGCAACATCCTGTTGGAACCGTTTCGCACCATGGCCTGGCGTTCTGTCTGTCTCGGGCTGGAACCCAGCGCGTTGGTCGGCTTGCAATGGGGAGACGTTGATTTCCTTGCAGGTTGCTTAAAGATCCAGCGTGGAGTGGTTTGCAATCATGTTGATCGCGCGAAGAACGAGTACCGGGAGGCCCCGTTGCCGATCGACCCGTCTCTGGTCGCGATGCTGGAACGTTGCAGAGAGAAAACACTCTGGAAGAAACCCGCGGACTGGGTTTTCGCCCCACCGTACTTTGAAAGGGCCGAGCCTTACAGTCCGAGGCATGTAGCTGAAGATCATCTTTGGCCAGCGGCAAAAGCGGCTGGTCTCGGTGAAAAAATCGGTTGGGGGACCTTTCGCTGTACATACTCCAGCTTATTGCGTGAGTTAAGAGTAGACATCATGGTTCCGCAGGAGTTGATGCGGCATTCGGATATTCGCACAACATTGAATGGCTACACGGATAGTTACTCGAATGACATGCGAAACGCCCACGAAAAGGTCGCAAAAGAGTTGAGAATCCAGTAACGGCCCCTAATGAACCCCTGGATTCTCAATAAGTGGCGTGAAATCAGTTAGTTACATGGTGAGCGCGCTGGGACTCGAACCCAGGACCCACGCCTTAAAAGGGCGTTGCTCTACCAACTGAGCTACGCGCCCACGCAGCTCTAGCCTACCATAAAACGCACGGCCTTCCGCAACCGGAGGCTGCCCATGAATCGCGCAGATCGCAGGGTAGCCGCCATGCCGGATGAAAAAAATACATACCCCATGAACAGATCGTCGCCGCCGGCTCAGCTTCTGCAAGGCATGGCGAGCAGGTTATCGCAGTGTTCCGGCACCGCCCAGACCGATAGCAGGAGTAACTCGGCATGAGTGAAATCCAGTGTTGCCGGGCGCGGATGCTCCGCGGTGAAGACGTGTTCGTCCAGTATGGTGTGGAGGGCCTCTAAAGAGATGCACAGAGAGTGCGCGGCCTCAGTTTCGCTATAGTATGGCTTCATCGGTTTTCTCAGTGTCAACATGAGTATCGCGTCCAGATATTACAAGGAGACGATTCTTTGTACCCCGCCAGACTGCCGGATCATATTAGGTGAATTGCTCATAACCGTGTAATTCATCTACTTACCGTGAAAAAATTACCCTTAGCCGCCCTGCTCCTGCCGCGCCCCCAAAAGTCGTAACCCGCTGGAATATAATGCGATTCATGTTTCTACTGCTCGGCTCTTGGTTTCCCGGCTCCTCTCAACGGCCAGCTTCGTTGTAACATCTAATGAGTAAGGGAGCGCACGGTGGAGCAATTCGACGTACTCATCATTGGCGCCGGTCCTACCGGCCTTGCCTGTGCCATCGAGGCGCGGCGCGCGGGCTATTCCGTGGTTGCGCTGGACAAGGGCTGCATCGTCAATTCGCTATACAACTATCCAACCAACATGACCTTTTTCACCACGCCGGAGCTGCTGGAAATTGGCGACATTCCCTTTGTCACCGCGCGCCAGAAACCCTCGCGTCAGGAGGCGCTAGAGTATTACCGCAAAGTGGCTGAGTTCTATCGCCTCGACGTGCGCCAGTACTACGGCGTGACCCGCGCCGAGGGTGCCGATGGTGCATTCCTGGTGCATTGCACCGATCCGCTCTCCCGCCCGGTTGTTTTCCTTGCACGCAAGCTCGTGGTTGCCACTGGATACTACGATCTGCCCAATCAACTCTCCGTTCCCGGCGAGGATCTGCCCAAGGTCACGCATTATTATCGCGAGCCACATCCGTTCAACAACTCGGATGTTGTGGTGGTCGGGGCAAAGAACTCCGCGGCCATCGCGGCCCTCGAGCTATGGCGTCACGGAGCCCGCGTCACCCTCGTGCATCGCGGGCCCGCCATTTCATCCGGCGTCAAGTACTGGATAAAGCCCGACATCGAGAATCGAATCAAGAACCACGACATCGCCGCGTACTTCAACACCTCCATACGCGAGATCACCCCGGACTCAATCCTGCTTGCAACACCGCAGGGCGAGCTGCGCCTGAAAAACGATTTTGTGCTGGCAATGACCGGCTATCATCCCGATTTCGGCTTTTTGAGTGCGCTCGGCGTCGAGCTCTCGAGCCAACCTTCTTCTAGGCCCCTGGTTGACGCGCAAACCCTCGAAAGCAACGTGGCTGGAATTTATCTTGCGGGTGTGATTATTGCGGGAATGAATACCAGCGAAGTTTTCATTGAGAATGGACGTTATCATGGACGGCAGATCGCCGAGGATCTGACTCGCAAGCTGGGCCTCTCCGCCGCCGAGCCCTTCGTTCGCGAAAGCGCAAAGGCTCCCGCCGCCGCCCCGCCCGCCAAACTCCGCAACGCCGAGTAGCTAGCGCAAAGTGACGGCGTTGCCTGTCTGCTCGGTGAGCAGTTGCGACACCAGCGGCAGCAGAGGTTCGCCGCTCTGGCCATGCACAAAGTCGGTATAGGAGTCGCTCCAGTCCATCTTGAAGCTGGTCGAGAGCGCCGATATCCAGATCTGCCGCGCCACCGAGTTTGGCGAAATGATGAAGGTTCCTGGCGGTTCGTCGAAGGTCAAGTGCAAGGCTCCGCCTCGCTCCTCCACATCGAATCCCGCCGCTTCCTCTACTTCGTAAAGAGCGCGTGTCAGTTGCTCCATGGCTTGTTCGGCGTGCTTCTGAAAGGTTCTTTCGTCCATACCCATGATCATACTGCACACTCCTCGGTCTAAGGAACCTCTGCACAAGTTGTGAAGTTGAAGAGTGGATTTAGTTTTACAGGCAGAGCGGGCGGACGTCAGGCGTTATGGAGGAGTTTTGGTGCTGACAGAGTGTCCTAGCTGTATCTCTGGATAGGTCCAGAGACACTACGCCTTCTGGGTGTACAGCAATCTCTGGCACAAGAGAAACAGGTTGCTCAACGCACAGAGCGTGAACACCTGATTGGCGTTCTTCCTGATTTCCCGGTATCTCACCTTCGTGTAGCCGCAACGGAGGAAGGCCAGATGCGCCCATCTTGCAAGAAAGCCGTATTTCCGGCACTCTTTCTGCTGGTAATCACAGCCGCGGGACATTTTTCTGATACTTGGACTGCCTGCCGATCGCAGTGAGCGACCGGGCGGACCGTGGGGGAGTCCTGCCGATCGCGTCACCGAATCACTCAGCTTTTCATCCGCAGAAGGAGTTCGGTCTTGCAAAACCAGCTCCCAGCGGTAAACTTCAGGCGAATCAGAGCTGAAAAAGGAGATTCCAGCTAAGGCGATGCCACTCTCAAGGCGCAATTTTTTTGGACTCAGTGTCGGTGCACTGGCTATAGGAGCTCTCGGGACGGGTGTTTACGAGCCTCACGAAACTGTTATCAGCCAAGTCGGAGTGATGCTCAAACGCCTTCCGTCTGCGTTTGATGGTCTTCGCATCGCACAACTAAGTGACATCCATTTCACCTCGTTCATGACCATCGGCCATCTCGACCGGGTGATCGAGTTGACCAATGCCCAAAAGCCCGACCTCGTAATACTTACCGGGGATTTCGTCACTGCTCCGCACCGCAGAAGAGAAAGGAAATTGAAGGCGGAGCAAGCTTGGCCATGCGCCGATAAGCTGCGGCAAATCGAGTCGCCACTGGGCTGCTTTGCCGTGCTCGGCAACAATGATTACGGTACAATCGCCGATGTGGTGGCTGAAGCTCTGAGTGCTGGTTCCCGGATACGGGTATTGCGGAATCGGGCAATTGCATTTGAGCGGAATGGTGCTCGTCTGTGGCTGGCTGGAATTGATAACGTAACGGCGAACCGCGCTAAGCCGGACGACGCATTGCGAGGCGTACCCAAGCAAGAGTGTACTCTCGTTGCAGTTCATGAACCGGACTTCGCGGACGAGCTTCGGCAGTTCCCGGTTGATTTCCAAATGTCCGGCCACTCTCACGGCGGTCAGGTTCGGCTTCCCGGCGTTGGTGCTCTTTATCTGCCCCCATTGGCACGAAAGTATCCGCTGGGACACTATCAGATTGGTGAGTTACAACTATACACAAATCCTGGCATTGGAGTGAACGGGCTTCCGTTGCGACTCCTGTGCCCACCTGAGATCACCGTGTTCACGCTGAAAAGGCAAGCGTGAACAACTCAGTCGTGACCGGCGTTCAGACTGGCACGCAGAAGGAATCCCCAAAACTTCGTCACCATCTTGTTTAATAGAGTGACGCCCATTTTCATTCTTCGGATAGTCCTTGACGATGTACTGAGGAGTACCGAGTATGAATGCTAGCCGGTGTGCTCTAATTTCAAGAATGCGAACCGGAGACAATGATGGTGGTGTGCCCAAAATGCAGGAGTGATCCTGCTGTCGAAGAAGAGGAACCCGAAGAAGGAGAGCTTCTATCATGTCTGGAGTGCGAATGTAATTTTGAAGTGGCCAGCGTCGAGCCTCTGAAGCTGACGAAGGTCAGTGATGTGGAAGAAGCAGATTAAACCGTACAGTGCCTTGCGATTTCACAAAGCGTGTTATTGGGTGCGCACCTAACTCTAATATGGCAAACTATGGCGCGAAAGCGGTGACACACCCCGTCATCCAGCGATGGCTCAAGCGAATTCCTGTCATTCTCCTCCTGGGATTTGTCATGTTTTATTTTTTCCGATCCTATTCCTTTAAGGCTCCAAAGCAGGTTGATATGGCCTCGCTGAAGCTGGTGTACTTAGACGGGTCACCCATCTCTGCAAATGTTATACACGGTAAGGCGATGGTTTTAAACTTTTGGGCTCCATGGTGTCCTCCATGCCGTGCTGAAACTCCCTGGCTTCAGCACCTGCAGACATCGCATCCAAAGGATTTGGTTGTTATTGGGATCGTTGCCGACCCAGGACAGTACCTGCAGGCACAAACCTTTATGGCGTCTCGTGGCATCACTTATATCTTGGTAAGGGAAACTCCCTCAGTAGACGATATATTCGGTGCGGTTGAAGGTTTGCCGACGACTTTCTACATTAGTGCAACGGGGAAGGTCGTTCATACTGCAAGGGGTCTGATACCAGAGATACTAATGAAGCATTATGTGAACCAGCTCTTTTAGTTTGACGAGGCCGGTTTAAACCCACTGGCTTTGGCTGATGGGCTTCCGCCTCCCGGTACAATGTTTCGACGAGGCAGAGATGGCGCAATACAGGATGAGCGGGGAGTATTTTTGTGTGCGCTATACGCCTTACGGCTTGACCAAGACGGTGGAATAGCCGTTGTACACCTGGTTGGTCCAGAGATTATCAGCGATAAAGGGCACTTTACGCTAGTGAAACACATCTTGTGACCTTCGGCGTAATCGCGTTGACGTTCGGGCGGTGGGCTGCTATAGCCGGATTGGAGTTGCTTATCGACGGACTGGGTTTCGCGCCGCTGGCCAAGTTCAGGTATCAAACCATGTGGAATTCTATAGTCTTTTTCTCAATTGACATCTAGGAGTAGATTACATATAGTGTTGCCTTCGCAGGATTACTTCAAAGCCGTCCGATCCGCTGGCCAAGTTGGCCGAGCGGCTCAACCGTATTAGCTTGATAGATCTTGGCCCCAGCGACCGAATGAGATGTGCGCCCTATAGGGATTCCCATTGGCGAGTGAACAAAATGCGGTTACGATTCTGGGCAACGGGTGCGCTAGTGCTGAATGCCTGAAAGCTCTCCGTGAGAGCGGCTATCGTGGACAAATCCACGTCTTTTCCGACGGCAAGTGGCCGGTCTACAACCCCACCCTCACTACTTACTATCTTGCCGGCAAGATCACTTTCGACGGTCTTTTCCCATATGGAAGCGACGAATCTTTTTATCGGCTCTATGGAGCGACGGTCCATTCCAACTCGCCGATCGTCGCGTTAGACACCGAAGCTAAATTGGTGGCCAACGAGGCTGGTCTTGAAA
The DNA here is from genome assembly GCA_049521655.1 of Candidatus Korobacteraceae bacterium. GTDB lineage: Bacteria > Acidobacteriota > Terriglobia > Terriglobales > Acidobacteriaceae > TOLSYN. The sequence goes on from JBEKOO010000044.1 coordinate 21,120, forward strand.
TTAAGTACGACCAGTGCCTGATCGCGACCGGTGCTTCTCCGTTCATCCCTCCAATCGAGGGCGGAAAATCGCACCGGATATACACCATGCGGACGGTCGACGATGCGATTCGATTGCGCGAGGCGCTCGGGGTGAAGCCCAGGAAGGCCATCGTCGTGGGTGCTTCGCTGGTCGGGGTCAAAATGGTGGAACTTTTCCAGATGATCGGTATGGAAGTTTGTCTGGCCGATCTGGCCGAGCATGTATTTCCATTGGCGGCTCATGCAGATTGTGCCGAGGTCATTGAGAAACGTATGGCACAGAAGGGAATCAAGTTCAGACTTGGTGCGGGTATCGCCAAGGTGGAAGAGACTCATGACGGCGTGCGCGCGCATTTCCAGAACAACGCGGAGGGCGAGGAGGCCGACCTCCTGATCATGTGTATCGGCGTTCGTGCCAACATCAGCTTTGTGGACCACAAATATGTAGAGTGCCGGCAGGGAATCCTGATCGACGAATACATGCAGACCAGCGCGCCGGGTGTGTACGCTGCCGGAGACGTTGCGCAAGGCCAAAACCTTCTCTCTGGCGAGCAGCAGATCATTGGCCTTTGGGCCAACGCCCGCTACCAGGGCCGCACCGCGGGCAGGAACATGGCCGGTCTAGCCGAAGAGTTCGCAGGAAACATTCCACACTGCATCAGCCACTTCATGAACATGGACTTTGTCGGAATCGGATCAGTGCAGGACTATGACCGGACGGAAACATGGTCTGAAGGGCTGAAGTTCATGCAGATCTTCTGGAAGAACGGCTTGCTGGCCGGGGCCAACTTCCTGGACGCATACACGGAAACAGGTATCATCAAGAACGTCTTGACCAAGAGGTTGCTGCAGGGTCAACCTGCATCTTTCTCGCGCTTGCCCGTTCAAGTTTCACACAATCTTATGGTGGAACGAACCTTGAGGGAGGTTGAAAGTTTATGGCCACATTGCAGACTCTCCTAGAAGCCAAAATACCCGGCCCGGAAACGGGTATCGAAATCCGCAAATCGGTTTGCGCCATCTGCGATCCCACAACCCAGTGCGGATTGGATCTCTACATCAAAGACGGCAGAATCATTAAAACAGAAGGCAGCCTTGAGCACGCATACAACAAAGGAGCGCTGTGCTCCAAAGGTGCAGCCACGCGCCAATATGTTTACAACGAAGATCGGCTGAAGACGCCTATGCGCAGGGTCGGGCCCCGAGGATCAGGTAAGTTCGAGCCGATGCCGTGGGATGAGGCGCTGGACACGATTGCCGCGAAGTTGAATTCGATCAAGAAAGAGACGGGGCCGGAGAGCGTGGTTTTCTTTGCCGGTTATACAAAGTACTTTCGTCCTTATTTGAAGCGACTGGCGCATTCGTTTGGCTCGCCCAATTACATGACCGAGTCCAGCACCTGCTCCAAGGCGACGGCCATGGCACAGAAGCTTGTCTTTGGGCGGCCGGGTGCTCCCGATCTGATGAACACCAGCTGCCTCCTGGTATGGAGTGCCAACCCCTTCTATACCAATCCAGGTAACGCCAAGGCCATTCTTAAGGGAAAAGAAAGAGGCATGAAGCTCATAGTCGTCGATCCTCGCGAGACTCCGACGACCCGTTACGCAGACATTCATCTTCAGGTTAGGCCGGGGACAGACGGCGCTCTGGCCCTGTCGATGGCTCACGTCATCATCAACGAGAAGCTGTACGATCAGGAGTTTTTGGATAACTATGCGTATGGCTTCGAAGAATATAAGGAATACGTTCAGCATTTCACACCTGAGAAAGGCGAAGAACTGAGCGGCGTTCCTGCCGACAAGATCCGAGCCGCCGCCCGCATGTACGCCTCGGTAAAGCCCGCAGCGATCATGCCCAGTGCGTCTCCCGTGGTGCACCACACCAACGGTGTGCAGAACTACCGCGCAATTTTCTGCTTGGCTGGACTTACCGGCAATTACGATATTAAAGGTGGTAACTTTGCCGAGACTCCGAGCTTCAACGAAATGGTCGGCCTCATTCCCACCAGGGAGCGCGAGTTTATTCAATCCCGTCCTTGGAGTGAGATGGCTTTGCGGATCGGTGCCGATAAGTTTCCCGTTTGGATGGACGTAATCGACGAGGAAGCCCAGGCGATGCATCTTCCTTGCCAGATTCATTCCGGCAAGCCTTATCCGGTCAAAGCGTTGCTTGGCTTCGGCCTTAACCATCGGATGTGGCCGGATTCCGAGGGCTTTCTGGAGAGCCTCGACAAGCTTGATCTTTTCGTCAACATTGATATCTTCAACACAGACAGCTGTAAACATGCGGACATCGTTTTGCCTGCCTGCACTTCGGTCGAGCGCAGTGAGCTGCGCTGCTACGGCATGGGATACATCTTCTATACGCAGCCTGCGATTGCTCCCCTATACGACTCCCGCTCCGATCCCGATATCATCTTCGATCTCGCTGCCCGGCTCGGAATCGATGACCCGCTCTGGAAGGCCGGTTACGAGGCCAGCATCGATTGGATTCTGGAGCCAAGCGCTCTCACTACCGCTCAATTGAAAATGTATCCCGGCGGCATGTTCGTGCCTAACCCGGTCCGCTCTCCCGAGAAGAAATACAAGACGGGCTTCAAGACGCCCTCCGGGAAGATGGAATTCAAGTCGAAGGTGCTGGAGAAGTACCCAGGCCGACCGGGCTTTGAAGCGCTTCCGGTCTATGTACCTCCGAAGAGCAGCAAGGAAGCCGATCCCGAACTGGCCAAGGAGTATTCGTTCATCTTGAACACCGGTTCACGGTTGCCGATGTTTGTACACACCCGAACCTTCCGCCTTAGCTGGACCAGCAGTCTCCGGCCGGATTTTCCTTCCGCGGATTTGAATCCTGCCGACGCTGCGCGTCTCGGCATTAAGCACGGAGACAGGCTCCGCATTGCCACTCCGAAAGATTGGATCGAGGTGAAGGCAAATCTCACCCAGATGGTCCAGCCCGGAGTGGTTCATATGTATCATGGCCATCCGGCAGCTGATGTGAACAAACTGCTCGCAGGGGATTATCTCGATCCGCTATCGGGGTTTCCGGGGTTTAAATCGTTTCTGTGTAAAGTCGAAAAAGTGTAGGGGAGGCGTGCGATGGAAAAGACGATCTATCTGGACATCGATCTTTGTGTTGGTTGCGGTGCCTGCGCTGTAGCCTGCATGGACCAGAACGACATCTATCCGGAAAAAGGTCAAACGGCCTTCCGGAGAATCTACCAGGTGGAAGAGGGGCAGTTCCCCAACGCCAGTATCATGTACGTCTCCGCCGCCTGTATGCATTGCGAAGATGCACCCTGCGTCATGGGATGCCCGACCGGTGCCATCACCAAAGACGGCACGACGGGCGTGGTTGGCGTCCACCGTGCGCTCTGCATCGGATGTCATAGCTGTGCCATGGCATGCCCCTTCGGCGTGCCCCGGTACGACTCTGAGGAGAAGATGCATAAGTGCAATCTGTGTTCGGGACGTGTGCAAGCAGGGTTGCTCCCGGCCTGTGTGCGCGTATGCCCAACGAGCGCCCTTAGCTTTGAATCCGCGAACCGTGTGCAAAGCGGGAAAGAGTACCGATTCGCCGGCAATATCGTGAATGCGGGCCACCGAGCTGCGGTCCAAAAGTAAAGCAGAGCTTAGGAGCGTTTCTGTCCCCATTTGCCTTATGCGCGGCGGCGAGCTCCAGGCTCCAAGGGCGAGATCGGCATTAACGTGATGATTAAGGGTAAGCACCCGGTTGTGACCGTCTGGACAGCGGCGTGAGTTAAGTGTCCACGAATCGCATTAGTGGACACTTCCGGGTAAGAACTGGTTTAGAGAGTGATTGCGGGAGTTGCCGTGGTGGCGCCGATGTTCCAGGGCAAGAGCTCTTCGATGCGGTTGACCAGGTGGTCGGCGATTCGCGTGAGCACCTGCCGCAGATAGGTTTCCGGATCGACCCCGTTCAACTTCGCCGTTCCGATCAAACTATAGAATGTTGCAGCGCGTTCTCCGCCGCGATCCGATTCGGCGAAAAGATAGTACTTGCGTCCGATCGCGACGGTGCGCAACGCACATTCGGCGCTGTTGTTGTCGATCTCAATGCGGCCGTCTTTCGATAGCAGGTGGCCGTCGCGCTTGCGTTCGCAAGACACAGGATGGCCTTCATCGTCTTGCCGGATACGCCCTGATATTCAGCTGCTTCAATCCCCGGCGCCGCACGCCGGCTATTCATCCAGGGATGCGACCGTCCCGTTTGTATTTGTGAGTCGGAATCGGGTGATCAACTTCTGGCCTCCCACCGTGCTCACAAGAATTCAGGGATATTCTTTGCGCGGTTTCTTGTTTTGTAGTTGTTTCTTAACCAACTGTGCTAACCGCTCACGCTGGCCGCTGAATGCGTCTGCGGATATCGCTGTTCCAATGGCCGTACGGTTGCCTCAAGAAAATCAAAGCACGACTCCAACTGCGTACGCTCGCACTCTTCCATTTCCACGACCGGAAAGCCCTGAACTCCTCCTCGACCGAGGCGAGCAGGAACTGTTGCGCTCAAGTTCTGCCTGCCATATTCCCCGCATAACACTACCGAACATGGAAAAACCTCGCCCGTATCTTCCAGTACAGCCCTGACCTGGGCCGCAACCCCTATCGAACAGGTCCATCCAACGGTTCGCCCCTGACCCAGCGCTTCCAGCCGAGGAACGATCTTGGGAATCTCTGCCACAATCTCATTGCGAATCTTTTCTGGGACCGCAACCGGCTCACCATGAACCCGAACCGAACTGAACAGCAGCACTTGATGGCTCCCGTGCTCGCCCATTACACACCCATCTACCGCATTGCCCGGAACACCAAGATGGCTCGCAAGCAACCGCCGGAATCGAATTGTGTCGTTGAATGCATACCCAAGAATTCTCTCGCGCGCCAAGCCAGACAACCGCTGCAGCACCCAATTGGTAGGATCCACTGGGTTGGTCATGTTGATGACAACAGCATCGAGACGGGCATATTGGCCCAAGATCTCCGCTACCTCTTGCGCGACCGGTAAGCTATCCTCCAGCAGTTCCATTCGGGAGCTGATCTGGCGCCAGGGTGCTCCGGCGCATACCAGCACCACATCGGCCTCGCGCAAATCCGCTTTGCTGCCGACCCAGACCTTGGTTTCGTTCATCCCTGACACTGCACCTTCCAAGTCAATCTGGTAGAGCTTTACCAGATTTTCCCGCCGATGCGGAATGAGAATAATCTCGTCGCAGAACCCCTGAGTGGCCAGCGTAAAAGCAGAACATGCGCCCAGCGTACCCGCCGCACCCAAAATAGCAACCTTCTTAGACATGATTCTCCTGACAACATGAGGTCTCTCGCCTCAGCTGACCATGGAGCGACTTTAACTCGCCCCCCGTTCCTAAATCAAGCACAACGCACAATCGATTTGTCGCCCACTGCCCCTTGCTCTCCACGCAGTTGAACGAGGGAACTTTAACCTTGACAAGCACATCGGGTTACCATAAAGTTCGCGCATCACACTCAAGCCTAATTTGAGCTGAAGTACCTGTGGAGGTTCGCATCTTTATGTCTGATCAAGGTGTACAAGTGGCGGAAGTTGAAGTTCCGGCGCAAGCGCCAGAATCAAGAAAAATGACCCCCGGCTACAGGCGTTTGCTTATTGCCAGTTCCGTCGGCAGCGCCATGGAATGGTACGACTTCTGGTGCTACGCCCTAATCGGCCCCTTGGTCTTCGGTCCCATGTTTTTTCCGAAGGAGAACCCGCTCGTAGGCACCATTGCGGTGTTTGCGACCTTCGCCATCGGCTTCCTTGCGCGACCGATCGGGGGGATCTTCTTCGGGCACTTTGGGGATCGCATCGGCCGCCGATCCATTCTCATGATTACTTTGCTGCTGATGGGTATCGGCACCGCCTTGATTGGATGTTTGCCTGGCTACGCCGTCCTTGGCATTTGGGCTCCGATTTTGCTAACTTCGCTGCGATTTGTACAAGGCTTTGCGCTCGGAGGAGAGTCGATGGGAGCGCTGGCGCTGGTTTTGGAGAATTCCCCCACAAAGAACCGGGGATTCTTTGCCTCCTGGATGAATGCGGTCGGTCCCGCAGGAATTATTCTCGCCGCCGGTAGTACTTCTCTGCTGACCGCGGTTTACGGGAAAGCTGGATTCCAGGGCTGGGCCTGGCGCGTGCCCTTCATCGCGAGCATTGTGCTGGTGGCAATTGGTCTTTACATGCGCTCCCACATCGATGAATCGTTCCTCTTCCACGCCGCCCAGAAAGATAAAAAGATTCCGCGCCTACCCATCGGCGTGGTCCTGCGGAAGTGGAAGGCCGCAACGGCAGCCGGCTTCTTCATCAACTTGGTACACAGCTCCTACGCGTACTTGTCGACGGTTTTTATCATCGCGTATGCCGCCAAAAATCTCGGGATGCCGGCGGCGGCCCTTACCGCTGGAATGTTGATCGCCAACGTTTTCAAACTCTTCACCGTACCCTTATACGCCCATCTCAGTGATCGCATCGGTCGGCGCCCTCTTATGCTGGCGGGCATGGTCGTCGCAGCCCTGTATTTGCCGGTGCTATTCCATCTTGTGGCCCTTAAGAGCGTCTTTTTCTTCGGTCTCGGTATCGTGATATCAGA
>JBEKOO010000045.1:0-31119 GCA_049521655.1 Candidatus Korobacteraceae bacterium
GTCAATTCCATGGTTGCCGACGCCGTCCTGCTCAGCAAGGCCGCCGTCGAAGGCAAGCTCGAGACCCGCGCCGACGCCAGCAAGCACCAGGGCGACTATCGCAAGATAGTGCAAGGCGTCAATGACACGCTGGACGCGGTAATCGGACCACTGAAGGACGTCAGTACCATACTCAGCAAACTTGCCGGAGGCGACTTCACCGCGCTCGTCACCAGCAAGTATGCGGGAGACTTTGATGTACTGGCGAACGCGGTCAACACGCTTTCCAAGTCTGTACGCTCTGCTCTCGAACAGATCGGGCGCAACGTTGCCGCCCTGGCGAGTTCGTCGGAAGAGCTGAACAAAGTCAGCCAGTCGATGGGTTCCAGCGCGGATGAGACAGCGACCCAGGCAAGCGTCGTCTCCGCGGCAGCCGAACAGGTCAGTAATAACGTCCAGACGGTTGCCACCGGAGCCGATGAGATGAGCGCCAGCATCAAGGAGATTGCCAAAAACACGGCCGAGGCGACCCGGGTTGCCTCCTCGGCGGTTCGCACCGCCGAAGTGACCAATGAAACCATCTCGAAACTCGGACAGAGCAGCGCTGAAATCGGGCAGGTCATCAAGGTAATTACTTCGATTGCCCAGCAAACCAACCTGCTGGCACTCAACGCCACCATCGAGGCTGCCCGCGCCGGTGAAGCAGGTAAGGGATTCGCCGTGGTTGCCAACGAAGTGAAGGAACTCGCCAAGGAGACCGCCAAGGCTACCGAAGATATCAGCCGGAAGATCGAAGCCATCCAGGGCGATACCAACGGAGCCGTCTCGGCCATCAACCAGATCAGCCAGGTGATCGGCCAGATCAGCGACATCCAGACCACGATCGCCAGCGCGATTGAGGAGCAGAGCGCAACCACCAACGAAATCGGACGCACCCTCGCGGAAGCGGCGAAGGGCAGCACCGATATCAGCAAAAACATTGGAGGCGTGGCCGAAGCCGCCCGCGCCACAACCGTGGGAGCGACCGATACGTCGAACTCCGCTCATTCCCTGGAAAAGATGGCGGTCGAGTTGCAAACGCTCGTCTCGCAGTTCCGCTACTAACGGAAACGAGCCGTGTACAGCCGGAGAGACGATGTCAGCCCTCTCCGGCTGTGCTTCGATTCAAGCATCTGAAGGAGAGTTTATGCAGGCCCTGGTTGTTGATGATTCGTCCACCATGAGAAAGGTTCTCAAGGCCATCCTGACCGGCGAAGGTTTTGAAGTGCTCGAAGCGAAATGCGGGCCTGACGCGCTCGAGCACCTCAGGCAGACGCGCCCCGAACTGGCGCTCTTTGACTGGAACATGCCGGAGATGACCGGAATTGAACTGCTCAGCAAAGTAAGGGCCAACCACGCCTGGGACGACATGAAGATCATGATGGTCACCACGGAGAGCGAACAGGTGGAGATTGAGCGAGCGCTGCGGGAGGGTGCCAATGAGTACCTGATGAAGCCCTTCACCAGGGACTCGATTCTGGACAAACTACAGATGATAGGACTCCTCCAATGAAGTATCGCGTGCTGATTGTGGACGATTCTGTGGTCATGCGGCGCATTGTCCGGCAGTCGCTGGAGAGTGACCCGGAGATGGAAGTTGCCGGTGTTGCGGCAAATGGAAAAATTGCGCTCGCCATGGTCGGGCAGCACACCCTCGACGCCATCACCCTTGACATCGAGATGCCGGAGATGGACGGATTGAGAACCTTGCGCGAGCTGCGTGCCCGCGGTGTTAAAACTCCCGTCATCATGTTCAGCACCCTGACCGAGCGCGGCGCGCTCGCCACCCTGGACGCCTTGGCCGCGGGCGCCGACGACTACGTGGCAAAACCCGCGAATGTTGGCAATGTCCAGGAGAGCATGTCGCGCATCCATCTGGAAGTTGTCCCCAAAATCAAGGCCCTATGCTGGAAGGCCAGGGGACATCAATGGCCGCCGGCTTCGGAGCCTGCGAACCGGCTGACTGGCTCAATCCGTCCTCCTCTTGCTCCGGCGCCGGTGTCGTCCAAGTCGCCGCTCATTGTCTCTTCCACTCCGCTGGAGCAGCAGAGAGTGGATATCGTGGCCATCGGAACATCCACCGGCGGACCGAATGCACTGGCTGAAGTGCTTCCGCATCTTCCGGAAAACTTCCCGGTGCCCATTGTGATTGTGCAGCACATGCCTCCTACGTTCACCCGGTTTCTCGCCGAGCGCCTTACCGCGTCTTCCTCGCTTCTCGTAAGAGAGGGGGTCTCTGGCGCGCTGCTCGAGCCGGGCCATGGGTGGATCGCCCCCGGCAACTTCCACATGAACCTCTGTCGGCAGGAGTCAGCGTTGCGCCTGGCGGTTTTTCAGGCGCAGCCGGAAAATTCCTGCCGGCCGTCGGTGGATGTGCTCTTCCGTTCGGTGGCGGAGATGTACGGGCAAAACGTACTCGCCGTCGTCATGACTGGCATGGGGCAGGATGGGCTGCGCGGCTGTGAACAGATCAAAGAAGCCTGCGGCCAGGTGATCGTGCAGGATGAAGCCAGCTCGGTGGTCTGGGGAATGCCTGGCTTTGTAGCCAAGGCCGGACTGGCCGACTGTGTTCTTCCTGTCACCGAAATTGCAGGCGAAATTGTTCGCCGGGTGAATCGGGGACGCCCTCCATTGACCCGCACGGCGCGAGTGAGCGGCGCGCCGGAGCGGACCGGGCAAGCGGCACAAGGCGGTGAGTATGGGGCTTGAGTTAGAGGAGTTTGAGTACCTCCGGCAATTCATCGCACAGCACTCGGCGATCCTTATGGATGTGGATAAGGGCTACCTGGCTGAATCGCGTCTCACCCCGTTGGCGTACCGGGAGGGCCTGGATTCCGTAGGGGATTTGCTTTCTCTCGTCCGGCGCACCTCGTTCGGCGGTTTGCACCGCAAGGTTCTGGACGCGATGATGAACAACGAAACATGGTTCTTTCGCGATCATCTGCCATTTGAAGCGCTGCGCCGCGTCATCATCCCCGAGCTCATGCTGGAGCGGGCTGCCACTCGCCGCCTCAGCTTCTGGAGCGCAGCATCTTCCAGCGGCCAGGAAGCATACAGCATTGCCATGACCATCGCGGAAGAGTTTGGAGGGCTGCCCGGCTGGACCATCTCGATTGTTGGGACAGACTTATCCTCCGCCATACTGGAACGTGCGCGCGCAGGACACTACAGCCAGCTTGAGATCAATCGCGGTCTTCCAGCCCGGTGCCTCACCAAGTACTTCACGCGCCAAGGCCCCGACTGGGTTATTTCCCCGGCGATCAGAAGCATGGTGGAGTTCCGCGAGCTCAGCCTGACCGAGCACTGGGGTGCCCTGCCCAAGTTCGATGTCGTTTTCTTCCGGAACGTCCTGATCTATTTTGAAGTGGAAAAGAAGCGCGAGATATTCCGTCGCCTGCCCACGGCAATGAAGCCTGACGGCTATCTTGTACTCGGTGCTGCCGAAACAACTTACGGTTTGAGCGATTCCTTTGCCAGAATCTCTTGGGACAAGTCTGCCTATTACAGACTAAAGATGTGATGTTCGCGCGCGCTTAACACCGATTGCATCCCGCGCTCGGGGTCATCCCTGCCTGACGGGAAATATACGTTCTTTACCTGAGCACTATAGCTCAGACGGCTGGCAGGGGAAGCCGCTAGGGTGAAGGTACCTCACCACGCTGCCAATGCGATGGACGCAGGGATGCCGTGCAGGGGTAGAAACGTCTGGATAATGCAGCCAGGGTGCTGCACGAAATCATGGGCGCGCCGGATAAAGGCATTCCAGAAGAAGTACTGGAGCACGCGAAGTGCATTGCCGTTGTTCCGCACCTGCTGAAGGGCGGCTTTGTGTTTGGCGCGGAAAACGGCCGGGGCGTTGCAACGTGCCGCACTCCCGCGGGCTGGAGCGCGCCGGCATTCTTTGCCATCACGGGCGGCAGCTGGGGATTGCAGATCGGTATCGAAGGTATCGATCTGGTCATGATCATCCAGAATGACCGCGGCATGCAGCGTTTGCTGCAGAGCAAGTTCGAATTGGGAGCCGATGCCTCTGCGGCAGCGGGACCAGTGGGCCGTCATGCGTCGGCCGACACCGATTGGAAGCTGAGCACAGAAATTCTGACCTACTCCCGCGCCAAGGGAGCATTTGCCGGCCTCACGCTGGATGGCGCCTCGATTCGCCGCGATGACGATTCGATGGAGGCCGTCTACGGCCGTCATGTTTCAACCCGGGCTGTATTAACCGGCAAAGTGGCGGCCACCGAAGCGTCTGAGCGCTTCCTGAACGCCGTGAGAAACGCGAAAGCGGAGGCCGTTGCTGCCAACTAGCTAGCTTAGGAAGATGAGGCGTGTGCCCGGGAGGGAATCGCTCCCGGGCGCAACGCCATGTAAAAAGGACGCGAAATGCTCTGGACAATATTTGTGGTTATTTTGATTCTGTGGGTGCTGGGATTCAGCCTTCACATCGCCGGAGGACTGATTCATATTCTGCTGGTTGTGGCGCTGGTCATTCTGATCTTTAACCTTGTAAGCGGACGACGCTGAATTGCGCAAAACAAAACACTGAGAAGATGCAAATGTCATCACAAGAGAATGCGTCGTTGAGCGGACGGTTGCCGGGGACGAAGGTACGCACGCTGATGCTTGAAGGAAAACTTGCGGCCTCTCTGCGGTCAAGGTTCATTGCTTCGCTTCCGAGCCGGGTTGCGGTAATAGGAAACTACTTTCCGCGCCAGTGTGGAATTGCAACGTTTACGACAGACCTATGTGACGCCATTGGTGCAGAGTACGAAACAGTTCAACTGCTGGCTGTGCCGGTTAATGACCCGGGATCGCAGTACCTTTATCCGCCGCGCGTACGATTCGAACTGATGGAGGGCGATCCGTCTTCCTATGATGCTGCCGCGGACTTCTTGAATTTCAGCAATGTCGATTTAGTCTGTTTGCAGCATGAGTACGGCATTTTTGGTGGTCCTTCCGGGAGCCATATTCTGCGCTTGCTTCGGCGTCTGAAGATGCCCGTGGTAACAACGCTGCATACTGTTCTTCGCGCACCGGACGCCACACAGCGGATCGTGATGGACGAGATCGCTGCGCTTTCTGATCGCCTGATTGTCATGAGCGAACACTCTTCGCGAATGCTGCAAGAAGTGTTTTTTGTTCCGGAAGAAAAAATCGATATTATCCCCCATGGTGTCCCTGACCTGCCCTTCGGAGATCCAAACTATTACAAGGATTCTTCCGGAACTGAAGGCAAGGCTGTGCTGCTCACGTTTGGGCTGTTGTCGCCGAATAAAGGAATCGAACGCGTGATTGAAGCAATGCCGCGCATTGTCGCTCAGCATCCAGAAGCCGTGTACATGATCGTGGGTGCAACGCATCCGCATATCCGGCGACGCGAAGGCGACCAGTACCGGTTGCAACTTCAGGCTTTGGCGAGAAAGCTCGGGGTTGAGCGTAACGTGATCTTCCACAACCGTTTTGTCAGCCCGGAAGAGATGGCTCAGTTCGTTGGCTCGGCTGACATCTACATCACCCCTTATCGCTACGAAGCGCAGGCCGTGTCTGGCACGCTGGCGTACGCACTGGGAGCAGGCAAAGCGATCATATCGACTCCATATTGGCACGCGGCAGAGCTATTGGCTGAGGGACGAGGAGTGCTGGTGCCCTTCGAAGATTCAAACGCGATTGCGACTGCGGCGATTGAACTGCTGGACAACGAGGTGGCACGCCATGCGATGCGTAAGCGTGCTTACCTGTATGCGCGAGATACCGTCTGGAACAAGGTTGCCGAATCTTATATGAGCACGTTCGTGCGCGCCCGCTCCGATCGAATGCAGGTTCCGCGCATTGCATTTTCAGACTTGAACGCAGAAAGAACGCTGGACAGGCTACCGTCCGTTAAGCTGGACCATCTGTACCGGATGACCGATCATACTGGGCTTTTGCAACATGCAGTCTTTTCAGTCCCAAATTATGGCGAAGGGTACGCGACCGACGACAATGCCCGAGCATTGATCGTGGCGATGCTGATGGAAGAACTCGGAATGACAGCGCTCTCTGAGTCGGCTAATCTTGCGTCACGATACCTGGCGTTCTTGTGGCACGCGTTCAATCCGGCGACTGGCCGCTTCAGGAACTTTCTGAGCTACGAACGGCAGTGGCTTGAGGCTGCGGGATCTGAAGATAGTCACGGTCGTTCGTTGTGGGGGCTCGGAACCGTACTGGGGCGCTCCAAGTCCGCGGATCTGCGGGGCACCGCAGGGCGTCTGTTTGAATCGGCACTGCCTGCGATTCTCGGTTTCAAAAGTCCGCGAGCGATGGCGTTTTCGGCACTGGGGCTCCAGGAATATCTCAACGGATTTCCGGGCGACAGGGCGGCGGTGCAGACGATGGGCGAATTGTCGCATCGGCTACTCGATATTTATGCATCCAACCACTCAACTGGATGGCACTGGTTTGAGGATGTTCTGGCATATTCGAATGCCCGCTTGCCGCAGGCCCTGATCGCATGCGCTACGCGCACCTCTGACAAAGCGATGCTTGCGACCGGCCTTGAGTCGCTGGACTGGGTTGTCAGAATGCAGCGCTGCGAGACTAAGGGGCACTTCGTTCCGATAGGTTCGCAGGGTTTTCAGCGCCGGGGCGGCGAGAAAGCTCGCTTCGATCAGCAACCCGTTGAGGCGGGCGCGACTGTATCAGCGTGTTTGCAGGCCTATCGGGCGACCGCAGATGACCACTGGCTGAAAGCGGCGTGGTCAGCGTTCAACTGGTTTCTTGGCGACAACGATTTGCAGATCGTGCTCTACGACTCAAGCACTGGCGGATGCCGCGATGGTTTGCATCCTGACCGGGCCAATGAGAACCAAGGAGCCGAATCGACGCTTTCCTTCCTGATGGCGTTGTTGGAAATGCGCTTGCTTGAAGACGCTGACCTGCCGTTTGCCAGGCGCGACACTCTAGCTACTTCAACTGTTTTACAAGGTTCCGGCATTCCACAGGCGATCTCATGAGCGTAGTGATTCACGATGAACCGTTGCTGCAGCGCCATCCGGCGAATCCGATCTTAACCAGCAAAGACTGGCCCTACGCGATTAATAGCGTGTTCAATGCGGGCGCAACGCTACTCGAAGATGGCTCTACCCTTCTGCTCTGCCGCATAGAGGACCGAAGAGGACTTTCGCATCTCTGTGCGGCGCGCTCGGCAAACGGAGTGGACGGATGGCAGATCGACGCGCAGCCAACGCTCATGGCAGATCCAGAAAGATACCCTGAAGAACTTTGGGGTATCGAAGATCCGCGGATTACCTGGGTGCCGGAGCTAAAGCAGTATGCCGTGGTTTATACGTCGTATTCGCGGGGTGGTCCAGGGGTTTCGCTGGCTCTTACGAAGGACTTCCATAGCTTCGAAAGATTCGGGGTGATTATGACTCCCGATGACAAGGACGCGGCGCTTCTGCCGCACAAAATTGATGGGCGCTGGGCGCTGATTCATCGGCCGATGACAAATTTGGGCGCACACATCTGGATATCCTACTCGCCTGACCTGCGGCATTGGGGCGGCCACAAGGTGATGCTGGAGGCGCGACGCGGGGCATGGTGGGACGCGAACAAGATTGGACTCTGTTCGCCGCCTATCGAAACTACTCGCGGGTGGCTAACTCTCTACCACGGAGTGCGGCACACACCTTCGGGTTGCCTCTACCGATTGGGCCTGGCGCTATTTGATCTTGGGCAACCAGACAAGTGCCTGCTTCGGGGAGACCAGTGGATTTTCGGTCCGGAGGCCGAGTATGAACGCCATGGCGATGTCGATGATGTCGTGTTCCCCTGCGGGAACACCATGAACACTGACGGCGACACAATCAACGTTTATTACGGAGCGGCTGATTGCTCAATAGCCTTGGCTCGCACGAGCGTTCGAACCCTTCTAGAGTGGCTGGATGTCAATGGGGAACGCGACCGTCGGCAGAGAGCGTAGGATTCTATGACAGCCTTGAGTTGGGTTACACAGTTGTTCTTTGGATGCCACCATCGCGAACTGAGCCGCGTCTTCACCATCAATAAGCGCACGTACCAGGTCCGCTTCAATTGCGGACTTGAGATTGATTACTCGTTAGCACGGATGGTTTCTCTGGCGCCCAGTGCTATTGCTGATCAGCTTGTACCATTGAATGACAGAAGATGCGTGCCGGCTTCAATTATTTGATAAGCGAATGCGACGTTCGTCTGCGTCGGCGGCGCTCTTCATCGTGCTTGCAACCAGCTAAAGATCAATTAATTTCACAATGATCAACATAGCTCAGTAATCCCAAGGCAAGCGCTTGATACTCATAGTCAATAGAACTCTCCACGGTGGAGAAGCTGCCGGGCTTATCCGGCAGTAGAGCTCTTATGGACCGATACGTGAGAGCTCCCACAACCTACCCACTGCCGTGCGGACAACTCGGAGAAAACACTGGAGAGAAGATGAAAATACTTAGAATAGTAGCAACAGCATTCTCCCTCGTCGCGCTCTTTGCGGTCGCTGCGCCGTCAGCAATGGCAGATGAGTTGAACCATGAAACAGTCGTAACCATCAGCGGGCCAATCGAAGTCCCTGGCGTGGGCCAGCACATTTTGCCAGCCGGTACCTACGTCTTCAAACTCCTCGCTTCACAATCCGATCGCCATATCGTGCAGATCTTCAATCAAGATAAGACCCATATATTTACAACCATTCTCGCAATTCCGAATTTTCGCCTGAAGGCGACGGACAAGACGGTAATCACGTTTCGCGAGCGCCCTGCCGGCGAGCCCGAAGCTCTGAGAGCATGGTTCTACCCCGGTCATGAATGGGGCGAGCAATTTGTTTACGCGAAGCCGAGAGCTGCGCAGTTGGCAAAAGAAACCAATGAGCCTGTTCTGGCGACTTCCGTTGAACTAGAGTCAGCTCCGATCGAAGCCCTGAAGACAGCACCGGTTATTGCTATTGCCCCTACGGGTGAACCGGTTGAGTTAGCCCAGGTTGTGCAAGCACCTCCGGGAGAGACTGAAGCTGCACCGGTCACCATGGCGGCTGCCGCTCTGCCGAAGACTGCCAGCTCGTTAGCGTTGATTGGGCTCATTGGGGTACTGGGGTTGGGTGGCTGGTTCGTGCTTTCATTTGTATCGAAGCGGACTGCCTGAAGCAAGCAATGGATTGAATTTCGTGGTCAGAAATTCACTCTGCTTGGTTGATCGAACACCGGACGGGACTTAGTCAGCGATTTGGGAGTTGGTGAGAATGACCCACTGCTGCGCTCCCGCCCGGTTTCAGCGAGTGCGAATCAGATCTTCGGAAAGGAGAAGCCGCTGTATGGCCGAGGTTTCCGTATCTGTGTCGTGCTTGGGATGCGAGACGAAGCCACTTCTCATGACGCGCTGGGGTAGGGAAGCACGTCTCAGGCAATGTCTGTGCGGTATCCGCTATCTAATTACCTATTTCTGCGTCATCTTCGTTTCTAGCTTTGCTTCGGCACAGGAGCCGGTTCGCCCGCGAAGCCAAGCGGACAACCCGTTCGTCATTAGCGTTCATGTGAATATGGTGGTGTTGCACGCGACTGTGCTGGACCACAAGAACGTCCTTGTTTCCGGACTTGACAAACAAAACTTCCAGATATTCGAAGACGGAGTGCCCCAGCAAATTAAGTATTTCAGACACGAGGACATTCCGGTTACGGTCGGTCTGGTCATTGATAACAGTGGAAGTATGGCGCCGAAGCGATCCGACGTTATCGCTGCTGCTCTAGCCTTTGCCCGCTCCAGCAATCCCAAAGACCAGATCTTCGTGGTAAATTTCAACGACAAGGTCTCGTTCGCTCTTCCGGAAAAGACACCGTTCACCGACAACGTGGCACAGTTGGAAGTGGCGCTATCCACGGTTGCAGCCATAGGGCAGACGGCACTGTACGATGCGGTAGATGTCGCGCTCAATCATCTATCGAAAGGCGATCGCGATAAAAAGGTGCTTATCATAGTCAGTGATGGGGGAGACAACGCCAGCAAGCACAAACTGGAGTCGATTCTCGCCATGGCAAAGAGATCTGATGCGATTATATATAGCATCGGCATTTATGATGAACAGGATGACGACCGAAATCCGGGTGTACTCAGGCGCTTTGCCGAGGAAACGGGCGGCGCGATTTTCTTGCCGGAATCATTGAAAGACGTTGTTCCCATTTGCGAACGCATAGCCAAGGATATTCGTAACCAGTACACGCTCGCCTATGTACCCAGCAACAAGAGCCAGGACGGAAAGTATCGGATTGTACAGGTAAAAGCCGAAGCCCCGGGCCGCGGGCGTCTATCGGTCCGTACCCGTCTCGGGTATTTTGCTCCGTCATCTTTTCCTGCACCAGCGGCAAGCGGTATTAGCCATGAACTTCACTAAGAGGCATTTACTTCCCGTGTCACGGAAACAACGCGTGATTCGAAGCGTTCGAGATCTCCTGTTTCTCACTGGCGTTATTGCGTTGACCTACGTTGGATTTACGCTAGTTGAGCAAAGGCTTTACCAGGCATCTGCAAACGAATCCTTGATGACTCAGGTTCGGACTGAAAAGAATACCTATGTCACCCAACCCAAGCCAACGATTCACAAAGGTGACGTCCTTGGCCGTATCGATATTCCGAGGTTGGGACTGTCGGTGGCTGTCCTGCAAGGCACCAGCTCGCGAATTCTGCGACTAGGGGCTGGACACATTGAAGGCACACCGTTGCCTGGGGAACTTGGCAACAGCGGAGTTGCTGGGCATCGTGATACGTTTTTCCGGAGTCTAAAGGACATCCGCAAGGATGACGAAATTCAGTTCCAGACAGCAGATGGGCTTCTGCGCTACGAGGTGGACTGGATGAAGATCGTCGGTCCTGACGATAACTCGGTGCTGCAGTCATCGGGGAACATCTCTACGTTGACGCTTGTGACGTGCTACCCATTCTATTTGGTTGGCCCCGCACCGAGGCGGTTTGTGGTCCACGCGCACAAGAGTTAGCGAGTGCCTTTTGCACGGTTATTTCCGCTCTATCACCTTCAAGAGTTACTCACGCGCTTTTGGCGTAGTGGATGGAGAAGCCTGAACTGGTTGGCCTAAGGCAAGCGGAGAAGAAATTTCCGTTTGCGTTGCCTTTTGTGGAATCTCAGTTCCCGCCGGATAGATAATGATCTGCACGCTCCCCCAATCGCCATCTGAATTTGTGCTCGTCTGTTTGCCTATTCCCAAAGTTCTAAGCTGTCTGTCATCGAAGCCGAAGTTTTCCACCAAATACTCGCGTACGACCATTGCCCTCGCTTCGGTAAGCACGAGTTCCTTCTGGGTATCGCCCTCCGTCCCAGCCGCCACAACAACCACCGCAAACCCGAACTGCTTACTGGCCAGGAACTCGCCACCAGCATTAAGATATTTCTGGTTTTTCAGCTTGGCGGAATCTTTCTTGTCAAATAGTTGCTTCGATGAGTACGTAAATTCCTTGATGGGTATGCCTTGCGGCATGCGTTCGATTCCATTTTTCGCTAGTTCGGCGGAGTCTTCGTATCCGCGATTCTTGAAGTAACCGCGCAAGAAGAAGTTGTGTTTCAGGGCTTCCATATTCTCCTGAAAGTCGGTTACCCCTGCCTGTGCCTGAACCATTGTGTCGCGAAGAGTGCTCGTTGTCTGTTGGAGATTATTGTAGAGTTGCCTGTCATTTATCAGGGCGCCCACCGTCCCTTGGCCATGGTCGATCTTGCTGGAAATCGAGTCCAGATTTGCGGTCGCCTGGGTTGCGTTCTGAACCGCTTGCTGACTGCTGTCAAGAATGCCGCTCGCCTTGTTGAGCATGTCTGCCATTTCGAGGGGGGGCTGGCTGGCGATGATATCGCCTGCACGGACATCCGCCTTTCCAGCGGATCCAAACGAGATAGCCATATATTGATTACCCAACAACCCTTCCGTCTCGATTGTGGCCACGGAATCCTGCTTGATGATCTCGTGCGTCGATTTACCGAGTTCCATGACAACGGTGACCATCTCGCCTGGTCGATGAGGTAACAGGATGCTGCGCACGGTTCCACTATGAACGCCGCCCACACGGACATCCGCGCCGGCGTCCAACCCAGCCACATTGTCAAACTGCGCCTTCAGTTGGTAGGTGGAACTGAAGAGATACTGCCTGCTCCCAATAATGAAGACACCGGCCACCAGAATGGCTAAGGTGCAAACGATGAAAGCTCCTAACCTCGCTGCTCTTGTCATAAAGTTCTCCTACGAATGCTTAAAAAAGTCACGAACGAACTTGTCGTCACTTCCCTGAAGTTCTTGAAAGGTGCCTTCGGCTGTAACAGTCCCGTCATTCAACAGAATTAAGCGGCCGGCAATTGTCTTTGCGCTATACAGATCGTGAGTCACCACGATGGACGCCATCTGATGTTCAGCTTGGAGTTTGAGAACCAACTCATCGATCTCAGCGGAACTGATTGGATCGAGCCCAGCAGTAGGCTCGTCGAGCAACAGAATATCCGGCTCCAAGGCCAATGCCCGCGCCAGTCCCACTCGCTTCTGCATACCTCCGGAAATATCGGAAGGCATCTTATCGAGATGCCTTTCCATCCCAACCTCCGCAAGCAACTGCCTGACACGGTTATTCTGTTCAGAGCTCGACATTCCCTTTCCGTTGTGCTGCAAGGGAAATGCCACGTTCTGCTCGACGGTGAGCGAATCGTAAAGCGCGGAGTGCTGAAACAAGAACCCCATCTTTCTTCTGATTCCGCCAAGCTGGTCGAGAGAGAGGCCGGAGATGTCTCGACCGTGGATATGCACTGATCCGGAGTCAAGCGTTTGCAAACCGATGATAATCTTCAGCAACACGCTCTTGCCGCTTCCACTGCGCCCCAGAACTGCAAGGGTCTCACCTCGGCTTACACTCAGGCTGATTCCGTTCAAGACTGTTTGACTTCCAAAGGACTTATGCACCTGCTCGACGGCAATCACCGAAGTGGGTTGCTCTTCGCCAGCATCGGGCTGTATCGCGATTTGTTCGATTGTGGACATAATTGTTTACGGGAAAAATATGATAATGAGCTTCACGAGCACTACATCGGCCAGGATCACGAACAGGGAGGACAACACGACCGAGCTGGTGGCCGCGCGGCCTACGCCCTCGGCACCGCCTCGTGTCCGCATTCCCTGGAAACACGCGATCAGCCCGATAATCAGACCAAAGATGGCCGTCTTAAACGTGGGAGGAAGAAGGTCATTGAAGCCTGATCCCTTGAATCCGCTGTTGATAAACTGATGGAACGAAAGCGGCTCGACCAGGGCCAATGCAACCCAGCCCAAGAGCAGACCGCAGAAATCGGCGGCAAGGGTCAATAACGGCAGCATTAGGGTGCAAGCGAGGATGCGGGTTGCCGCGAGCAGCCGGTAAGGGTTTACCGCAGATGCTTCGATGGCATCGATCTGTTCGGTCACTTTCATTGACGCCAGTTCCGCGCCGATGCCTGCACCCACTCGACCGCTCACTACCAATGCCGTAATGATCGGACCGATCTCGTGAACGACGGAGTACACGAGCGCCGCAGGCAGGAGCGATTTGGCCCCAAACCGAGTCATGCTTTGAAGGGACTCCATCGAGAGCACAACACCGATTGCAGCGCCAGCCAAGGCGACCAGGGGCAGGGACTTCGAACCGATCTCATCGAGTTGGCGAAATAGCTCCCGGAACTCAAATGGCGGCGTCGCCGCGGCCCGTGCAACTTGCCAGGAGAATATGGCGAGTTCGCCGAACCATTCGAGGAACTCTGTAATCACATTCTTGGATGAATTTAGGCCGGAAGAGACGAGTAAGACGTTTTGTGACGGATGGGGCGGGGCCATCGCCGGAACCTGTTCAAGTTGACGTTCGCTCACTTTGAACCCGGATCCGGCGCTGCATGGGTATTATTCAGATGCATTCGGGAGAGCAGGGAATGTGGGCCGCTGTAGAAAAACTCCAGCAGGATGTTTTCCCCAACATCTTCCAGAAGGTTGTAGTTGCCCAGCCGCAGTGCATATCTGGCGCCATAGTTACTGGGATACCAGGCGTACACCGCCGTCACCGTGCCTGCATAGGGTGCTACGAAGGCGGAAAAAGAGAAAGCGCGGTGGCCGTCCTGGCCATGTCGAGCTGTCAAGGTCGAAATCACTGCATGGCTAAACCGTGGGAATATACCTTTGCACTCACAGCGATAGTACAGCGTGTCCTCCTTGAGTGCTTCTGCTAACGCATAACGCGTCGTGGTAGTTATTGCTGCGATGCCGAAGCCGGAGCCGAATCGTTTGCCGTAGCCTGCGCCTCCTTGCTTCCAAGCCGCTGGAGTATTGTCGATCTGGCCTATGCCAGCGAATACTGCGGCACTGACGATGGGATAGGGCCCGAACGCATCAAAGACGTAATTGCGGAGTTTGATCTCCTGCGTTGGCCGTGTATACGCCAGGTCGTCTTGCAGTGCAGTGCTTGCGACAAACCCCGAGGAGTCCACCGAATCTGCCAATGACTGCGCCTTTGCCATTACGGGCAATGCTGCAAAACTCGCGATCGCAAAGAATAAGAAAACGGATTGTCGCAATTGCATTTGGAACTCTCCTTGGTAGAAAAGCACTCCGTATGAGCTGTAAATTGCAGCGGAGCGGTGTACAGGTCGCGCAGCAACACAGCCACCATGATCCAGTCCGCCAACAGGTTTTTGCTGGAGGAGTTGACTCTTCGAGATTCTGGCAGAGCTGGAAGGACAAAAGCTGTTCAGTATTGCTCAATTGGAGTAATAACTACGGCTGATGCGTAGCACTTGAGTACGCGAAGCAACGAACGCGAGTTTTGGAGATTGTGGTCAATTATGAACAGACTGGGTTCATTTCGTCGCCTATCTTGTGATTTGTGCTGGGCGCTGGTCAAAGTATTGATTTGACCGTGTCATTTGTTTTGCGTTTCATGGATTCCGCTCATCGGCGAGGCACGGGATGAAGTCACAGAGGAGATCAAGAACATGAACACGATAGGATATGCCGCAGGGTTGTCATGGCCTCGAAAAGGTATGCGCATTTTTGCTCCATTATTGGTTCTTTTCTTCGCGGCAGCACCGCTGTTGGCACGCCAGAGCGCGCAAACTCCAGCGCCGGCGCCATATACACAGCAGGCTTCTGATCAATTGCAGCAATTGGTAGCGCCTATTGCGCTCTATCCTGATTCCCTTGTAGCACAGGTTCTGGCAGCATCTACTTTTCCGGAACAAGTTGTAGAAGCAGACAGATGGGTGCAGGCGCATCCTGATTTGCAGGGTGACGCTCTAGGAAGATCCGTAGACCAGCAATCTTGGGATCCCAGCATCAAGGCTCTAGCTGCATTTCCGTCTGTACTTGGAAACATGGACAAGAATCTCTCCTGGACTTCGTCGTTGGGCGACGCCTACTACAACCAGCAGCAGGATGTGATGGATGCCGTGCAGGTGATGCGCCAGCGCGCGCAGGATGCCGGCAACCTAAAGACCACGCCGCAGCAAACCGTAACCGACCGGGACTCGACGATTGTCATTCAACCCGCGAGTCCCAATGTTGTATATGTCCCCGCTTACGATCCGTGGTTAATGTACGGAAATCCCCTCATGGCGTGGCCGGGATGGTATGAGTACCCCGGAATTTGGTATGGCGGCCCATACCTCTCGTTCGGGTCCGGCTTTGGAATTGGCTTCTTCGGCGGCTTTGGATGGGGCTGGGGTAATTGGGGATTCGATTGGCACAACCGTTATGCGACCTTTAACCATGGCAGATACTACTCCCGGAGCAACACATTCTATAACCGCAGCAGCTTTGCCCGAGGCTCCCGTGGCGGCGTTGGCAACCGCGCCGGTGCATCGGCCAGGCCTTTCAACGGAAATTCCAGGGCTGCTCGAGGATACGCTGAACCCCGCGGCCAGGGCGGTGTCCGCTCGGGCGCATTCAGCAACTACGGGCATGGGGAACAGGCGAGGAGTTTCTCGTCACGCGGCAGGGCCAGCGTTGGCGCCGGAGCGCGCAGTGGTGGTGGCGGTGGACGTAGCGGCGGAGGAGGCGGACATGGCGGCGGGGGCGGTGGGCACCGGTAATCGTTCCGTCATCAATTCCTGAACCGCTTTTCAAATTTGAAATGGAGAGAAACCGTATGCGGCCAATAAAGCTGAACTTCAACACATCTCAGTGGACGAATCTTCCTAAACTTGCCATGCTGGTGATCCTTTTGGCGGCAATCGTTCCCCTCCGCTCCATGGCACAGCAGCACGGCCAGAGGACTTTTTCTTCGCCGGAAGAAGCGAGCAATGCACTGGTAGCGGCAGCGCAGGCTAATGACGAAAAAACGATGATTGAGATTCTCGGTCCTGATGGAAAGCAAATCGTTTCCTCGGGAGACGACGCCGAGGACGCCGACAGTCGCGCGAATTTTGTGCAGAAGTACAGGGAGATGCATCGTCTGGTGAAGGAATCGGATGTAGCCACCGTTTTGTACATCGGAGCCGAGAATTGGCCGACCCCCATACCGCTCGTAAACAAAGGCAAATCATGGTATTTCGATACCGAGGCCGGTAAGCAGGAAATCCTGTATAGGCGAGTCGGACAGAATGAAATGTCGGCGATTCGGATCTGCCAGGAGCTAGTGGCAGCGCAAAAGGAATACTACTCTACACACCATAATGAATATGCCCAGAAAATCTTCAGTGATGAGGGACAGCACAACGGCCTTTACTGGACATCTGCGGGATGGGAACCCCAGAGTCCGATCGGGCCGCTGGTCGCATCGGCGGTGGCAAAGGAACATGCCAATCACGGAGTTGGAGCGCCGACTCCTTACCGCGGTTATTATTTCCAGATCATAACGCGTCAAGAAAAGAACGCTCCAGGCGGCGCAAAGGGTTACGTTGTTAAAGGCAAAATGACTGGAGGCTTCGCGTTCCTGGCCTATCCGGCAGAATACAGGTCGTCTGGCGTGATGACGTTCATTGTTAATGAGGATGGCGTCGTATTACAGAAAGATCTTGGTCCGACGGCGGATTTTGTTGACAAGATTATGAAGGGATATAACCCGGATTCCAGTTGGAAAAAGACGGAAGAGCAGCACGAGGAGAGCGCAGACAGCGAGATAACCCAGTAGGAGAACTTTCGCCAATCCAACAAGCGACATTCTTGTTGCGGGGAGATTCCATCATGGTTCTTGGGAAGCGTAAGCCCTGACTCTCTTGCCGCCGAATTCCCCATTCCGCTGGATACGCAGGCTGTTGAAGGCGATCGGCCCCGGTGTGATCACCGGGGCCGCAGACGATGATCCCTCCGGAATTGCCACCTACTCCGTAGCAGGAGCGCAGTTTGGGACCGAACTTCTCTGGACTGCGCTCTTGACCTGGCCCCTTATGGCCGCGGTTCAGATGATGTGCGCCCGCATTGGCAAGGTCACAGGCAAGGGGCTAGCGGGAAATTTTACCCAACGATTTCCACGTTGGCTGGTACGTGTTTTTGTCGTGGCCCTGCTGGTGGCCAACACCATAAACATCGCGGCGGACCTCGCCGGTATGGCGGATGCGGCCCAGATGCTTTTGGGTTTCAATTCGCACCTGCTGGTAGTAGCTTTTGCACTCCTGATTTCCTGGGCAACGGTCCGGCTCCGGTATCAGCAGATCGCGAATGTTCTCAAGTGGCTGGTGCTGGTCCTCTTCGCTTACCCGGTAACCGCGTTTGTTGTGGGAGCTGATTGGGGCCGGGTGTTGCACCAAACACTGGTTCCATCATTACCACGAACCAGAGATGAATGGTCAATGTTGGTGGCAATCCTTGGCACAACCATCAGTCCGTATCTATTCTTCTGGCAGGCGAGCGAAGAGGTGGAAGAGGAAAAGGCCGCTGGCCAGAATACGCTTGCGAAACGGAGAGGCGCAACAGCCGAAGAACTTGAGCTACGAAACATTGACGTTGGCGTTGGAGCATTTTTTTCCAACATTGTCATGTTCTTTATCATCTTGACCACCGCCATCACACTGAACCGCCAGGGCATCACGCACATTGAGACTTCCCGACAGGCAGCCGAAGCGCTTCGGCCCCTTGCCGGCAAGTTTGCTGCAACACTATTCACTCTGGGGATTGTCGGTGTTGGATTCCTTGCTATTCCGACACTGGCGGGATCAACGTCATACGCATTTGCGGAAACATTAGGTTGGCACCAAGGCTTGGATAAGGAATTGAAACAAGCGCGTGCGTTTTACTCGCTCATTCTCCTCTCAACGGCTGTCGGAGTTGGACTGGATTTCCTGGGTATTAACCCGGTCAAGGCACTCTACTGGACGGCAGTCATCAACGGATTGTTGGCGCCTTTTCTCCTCCTTGCAATTCTTGTCGTCGCTTCGGACCGGAAATTAATGCGGGGCCAACCGAGTTCACGCCTGGGATGGATTGTCGTGGCAATCACCACCGTGGCAATGTTCGCGGCAGCGATAGCAATGTTTGTTTTCTAAACCGCTGTTCTCTCAGTGCTGTTGCTGGCCAGTATTCACTTTACTGCCGCTCTGCGCTGACGGCGCGGCACCTACCGGCGCCTTTACGCTGAATTGTACCTCAGTTCTGGCACCCTGCATCGGTGTTCCGTTTGCGTCCACCTCTGTAACGGCAATAATGTGTTGTCCCGGGCGCATTCCCGTAAAAGTGTATTCGGTCTCAGAGGTATTGACGGGATCACGGCTGTCCAGTTGAACCACGAAATTATTGTCGCCGCCTGCAGGATTGGGTCGCACCAGTTCGAAGCGTATCGTGACAAAGGTGTTTGCGAGGGCTTGTCCGGCGCGCGGTTGCAGAATATGCACTGCAGAACTCCGAAACTGTGTGGCATTCCCTTGTCCGGATATAACCTGCGCGATGGAATTGTTGCTTTGGGATAGCGCCATCGCTGCTCCCGCCACGAAAGCTAGCACAAGTAGAAGCTGAATCGTTTTTTTTGTCATGACCATGTTTTCTCTTCCTTGCTTCAGAACTCACCCTTGTGGCACGACTCGCACAGCGCTGTTTCGTTGGCGAATTTCGCCGGCAGCAGGTTCGCGCTTTGCGAATGATGCGGTTGGTGACAGGAAAGACAGTTGATCTCGGCTGCGTGTGTTCCTAGCAAAGTGTTTGCACCTCTAACAGGGTGTCCTTCAACCGGGTGATTGGCGTTCAGGGCCTTGTTCAATCCGATGTACTGCCAACCTTTCAATTGATCAAAAGTCAGCGTCACTCCCCAGGGAACTTTTGCAATTCGTCGTTTTGTATTTACCTTGAGACGAGCGCGGACATGACAACCCATGCAGAGGTCTTGTGTTGGCGCCAGTAGCTGGTTTGGCCAGTTACTGGAGTGCGGTGAGTGGCAAACAATACAGTTGCCCTGAGCATACGGACCATGCAAGATCTTTTCGGTGGATTTCGCGTGGCAGGAGAAGCACAAGTCTTTTGCCGGCGCTACAAGGTTAATTGTCGTTACATCTCTTGCCTGGGTCACAACGTGGCAGGCATTGCATCCCATAGCCATCGCGGAATGCACACGCTTGCCCTTTGTCTTGTCTGCATGGCACTCGATACACGTCGCTGAGTCTGGGTTCTGTCCCAGCGGAACGGGATGTTGAGCGGCTCGCGCGTAGGCACCGAGCGTGGCAAGACATAGAACAAGATCAGCCGCATACCGCGTCCATGGGAAAGATCCTTTGCCGGATGCGCGCTCATCCTGTAGAACTAGCATGCGCTTTTCTCCAACCCAAGCCATTCCAAAACAATGCGTGAATCCGTGACTACGACCTATCGAGGTCTACTATTTCCGACGCTGCCGGACTGAGCGGGATGTGCTCGGATGCGAGGCACGAATGACAGGTCATCTGTCATTAAATAAATGAACATGGCCGCGAGCATAAGGACGAGAGCGACCCAGAAGCGCCAATCATGATGAGCCCTTTTCCAGTAAGGCCGATGTACATGGTGGCTGCGCTCCAGTTCTTCACTGACATGCATATTCATCTCCAGTTCGAGGACAGAGTGCGCGAAATCTGCAGCGGCGGCTAGGAATGATCGTGGGCACCCGCTCGACTGAATGCCCATGCCATAATCCGAGAGCTAAGGAAGAACAGACTCCTGTTCAGCGTCGTGCAGCCAATATGGTGCCAGGCCATAGTGAGCATAAAGGCGGTATTCATACTCACGAGTGATCGATGCGGACTCATCGAACTCCGGGCCTGTTTGAATAGCTTCACGGGAGAGGCCGACATAGACCGTCGAGTCTGTCCAACTTACCCGCCGAATCCACGAAGGTGAAACCAGTACCTTCTTGCCGGGCCACCAATTTCTCGTTGCGACCTCCATATAGCGGATGGCCCAGTTTTCATCGTCGAGGACGAAACCTTGCACATGCCCAATCTCGCCATCCGACGCCTCAATGTGATAGCCAGTGATGGCATCAGTACTGCGCAAATGCGAATCGGTCGACTCCCTCCGGATCCTATCCAAGAGCACTTCCTTGCTAAAATTAGCGGTTGGATCAACCAGCCCTACCGGGTAGAATCCCCAATAGTAGGGATATCCGTAATACCCTAAGTAAGTTGCTTCGTCCTGCCGGGAAACCGGACGGTGCGTGTCAATATTGGGGCTGTTTTCCACTTGCTTCATTGTTAGCGCTACATCCAAGCGTTTGCCCTGCCAGTCTGTAGCCACGACGGAAACAGGCGAGATGAGCACTTCACGGCCTCCAAGCCAGCCACCGGTTTCCACCGTTAGATAGCGGATCGCCCAGGTCTCGTCATCGAAGTAAAACTGATCAACGGTCCCAATCTCGCCGTCCGTGGCTCGAATCACGAGCCCTTTCAAGTGTGCAGCATTCGTTAACATTTTTCTCCCTCCCGGGCTTTAGCCTATTCAGTAGCTAGCAACTAGCGGCGTTCCCCGCCTCCATGCGATCCACCACCACCACCGCCGTGGGAGCCTCCACCGTGTGCTGCTGCGGCATGCGATCCACCACCGCCACCACGTGCTGCAGAGGCATGCGATCCACCGTGAGAGCTGCCGCCGCGCGCTGTCGCAGCATGCGAGGCACCACCGCGTGATCCACTGCTACGATTGGCACGTACTACCGATGCGCCGCCGCGTCCACCGCCGTCCCTGCGCCCGGCGACATATCGTCCTCCCCCAGCACCGCTGAAGCGATGACCACCCCAGCCGTGGTTATAGCCCCAACTGGCCCATGGTCCCACGCCCAGGAAGATGCCGTTAAAGAAATAGCCTGGCCCATAGAAACCACTGGGTGCGCAAGCGTACGGTGCATACTCGTAGTAGCCGTAGGAACAGACAGGCGGAGTTAGGCTAATAACAACCTGTGCGCTGACCGTGGGCACCAATACCACAGACGCCAATAGCGTTGTCGCCCCGACCAGAAGAAGACTGCGCACTGCGAATCTGTGAGTCCGTAGCGCCATGCTCTTAACTTGCCACATTTTGTGCTCCTCTTTGTGAATCCTCCGGAGTTTCCGTTTTCGATCGGAAGTCATCCGAAATTCCAGTATCATCGCCTGGCTTTTGGATTACTGGTCAATATTGATCGTCGCCTGCAATCATTGCTCTTGGAGTTTATGCAAAGCCACTCGATTATTCCGTCTACTTCCCCTGCTGACCCGCGTTGACCGACCTCCAGAGAGCAATGAGCACATCGCAGCGTGTATCAGATTCAAGACGGAGGCGCGAGTTTTCGCAAAATGGCTTTATGCGATGAACAAGCGACTGGAACTAAACGACGCGAAATCAATTGTGGCTTTTGTATTCGTTCCGGTGGCGTTTGCTCCAGCGCATGCGGATGGGGCGGTCTTTTTGGAAAAGCCGTTTGAGAAGCTATATGTTCTAGACCTGACCTGAAACGCAGCAGTTTACTTAACGCTGGTCTGTGCTTCTTCACTCAGGCAATTGCACCGCCGCAAACCGGGGGGCTGGTGTCGTAAGGAAGGTGTGCACCCGCTTGGAGGTAGCAATGTGTTCTTGCTGTACGCTCAGGAGATTAAATGCCCCCGGGGCGTCAATGGCTGAATTGCGGCTGCGCGACGGAGTTCACTCTCGAACATCGCGCAGCCCAGTTCAAGGAGCATCAGACCGAGGCCGCCGTTTGCTTTGCCGTGCCGAGTTTCAGCAGCTTCTCAGCATTGCCACGTGCAAGCTTGACCCAGTCGGTATCACTGATGGCCATGGTGGCCTTCACGTTATCGAACCAGTCTGTGGCATCACTCATCTTCTCGAATGGATAATCCACCGAGAACAGGATACGGTCTGCCCCGAGCCACGCCATGGTATTGAGCAGCGACTGCGTGCAGAACTGGCCGCTCGTGGTGACGTAGAAGTTATTCCTAAAATATTCGTCCAGCTTTCGCTTCGCTGGACACCCTCTGGGGGATTTGCCTATGCGATTATCGATGCGCCAAATCAGGAAAGGCAGCGTTTCCCCAAGGTGCCCCAGAATGACAGTGAGTTTCGGGTACTTGTCGAAGAGCCCGCTACCCATCAACCGTAGGGCGTGAGTAGCTGTGTCTAGAGTGAATCCCCAGGTTGAACCACGTAACCAGGGGTGATCTTCGAGAAATGTCGTTTGGCTCGCTAATGGGTCTCTCGGGTGCAGGTAAAGAGGTACGTCGAGGCCTTCCACCGTAGCCCAAAAATCCCAGAATTGAGGTCGATCAAGGTAAACAGCTGAATCTTCCGCATCTATTTGCGAAAAACTGTTGACCAGCACGCCCCTGAAACCCAGTTCCTTGACACAACGAACTAACTCCCTGGAGGCTGCCTCTGGATCTTGCATTGGCACGGCCGCGAAAGCCTGAAAACGGGTAGGGTTCTTAGCCACCTGTTCCGCCATGTAGTCGTTACTGCGCTGGGCAACTTCAACGGCTTTCTTTCGATCCGGAATGGCCTGAACCCCAGGCGAATTCAGTGAAAGGACCGATATCTCAACGCCGGCAGCATCCATGTCGGACAGTAACTGTCCGTGTATATCTACCAAGGCGCGGCTGGTCTTTAGCCATGCCTGAGGCTCGAAACGGTCGGGAGTCTGATCTACAGTGCCCGGTAGCGCCACGTGTTCTTCAAGGGTAATCTTTGAAATGTTCATTGGCTTGCCTGCCTTTTCATTGGTAATCAGAAAATTTCATTTGAGCGTGAGGATCGACAGGCTTGTTGAAATGCAATAACTCGCCATGTTTCTCCAACTTCTCAATTCATGTATGTAGATCCTGACGCACGACGCTGCCCGCTCTTGGCGGAGTGATTTTCACCCTGTTTTGCGTCGTCATCGTCATTGCTCGGCAACAAAAGTTCGTAGGCGGAACTCTCGCGAAGGCTCTGTCTTCTGGCACCCGACAATCGCTGGACAAGACCTGGATGGCAGCTACACACAAAGAGATTTCCGATTCTTTTCTTCTCTGTTGACAGGGCTCTTAATCAATACAATACTACCTGAGATTCGATACTGCCATATTGAAATTCGCTACGATTGATTTTGGTTTGCACCGGCCTGAATTCCTCGTGAAAGAAAGCGAGTGTTGACGTGTAGGCGTGAAGAACTATTTCCACCGCAGCAGCAGAGTTGGACTGTTCGAGACGGACATGCTTCCTACTTCTGATTCTAACTGCTGGAAACAGGCAGTGCCGGCGATCAGTACTTGGAGAAATCATAACGACCACTTGCGAGGCACTAAGTTCCAGAACAGTCAGGTCACCAATAGATAGACGAGAGCAAGGTAACGCTTTTTATGCTGGCGTGTTGCTGTCGGGTAGGGTGTGAGCTCAACCGCACAGCGCTTTCTTCGGAAGAGAATGATCCAAATGTTCAAGAGCAGATGGTGGATCGTAGTTGCATCGTTCCTCGCACTAATTGTCGGAACGGGAGCAGTTCAGGTTTTCGTCACCGGCGTATTCTTAAAGCCAATCTCTGAAAGCCTGCACTTAGGCCGTGGTGTCATCTCCAGCGCCATGGGTTTGTCGAGCACTCTGTCAGCAGTCACACTCATCTTTCTGGGCCGACTGATGGACCGCATAGGGGTTCGCGCCGTTCTGCTGCCTGGTTTGCTTCTGTTTGCTTTGGCGACCGGCGCGCTATCACTGCTGACGCCCTCAATAGTTATAGTGTTTCTGCTGTTTGCCATTCAAGGTCTTACCGCCTCGGGGCAAACTCCAACTGCCTATTCAAAAATGATTACCGCAGTGTTCGACGACCGCCGCGGACTCGCTTTGGGTATTGCGGCGGCGGGAGTGGGCGCTGGGGTGGTGTTGCTTCCTCAGGTCGCCAGATTTCTGCTGCGTATCTATGGCTGGCGCGGAGGCTATATAGGAATTGCTATCGCCATTTTTTTGCTGGGGTTCATCCCTGTGGCGCTTTGGATCCGGGAGTCCGACCAGGTAAAGGCCGCTCGCAAGCAGAAGATCAGTGCCGCTAAGCTTCAGAACTTACCCGGCGTGGAATATTCCGTAGCGCTGAGAGGGTTCCGCTTCTGGGGACTATGCGTGGCATTCTTCTGCGCACAAACGGCAATCAATGGGACCATGATTCATACGGTTCCGATGCTTACTGACCGGGGCATCAAGATAGGCGCCGCCGTTGCGGTCATGAGCGCAGGTGGTTTTGCGCTGATCATCGCGCGCGTTATCGCCGGCTATGTGTTGGACCGTATCCACGCCA
The DNA here is from genome assembly GCA_049521655.1 of Candidatus Korobacteraceae bacterium. Taxonomy (GTDB): domain Bacteria; phylum Acidobacteriota; class Terriglobia; order Terriglobales; family Acidobacteriaceae; genus TOLSYN. The sequence goes on from JBEKOO010000045.1 coordinate 24,712, forward strand.
CTTACGTGGCCATATTCTTCTTGCTTTGCCCCATGGTGGGGATCGCTATCCTTGGCTTCCGTGTTGGAGGCGATGGTCCGTTGTTTGGAGGGGTGCTGCTTGGCATGGGAATCGGCGCGGAGATCGATTTGATCGCATACATCCTCTCCCGTTACTTTGGTCTCAGGGCGTTTGGCGCATTACACGGCATGGCATTCTGCTTCGCGCAGATGGCCAGCGCAGCGGGCGGCGCCTTGATGGGGTGGTGCTACCAGCTCCAGCATAGCTACAAACCGGGCCTGATCTTGATGGAAGTGCTGCTTGTCATTGCGATCATCATTCTGGCCCTCCAGGGAGCATATAAATACCCCGCAATCAAAGCCGCACAGAGAGCGAAGGAAATGGCCGCTGCGCATTGAGCAGGGGTGTGGTGTTTTGTTGTTCCAGACCGGCTGAAGCCATTCCGGAGTCCATCGGCCAAAGGTCGGGAATCTTAACCGGTTGTCTCGAAAATCGAAGACGATTCAGGAAAGCGATTTCAACACTAGCTTCAGAAAGTCCATAAGAAAACGGATGCCTGGCACTCACCGGGAAAGCCCACACACATACTCCGGCACGTGCAGGTCACCTCACAAATACCTGATTATTTAAGAGCCTCCCTGCCGGCAAGAAGCATAGGGCCGACGGCTCCGGCCCGACTATCTCACCTGCTCCTTCGATTACTGCGTAACCGACTCTGCTTGCGGCTCCGAACTCTTTCCGGGCTTCACGACAGGATAGCGGTACTTTCCCATCGTCGACTGAATGACCACGGCAATCGCAAGCAGGACTTCCATCACGACCAATGCCAGGCGGTAGGAGCGCAGAAGCTGAAAGCACCAGCCCATCAGGTTGTTTCCCGCAGCATTGGCCAACGCTGCAAGTGCCATCATTATGCCGTACATCACGCCGAATGCCTTGATACCGAAATAACGAGAGATAAGGTAGGCGATCAGATCGACCTCTGCCTCGATTCCCACGCCCAACAGTATGGTTCCGAGCGCCGGACCAATGCCGGTACGCGAAAGCCCAGGATAGCAATGCCCACCATGGGACAAAGCAAGAAAAAAATGACAATGTAAGCGGCGAAAATTCGGTCCATCAGGTATCCAGCGATTACGCGCCCTGAGATCAATGCCAAACCGACGCCGCTCATGACACCGACGGCCATACTGATTGAAATTCCACGGTCCGTAAGCATCGGAACCACGTGGATTAGCGTGCCGTTAATCGCCATATCAGCGCAGAAGAACGCCACACCCAGTAACCAGAATTTAGGGGTCCGCGCTACCGCCGAGAATTCCAGACCTGGGAGCCTTTGCCGCTCAACCGAGCCCTTCTGCCGCGACAATTTCATCTGGGGAGCTTCGCCGAACCAGAGCAGCACAGGGATGAAGGAGAGCACGATAATAGCAACGCCGATACCTATATAGCCCACTCGCCAGCCCCAGTGCTGCAGCAGGAAGCGCGAGTACTGGGGAAGCAGTGCGGTTCCCACGCCCGTGCCCGCCAAGGCCAGGCCCAGCGCAAGGCCACGCCGGTCGTCGAAGCGCGCCGTAATCATCTTTGCGTATGGCATTGGCGTTTGTCCGCCCATGCCTTGGAGGCCAAAAAGCAACATAAGCAGGATAACGCCACTGGGCACCAGCAACGCAAAAGAACTGGTCACCAAAGCAAACCAGAGCAGGAGGGGAAGCAAGACCACACGGACTCCGTACTTATCCATCCAGCGTCCCGTAACCGCTGCCATGATGGCGGTCGTAATATTGGCCAGTCCCATGGCGCTGGTAATCACGCCACGTCCCATATTAAGGTCATGCGAAAGAGGCTTAATGAAGACACCAGTGACAAATACTTCAATGGCCCCCGATCCGACAATCAGGCCAAGAAACGACGCAAGAACTACCCACCACCTGCTCTTGAACACGGAACCAGGAACCTCCACTTTCAGCGCTGAATCGCTTAGAGCTTACTACCCCTGAACGGCTTTGCAAGAGGTCTCTATTTGCTGAAGTGCCCCAGTTTGAATTACTTTGTTTTTTGTGCACATTCGCGAGCTCATCTCTGATACGTCAAGCGGCTTCTGTCAGGCTGGGTAGCGCAAGGCTCGCATACGCGGCAACCAGAGACCGGCAAGGCCGTCAATATCAAGGCGAAGTAGTTTGAGAAGCGAGAAGGATGTCGGATACAAACATGAAGACCTTAAAGATTGCAATGGAAGAACACATCGCGCTGCCAGAGGTATTGAAGCAGTTGGAGACATCGACGGCCCTATTCGATGGTCATCAAGGGGGCTATTTTTCCGGAGCCCGGGCGGAACTGCGCACCCGTCTGCTGGATGTCCATGGCCAAATGCTGGCAGACATGGACGCAACGGGCATTGACATCACCATCCTGTCGCTGAATGCCAACGGAATTCAGGCGGTGCCGGTGAAGCAGCAGGCAATCGATATGGCCCGGCGCGCCAACGACTATCTTGCCGAACAGGTAGCGAAGAACCCCTGGCGCTTTCAAGCGCTGGCTGCGCTGCCCTTGCAAGATCCTGACGAAGCCGCAAGAGAAATGGTTCGCTGCGTCAAAGAACTCGGTTTTAGAGGGGCTTTGGTTAACGGCTTTTCCCAGGTGGGTACGGAAGACTCGACCGCCTACCTCGATTTGCCGCAGTACTGGGACTTTTGGGGGACGGTGGAAAGCCTGGATGTTCCGTTTTACCTGCACCCCAGGGATCCAATGCCCAACGCCACGCCATTCCTTGATGGGCATCCCTGGCTGTTGAACTCACGATGGGCGTTCACTATTGAAACTTCATCGCATGCTTTGCGACTGATGGCGAGTGGGCTGTTTGACAAGTATCCGAAACTCAATATTATTCTGGGTCATTTGGGAGAAACGTTGCCCAATACGATTTGGCGCATCGACCATCGGATTGCCTGCATGCCGCCAAGGGGTATTCCGGCGAAGAAGAAGTTGGAAGAGTACCTTCGCCACAATTTCTATGTCACCACCAGCGGAAATTTCTGCACGACGACGCTGCTCAATACCATACAGTCGATGGGAGTGGATCGCGTCCTTTACGCGGTAGATTATCCTTACGAGAAGATGAGCGAGGCGGCGGAGTGGTTCGACAGGATTGATATCATCAGCGAGAGTGATTGGAATAAAATTGCGCGAGTGAACGCCGAGAAGGTGTTTAAGCTGGATGCGGCCAGAACAACAGCGGCTTCCGCTTGACTTGAGCCGGCGGATTTGGCACCGCCCTGGCGCAAGTCAGCGCAGCACGCTAATTTCCGGCGGGCAAGTTCTCCGAACAAAAGCCTGGCCGACAAGCGGCGCTAGGCATTTGTGATTGTCGAGGACCATGGGAGTAACTCGTAAACCGAAGTACAGGAGGTGACATTTGAAACTCGGCATCATAGGTGGTGCAGGAGGAATCGGTTCATCGATTGGTTTTCATCTGGCGATTAGGGGCTTGGTGGGAGAAATAGCCCTGATCGACGTAAAACAAAACGTGGCGACTTCGCACGCCATGGACATTCAGCAAGCAGTCTCTGAGTTGAATTCAACGATTGTCAAGGCTGGCGATTGGGAGGCATTATCGGGTTGCGGCATCGTCATTATGGGGGCAGGTTCGATTCAACATAATTCTCTAGAGAATAATCTGAAAATTGTTAAAGAGGTTGCACCGCGGATTGCCAGCTACTGCCCCGACGCAGCCGTTATTACCGTAACCAATCCTATAGACCCGTTCAATTACATTCTGCACAAAATCAGCGGCATGCCAGCGCAGCGTTTCATGGGCTATTCTCGGAATGATACCGCCCGATTACGGACTGCTATCGCCAACCGGTTAGAGGTGCAAGTCTCCGATGTTGCGGCGATGGTTATCGGCGAGCACGGGCAAGCAATGGTGCCACTTTTCTCAAGAGTGACCCTGAAAGGCGAGCGGGTTGAACTGAGTTCCGGACAAAGAGCCGACATTCTCAACTACTTGAAGACGTGGTTTGCCAATTACGAGGGACTCAACGCAGGCCGGACCGCGGCTTGGACATCGGCGGTTGGAATTGCCCACCTGGTTGAAGCGATGGTGAAGAATACAGGAGAAGTACTAGCCTGCTCTGCAGTATTGCAGGGGCAGTATGGCATTTCAGAGGTTAGCGTAGGAGTCCCGTTAGTTCTGGGGCTGACCGGTATCGAACGAATTATTGAGTTGCCGCTAAGCGATGAGGAGACAACAGGCCTACGTGCCGCCGCCCAAAAAATATCAGGGACCTTGACGAAACTGCCCTGGTGAGGAGTGGTGGGTTCGTAAGCTGATCGGTCCGAGCGGATAGTCAGCCGGGTGCTCGAAACTCAGTTTGAGCAGGGTGCCCAGATGGAATGAAGTCAAGTTGTGCCACGATGAAGCTGTTTCCAGATAGAGTGCCATCACTCCAAATGGGGATGGCAGGATCGAGCCGTCCTCAAGAAAGAGCTGTGGCTTAAGTGTTTCAAATACATACCAGGTGGTCCCTAACCACCTGCGGTTGCCTCGACCCCTGATCTCCCGCGCAGGCCGAGATCCGGGAACCTGCACCTATTGGGCATTGAGTACGATTCTCGTTCAGAACCCAAATAAAAATACAGATATGTTTGTATCGAGGGGGGAGAACTTGGGTTATAGTGCCAACAACACTTTTTGATAGCTGCGTCGCTGAAGGGCCGTCTCGTAATAGGGCTCCGTGAGAATAGTTTTGCTTTCTCGCGAATCGAAAGTTGTATCCGTTCGCTCCTTGCCTCGTTCACTTCTCCGCATGGAGACGGACCTCAGGCTATCCGCATTTGGAGCGATGGCAGACGGAAGGTAATTATTAGCGGGACGAAGGAGGGGAAATATGGAATCTTTAGTGGAAAGAAAGACGATACAAAAGCTGACTTGGCGGCTTATTTATTTTCTCGGTGTCTTATACTTCATGAGCTTTGTCGATCGCGCCAATATAGGCTTTGCCGCCCTGCGCATGAACGTGGATCTGAAGTTCAGCGCGACGGTATACGGCCTGGGCGCCGGTCTCTTCTTCCTTGCCTATGCGATATTCGAGATTCCCAGCAACCTCATACTCCATCGCGTCGGGGCGCGAACGTGGATTGCCCGAATCATGGTCACATGGGGCATCGTCTCGGCTTGTTTCGCGTTCATACAGGGTGCGCACAGTTTCTACGTCCTGCGCTTTCTGCTCGGAGCCGCGGAAGCCGGTTTTGTTCCGGGAATCATCTACTTTCTATCTTTGTGGTTTCCCTCCGAACGTCGCGCCAAGGCATTCGCGATCGCCATGTCCTTTCCCATGATCGCACTGATCGTAATGGGGCCGATTTCGACCTGGCTGATGGCGGTGACCGGCGGCCTCTTTGGAATCTCCGGCTGGCGATGGATGTTTCTCTTTGAGGGGCTCCCCGCCGCAATCCTGGGCGTTATAACGTTTTTCTATCTGCAAGATCGGCCCGAGGATGCGAGTTGGCTCACTGCGGAAGAGAAGGTGTGGCTGTGCGGCGCGCTGGAAGAGGGGCGGCGCAGCGGTTCGGCGGTCGAGCATCACTCGGTTGGCGCGTTCTTATCGGACTCGCGGCTTTGGGTGCTGACCATTCTGTACTTCTTATGGGCCTACGGAGGCTACGGCATTATGTTCTGGCTGCCGTTGATCATGAAATCGGTGGGCAAATACTCGAACGCACAAATTGGACTGCTATACAGCCTTCCATTCCTATGCGGATTTATTTGTATCCTGCTCATCGGCCCGCACTCGGATCGCACGGGCGAGCGCAAATGGCACATAGTCATTTGCTCTCTGTGCGCCTTTTTCTCTCTGGGCGCCAGCGCCTTCGTTCCCTCGCCGATACTGGCGTTTATTCTCATCTGCATTGCCGCTGGCGCAATTTGGGGAATGCAGCCTGTTTTCTGGACCTTGCCTGCCGACTACCTCAGTGGAAGGACCGCCGCTGCCGGCATCGCGCTGGTCAACGCTGCTGCGGGCGTCGGCGGCTTTGTGGGCCCCTCTATCGTAGGTTGGGTCAAGGATAAGACCGGCCACTTTGAGGTGGGAGTGATGATACTGGCGGCAGCATTCCTAGCCATGGCGTGCATTGTAATGGCCATGAAGATTAAGAGGTCGGTCGGGACCACACAGCTTCAAGCCTCGGCCGCTGCTTCGAATCGCTAAAATTATTGAAGCCCATCCAGCAGGTTCGAGACCATGCTGGATGGGCTATTGCTTAAGCTAAACGATTGGAAACTGAAGGTTTGTTGGGGTGGGTAGTGGGACTCGAACCCACACCATCCGGTGCCACAGACCGGCGTTCCACCATTGAACTATACCCACCATGGAACCGAGTCTGATTATAGCAGACGCAATGTATTGC
>JBEKOO010000046.1:0-30778 GCA_049521655.1 Candidatus Korobacteraceae bacterium
GACTTCATCATCCGGCGCTTCGATCTCGAACTCTGCGTCGAAGTCGTCTCGCCCACGCTACACGTCCTGTGCAGCAATCGTCAAACAGCCGATGCGGAGCGGCATATTGGGAACGAACTTGCTCGCGAGCGGGTGCTGGAGGATTTGCTCGCTCGCTACGACTCGGCCTATGACGCGATTGTGATTGATGCCGGGCCCTCAATCGGACAGATGCAGACCTGCGCAATGGTTTATGCCCAGCAGGTGCTGATTCCCTGCAACATGGACTTGGTTTCGGTTTCTGGCGCGGCAGCGTGCATGCAATTTTGTGAGGTGTTGTCGCGCGCCGTGCGTACCCCGATCCGCTCGGCTGCAATACTTCCGACGATGGTGGACCGACGTATCGGGCTGACTCGCATTGCGAGGAGCTTGCTCGCCGAGTTGGAGGCGCGATATTCCGTCCCCCTCCTGAACGAGATACGAACCGACGCCTCGGTGGGAAAGGCAACTCAGGCGCGGCAGTTCCTCTCCGATTATGACCCCCGCTGCAAAGCGATGCAGGACTACTCAATTGCCTTTGAGCAGTTAATGGAGATCTTGTCCCATGGCGCAAGCAACACAAAAGCATCATCGGCCGACACATCAGCGTAGGGCCGTTGTATTCGATCCCAAAGCAGAGATTGATGCGCTGATCATTGAGCCGTCATTGGTGTCCGATCTGTCGTTCCTGGGATCAACGGAACGCGAAGTCGCTCGTGAGACCGAAAGCGATGCGGCCAGCAATATGGCGGGCGCTGTAGTTGCCCTTGACTTGAAGACCGTGCTCAAGCTTGAGGTGAACACAGTGCTCAAGTCTGGAATGGACACAGAGCCCAAGTCAGACGTGGATAAAGTGCTCATGTCTCCGCAGACCAGTGTCATCTCTGAGACGAGCACAGTGTCCAGGTTACCGCTGAACACTGTGACTGCCCCTGACCTGAACACAGTGCCCAAGTCAAAGATAGACACAGTGCCCATGTCTCCGCCGAACAGTACGAGTGCCACGTCGCTACCGCGGCCACGCAGCAGTGGACCGGCGCGAGTGGGAGTCTGGGTTACCGAAGCCGGCGAGATGGTCGTCGAGGGGCGGGTGCTGCGAATTGACAATGCCAAGGACATGCTGACGGGGAACGAGGTACTTGTCTATGAGCTTCTCTGGAAGGAGTCAAAGCGAAAAGCTGAGAAGAGGAAATATGAGAAAGGCCCAACGCTCCTGATGGACGGAGAGATGGAGAAGCTGGTGCAGGCGGGACATAATGACATGAGGAAGACTGGACTATCGCAAAGCACCATTAGAAGGGTGCGGCAGAGTCTGCTGGATAAGGACTTCGTCGCGATAGAGCAGGCTCCCGACATTCTGCGGCGGACCCCGACTGTCTTCAGGGTTTTCAGCTTCGAAGCCACGCTGAAGAGGCAGCAATCAAAAGGCAGATTCTACCAAGCGAAGATCGGGCCCGGTCATTCGTTCGTCTGGCCGCTGCAAGCTGCCCAATACAAGCTGGGTTCAACAAGTGGGGGTACTGTGGTCAATCCTTACGTGAGCATAGTAGCCAACTCTGACGTGAACACTGTGGTCAACCCTGACATGGACACTCTTTCCAAGGAGACCACACTCAGCATGGTCAGTTCGGACATGAGCACTGTGTTCGAGGAGAACATGCGGTTTAAAGACAAAGATCTGTTGTTGGAAAGAACAACAGCAACAGAGGCGTTGTTGTTGGATTCGGCTGAAGTTCGTCGTGAATTCGGTCGCTATGCTATGGTCCCAGATCAAAGGGCTCTCACCGCAATGATAGCGGCGTGCCAAGCTCAAGTTCCAGATTTGACTACGGAGGAGTTGATCTTCTTCCTGCGTGAGAAGGGGAGCGTTGTTCGCTCATCGAGTTCGGTCGAAAACCCGACCGGCTTCTTGCTGAAGGTTGTTCCTCGCTGTTTTGAAGGCGATCTCTTCAGCGAGTGGCGGAAACAACGGCAGATGGAGGAGCGTGCAGCCGCCGTGGAGTTTGATAAGCAGGCGGCCGCTGCAGCGATCCATGAAGAACTCGATGCGGCTCCAGCCAACAATTTCTGGACTCAGATCAAGAGTTCTCTCAGGCAGATCGTTAATCCGCACACGTTCGATTGGCTTGTTCCACTGCGCTATCTGCGGCTCGACGCCGGGAAGCTTTTGGTCTGGATGCCAGGCGAAGAGTGGCGGTACCCGGCGCTCAGACTTCGGGAACAAATTTCATTTTGTCACTGACGAACAGGTGCCAGAACTCTGCGGAGGGCAAAATGACTGAGCTACTCATTGCCGGCGAGTGGGACTCTCGATGCTCGGAACACAGGTATTCCGGTCTATGATGTTGCAGCGTCGGTAAACTGCGGAGCTGCCCATCGAATGCAGTCTGGCGGCATGCACGCGGCCTCCCAGACATCGGACGTGACGCTGGAAGCTGGCGTCATCAAACTGCTCGCTTACGAAAAGGAGTCAGGTAATGATTCGGAATGAGACGGAATATCAAGAGGCGGTGAAACGTCTGTCTGAGGAGCAAACGCGCCTTTGCCAACATCGCGCTCGCCTGAAAGAGACCGGCCTCAGCGACGAGGAAATTAAGCGCGTTATGGACCCGTTGGTATCGTTCTTTCTCCAATTCAAGGAAGAAGTTGAACATTATGAACACTCGGCCGCAGGAGATTGAAGAGCTCCCCTTCGAAGGCCGCTTCAAAATGAACTATATTACCGTTTATTAGCACTTATGCTATATTATACGCATGAACCTAGCGTTCCAGGTCGCTTCATATCGCGATAAGGGGTTCACGTCCGAACAGGCGGAAGTCATCACCTTGATGCGGGTTGCCGCCGGCGTGCTGTTTCAATGCTTCCCGGAGTCGTTTTTGTTGTTTGGCGGCGCTGCCTTGTTGCTGTTCCACCAAAGCGTGCGCCATTCTGGCGACCTCGACCTACTCGCGAGGGCGGATGAACGCCCGGCTGCAGAAGCCATTCAGGCTGCTCTCGCAGAGGGACTCTCGTCAGCCGCCAAGGCCTTGAATTTCGGCATACTTCAATTCGAGGATGCGTCCACTGGCGACCTAGATATGAGGCTGTGGATTAAGGCTAGTGGCGGCCGGCGACTCTTCCGGGTAGACCTGAATCGATTCGGTTCTGTGCTCGAGAGCGAGATAGTGGAATACGCCGTCGCTGTTGACGACGACCACATCGCAAGTGTGAAATCCGCATCACGCGATTTTCTTCTGTTACAAAAGGCCGAGTGTTTTCTCCTTCGCCGGATCGTGAAGACGCGCGACGCGTTCGATGTCCGGTTGCTGAGGGACTCCGGTGCAGTGCTTGACCAGAATCTCAAGAGCGGTCTCACTGACACGCTAATGAGTTGGGAAGTAGATTCCGAGGACATAGTGAAGAGAATCGAGCAGGTCGACGCGAGGCGCTGCACCGCAGAATTGCAGCCAGTCCTGCCGCGGTCGGTATTCGAGACGCTCGTGAGAGAAGGATTCAAGCCTCTTCGAGATGTGCTGTATGAGCTGTACGCAGACTGGCTGTAGCGAGGACGACAGATAGATGGATTGGGTGACGACAATTCGCGACGAAGCGCAGCGGAGTTCACTCCTCCACACGGATGAGCTGGCCCGCAAGTACAAGATTGTGCCGGTCGCCGTCACGCAGGCACTGTCACGCCAGCGAGTTGGTCAACGTTCTTCGCCCAAAGGCATACATCTCGCTGGAATCGGCTCTGCACGAATACGGCATCAGTACTCAATCCCCACAGGTGCTCACCTGTGTCACCACAGAACGTCCCCGGGAATTCAACGCCAGGACTATTCGCATCAGCTATCGCGGAATCAGTTCGCAGCTGTACTGGGGCTACCGGGAAATACGAACCAAATACGGAAGATACCAGATCGCAGAGCCAGAGAAAGCGCTGCTTGACTGGATTTATCTGAACCTGCAAAGCGGGGTCGAGCCTGCACTGGATGAATTCGAATTTGGCAACCTGAGCCGACGCACACTCGTCGAATATGCCGAGCGATTTCCATCAACAGTGCATAAGCATTTGCTGCCTGTGTTTGCTACGGAGAACTTTGCGGCCTGACGTCGAGGCACGCCGCTGAACAACTGCGCACAGTTTTCTGTGGTCTGGAATTACGCGCTCCCCCACTTCGGCTGAATCATATTGTTTAGCAAATACTCGGCTTGCTTCAGGTCACGTCCGCCGCGCGCGTAAAGATCCAAATAGGCTTGGATTGGCGAGACGACCAGCGCCGTGCCGACCTGCTTCAAATACATGAACACACCGGCATCGTAGGGTGTAAGGAAACGAAGCTTAGGTCCAGTGTTCGGCCGCGATTCGAGGTCACGAAGCTCCGAGCCCAAAGATGAATACACTTAGTCAATCAACCTGCGATTCGTGGAATTCTGTTTCGCACAGCGAAAGCCGCCGATCTGGCGGAGTGTATTGCTGCACTAGGGGAGCGCCGGACGTGGATTCAGTTGCTGGATAACCCAGACGACGCCACACCCTTCCGCCAAGACAGTTGGGGCCTACTAACGCAAAAACAAAGATATATAACGGCCTTGCTGGTGGAAGTCAAGCAGTGTAAGGAAATCGCGGCTCAGCTTGGGACAACCTGCCAAGTTATCAAGAACCGCGTCGTTCTGATCTACGCAAACTCGGTGTGCGAAACCGCTATGATCTGCTCAAGCCTCTTCTGGAGGCTCCACCGACATGCGAGAGTGCTTCCGTGAAACCCCGCGCACCCAAGAGGTAGCCAAGAAATAGCTGATTGCTCAGGCCGATTATCCCCTACTCGACCTGAGCACATCACCAGCCGCTCGCCAACATCACCGTTGTCGTTCAGCCCGCAGCCAGAACGGACCACATCACCCCGGCGAATTGGGGACCGTGCTCTACATTGTTCGTGGGCGGGCAGGATTTTGCTGGGGAGACCGTTTAAAATTTGACGCGGAGGCCGGATCAGAGAAATCCGGGCTTACGGAACGCCGTGACGCTTTGAATTACGAGACCACTGATCAGCCAGTTAACCTCGCTCAGCTCGCCCGATGACTGCTCGAACGTACTCCGGGCAATCATCGGTACGGAAGGGCGGGGTGATGACCACGTCACCGCGCGGGAACAGTCGATGCCCTCCCATTGACGGTGTTGTGGCTAGGCAAGGTCAGCGCAATCAGGAAGGAGATCAGAAATAGGCATCCTTCGAAAATGAATGCTCCGGCTGAGCCATACTGCCCGATGATATGCCCCATGGCGAAGTTTGATATGAACCCGCCTAGACTTGAGCCCGAATTGATAACTGCGATCCCTATGGCTAAGGATTCCGGCGACAATAGCATGGCCGGCAGAGCCCAATACGGCCCCCAGAACGACAATGAGCCTATGCCGAACAACGCCAGACCGATTATTCTCACGGGCATCGACGGCACCATCATGAGCATGAATGCGGCCCCGGCCAGCAATATGGCACTGCCCGCGTGATACCTTCTTTCTCCCGTTTTATCGGAGTGGGCACCCCATAATGGCATGGCGATGGCAGCACAAATATATGGCACCGTCATGGCCCAGCCGATCTGTGAGGTGGAAAGGGCAAACTGCTTAAACAGGCCCGGCAACCACGGCTGGGCGGCTTGCGAGGCTGCTTGGGCGAATATATAAACCCCCACCAATCGCCAAAGCATTTTGTCACCAAGCGTCTTCATGAAACTGGCGGAGGCTATATCCTCTTTGCTTTTTCTTTCCTGCTGCAATTCGTTGTGCAACCAATCGCGCTGCTCCGGGGCGAGCCAACTGGCGTCTCGCGGAGTGTTCGCAATCAGCAGCCACGCCATTATGCCAAGCAGGAGGGTGGGAACGCCCTCGACCATAAACAGCCAGCGCCACCCCTCGTGATGCAGCCAATTGGCATGTCCCACCACCCATGCGGAAATCGGAGCTGCGATGGCTGCCGATATTGCGTTCGTCATCATGAACAAGGCCATAACTTTCGCCTGGACCCTGCGCGGAAACCACCTCGTGAAGTAGTAGACCATGCCTGGAAAAAATCCAGCCTCGAAAATGCCCACCAACAATCGGCACGCCAAAAGATCGTTCACGCCGCGAACAAAGAACATGAGGGTGGTCGCTACTCCCCACCCGAAAACGATAAACCCGATCCAGCGATTTACCGGGATTCGCTGAATGACCATGTTGCTGGGCACTTGAAAAATGAAATACGAAACGAAGAACATCGAAGCGATAGTGCCGAATTGAATGCTGGTAATGTGAAGCGCCTTATTCATCCCCAACGCGGCAAAGCCCACATTGAAGCGATCGACGCCATTAAAAAAATACAGGCAGCAGGCAAGCGGGATAATTCGCCACTTGATGCGCTGAATTGTGCGATCTGCCAGTTGCTCCACGGAAGTTCCAGTATTCTCACTTGCCTTGCCCATACCGATCTCCTCGCACAGAGAAGGCATTTTCAGCTGCTGAGTTTGGCTCTCGTGCGTCTAAATTCGATCACGTCATGCGGTCTGGAAGATGACTGCCCGTCCCAGACCGCTGGTCATGTGCCGTCCTGATTCTTCTTTTCTGTCCGCCAGGATCGTCGCGATATCATTTCACCACGGTCGTTATGGCCTTCGCGATCGCATCTTCGCTCAACTCCTGGCCGATACCCGGACGATCCGGAACAGAGAAATAGCCATCCTTCGGCTGGTAGTTATAGCTGCATAATGCGATGTTCTCAGGAATAAGCGCGGAGGCGAGATGCTCATGAATCAGAAAATTCGGAATGACTGCCTCTAGTTGTAGCGCCGCCGCCGTCGCCATCGGACCGCCGCATACGTGTACCTGCACGATGGCGTCGTAAACGTGGGCCATATCGCAGATCTTCTTACCTTCCGTCAGACCTCCGCAATTGCCGAGGTCGGGCTGAATCACTTTCAATGAGCGATCCTCGAAGAACGGACGATATCCCCAGCGTGTGTAGATCCGTTCGCCGCTGGCGATCGGAATCCTGACGTTTCTCGCCACTTCCTTCATCGAAGCTGAATTCAACGGCATCACCGGCTCTTCATAATAGAAGCAAGGAAGCCCTTCGATCTCCCGCGCGAATTGAATCGCCGCGTTCGTATCCGTCAGCGAGTGAAGCTCGACGATGATATCAAGGTCGGGCCCGGCATCGCGGATGGCCTGGAGCCGCTTCACGGCGATTTTCACCAGATCGCGCGGCAGGATGCCGGTCGTATTCCATGTCATCCATCGGCCTTGCATATCGAATCCGATCGGATCGACCTTGACGCACGTATATCCGTCAGCCATCGCCTTCCTGGCCGATTCGCCATACTGTTCGGGATGAACTAGGGCAGAAGCCTTCGGCCCCCAATCGAACTGAATTTGACTCGCGTAGGCGCGCAGCTTCTCGTTAGTCTTGCCGCCCAGCAGCTGATAGCAAGGCACCCCCAGCGCTTTCCCCTTGATGTCCCATAGGGCGATATCGAGCGCACTGATACCAGAAAAAATGACCGTGCCGCCGCCCTGCCCCCAAAACGTCTTGCGGAAGATCTTTTCCCATATCTGTTCATTGTTCATCGGGTCCATGCCGATGACGAGTTTGGCAAAATCCTGCAGAATCCCATATGCAGCATTGCTGGCTTGCCCATAGGCAAGACCAATTTCGCCGTAGCCGGAAATCCCATCGCTGGTGTTGATGCGCACCACCGTTGGATTCCATGAGGACTTTTCTATCGCCGCCTTGCCGCTTGTCAGGCGGAGAATATCAACACTGGTAATCTTCATAAATAAACGATCTCCTTGTTGCACATGAAAGAATGGCGATCAGAGTACCACTAAGGAACCAAAGCGAGTCAAGCCCGCAAGCAGCCCTGAAAGATATCGACACAACTCCAGCCCAAGGACGATCTGAAAGCCATCCGCGCGGTCCACGCGCAATAGAAATCGGCATCATGGTAGTGTCCGCTCGCGCAGGATCTTGGAAGGAATTCCATCTGAGCACGGCAGGTGGTTCTGGCAATGTCCGCATGAGTGGTAGCCCCAGTCCTGGAAGGCTGGAAGGATGTTATTGGCACCGTTGGTAATGCATATCAGGTGATTTTTCTCAGTGGAGTTGATCGCCCCGACCGGGCAGCGTTGGATGCATGCGTCGCAACTGCCGTCATAGTACCGCAGGCAATACTCATGGATGTCGGTGTAGGGGCGTTTGGTGGGCGCGATCTCGAGGTCGGTGACGACACTTCCGATCCTACCGGCCGCGCCTTTGGCGGTCAGCAGTCCGGCATGAAGTCCAAAAGTCCCAACACCGGCAATGAACGCGACATGCCGCTCCGACCAGTTCGGGATGAGATTGACCGCACGGTAGCGGAGGTCGAGATTGGGAACGACCGCGCCGCCGCCCTGCTTTTCGAGATAGCGGGCGAGTGCCCTTCGAGCAACATTGAGGAACACCTCGCCGTTCTGTCGTCCAGATACCCATTCGAGTGATGGCAAATCCGACTTGCGATCGTAGGTTTTCTTCATGGCGCTGGAGAAAGGCAAAAAGAAACTGATGACCGATTTGGCGCCGGGCAGCCAATAGTCAGGGTTGAGATGCATGGGTCCAACCGCTTGCGGTTGCTTCAAAGCGTCGAACAGGGGATCGTCAGCCGCGGCGATCGCCACAACGGGCTCCTCCCAGATCGGGATGTTGTCTCCTTCGGGCAAGGCGTTGCGAGGATCGGTCCGGACTAGTTCATCCAGAAAATCGGTAATGGTGGAGACGTCCACGCCTGTCTTGGCGAAACGCAAGGTGATGTAGCCGGTGTGGGAATCGTTGTATTTGCTCATGGCTTCCTCTGTTCTGCCGCCAAAGGTTCGTCCATGTATTGTCCCTGTTTCAGACCATCACTTTGGGGTGTGAAATCGTAAGCCCTCCATGCCGACAGTTCGTTCCATATCTGATCCGCTAGATTTTCCGCTAGATCCTGCAGGGACTGCCCCGGGGCAAGACGCGTCGTATTCTCCTTGGGAAACAATTCCCCCTCAACGTAGTAATAGACCTCTGAACGCACTGGGGTGACGGCGTTGCGAAGCCACGCCGTCCGATCCGTCTGCCGAACCGAAAGAACCTTGCGGCGGTCCGGCTTGTAACCGCGATAGTTCACCTGAAGGAGGTAATCCTTGATGGCATAAATTACAGAGTCGCGATCGAGACTATTTGGCTGACTGCTCACAACAGCTCCCTTCCAGAGATAAACTTACGCTGCGCGTCACTCTTCGGTGTCATCAATCTGTCCCCGATGCGAACGCGGGCAGAACGACAGCGTGCTGAGGCTCAACAGTCACAGCCGATCCCTCCAGGGCTTCACGTCCGAGAATCCGGGAATGGATGTGGCCGATGACGTAGAGGCAGACCACCATGATGGCCGGGCAGAACGCCAGCACCGCATACAGCTTTTGCGGCGGCATTCTCGAAGACAATAAGAATCCGCCGAGTATCGGTCCCGAGGTTGCGCCGATCTTCGCAATGGCCGAAGCCCAACCCGTACCATTGCTGCGGAAAGAGCTGGGATAGAATATCCCGGCGATACTGTGCATGCCATTCTGGCCGCCAAGAACGAAGAAGGTAACCAGGGAAAGCAAGGTCAGCAATACAGCATGACTTGCGTTGATAAAACCAAATATCACCAACAATGGTGTCGCTAGAGCCGGCATGCCGATAAGGGCAATGGCTCCGTGCTTGTCGGTGAAACGCATCACGACCAGACCACTTAACATGGCGGTAAAGGCAGTGACCGAAGTCGCCAAGGCCGCGTCGCTGTGGGTGAAACGCAAAGATTCCAGTAGCATCGGCATCCACATGAACATTCCGAAGGTTACGAGCGAACCACAAAAATAAGAGAGCCAAAGCAGTGGCGTGATCCAGCGCAGCTCGCCTGCGAAAAGAAAGCTTGGCCTGAATTTCTTGCCCTGCGCGCCTTCGTCGGAAAGAACAAACTGCGTGCCTACCGCTATCAACCGTTGCGGCTCAATCTGGCGAACCGTTCTCTCTATAAGGTCGGGGCGTCGTCCCGTGCTTACGAGGAACCTGATCGATTCCGGCAGCAGTGCGAGGAGAACCAGCGTTGCGATCAAAGTCAGGCCGCCACCGAAGATGAATAGCGCGGTCCACCCGAATTTCGGTATCAGCCATACCGCAAGCGGGCCACCGACGATTTGGCCGAACGAATAACCGACCATGTTAATCGTGACCAGGGTCGAACGATAACGCTTGGGCGAATATTCGATATTTAGGGCCCAAATGAGTGGCAGGAATCCGCCGAGTGCAATACCACCGAGAAAGCGTAAAACCAGCAGGTAGTGATAGCCGGATGCCAGAGCAAGTCCAAGCGTCAACACTCCAAAGCATGCGGTGGCAAGAATGATCGCGCGCCGGCGGCCGAGTTTGTCGCCCAAATAGCCGAACAAAAACGCGCCAAAGATGGCACCAAAAAAGGTGGCGCCAAAAACATTCCCCATCATCATTTTGTTGAGGTGGAATCTCGGCGCAAGGTAGGGCGCAGCAAACGCAATCACATTGGTGTCGAAGCCATCGAAGAAAGTCACGATCCACGAGACGAGCACTAGCCGAACCAAAAACCTGCTTAACTTCTGCTTTTCGATCACCGTCGAGACATCAATAACGTTCTGTGCGGGCATTTTGAACCTCCTGAAATGATTCCAAATTACAGAGCCGTGAAGCCCCAGTGCATCGCATTGCCTTCGCGGGCAATCATGGATTTGAAAATAATCTGTCCTGGTTTGGAGCCTTTGGCGGGGACTCTTCCCTGAGCGGCACCGGAAACGCGAGGGCTGCTACGAAGGTTCTTTCGAAGGCCGGGTCGTTTGCCAGTTCCACGATGGTGACCCCTGCTGCCAGTTCTGACATCTGACTCCGCAACGAAGCATTCAGCAGGAAGGCCCTGCCGCCGGTCTTGGAAGTGTTGCCAACAAATTCCACGCGATCCGTGAACTTCGGCGGCAGTAGCCCCAGGTTCACCAGACTGCGGGTCCGCAGGTGGTAGCCGAATGACCCCGCGATGAGCACACGATCAACGTCCGCTGAATTCAGTCCTTCAGATTTCAGAAGCAGTTCGATCCCGGCCCGCACGGCCCCTTTGGCTAATTGCACTTGCCGCACATCCTTTTGGGTGAGAAGCACGGGCCCCGCCACCCTGAAGATGGTTTTTCCGTCCACTGCCTCCAATCGTTCCTCGAGGAGAGGATCGGGATGGTGTTTGACGAAGCGTCCACTGGAGCCGAGGACTCCGGTGTAAGCCAACTCTCCCACAAGGTCCAGCAGTCCGCTGCCGCAAAGCCCCTGAGGATCGGCATTCCCGATGGTCTTCACCACGATGTTGTCTTCTTCCACCATGAAGCCCTCGATGGCCCCGCGGGCGGCCCTCATGCCGAAGGTAATGTTCATTCCCTCGAAGGCAGGACCTGCCGCAGTGGAGGTGGCTGCAAGACCGCCATCCACAGCCAAGACCATTTCTCCGTTAGTGCCGATATCGACAAAGAGGGTCACCCCTTTGACCTGGTCTAGGCGGGTAGCCAGAATGCCCGAAGTAATATCGGCTCCAACATAGGCGGAAAGGATAGGCGGGAGATAGACCAGAGCCTCAGAATTCAGTGAGAGCCCCAGATCCCTGGCGAGGAGGTGCTGGGTCCCAGACAGGGAGGGAGTGTAGGGGAATTGTCCCAAGGGCGCTGGGTCCACGCCCGCCGCCAAGTGGAGCATGGTCGTATTGCCGGAAAGAACCGCTTCGTAAATTCGCCGGGTTGAAATGCCCACTTTCGCTGCCAACAGGGTGACTAGACGATTCAACTCCTGGATCAGTTCGCCTTGCAGAAGTTCTAGCCCCTCGGGGCTAGAGCCCAAGTGAATTCTTGAGAGGACATCCTGGGCATGAAGTGCCTGGGGGTTTAGGGCTGATTCCGAGGCCGCTTCGATCCCAGTGAGCAGATCCACAAGGGAAGCGACCAAGGTCGTGGTTCCGATATCGACCACGAGGCCCCATAACTCGTGGGTGGTGTCGCCCTCCTCCTCCAGCCAAGGCTGCCCTCCTGCCAGCACGTTTGTTCTATTTCCGTCCAGGCGCTTTCGGATCCAGGGGGCTATTTCCACGCTGACGCTATGCCCACCATCCAGTATCTGAAGGCCTTCCTCTGTGGCGTCCGGGACCTCGACGATGACATCGCCATAAATTTCGGCACTGCACGCTAGCACCCAGCCCAAAGTCTCTTCACCCAATTCGAGACGGTGCCCATCCTGACCCCGAAGATGAGATGGGGCATCTACTTTGACCTTGCACTTGCCGCAGCTTCCAGATCCATTGCAGGGGGCCTCGATGAGAACGCCGTAACTGCGGGCGGCAGCCAATAATGTGGTTCCGGTTGAAGCCTTGGCAGAGACAGGCCCGCTCGGGGTTTCGAAAATGACGCGATGCATCTTAGGCCTCCAGAACCGCTGAAGTCATGGCGAAGACATTTCCCAAGGCCGTTGAAGTGGAAAGCCCGCAGGCCGGTGAGATGATGTCGATACCCCCCTGAACCAGTTCTTTAGCCCGTCGGGAGACCTGCTCCGAGCTTCCGGACTGCAGCAGGTAGGTGCTGAGATTACCCATGGTGGTGATCTGCGGGAAGTCAGCTTTGAGGGTCTTGAGGTTCACCAGCGCGTCCGTCGAGAGGGCATCGGCATGGAGCTCCGGCAGCAGATGCCAGACCCGTTTCATCTGCCCGCAGATGTGCAGGATCACGGGAGCCCCAAGGGCATGGATCCGGTCCACCAAATCGTTGAGGTGAGGCACCGCGTAGGCCCCGAACATATCCGGTCCCAGGATTTCTCCGGTGGCCGTGGGGTCGCCGATGGCGATGGCCGTGGCTCCGGCCGCCAGTTCTTCCCGGGCGAAAGCCACTAGGAGATCGGTGATATAAGCCAGCACCCGATGAGCCTCGGTCTCATTCTTGCGGAGCTCCTTAAGAAAGGTCATGGGCTCCACGATGGACGCGGCGGTGCTAAGGGGCCCGGTCAGGCTCGCGATGACTGGCAGATCGGGATGATCGTTCACCAGTCGCCAAGTCGCAGCCTTTACGGTCTGGAGGCGTCCCTTGTGCACCATGCTTTCCACCTCCCGGTACGCAACCTCCTTCACGGAGGAGAAAATCTCCCGCGCAATCTTGGGTTCACAAGCCAAGGTGCCCATGTCAATTTCACTGCCCAGGAGTTCTGCCTCCACGGTCATGCAGAAAGGAATTCCCAGGTTCTCGAAGCCTGTGGCTTCAGCTACATCCGTGGCCAAGTCGGCCATGAGACCCTGGTCGGAGTGGGCCGCGGGAAGGGTATGTCCCGAGCGCTCCATCACGTCCACTATGGCGGCGTTCATCATGCCCCCGGTGCAGATGACAGGGGGACGGTCCACGGACTCCTTGTTGAGCACGCGCAGCAGGCGTTCTTTGGGGGTCACATTAAGCATTTTCAAATCTCCTTTTGCACGGGTGAGAAACCACAGTCTCACGCATATAGGCCACCAGGCACCGGTTGGGCATAATCAAATCGTGCTGCTTCGAAACAGAGTTTTTCAATTTGCAATCGCTCCGAAGAGTTCGGGTAGGTAAGGAAACTGCCCGAATTTGCGCACGGCCTGCGACAGGGCATGTACATTTTCCGGCGGCGTCTTGATGGGCAGTTCACAACCTAAAGCCAGCATGTAGCCACGAGGTGAGTCATATCCCTTGAGAAGGCACTCCTTGACGTTCTCCTCCACGGTCTCCGGGGTACCCAGGAACATGGTGTCAGCAGGCCTGACGTTCCCGACCAGGGTGATGCGGCTCCCCACTTCCCGCTTGGCATCCGCCAGATCTACAGAATTGTCCAAGCTCAAGGCTCCGGCTCCTGTATCCACCATGTCTCCGATAATCTTCCCGGTGTTACCGCAGATATGGAGCATCGGTGGAGCGGCGACTTCCTTGACCCGCCCGATTAATTTGGTAAGCGCAGGCTTAGAGAACTTCCGGAACATCTCGCGGCTAATGACACTGCCGGAGGAGACAGGGTCCACGATGCCGAAACTCACCTTCAGCTTGGCGGCCTCCCGGATAAATGGGGTAGCACTTTCGACGCAGAAATCCAAAAGTTCGTGCACCAGCTCTGGGGCGGTTAAGAGCGCCTTCAAGAGCTTCTCTGCCCCGAGGAGACTGTAGGCCGTGGACATCGGCCCCCCGAAACCCACATTTACCGGAGCCTCGTGGCCCACCTTCTCCAGCAGGATTTCGGCTGCCTCCAGAAAGACCGGGAAGCGGCCTGCCTTTCGGGGATCGGGGATCTCCAGATGCCTGAAGTCGGCGATGTGGTCCATGGCGAACTTTTTGACGAAGGCAGTGCTGTCATCAGGGAATTCCAGTTCGGTCCCCAAGGCCTCCGCCACCCCCAGGTGTCCCGCCTGGACTCCCACCGCATCCAGCTTGTAGTGCCGGTAAGCGGCTATTTGTGCTTTCGCCAGCAGGGAAGACGAGCGGGTGACCTCGGACACCTTGGCGTCGATGACGCGGGCCGCATGATCCCCCATGTTGGCGCTGAAGGGGATCCGGTCGTAGGGCTTTCCCTGGATAAAGGCACTTCGGCGCTCCAGGGGAGTCATGGAATCTTGCAAAAGGGCAGTAGCCATTGTTTAGTTTCCTTTGGTTCGGGACGGGGAGTGCGACAACCCTCACGCCGAACCATCGGGACATGCGTGGGCGTGAGAAGGTCGTGTTGCTTCAAAACGGAATTCATCAATTTGCAAGCGCTCCAAATAGTTCGGGTTGGTAAGGGAACTGCCCATACTTGCGCACGGCCTGCGATAAAGCGTGCACATTTTCCGGCGGTGTCTTAATTGGCAGTTCGCAACCCAGTGCCAGAATGTAGCCGTGGGGCGAGTCATGTCCCTTGAGGAGGCATTCCTTGACGTTCTCCTCGACGGTCTGCGATGTGCCCAGGAACATCGTGTCTGCAGGCCGAATATTCCCCACCAGAGTGATGCGACTCCCTACTTCCTTCTTGGCGTCAGCCAGATCGACGGAATTGTCCAAGCTCAGAACTCCGGCCCCCGTATCCACCATGTCTCCGATGATCTTCCGGGTGTTGCCGCAGATATGGAGCATGGGAGGAGCCGAAACTTCCCTGACGCGCCCGATCAGTTTGGTGAGCGCCGGCTTGGAGAATTTCTTGAACAACTCGTAGCTCATGACGCTGCCAGAAGAGACCGGGTCTACGATGGCGAAACCTACGTTCAGCTTGGCGGCCTCACGGATGAAAGGCGTGGCACTTTCGATGCAGAAGTCCAGGAGTTCATGCACCAGCTCTGGGTCGGTTAACAGCGATTTTAAGAGCCTTTCAGCCCCGAGGAGACTGTAGGCCGTGGACATAGGCCCGCCAAAGAGCATCCCCACAGGAACCTCAGAACCCACCTCCTGTTGCAGGATCTCGGCGGCCTCGAGAAAGACCGGGAAGCGCCCTGCCTTTCGGGGATTTGGAACCTCCAGACGTTTGAAGTCAGCGACGTGATCCAGGGCGAACTTCTTGACGTAGGCCGTGCAGTCATCGGGGAATTCCAGCTCTGTGCCAAGGGCCTCCGCCACCCCGAGGTGGCCCGCCTGCACCCCAACAAAATCCAGCTTATAGTGGCGATAGGCGGCGATTTGGGCTTTAGCCAGCAGGGAGGCCGAGCGGGAGGCATCGGACACCTTGGCATCGATCACGCGGGCGGCGTGGTCTCCCATGAAGGCGTTGAAGGGGATCCGGTCGTAGGGCTTTCCCTGGATAAAAGCGCCGAGGCGCTCCAGGGGCGTCATGGAATCTTGCAAAATCGCAGTGGCCATTATTTAAATTCCTTCAAATAGAAATTTGGAGAGCGTCGGCAGAACCGGCGCAGGTTCAGGCGGCGCGGGCGGCCTCGCCCACCAGACTCTTGATGAGGGTCACGGCCTCCGCGGCATTAGCCGCGTAGCCATCGGCACCGATGCGGTCAGCGAAGCCCTTGGACACAGGACCTCCTCCCACGACGACCTTGAATTGATCCCTGACTCCATCGGTCTTGAGGATCTCGACTACGGACTGCATGCCCGCCATCGTGGTGGTCATGAGGGTCGAAAGCGCGATGACATCAGCGGACACTTCCCGTGCCTTATCCACAAAGGCCTGAGGTGCCACGTCCCTGCCCAGATCGTGAATCTCGAAGCCCGACGCATCCGTTAGCAGTTTGACCAGATTCTTGCCGATGTCATGGGTATCACCTTGGACCACGCCGATGACCACTTTGTAGATCCGGGCGGCATCCGCTTTCTTCTCCACATGGGGCCGGAGAATATCAAGTCCTGCGTACAGGGCGTCGGAGCAGAGCAGAATCTCCGGGACGAAGTATTCTTCGTCCTCGAAGAGCTTTCCGGCCCGCTCCATGCCATGGGCCAATCCCTGATCGATGGCTTCGAAAGCGGAGAGGTGCTGGTCAACGACCTTCTGGCTAAGAGTTATAACCTTCTGCTCGTCCATCTCGACGACGGCATCTGAAAGGTCCTTATGAAGCAACTTTTGATCTGACATGCATATCTCCTTTTGGAAATTGATTGATAGCTTGCTTGCCTTCTGCCAGTGCCACCTGGCAGAGCAATGCCTTGAAGACCGGGAACCCGGAGATGGGATCACGGTTATTGATATCCGTGAGGAAATTGGCATTGGCCTTTTGCCAAGCCGGAGCCTGCAGCGGGGAGCCGCCGCCGACATTAATCTCCACAACCCCCGGAGGTATGCGATCGGTGACCTTGGCATAAAATTCCACCTTCCCTCGGGGCGTAGTAACGAAGACCTTTGCTCCCTCAACGATGGAACGTTTGAGGGCATCCTCAGGATGAATGAGGGCTTCGGGAAGAGGCTGGTGTTTCAGTAAGCCCGGAATGTTGAGGTGTTGAGAGCGGAAGGTCGTTTGAATACGGGCTCCGGTGTTGAGCACCAATGGATAATCCTGAAAGAGTTCTGGATTGGCCAGAGGGCTTTCACTGGGTTCCACGTATTCCGGCAGGGCTGGGTAACCATGTTCCGCCAAGAGTGAGGAAGCTATCTCCAACTTGCCGGAAGGGGTATTGAAGCCAGGCTGTCCGTCGGGCCGAAGCTGTCCTGTCTCGAACTTCCTGTACTGCTTCGGTGGTGATTGAAGCGCAACCCCGTCGGGGCTGGCTTTCAGTGCCTCCAGCAGTTCTGGTTTGCGGGCAAAGGCCTTGGCTAAAACCTCCTGCTCGTCTTTCGGGAAGAGTTCCCCGTAGCCGAGACGCTCCGCCAGGCCTCGGAGGATCAGGATGTCGTTCCGGGATTCTCCTACGGGTTCCACTACCTTTTCCCGCAGCCGGACGTAGCCCGGATAGCGCTGGTAGGAATCGATCTCGAAATAGGTTGTGGAGGGCAGCACAACATCGGCGAAAAGAGCATCCTTGGTGAGGAAGCGGTCCACCACCACCAGGAGCTCCAAGGCCTTGAGGGCCTCCTCGAAGATCGCCGACTGCGGATATGAGGTGAGAATAGAGGCGCCGAAATTCAGCAGCGCCTTAACGGGATAAGGATCGCCCTGCAATACGGCTTTAGGGAATTCCATGAACTGGGCCAGGCCCGTGAGTTGATGAAAGAGGGGATACTCCTTCGATCCGATGGCTGTAGCCCCCGTGGGTCTTTCCACTGGGGTCTTCTCTATCGTGGGAGGCGGTACGGGATTGATGTAGAGTCCGCCGGGCACATCAAGATTCCCGGTGAGGGCCCAGAGGATGAACACCGCACGGATGGTCTGGACACCGCTATTGGAATACTCCAAGCCGGTGTAAGTGCGAA
The DNA here is from genome assembly GCA_049521655.1 of Candidatus Korobacteraceae bacterium. Classification (GTDB taxonomy): domain Bacteria; phylum Acidobacteriota; class Terriglobia; order Terriglobales; family Acidobacteriaceae; genus TOLSYN. The sequence goes on from JBEKOO010000046.1 coordinate 17,899, forward strand.
GCGTAGCGTGCTTCGCGGTGGCAAGTTCACGGGCAAGGTCGATCACGGCCTGAGCGGGAATACCCGTGATGCTCGCTACTTTTTCGGGAGTGAAGGTCTGGACATATGCCTCCAGCGCTGCGAAGCCGTGAGTCCACGTTTCTACGAAAGCCTCGTCATATAGCTTCTCGGAGATGACCACGTGAAGTAGCCCTAAAGCCAATGCGCCATCGGTGCCAGGTCGGATCTGTATCCACTGGTCCGCGCGCTGGGCGATATCGCTCCGCATGTGGTCGATGGCCACGATCCGCGTTCCTTTTTGCTTGGCCTTGAGGATGCGGTCAAACATGAAAGGCGGCGAATCTGTGGCGGGGTTGGCGCCCCAAACCAGGATCAAATTGCTGTTCTCAAAGTCCGGGGCGAGCTGATTCGCCAGCAATCCGTAAGTAGTAATCGGAGCTAGGACACCGAAGGAGACATAGCAGAGGGAAGCCACGCTGGAGATATTGGGGGAGCCGAAAGGCAGCAGCAGGGAGGTTGCCACCAGCTCGCCGACATTGAAATCCAGGAGCGATTGCTCGAAGGCCCCGCGCCCGGAGTGGCTGGCCACAGCCTCAGGACCGTAGGCCTTGCCGATCTCCTTTACCTTGGTGGCCACAAGATCCAGAGCCTCTTCCCAAGTGGCCTCCCGGAAACGTCCCTCGCCCCGCTCACCCACGCGGATGAGAGGTGTCTTCAAGCGATCCGGAGAGTGCACTACCTCAGCGGAATGTCTCCCCCGAAGGCAGATAGCAGCGAACGGGATTCCGCTCCGCGGGCGAACATCCACCAGTTTCCCTTTCTCCACAACGGTTTCAACGGCGCATCCCCCGGGGCACAATCCGCAGATGGCAGCTCGCGTTTCTTGGCCACCTGACTGCTCTTCGGCCTGAAATTTAGTAACGCTCATTAGTTCCTCTCCTCAAGCGAATCCGATTTGCAATCGAAGGTCTTTCGGAACGCTCAGTTTCCATTCCAAAACAGAAAACCCACCTGCCAGTTCAACTTCTGGCGGTGGGTCTAAATAAGATGCCGGCTTGTAACTTAAGCTTTAGCCTTGCAATCTCCTCACGCCAGAAGACACGTGCATTCGACACATACACATGCAACAACAAATCACGGCCTTCATGGCGTTAAAGATCATGTCCATTGAGATAACTTCAATCCACCGATTAAGTTCTTCGGCCTGAATTCTACGAACTCTCATTAGTTCTACTTCCCAAAGCCAATCTGACTAAGTAAGTGCAGGTCTTCTGTAACACTTCGTTTCAGTCCAAAACAGAAAACCCACCTGCCAGTCTTTCTGGCGGTGGGTATAGTTGAGGTGCCGGCTTGTAATCTAAAGCTTTAGCCTTGCACTTTCCCCACGCCAAAAGACATATGCACGCGACACATATACATGCAACAACACATCGCGGCCTTCTTGGTGTGAGAGATCATGACTAGTAAGATAACATCAACCCACCGGCACAGCAACAATTATTTATTGTCAGTTTTCGAGAGGCATGTCCGGCGCGACAGTACATTAGTATCACCAATGTTTTTGGGACTCATGACCTCGACGCGGCTTCTTCCTAAAAGAATCACTTGCATGCAGGATGCGATTCAGCTATTGTATGAATTCATGAGCGGCCTGATGCGAATGAACGTCTGTTGTGACAGCATGTGTTGTTGCTGCACAAACGTTTGTTCTGGCATTCGGGCTTAATCGACCGCTCCAAGTTTCAAGGTTTGTCGAACCCACTGCCAGAGAGCGGTGGGTTTTTCCTTTTGGGGCAATACAGCAGAAGAGAACGCTAGACATGAGCACGGATGGCGAAGTGGCTAACGCGGCGGCCTGCAAAGCCGTTATTCATGGGTTCAAATCCCGTTCCGTGCTCCAGAATCTTTCAGATCTAATGTTTCGGAGTTTTGATCGAATGATCAGCACCAGACTTAACACGAACGGCGATTCCTTCCTCACCCTCGCGGCGCATTGCATGCCCATGGCCATGTGTATGTGTATCCGAATGCAAACCGTGGGCGAGAAAGCCGAAATGTAAAGTTCAAGCGGTATCGGCAGTGTTATCTCAGAGGCCCACGATCAGATCGTGGGCCTTCTTCTTTTGGATGTCGAATAGGAGCATCGAAATGGCGCAACTCTCTACCTCTCAGACCGAAAAAACACTGACTCACATTTACGTACGCGACGCCCAAAAGGGCTTCGTCCGCCCCTGCTGGGCCAATGGTGCAGAGGTTTATTGCGGCATGTGCATGAGGGGTGTAGTGCAGCCGGTGGTTGGTGCGATCTGCCCAATCTGCTCCAGCACCGTCGAGCGCATTTTCGAAGTTGCACCGGGCGGCAGGTTCAACCCTAGACCAAAACGCAGGGATTGTTCGATCCGTGTGGACCATCATGACTCGCAGGCGGGTTCTGCAGTATTACTCGATTTCCTTAGTTCGCAAAAGGTCCGTGCGTAACCGCGATCGGACTTGTTGCGAACGGGCCGGGGGCAGAGTGCGCTGCCCCCGAGCCTTGTCGCACGTCGCGATTCCGGCCTAGGCGGCCTTCATTACCTTCGCAGTCATAGAGCAAGACTCGGCGCACCGGCGGCACATCTCGGCGCAGCGTTTCATCATTGGACTGTCGCCCATCCCCTCGCACATGGTGGCGCACATCATGCACATCTCTGCGCACATTGCGCACATCTTTCCACTCATCGGAGACATGCGCATCATGCAATTGGCGCACATCTGGCACATCTCCGTGCAGTCCATGAAGGTGCACATCATCTTCATGTCCATTTTGCCGCTCTTCATACACTGCATCATGGTTTCCATGCACATGGCCATGCAGTTGCGACAATCCTCCATACATCGCCGCATTTCCATCGACATTTCCATTTCCATTTGTCTCTTCTCCTGGATCGGTTCGGTTATGCCCTAGGGCTTGTGTGCTCTGCCGAAACAAACTTACTATGCAGTTGCCACGCGCTCGCACGACGACCAAGATCAATTTTCTATCGATCTGACCACCGTCGTTGCACGGTCAAGTAAAGGTTGGATGCGATGCCGAGTGCGCGGCGCGTGTTTAACGAAGAACCTAGGCGAGATCAGTCCCTAGCCGTTAGCGATAGTCATTCCGCCTCAGCTTTGGGACGTTCACCGTGATTTTGTGAGATGCCTCCTATCCGGAAGGGTTTGCTTTAGGTCCAACTTACCATCTCCACTGGAATCCTGGAAAAGTGGATTTACGAGTTGTAGCGTATGCATCGTCTGTCCGCCAAAAATTCCAGAAGGCTATGAAGCGACCCAAAGCCCTCAACTACAAGCGTCTCGGGACTGCGACCAGCAGCAAAGGGAGTTCGGCTGAACACAGAAAAGTCCCAGGGGTCAGAGCCCTTGGGACTTCGTAATTGAGATCCTGTGGATTGCCTCGGTTACACCTTGGGAGCGGTCGGCTCGCCAATCGGCGCAGTCGGCAGCGCCTGCGCCTCTTTGCGCAGTTCCTCGAAAAGAATTGTGCTCAGGTAGCGCTCGCCAAAGCTGGGGATAATGGCAACGATGAGCTTGCCTGCGTTTTCGGGACGCTTAGCCACCTTCAAGGCCGCGGCAACAGCGGCTCCCGAAGAGATTCCTACGAGCAACCCTTCCTCCTTGGGCAAACGGCGGGCAAAAGCGAGGGCCTCATCGTTTGTTACCTGGACGACTTCGTCGATCAACGAGGTGTCAAGTACGCTGGGAACGAAGCCGGCTCCAATCCCCTGGATCTTGTGCGGTCCCGGCTTGCCGCCCGAGAGTACGGGGCTTTCGGCAGGTTCCACCGCGATCGCCTTGAACGATGGCTTCTTCGGCTTGATGTAGCGGGCAACGCCGGTGAGGGTTCCGCCAGTGCCGACGCCGGAGATCAGGATGTCCACCTTGCCGTCCGTGTCGTTCCAAATCTCAGGGCCGGTGGTGGCAAAGTGAATTTCAGGATTGGCGGGGTTGTTGAACTGCTGCAGGATATAACCGTTGGGGGTGGCAGCGAGCAACTCTTCTGCCTTGGCCACTGCGCCCTTCATGCCATTGGGGCCGGGGGTCAGCACGATCTTGGCGCCAAAGGCCAGTAAAAGCACGCGCCGTTCCAAGCTCATCGTCTCCGGCATGGTGAGGATCAGTTCATAACCCTTCACTGCCGCTACGAATGCAAGCGCAATTCCCGTGTTGCCGCTGGTGGGCTCGATTAGAACCGTTTTGCCCGGATGAATTTTGCCATCGCGCTCGGCGGCCTCAATCAGCGCAACGCCGATGCGGTCTTTCACACTGGCCAGCGGATTCTGGCTCTCCAGTTTGACAGCCACTCTTGCGGCCGATCCCTGGGTGATCTTATTGAGGTAAAGAAGCGGTGTCTTTCCAATCAATTCAGTAATGCTCTTTGCAATTGCCATTTCATCTCCATCAGGTCCGCGCTCGGCGAACCTCGAAATATTCACTGCATCTGGAGGCGGACTTCCTCCTGCTGCAATCAATTTGCTATCAAACAAGACCAGGATTGCGTCCCTGTCGCAAATCCCAGAGGGCGGCAACGAGTTCGTCGACTTCCTTACAAGTGTTGTAGAGTGCGAGCGAGGCACGAAGTGTGCTCTCCAGACCAAAGCGGCGAAGAATCGGCTGCGCGCAGTGGTGCCCGCCGCGAACCGCGATGCCCTTGCGGTTCAGGTAGTCCCCGATCTCTTCGGTACGGAATCCGTCCATCACGAACGAGAGAACGGCAGCTTTTTCTTTTGCCGTGCCGATGATGTGCAGACCCGGAATACGCTGCAGAGCTTCGGTGGCATAGACCAGCAGCATGTGTTCATGGCGAGAGACATTTGCCATGCCCACGCGATCGAGGTAATCGATTGCGGCTCCAAGACCGACGGCATCTGCGATGTTGCCGGTGCCTGCCTCGAAGCGCTGCGGCGGCGGTTGGTAGAGCGTCTTTTCAAAGGTGACATCCTGGATCATGTTTCCGCCACCCTGCCAGGGGGGCGTGTTATCCAGAACCTCCGACTTCCCATACACCACGCCGATGCCGGTTGGCGCAAACACTTTGTGCCCTGAAAATACGTAGAAGTCACAATTCAGAGCTTGCACGTCCACGCGCATGTGCGAAACGGCCTGTGCGCCATCCACCAACACGCGAGCGCCGTGGCGGTGAGCGGCCTCAATCATTGCGCTTACCGGTGTGACGGTGCCGAGGGCATTGGATACCTGGGAGATAGAGACAATTCGAGTCTTGGGGCCAAGCAGTTTTTCGTACTCGTCGAGCAGTACCTGTCCGGCATCGTCCACCGGCACCACACGAAGCCGTGCACCCTTTTCGGCGCAAAGCATCTGCCAAGGAACAATGTTGGCGTGATGCTCCAGCCAAGTGATGACAATCTCGTCGTCCTTCTGAATGTAGCGTCGTCCCCAACTTTGGGCAACTAGATTAATTGCTTCGGTGGCACCACGAACAATGACGATTTCGCGTGACGAGCCTGCGTTGAGAAAACGGCGCGTCTTCTCGCGAGCCGACTCGTAGGCATCGGTGGCACGCGCCGCCAGTTCGTGAGCCGCGCGATGCACGTTGGAATTCTCGTGCTCGTGAAAGTACTTGAGACGATCAATGACGCTCTGAGGCTTCTGCGTGGTTGCCGCGTTGTCAAACCAGATTAAGGGGCGGCCATTTACGCGCTCCCGCAGAATCGGAAAATCGCGGCGAATTGCCTCCACGTCAAACGAATACGAGGAGAGGTTGAGATCGCCCGGCAGACCCGAGCGCGCGCCCACCGGAGACTGCGCGGGCACGGTATTTTCAGGAGAAAGCGCACGAGGCCGGTTCAGGGGATCGTGCGAGGCCGCTGCGCGATAATCGGGCGTATGCGCCACGCCTCCTGGCAACTGAGGTGCATGTAGATCCAGAGGCGAGGCAAAGGGATTGGCGGCTGTTGAGGAGGACTCTTCCGCACGCACTGACTTGTCCAGTTGCTCCCAGGTCGGAGCGGCCGGAAGCGGGCCGGGCGCTGCAGGCGGAGTCGAAAAGAGCGGCCGTGCCTCTTCCATGAAGGAAAAAGCCGGGAAAGCCGACGAGTCAATCTTACCCAAGGAGCCGGGCACCGTCGGCATAGGAGGCTGAGCAGACTCGGTGGCCTGGGATAGCGAGACGTACGCAACCAGAGACGAGGGAATTGCGGCGAATTCCGCATCGTTTGGAACATCGTTCCGAAATGCCCTCGCAGGCGTATTCAGAATCGCTGGTTCCGCAGCACGCCCCGTGAACAAGGGCCGAGCATCCTGCAAAAAGGAAAACGCGGGCACAGCCGATGTATCGGCCGCGCTCACGGGAACTGTAGGAGCTGCCGCCGGGGCTGGTGCTGACGCCGCAAGCGGATTACCGGCCGGTGCCGCGCCCGTGTCGCGGGCGGGCAGCAGGACGGTCTGTCCCGCAGCCAAGCTAGAGAACAGTCCGGGAAATGCGGGCATAGTTGGACCGGGCACAGCCGCATAAGGATTCACGTTGACCGGAGAGCCCGGCGGAAACGGCGCTGCCGGCGCGACGGACGAAGGAGGCTGGAGCGCATCTGGCAACGCGGTAAAGAACTCGTTGGCCAAGCGCGCCAGCTCCAACGGATCAAGAACGCCGGCAGCTAGGCCTTCCGTCCCCTGCACCTTTGCCCAGTTGCCAGCTCCCGGAATCGCTGATGAGGCTCGGCTCTCGTCATTTGTACTCATGGTACTGTCCCACGTCTACGTCTTCGAGCAGGGCAATCGCATCGTCAGTAAGTACGGCGGCAGAGCAGTACAACGAAATCAGATATGAGGCGAGCGCACGCTGGTCGATCCCCATGAAACGAACCGACAGGCCGGGACTCTGCTCTCCAGGCAGTCCCGGTTGAAATAGGCCGACCACACCCTGTTTTCTTTCACCAACGCGCACCAACAGAATCTTGGTATGGGCGTCCTTGCTTCTCACGGCGATCTTGTCAGTGGGAATCAACGGGATGCCGCGCCAGGTCACGAATGGTGTACCGAATAGCGTGACGGTCGGGGGAGGCACGCCGCGACAGGTGCATTCCCGTCCGAATGCGGCGATGGCGCGAGGATGAGCGAGAAATAAAGACGGCTCTTTCCATACCTTCGTCAATAGTTCGTCCAGGTCATCAGGCGTCGGTGCACCCTTGCGCGTCTTCAGCTTCTGAGGAGCGGAGACGTTGTTGAGGAGTCCGTAGTCAGCGTTGTTGAGGAGTTCACTTTCCTGCTTTTCTTTGACGGTCTCGATGAGAAGCCGCAGCTGCTCTCGAACTTGATCGTAAGGATTGCTGAAAACATCGGAGATACGGGTGTGTACGTTGAGGACTGCGGTGATGCTACTCAACCGGTATTCCCTTGGCTTCTCCTGGTATTCGACATAGGTTGGAGCAAGAACCGACTCGTCCACCTGACCGCAAGTGGACTCGATCGCCTTGTCTTCATCGACGCGGTTTACTCTGAACGTTCCCGCCTCAAGCGGCTTCCAGTCCAATAGGCGAACCAACCAACGCGGGGTTATGGCCCCGTACTGCGGAGCGATTTTGGTAACGTTCGCGAGTTGAAACGCTGCGTCCTCGCGTAGAGCAATACGGTTGACCTCTTCTGGCACTGTGTTGCCTCCTTATTAGCTAAACCAAACCACGGAAAGTTAGTTCCTATGCGAGCCTATGCAAATTGACGGTTGCCGCTTACGAATGCGGAGACAGAAATAAACCAAGCAGCCACTTCTCCATTCGGTGGTGCTGTCGCTTCGCCCCGTGTTGCAAACCAATTGCGACTCCCCAAAATGCTATTGCGAGCCGGGATTGGGCGCATCATCCGGCTAAATTCCAGCGCCGTAATCGGCAAAGTTGCTTTTATCGAATTCGCTGCGGTAATCGCGGCGCTCCTTGTCCTCATTGGCCAACCCGCCCACCGTGCCGCCATTCGCCAGCGCGGTCGCCGCCTCCAGATAAGCCAACTTGTTCAGGCGCACGCGCAACCCGTCGACGTCCTTGGAGAGCGCAATCAGCGCATTACTCAGTGGATCCTTGATCTCGCTTGGATCGGTGATGAGCACCGGCTTGCCGTCGCGGTAGACGATGTGCGCGGGCACTCCGACGACGGTGGAGTCCGGTGGCACATCGCGCAGCACCACCGAGCCGGCGCCAACGCGCGAGTTGCCTCCCACCACGATGTCTCCCAGGATGCTCGAGGTGTTGCCAACGACCACGCCGTTGCCGAGGGTGGGGTGGCGTTTCCTTTTCTGCAGGCTGGTTCCGCCGAGAGTTACGCTGTGGTAGAGCGTCACATCGTCGCCCACAATCGCCGTCTCGCCAATCACCACTCCCATGCCATGATCGATGAAGAGTCTACGCCCGATGGTCGCGCCCGGATGAATCTCGATCCCCGTCCAGAAGCGGGAGACTTGCGACAAAAAGCGTGCAGGCAGACGAAAGCCGCGCCGCCAGAGCCAGTGGTTTAGGTGATGCATCCACACTGCGTGGAGCCCTGGGTAATTCAGCAGCACGGAAAGTGTACCGGTTGCGGCAGGATCGCGCCTCAGTACGGATTGAATGTCCTCTCGAATCGTCCGCAACACGCTCTGGCCTCGTCTAACTGGTTTCGACCACTCTTATGACAACCGTCCGAAATGCCACACACATCACACAGCCGACAGTGCTCGTCATGCGTGGCGTTGCCTTCTCATCTACAGCCAATTGCAAAATTAATATTTTCGTACGCGGCGGTCGATGCGGTCTGACCAGGCGTGAATCCCGCCGGTAAGATACCAGGCCTGGGTGAAGCCGGCCTTATGCAAAAATTGCACAGCCTTGGCACCCCGCGGTCCCATTTGGCAGAAGGCTATAATCTTGCGGCCGGCATCGAGTTCGCCCACCCGATCCGCAAGCTCGGGGAGTGGGATAAGGTGGCCGCCAATATTAGACTTTTCGTACTCGTTCTCACTGCGCACGTCGAGCAGAAAGAGATTCTCACCGGCATCAAGCCGCTGTTTCAGTTCTTCAACTTGGATTTCAGGAACGCTCACTGTTTTTCTCCTCACTATGAATCCACTTCGTGAATGCCCATTCTCTGGACTGGGTCGCCTTCACCCCAAAACAGAAAACCCACCTGCCAGTTCAATTTCTGGCGGTGGGTCTAAATGAGGTGCCGGCTTGTAACTTAAAGCTTTAGCCCTGCAATTTCCTCACGCCAGAAGACGCGTGCATGTGACACATACACATGCAGCAACACATCGCAGCCTTCATGGCGTTAGAAATCATGTCACTAAACTAACATCAACCCACTGGGTACCGCAACTATTATCGTCCGGTGTCAGTAGCACCTATGAAAGATTCAGTTGCTCTTGCGCCGCTAACTACCCGGCCGCTCTCTTATTCAATAGTGAAGCCAAAACCGGAAGGAGGACGGTCCACGTCAACGTTGAACGATAGCAGGTGTTGGAATAGGCAGCAGAGTCACAAGCAAACTGTACTCAATGCGCTCTCACATTGTGCTATACTCTCTTTATTAGTTTTGGTTACGAATTCAAAATGACGATACTCTTCAACTCTCGAATGCGAATGGCCATGCGCCCCCCAGGCGGTGGTCGTCCAGCTTTGAGTGTCTGAGCAATCGCACATCTCTTCTCTGGCAGCCGTCTGGGATTCTCTCAAGACGGCAAATTTGTTTTTAGACGTTTTACGCTCACCTGCCAGGGGAGGATTCATTGGCTTCACGAACTCACGACATTGCAACCGTGGCCATTCACGGCGGCCGCACACTGGACTCTCATGCCAGCTCCCTGATCTTCCCTCTATATCAAACAGGTACTTTTGTTCACGATGCGGTTGGGGTCGATAAGGGATTCAGTTACTCGCGCGTTTCCAACCCAACGGTAGATGCACTGGAAAAAGCTATCGGCTCACTGGAAGGAACCGCGCCCGCGGTCTGCTTCCGCAGCGGCATGGCCGCCGAGAGCGCACTGTTTTTCTCCGTGCTGAAAGCAGGCGAGCACGCCATCCTTTCCGAGGTAGCCTACGGCGGAACTATCCGCCTCTTCCGCGAGATACTGGAGCCACTCGGAGTACACGCCACATTCGTCGATACCTCGAATCCCGCAAACGTGGAAGCTGCGATCACGCCGCAAACTCGCATCGTTTTCATCGAGTCTCCCGCGAATCCGATTCTCACCCTTACTGACATTGCCGCGATCGCGGATATCACAGAGCGACATGGCCTTCTGCTCGCTATGGATAACACTTTCCTCACGCCGGCCTTGCAGCGCCCGCTCGAACTCGGCGCGGACATCTCTGTGCTCTCCACAACAAAATACATCGACGGACATAACGCCACCGTCGGTGGGTCACTCGCGACGAACAACGAAGCGCTCGCCGAACGCTTTCGCCTGATTCGCAAGACCCTGGGCTCGATCCAAGCCCCCTTCGAAGCCTGGCTCACGTTGCAAGGACTTAAGACGCTTCCGGCGCGTCTCCGCTTGCATTGCGAAAACGCGCAGGTCATCGCCGAGTGGCTGGAAGCACATTCGGCGGTATCGCGAATTTATTATCCCGGCCTGCGTTCGTTCCCGCAGTATGAGCTGGCACTGCGCCAGCAGCGCGCCCCCGGTGCCATGATTTCCTTCGAACTCGACGCACCTTACGCCACTACCATCGCTGTACTCAACGCTGTGCAGCTTTGCTCACGCGCGGAGAGCCTGGGTGGATTGGAGACCCTGATCACGCATCCGGCTTCCACTACGCACGCCGACCTTGGACCTGAATTTCGCGAGCGTCTGGGAATTTCGGAAGGACTCATCCGGCTTTCTGTAGGACTAGAATCTCCCGCCGATATTATTGCCGATCTCGAACAGGCATTTGCGGCCGCTGGCTGCAGCAACCTCGCAAAGGAGTCCGCCAATGAAGTTCGCTAGTCAACTTGTGCAGTTCGACGCCGCACCCGGAGACCGCCTCCGCCCCACATCCACGCCAATCTACCAGACTGCAACCTTTGAGCAGGAGCACGCCGACCAATTCGGCGATTACGATTACTCGCGCAGCGGCAACCCCACGCGCTCGGTTCTAGAAGCTCAGATCGCGAGGCTCGAAGGGGGCACACGCGCCCTTGCTTTCTCCAGCGGCATGGCCGCCATCACCGCGGTGGCGCGCACTCTCCGCACCGGCGATGAGATTCTTGCTGACAGCGATCTTTATGGCGGAACCTGCCGTCTGTTCACTCGCATTCTCGAACGCTCCGGCATCAACGCTTGCTACGCCGACGCCGGCGACCTTCAATCCTTCGCCAAAAAGATCACGCCACGCACCCGCCTCATCTTCGTGGAGTCACCGACCAATCCCTTGCTGCATGTCCTTGACCTGCGCGCACTCGCGGCCTTGGCACATGCCAACAATGCGCTGCTGGTGGTGGACAACTCACTAATGTCTCCCTACCTGCAACGACCGCTTTCGCTCGGTGCTGACATCGTGCTGCACTCTGCGACTAAGTTCCTATGCGGTCACGCCGACCTAACCGGAGGTGTTGTGGTTGTACGTGATTTGAAGCTCGCCGAAGAGATTTACTTCCTGCAGAATGCAGAGGGCAACGCGCTGGCGCCATTTGATTGCTTCCTGCTGCTACGCGGCCTTAAGACGCTGAAGTTGCGAGTGGATGCTCAGCAGCGCAACACCCTGGCCATTGCCGAATTCCTCGCTGCGGACCCACGCGTCGAGCAAGTCTTCTTTCCCGGCCTCAAGAGCGATCCTGGATATGCATTGCAACAACAGCAGGCTTCGGGCGCAGGCTCGGTGCTCAGTTTCACTACACAATCCCTGGAAGCTGCGCACGCCGTCGCCGAGCATGCAAGCATGTTCCAGATATGCGTCAGCTTCGGTAGCGTCCACTCCACCATCAGCCTGCCCGGATGCATGTCGCACGCCAGCGTTCCGCCGGAAATCGCCGCCTCACGCAAGCTTCCACCAGAGCTGGTGAGAATCTCTGTCGGCATCGAAGACGCGGGCGATCTTATCGCCGATCTCGACCAGGCCCTCGGGACAACTTCAGTCGTGCCGGAAGAGAGACTCATTTCACGCGGCTTCAGCCGCTGAGGGAAGACCCTTCAAACGCCCAAGCCATTTATTAGACTGCTTCTAGGTTCTGTCGCGCCACTACTGCAATGGCGGAATTCGCTAGTTTTTATGCGGTGAAGCCGTGTAGAGCAGCATCGCAGGCAAGGGAAGGCGCAACTGAATTGCTCCGTTCGGGCAATCGAGCTTGCAGGCGTTGCAGTGCCAGCACTCTTCCGGATACTTGACTTCTGTTTCGCGACCGTCCTGGGACCAGTGCAGCACATCAAGCGGACAGTTCTCGATACAAGTTCCACAGTTGCCGCAAATCTCTTTGTCGATTACGGGTGGCATACGTTAAACCTCCAGAGGGTATGAAAAATGAGTTGCTTATCGTTTCGTTCCGCCGACTACAGCCTTCGCGAACGACGGATCGATCAGTTCTCCTATGGCTCGATCCAAGTTTGTATTCTTTCTCACAATGTCCTCTTCTACAAGAAGAGGTGAGAGCTGTTTAAGGTAAGCGCGCAAATCGTCGCCCGGGACACTATTACGGTAGTCATGGTGCGCGAGTTGCAGCCTTGCGACGGGAAGCGTCTGCTTGCCCTCTTCGGCGATAAGTTTGGCGGTCTCTTCGGGATGGGCGATGATCCAGAGGCGGGCGCGCTCGAAGACTTGCAAAATCCGTTTGAGTTGATCGGGGTATTGGCGCGCAAACGCCTCGGTCGTGTTGAGGACGCCGAAATCAGGAACTTTTTGCGCCGCCAGCTGGCGCGAGCCGGCGTTGATCTGTGTTGCCGCGCTGA
>JBEKOO010000047.1:0-24677 GCA_049521655.1 Candidatus Korobacteraceae bacterium
CCTGCACCCGGTTTTCACCGAAGAGCATTTGCCCGGCGGCAATCGCCTCCAGAATCGCAGCCGCCGCGTGCGTCTTGGAGACCGCCATCAGTGCGACTTCGCCGGGATCACGTCCCGCCTGTTGCGCCGCCCATGCAATCCGTTCACGAACTTCCGCCAGCTTCGATGCAATGCCCATGGCTGGACAAGATTGTAATGCAGCGGAGCGAATTCGCGGGCTCTGAGTGGGCCGACGCCAGCAACTCTCGACGGCGGGAGGTCGATTTGCGGAAATTCTGCCTTCTGAATCTTGCCGGTTTGCTTTGATTTAGCCTTGAACCCGCATCTCAATGGCACAATGGAAGCATGATGCGACCTTTTATGATCCGTTTGCTGAGCGTATTGGTGCTCTGCGTGTTGTCTCTGCCGTTAGTTGCGCAGGAAGGCGAGGGGGTGCTCAATGGCACGCCTCCCAAGGGCATCAGCGTGGATGAACTAATTCAGCGCTTTGCCTCCAAGGAAAAGGAATTCAAGGTGGCGCGCGAACAATACACATGGACGCAGAGCGTCAAGGTTCAAACGCTGGAGGGCAGCAGCGTGGACGGCGAATATCAGCAGGTCTTCGATGTGCTTTTTGACGACAAAGGCAAGCGCGTACAACTGGTCAGGTTCGCTCCGCAAAATACCCTCACCCGCATCCAGATGACGAAGGAGGATCTTGACGACATCGAGAAGCGCATGCCCTTCACCATGACCATCGACGATCTACCCTTGTACAACGTCAAGTATCTCGGCCAACAGCAGGAGGACGAACTCAACTGCTATGTCTTCGATCTTAGCCCCAAGAAGATCGATAAGGGGCAGCGCTATTTTGATGGCCGCATCTGGGTGGACGACCATGACTTCCAGATTGTCAAGACATACGGCAAGAACGTTCCCGACCTGGGCAAGGCCAAGAAGGACAATGAAAATCTCTTCCCGCGCTTCACCACCTGGCGTGAGCAGATCGACGGAAAATATTGGTTCCCTACCTATACCAAGGTGGATGACAACCTGCACTTCGTCATGGGCGATGTCCACATTCGGCAGGTAGTAAGGTACGAAAACTACCGCCGCTTCGGCTCAAAGACCAGAATCATCTATCAGGGGCAGGAGATCAAGCACGCCAGTGAGGGCGAGAAGAACGGCACTCCGAAGGAAGAGCAAAAATAATTCACGCAGCGCAATGTCTGCACCGCGTTTGCGGAGTTGACCAGCGAGGATTAAGGTTACGCCGCCTTGGGCAATGAACGGTCGGCCGCCGCCTGGATAAACTTCTTCATCACGTTGGCCCACATGACCTTTTTGCGAACGGCACTCTCTTTCACCGTACGTCCGGCGGCAAACATCGAGAGCAAAACCTTCATCTTGAAGACGCGCAGTATCTCACGCTCCGCCTCGGTAGCCTGGTAGGCGTCGAGGAAATTTTCCTGCACCTCGGTTGTGATGATCCGGTTGCAGAAGGGATACTTTTCCAGCGCCTCGACGGAGGCCAGGAATGTCGCGGGATCCAGATAGGTGCTGCCGCTCTCCTGCATCCGCGCAAAATCGCTGAAACCGACTCCGTGCTCCTGCACGATCACATTGAGGGGCGTGAACTCGCTCAAGACCGCCGAGTTCGTCAGAGGCTTGCGCGCACGGTCGAGAATTGCGCGCGTCCCGGAGAGAATTTTGCTAATGGAATCATCGTCCAGGCCTTCGGCTTTGCAACTGTGGCAGAGCTTCTCCATCTCTAGCTGCAATCCATCTCCATCCAGTGGCTGCGGCGGTTGCGCGGTAATTCTCTGGAATGTGCGCAACCATGTTCCGCTCGCGGTGGCCGCGCCCTGCAGCATTCCAAGCCCGGCGTAGCCGGGCAGCAGCGCAGCTTTCATGATGATCGACTGCAGGGGAATGCCGGTCAACTTTTCGCTGACCACGGCTCCCAACTCGCTGAAGTCTCCCAAGGGCTGCGGAATGCCGGGATGATTCTTCGCTTTCGCGATGCTCCAGATCGAGCGCAGATGATTGGTTTCCGCCGCCGCCAGATGCCGTGTGATCGCCTGGCCGTGCTTGTTCGTCCGGTAGAGTTTCACCGCCAGCCGCTCGGAGCCGCTTGCAAACTCAGCCACAAGATCGTAAATGTAGTGATCCGTCTTCGGGGTCCGGCCGACAATGCGAAGGGCGCGAAGCTCGCCCCGCTCAGGATAGAACTCCGCTCCCCTGGTGCGAATCTCTGCGGAAATCTGATTTATCGCGTCTTCCGGCATGCAAACTCCCCCCACTGCGCCTGACAGGAGCCGGGGCAGTTTCAATCAGCCTAATGAGCAGTTAGATGCGAATGTCTGCACGGAACTGTGGTACTAAGGTTAAATTGAAGATAATAGAAGGGAA
The DNA here is from genome assembly GCA_049521655.1 of Candidatus Korobacteraceae bacterium. Taxonomy (GTDB): domain Bacteria; phylum Acidobacteriota; class Terriglobia; order Terriglobales; family Acidobacteriaceae; genus TOLSYN. The sequence goes on from JBEKOO010000047.1 coordinate 2,392, forward strand.
AACGCACCTCGGCTGCGCTAAAATCCGGCCCCAAGCAGAGTGGAATTCAAGCCCGGCGAGGGCGCCGGCGAGTGGGCAAATCAATAGAACAAATACTTGCGCCACTTGGCGTCGCTGCGTCCCATCATCCGCATCAGGTGGCGGCTGGTATGCAGTGAAAATGGGCGCGGTTCTTTGATTGGACGCATACCACACTCGTGGGCCAGCGCATTTCCTTTTCTGCGATTGCATTCATGGCAGCAAGCCACCAGGTTTTCCCAGGTGGAGAGTCCGCCACGGGAGCGCGGCATGACGTGATCCAGCGTCAACTCACAGGCTGGCAGTACCACGCCGCAGTACTGGCAGGTATTACGGTCGCGCAACAGAATGTTCTTGCGGGAGAGCGCACGCGTCTGGTGCGGAATGCGGCGATACTCCAGCAGCCGGATTACCGATGGAACCCGTATTGCAACCCGCGAGGAGTGCATAAAATGCCCGTTGATCTCCTCGGTGGCAGCCACGCCCTTCAGCACCAGGACGATGGCGCGCCGCGCGGCACAGATATTAATGGGTTCGTAGGAAGCGTTGAGAACCAGCACAGGAGCGTGCATTGCCGAGTAACCGCGCTCGGAGTGATCGTTGTGCAAACGGAATGCTCTGTGACTCTCCATGGGCGTAATCCTCAGAGCGGGCAGGTTCGCAATGCGTCCCGGCCAACTCGGTGCGCTCCGTGCTTCGATGGGATGCCGCGGCGCTGGAGGAGGCTTCCCAGCGCCGTGCCCGGCGATACTGAATCGAATAAAGACGCAGAACTTCCTGGCGAGGATGGTGCGACAACATCGAACGCGCTCGCGTTGCGCTCTTCAACCTGCTCCAGCGCAGCCTGTCCCAGGGCGCGAGCCGGAGTTACAACCCACACCCGCAGGGCGCCGGCATGGCGTAATTCGCGAGCACATTCGGAGGCCGTTGCGCCGGTCGTCAGCACATCGTCGACGAGCAGAATTTCGCGCCCCTTGACGCGCTCGCGCGATGTCACCTTGAAGGCTCCGCGAATCTGCTGGCGCCGCGTTTCCGCATCCATTGCCACTTGTGATTCCGCAAAGCGCACCCGCAGCAAGGCGGTCCCGTCCAGCGTCACTCGCCTTCCAATCGCCTCTTCAATCCCCCGCTGCGCGGCGCGCGCGATCAACTCCGCCTGGTTGAATCCGCGGGAGCGCATCCGCAATTTGTGTACCGGAACCGGGATCATCAGCAACTCCGCCACGTCGATGTCACCCTCGAGTTGCAGGCAGGCTTGGGAGGTGAACCGGCCCAGCGGATTGGCTGCCGCCCGCACCCGTTCATACTTAAGAAGATGAATCAGTTGTCTCAGTACTCCCGTGTAGGCTCCATAGTTGACCGCGCGCGCAAAGGCCGGGCCCTGGGTCGAGCATTCCGCGCAACAGGCATCGCCAAACGCAGCTTCAGCCCGCGCCAGCAGATCTCCGCAGACGTTGCAGCGCGCCAGCAGAATGGGTTGAACCGATTGCATGCAGGAGGAACAGACCGGAAGGCGTGAAACGGAGAAGAGTGAGGACTGGCAGATTCGGCAATCGGAGGGAAATAATGCCGCAAGAAGGCTTTTCACCGCATCTCCAACTATTCGTGGAGCTTGCGGCCTTCCTTTCGGCATGTTCTCCAAGCTACTGCTGAAGACTGGCCTCCTTAAGGAAAGCGTCAAAGCATGCAGGCAAGAAGGGCGAGAAATCAATTCCCGTTTCGATATGCAGCTAAGAGGCTTCAGTATATACCAACTTGTCTTCCCCGAATCTCCAATCTCTTGCGGGCCGTGACAATCCGCAACCTCAAGCGGCGGCCATGAATCGGCAATGGCGCCGCATCACGGCTTGGCGCATGATGCGGAAGCGCCGCGCCTAAATCCTCCGCACTTTTCTCCCTCCCGGAGTAAAGTAAACACCAGACTTCGTACGATCACGATAAGTCCGCCGTAATCCTGGGAGGGTGAGCCTCGTCCAATGTTATGAGCGGCAATGGAAGAGACCCTGACAGCACCGGTAATGAGTGACGTGGGTTGGAGCGCTGCCGAATTCGACGAGATCGTGCGCGAGCACCAGGCCAGGATCTACCGCGTCTTATGGTGCGAGCTGCGCGACGACGAAGCGGCCGCAACCTTAACCCAGGATTGCTTTCTCAAGGCCTACCGTGGCCGTGCCGACTTCCGCGGCGAAGCCAGCGTGGGCACATGGCTGGTGCGAATTGCGGTCAATCTGGCCCGCGATTACCAGCGCAACCGCCGCCTGGGTTTCTGGCGGAGGCTGCTCTCGGGCAACGTCCGCGAAGCGGAGCTGGCGGTCCAGATGGCCGTCGCCGATACCCCCGGCGCCGACCGGGCTCTACTTGCCCGCGAGCAGCTGGAGCTGACGATGGAAGCGGTCAAGACGCTTTCTCCGCAGCAGCAAACCGCCTTCCGCCTGCGCTACCTCGAGGAGCTTTCGATTGAGGAGATTGCAGCGGCGATGAGCCTGGAGGTCGGAACCGTGAAGTCGCATCTTTCGCGCGCAGTCAGCGCATTGAGGCAGCAAAGGAATCAACCATGAAGCACCTGACGGACGAACAATTGGCGGGCTGGCTGGCGGGAGAAGAAGACCAGCAGACGGGTTCGCACCTGGATAGCTGCCCGCAATGCAACGCCGAGGCGCTGGAACTCCGCGATGGCATCTCGCGCTACGCGGTTGCGATGCGCCGGCAATCGTCTTTTGCCGAGAACGCGCACATGAACGGAAGGCTCGCACCGCGAAGGACTTTGGCGCTGCACCGTCTGCGCTGGGCTGGGAGCGGAGCGCTGGCGCTGCTGCTGGCTGCGTCAACCGCGTGGCTGATGATAAGACCGCCCGCGCAAAACCCTACAATGCAGAGCTACCGTACCATCGACCCTGCCGCGAGTTCGCAGAATGACGCGAATTCAAAACCTTCAAGCCAGTTAAGCGATGACGAATTGCTCGAAGCCGTCAATAACGATCTCAGCCGCGAAGTGCCAGAGGCACTCTCCCCGGTCAGCGCAATTAGCGTGGAGCGGAACAAGCTTGCCGCCACGTCAGGTGCGGCCACTTCCGGCAGCGTTTCCCATACTTCTTTAAGGAGAAAAACAAATGTTCCGTAAGCTTTTGATTGCAACTTTACTTTTGTGCGGACTCGCATGGGCGCAACCGCCCATGGGCGGTCCGGGAATGGGCGGCCCAGGGATGATGCAGGGTGGGCAAGGATTCGGCGGCGCCCATGACGATCTTGGGGGACCGGGAAGTCTGATGCCGATGGGGCACTGGTGGAAGAGGGCCGAAGTTGCCAAGACCCTCGGACTCAACGACGACCAGGTACAGAAGATCGAACAGATTTTTCTGGACAGCCGCCTCAAGCTCATCGATGCGCACGCGAACCTGCAAAAAGAGGAAGTCAAACTGATGCCCTTGATTGCAGCGGATAATCCGGACGAAAAGGCGGTATTGAGCGCCATCGACCGCATCACCGCCGCGCGCGCCTCGGAGGGGAAGACCTTTGCCGAGATGGCCTTTGCCGTGCGCCGCGTGCTGACACCGGAACAGTGGAAGAAGTTGCGCGCGATGCATCCCATGCGGGGCCACTTTCCGCCTCCCTGCGGTGGGCCGCGGGGAGGAATGGAACACCACATGCATGATGGCGACTCCCATCAACACATGCATGATGGCGGTCCCGGGCATAAGCCAACTCCTCCGGCTGCGGATCAGGGCACAGCTCCGACGCCCAACAAGTAGTTCGTTCGAGAAAAATGTATCGAAGGAAGTTCCTGACTTCTCCGGCGGAGTCAGGAATTCTTTTCTATTGAGATTCCGTGCAATTGCTTTTTCGCCGGGCGCTTCTGCTTGCCTGTCTCGTGGAGGGGTGCATATACTGCCGGGTTTGCAGCGGCACGGTGAGGAGGTGGAGTTGTGCCTTTTCGCTGACACCGGAGCCGCCGCCGGAGGGGAATCGTAATTCCTATGTCAACCGGTATGGACCCGCGCATGGAGACCAATCCCTGGGAGGCGCAGGCGGCCTGCTTTGAGCTGGCCGCGCGAAAGCTCAACCTCGATCCAGGTCTTTGGAGGATTCTCAGCCAGCCGACGCGCGAGATTTGACGGGAACCGAAAACATGTATGGCCGGGATCTCAGCCCCGGCCATTTTCTTTACTTGTGATCGTGGGTGTGAGAGTGGCCGCGCGGGGAAGCTTGCAGCCGCCCATCGCAGTAGTGGGCCTGCCCGGCTTCTTCGATTGCCGTTTCAACGGCTGATTTAGCGTCGTCCCAGTTGAGACCGTAGGCGAGAACAACCATGTCCAACATCATCTCCGGCGTGCCGGGAGGAAGATTTCCCTCGACATCGGCGGGGAGCGCAGCGGAGACGCAGTTCACGCGCAGGGCGTGATCGCCACTGCAGGCGAATCCCTTGATGTGGCCGATCACCGCCTTGTGCGATTGCACCTTCCTGGCGATGTTTTCAACAAACGTACGAATAAGTTCAGGCCAGATTTCATCCGGGCTGTCGCTCTGGCGGTGCCAATACACTTTTGCTGCAAAGGGATCGAGGCTCAGTTGAGACATGGGATCAGCTCCCTCAATGACGGCCGGCCAGTTTCGCTCTTCATGTCGACGGCGACGCAGGGGAGCTCCGGACGAAGGCCGGCGATCCATTTCCGCGCAGCTTCGATCTGTTCCGGCGTGGCTTCGTCTTTCTTGGTAATAATGGCGATGTCAGCCACGCGCAGGTGAGACTCCATGAGCGGTTCTAGAACCGTCACGAGTTCTTCGAGGCGCAATGGATCCACGATGGCCAGCCAGCTTATGCCTGAGAGTGGAAGGTCTTTGCTGTATACCAGTGCGTCGGGAATCCGGCCCGGATTGCTGGCTCCCGAGGGTTCAAGGAAAACGTAGTCGGGAGCGTAGTCGGCCGATATTTTAGATAGCGTCGTTCCCAGGTCTGCTACCAAGGTGCAACAGATGCATCCGCCCAAGAGCTCCCACATGTTGGCACCGAGCTGTTTGAGCAGAAGATTGTCGATGCCAATATCGCCGATTTCATTGACGATAATGGCGACCTTGGCTCCGCTGCCGCTAAGCTCGCGCGCGAACGACAACAGCGCGGTGGTCTTGCCCGATCCCAGAAATCCCGTAAGCACTATCAGTTGCATGATGGCTAATTACCTCCGGCTGGAATCAAGCCGGCACTCGGTTGACTGCCGACAGATTCGATGCGCAGTGACTCTGCCATGGTGCCAATCCTTGCCTGATTGCCGCATTCCGTACGAACAGAATCTGCAATCAATGCCACGATGCGATAAACCTTACCTGATCCCGACCACCGCCAGCATCCGTCCGGTCACCTGCTCCTTGCGGTAGCTGAAGAACAGCTCAGTGTGGCAGGCCGTACACAGGTTCATCGACTGAATATTTTCCGCCGGAACTCCTGCGTCAAGCAGTTGGCACCAGTTGGCCTTGACCAGGTCCAAATGCCTGGACATCGCCGGCTCGCCGTGTCCCGGCGCGCGCTGGTTCAAGAAGAGCATCGGGTACTTGGTCTTAAGGCTCCAGCTATCGAAGACGTCCTCGAACAGTTCTTTCGAATAGGCGAACTGCGAGTCAAAGTCGTTTTCGACTTCCTCGCCAATTTCGTAGCAGCAGCCCCCAATGCCAGGGCCGATGACGGCCACCAAATCCTCAGGGCAGCAGCCAAGCTGCCGCCGCATCTCGCCCACCCCTTTTTCCACAATGCGCTGGGCCGTGCCCCGCCATCCCGCGTGGAAGATGCCCACCGCCTTGCGCCTCCGGTCGGCCACAATCACCGGGAAACAGTCGGCAACCTTCACTCCCAGCAGCACTCCCGGCGTGTTTGTGATCAGTCCGTCGCCGCTGCTCTCCACAACCTTGTTCTTGCGCAGCCGCACCCACTCCGGCCCACGCTGGCCGTACACCCGATGGATCGCCGCCGAGTGTACCTGATTCAGGAGCAGCAGCGGCCATGGCCTTCCGGCTCCGTCCCGCGCATTCAGCTTGCGCAGCAGGCGCGTACGGTTTCGGTGCACGGTTTCCGCTGTGTCTTCGGCCGTGAATCCAAGATTCAGTTGCCGCCCCCCATATTCCTTGCTCAACCCGCCTTGCCGGGTGCTGAAACCGTGCAGCAGCCAGGGTATCTCCGAAAGCTTCTCCGAGGTGAGTATGTTGAGCGCAGAAGCAATCGGCGGACGCGGGCTGGAGCGCTCGCGATCGCGCTTGGCACGCTGTTTCTTCAGAGTTGAAGCCGTCGCATCCGGGTTGAGGGTATTCTTCCGTACCGTCACGGTCTTGATTGTAGCCGATGGTGATGATCCATCCAGGCACCCTGATTTCTCTGGATTCGATAGAGATTCCCCATGCGAAGTTTCTTGTTTTGCGATACGCTATCGAGTCTATATTTCTGCAATCCGTTGCGGGCTTTTCCCGGGCGGATTAGAGTTCTATATATATGTACGAGGATTTCAGTACCGTCGAGCGCTGGACCGGAGGCCCGGTCCGCTGCATCTATCAGTGCATCATGCTGGCGATTGCAACCCGCCATGCCGATGCGGTGGACGTCAAGTTCCTGGTCAACGGGCGTCCGGTGTGGATCGCGTTGGCCCATCCTGCGTGGGCTGAGCACCAGCGCCTGACAGGAAACGTTATCACCGACCCGTTGGCGGTCGAGATCGCTGGCCATTACTTGCGCAGCATTCTGGAGGATGGCGAAGAGAGTGGGCGTGACCTTTACACGCTCTCCGTAGCCGAAACCCTCCGGCATCTGGATGCCGTTCTTGAAGAGGCCGGCGTTGTTGCCAGTTAGTTTATGCAGGGTGTCGCAATGATTGTGTTTGCCGGCGCCTAGTTGGCGCTGGAGCTGCCCATTCAATACGGATCCCGTCACCGACCAGTGCCTGGGATTTGTGCATCTTGATCAATGAACACGAACCGTCGGCAGTTTTACCGCGCGACGCATCAGGCAGGGAGTTTATGAGCAAACAACTAACCAGCGAGACCAAACATGCCGCACCCCTAAGCAAGAACAAGAATCTGCTGAAATGGGTTGAGAAGATTGCGGCGTTGACGAAACCAGCCGCCATCCACTGGGTTGACGGTTCGCGAGAGGAGTACGACGAACTCTGCGGCGAACTGGTGGATAATGGGACATTCACCAAACTGAACCAGAAGCTCTGGCCCGGTTGTTATTATGCGAGGTCCGATGCCGGCGACGTTGCGCGGGTCGAGGACCGTACATTCATCTGCTCTCATTCCAAAGAAAACGCCGGACCGACCAACAACTGGGAAGATCCGTTCTCGATGCGCAAGAAGCTGAAAGGCCTGTTCGATGGGTCGATGCAGGGCCGCACGATGTATGTGCTCCCGTTCAGCATGGGGCCGATCGGATCCCCGATGTCGCAACTCGGTGTGCAATTAACGGACTCCCCGTACGTTGTGGTCAATATGCGGATCATGACGCGCATGGGCTTGCCCGTATACCGCGAGATCGATAAGGACGAAAAGCGCGTGGTACCTTGCGTACACAGCGTGGGCCAACCGCTTGCACCCGGGGAAAAAGACGTTCCCTGGCCGTGTAACAAGGAAAAGTACATCGTCCACTTCCCCGAAACCCGCGAGATCTGGTCGTTCGGCTCCGGCTACGGCGGAAACGCCCTGTTGGGCAAGAAGTGCTACGCCCTGCGCATTGCTTCCACGATGGCGCGCGATGAAGGCTGGATGGCCGAACACATGCTGATCCTGGGCGCAGAGAGTCCGGAAGGCGAAAAGACGTACGTGGCTGCTGCTTTCCCCAGCGCCTGCGGCAAGACGAACTTTGCCATGCTGATCCCTCCCGCTGGATTTGAAGGCTGGAAGATCCGTACGGTCGGCGACGACATTGCATGGATTAAGCCGGACGCAAGTGGCCAACTTCGCGCCATCAATCCAGAAGCCGGCTTCTTCGGGGTTGCACCTGGAACGTCGATGAAAACCAATCCGAACGCGATGGCGGCGCTGGCCAAGAACAGTATTTTTACCAACGTTGCGCTCACTCCCGAGGGCGGCGTGTGGTGGGAGGGAATGACTGACGAACCTCCCGCGGAATGCACCGATTGGCAGGGCAAGCGCTGGACAGCACAGATTGGCAAGGAAACCGGAGCAGTTGCCGCCCACGCCAATGCCCGATTTACGGCGCCGGCTTCGCAGTGCCCCACCATCGATCCCGACTGGGAGAATCCCAACGGGGTGCCGATCAGCGCCTTCATCTTCGGGGGACGCCGCCCGACGACGATGCCTTTGGTCTACCAGGCGTTCAACTGGAGCGCGGGCGTTTACACCGGGGCTACGATGGGTTCTGAGATGACGGCCGCGGCGGCGGGAACGATTGGCAAGGTTCGCCGCGATCCGATGGCCATGCTACCCTTCTGCGGCTATCACATGGGCGACTACTTCCGTCACTGGATCCAGATGGGCCGGAATCTCTCCACCACACCGCGCATCTTCCACGTGAACTGGTTCCGCAAGGGTCCGGACGGCAAGTTCCTCTGGCCCGGTTACAGTGAAAACATGCGTGTTCTCAAGTGGATCATCGACCGTGTACACGGTAATTCGCTCGGCAAGGAAACCGCGATCGGCTGGGTTCCGCGGTATGAGGACATCGATTGGCAGGGCTTCAAGTTTTCGAAGGAGACCTTCGATCAGTTGCAAGATGTCGATCCTGCAGCGTGGAAGCAGGAGGTAATCGGTCACGAGGAGCTGTTCATCAAATTGCACGATCATCTGCCGCCCGAGATGGTCTACGAACGTGAACTGCTGATCTGCCGACTGTAAAAGCTACATCTGTGAGCCGACGCCGCTGCCCTGCGCAGCGGCGTTTCTCTTGGTCCGCGCCCAACATTCCGCCCGATCGATTCGCCCAGTATGGCCCTCTGTATTTATGATGGTTCTCTGGCTTTCCCGCTCTTGTATTGTAAGGTGGGCGCATGCTACCTTGCGCATTCTGCAACTCACGTACTTGCTCGCGATTGAGGACCCTGAATGAGCTCACAACCCTTCCGTCCGTATGTACCCGCTGACCGCCAGATGCGCGAGTTCACGCTGCGCGCTGTAATTCTTGGACTGATCATGACGGTGATTCTAGGCGCGGCGAACATGTATCTGGGCCTGCGCGCCGGCATGACCATCGCCGCCACCTACCCGGCCGCCGTCATCGGCATGGCACTGCTCAAACTGGTGAAGGGCAGCCTGCTGGAAGAAAACATGGCCCGCACCATCGGCTCGATCGGCGAATCTGTCGCCGCCGGGGCCACTTTCACCATTCCGGCATTTGTCATCAGCGGCATGTGGCCCTCGCTCGGCGCGGATAACTACTGGCAGGGCGTGGCCCTAATGATGGTCGGCGGAACGCTGGGCATTCTCTTCGTCACCCTGCTGCGCCGCGTCATGGTGGAAGATCCCGAGTTGCCATTCCCGGAATCCGTCGCCGCCTCTGAGATACACAAGGCCGGCCAGCAGGGCTCGCGCGCCGCCAAAATCCTCTTCGCCAACATGGGCATCGGAGCCGCCGTCTTCTTCGCCGGAGCAATCAATATTTTCAATGCCAGCAAGGAAGTTCTGGTCAATATCCCTGCGCTCAGCTTCGGATTGAAGCTCGGCCGCTCGAAGAGCGCTCCCATCGTCGCCACCGGCGGTGCAACCACCTTCAGCGCTCCTGCCGTCAGCCCTGCCTATCTGGGCGTCGGCTACATCATCGGACCACGCCTTGCCGCTCTCAACTTTGCCGGAGGCTTGCTGGCCTGGGGGCTCATGGTTCCGCTCCTAACCTACTTCCTTGGTCCGCAGATCGCCGCCAGCGCCGCCGCCAGCGGAAGCACGGTCGACTGGGCCGCGGTATCCAACGGAGTCTGGTTCTCGATTGTCCGCCCCATTGCCGTCGGCGGTATGCTGGTCGGCGCATCCTACACACTGTTCCGCATGCGCAAGTCGCTTGGCATCGGAATCCAGCGGGCGATCAGCGATCTGAAGAAGACCGGCCAGCAGAAGCAGTCATCGCTGCGCTATGAAAAAGACCTCAGCTCCAAGGTCGTCTTCATCGGCCTTGCCATCGTCTTCTGCGCCATGATCGCGCTCTATCTTTTCTTCACCAAGGTCATCATCGGAGCCATCGTTGCCGCCGTCATCATGATCATTCTCGGCTTCTTTTTCGCCGCCGTCTCAGGAAACCTGGTCGGCATGATCGGCTCCTCGAACAACCCGGTGAGCGGACTGACGCTCTGCACCCTGGTGATCGCCGCCCTGCTGATGATCGCCATGGGCGTCAAAGGCTCCGCCGGAGTCATCGCCGTCCTCGGCGTCGCCGCCGTCATCTGCGTCTCTTCGGCGGTCGCCGGTGAAATGTTGCAGGATCTGAAGGTCGGCCACATCCTCGGCGGAACGCCTTCTAAAATGCAGATTGGCGACCTGATGGGAATCGTGGTCAGTTCGCTGGCGCTCTTCCCCGTGCTCATGATCCTCGACCAGGCTTACCACTTCGGCAGCAAGGAACTCCCCGCGCCGCAGGCCGGACTGATGGCCTCGCTGGCCCAGGGCATCGTCGGCGGAAACATGGCGTGGCCGCTGGTCATCGTCGGCATTCTGATGGGCATCGCCCTCATCATGGTCGAGGTCAAAAGCCCGATGCTGTTCTCCGTCGGCATGTACCTGCCGCTGGAGACCACCTTCGCCATCTTCATCGGCGGCATGATTCGCTGGGTGACCGACACGCTGCGCGACAAGGGCGTCTTCAACGACGCGCAGAAAGCGCGCATCGACAACGCCGGAGTGCTCACCGCCAGCGGCCTGATCGCCGGAGAAGCTCTGTGCGGGCTCTGCGTGGCGGCAGTCAAGGGCCTCAAGGCCAGCGGCAAGATCAGCTGGGATCTGCCTACGGTCTTCGAGCATCCGCACATTCTCAGCGGGCTGGTGGCGCTCGTGTTCCTCTTCGTGCTGATGGTTCAGGTTCCGCTGCGCAACGCAGGTCACCCCGACGAACCCGCACCGCCAACGGCGATTATGTAGGAGTTGCGCGAACAGCAGAAGGCCCGCCAATCTCCCGTTGGCGGGCTTTCTTGTTACAGCGTTCTTATGTGACCTATAACACGTTTGATCGGGATTCTGTTTGACATTCAGAACCCACGGTGCTAAAACTCGCCAGCAATGACGGGCCTAAGATGAAGGAGATGAATCGGAAAGAGTTCTTACCGCGTGCGGCAGCCACAAGCACTGTCGTGTAATCTCGCCGAAGGAGCATCAACGATGAAGGTCGCTACGAAGCAAGAATTAACAAAGATTCCCGAGGCCGACAAGATCACTGTCACTATCATCACGGACAATCTAGCGGATGCCCTTCGATTGGATTACAAAATTGCGCAGAGGCACACTTCTGCTGCTACTGCAAACATCCTTGACCGCACTCTACATGCTGAACATGGGTTGGCCTACCACATTGAAACAGTGATAGATGGAAGATCGCATTCTTGCCTTTTTGATTTTGGGGCAGACTCAAGGGGTGTTCTGCTCAACTTGGATCTATTGCAGATCGACCTGCGACAAGTAGAGGCTCTTGGCACAAGCCATGACCATTTTGATCACAACGCAGCATGCGTGGAGGTGCTTAAGACAAAGAGGAAGGAATTTTCCAAAGACATCCCATTTTATGTTGGAGAACAGTTTTTCGTGGGAACTTACGGAAAAAGGCCTGACGGAAATGTCTCTAAGCTGAATCTTCTCAAAAGAGAGGAGGTTGAGGAGTTAGGCTTTGTACGCATTGTGGAGACCAAAGACCCTACTCCAATTATTCCGGGGGCCTATTTGTCCGGAAGAATCGAACAGGTAACAGAGTACGAAGAGATTTCTTCCAGGTTCCTGGCCAAGAGCGGGAACGAATTTGTACAGGAGACGTTTGTCGGAGAACAGGCTGTGGTTTTGAATGCCAAGGGGAAGGGTTTGGTTGTGCTTTCCAGCTGTGCCCATAGAGGCATCGTGAATACCGTGAAACATGCGCAGAAAATGACAGGCATTGACAAAGTGCATGCTGTCATAGGCGGATGCCATTTGATTAACGCCAAACCAGAACTGATTATAAAGACGGTTGCAGATCTGAAGGCAATCAAGCCGGATTACATCGTTCCCGCGCATTGTACCGGCTTTGAGGCTATATCAACTTTTGCCCGAGAGATGCCCGATCAGTTCATTCTCAACACGGCTGGCACGAGGTACATCATATCTGCATAATTTCTGCATCTTTTGCCCGTCAAACGAGAAGTAATCGTGAGTCACGGCATCAAGGGGCAGGGCGGATTGCGGTAAACCCAGAAACCGCGCCTCTACTGAGGAGCAGGCATGCGCACCTCGTCGCGACCGCTCCGCGTTACAATATCTTCTTATGGACCTGAAAGCGATCCAGCAAGCCCTACGCGAGCAGGATTTTGATGCGTGGCTCTTCTACGATCATCATCATCGCGATGAAATTGCTTACTCCATCCTCGGCCTTCCCGAGTTGCACGTGACCCGGCGCTGGTTCTACCTCATCCCGGCCTTCGGCGACCCGGTCAAGCTGAATCATCGCGTGGAGCCCAAGCACCTGGCCTCGCTCCCCGGCCAGCAGCAGCATTACGGCGGATGGCGAGAGCTGCACGAGAGGCTTGCGGCCATCCTCAAGCCCTACCGGCGCGTTGCCATGCAGTACTCGCCCAACAATGACATCATGTACGTCTCGCTGGTGGATGGCGGAATGCTGGAACTGATCCGCAGCTTCGGGGTCAAGGTCGCAACCTCTGCCGATCTTGTCTCCCGCTTCGAAGCCACGCTCACCGAAGCCCAGATCGCCACTCACTTCGCCGCCCGCGACGCCATGGATGAAATCATGGCCGCCGCCTTCAAAGAAATCGGAGAGCGCGTGCGCAGCGGTGGCTGGGACGAGTGGGGCGTGCGACAGTGGCTCGGCGAAGCCTTTCAGCGCGAGCACCTGGTCACCGACGATCTGCCCATCGTTGGAGCCAATGAGAACGCCGGCAACCCGCACTATGAGCCCACGGCGGAGAGCCACAGAGCGATTCATGAGGGCGACCTCGTGCTGCTCGACATGTGGGCCAAGAAAGACACCCCCGGCGCCGTCTACTATGACATCACCTGGACCGGCGTCCTGGGCGAGGCCTCAGCCAAACATCAGGAGATCTTCGGCATCGTGCGTGACGCACGCAAGGCGGGCTCGCAATTCGTCATTGACGCAATCGCCGCCTCGCGCCGCCTCGAGGGCTGGGAGGTCGATGAGGTCACCCGCGGCGTGATCGAAAAGGCCGGATACGGCGAGTGGTTCGTCCATCGTACCGGCCACTCGATCGGCACCAGCGTCCATGGTAACGGCGCCAATATGGATAATTTGGAAACAAAAGATACCCGACAGATTCTGACGAATACGCTATTCTCAGTAGAGCCGGGAATTTATCTGCCGGAGTTTGGCGTGCGCAGCGAAGTCGATGTCCTGGTCCACAACGGCCGGGCACAGGTGACCGGACGGCAGCAGGAAGAGTTAGTGATTTTCTAAATGGCCAAGGAAAAGACAACAACCAAAGCGGCTGAGCCGCAAGCAGGGATGATGCGGGTGATGGCACCGCTGGCGGGCTGGCTCATTCCCGGCCTCGGGCACTTCATCCAGAGGCGCTGGGTGCGCGGCGTGCTCATCTTCCTCAGCGTCAGCCTAATGTTCTTCTGCGGCCTTGGAATGCAGGGCAAGGTGTACGCGTTCAACATGGGAGACCTGCTTGATATGCTCGGCTTTGTCGGCGACTTCGGCAACGGGTTGCTCTACTTTGCCGCCCGCTCGATGGATTGGGGCCAGGGCGCCATCTTCCGCGCCACCGCCGATTACGGAACCAAGTTTCTGGTCTGCGCCGGCCTGCTTAACGTGATCGCCGCTATCGACGCTCACCACATCGCCATCGGGAAGAAACAATGACGCTCAACTTTTCTCACTTTACGGCGGCGCTCGTCTTTGCGCTGTGCGCTTCGGTCGTCTTCGGAATCACCCAACGCGACAATGCCCGGCAGATGATCCGCTACGGCCTGTACTGCTTTGCCTGGTTCATCGGCGGAGTCTTCGTCGCCGGCTGGGCGATGTGGTTGATCAAGCGCTAACCGCGTTTTCACCTGCCGGGAGCCCCGCATTCGCGCCGCGCCTTCGGCGGAGATAAACTTCCCACGTCCGCGCCCTTTTGTCTTCCAAACTTTGAAGGCTCGATCCTCAAAACCTGCTCCCAACCCGCCCATTCCGGGTTTCATCTCCGAAACGTAAGCGCCTTTTTGAAACCTCCGCCCTGCCAGCCTCATCCATCACAGTGGAGGATTAACGCAAGATGGCATTCGAACTTCCTGCCCTCACCTACGCCTACGAGGCCCTCGAGCCCCATATCGACGCGCAGACCATGCACCTGCATCACGACAAGCACCACCAGGCCTACACGGACAATGCCAATGCCGCCATCGCCAAGGTTCCCGAACTGGCCGGCAAGTCGGCGGAAGAGATCCTCGCCAACCTCGCTGCGGTTCCCGAGGCGGTACGCGGGGCCATCCGCAACAACGGCGGTGGATACCTCAACCACTCCATCTTCTGGACCATCATGGGACCTAAAGGCGGAGGCGCACCCACGGGCCCCATCGCCGACGCCATCACCAAGACGTTTGGCGACTTCGCCCAGTTTCAGGAGAAGTTCAACGACGCCGGCCTGAAGCAGTTCGGCAGCGGCTGGGCCTGGCTGGCGCTCGGTTCTGGAGGCTTGCAGGTGCTCTCCACCGCCAACCAAGACAGCCCCATTTCGCAGGGCCTCGCTCCCGTTCTCCTCAACGACGTCTGGGAACACGCCTATTACCTCAAGTATCAGAACCGCCGCGCCGAATACCTGAAAGCCTGGTGGAATGTCGTCAACTGGGCCGAGGTCAACAAGCGCTACCAAGCTGCGCTCAAGAAGTAGCTTGCGTCAGAGATCAACCCAGCGGACGCCTCGAGGCGTCCGTTTCTTTTCGTCCGGTAATCCCCGCCAGCCAGTTTAGAAAGTCTTTACGAAGGATTTAGACGGCGTTTAGATCCCCCCACATCCAAGTCAGTAGAGTAAGAGGCTGCTATCGCGGGCCGCCGATAGCAGTACGTGAAGACCCGGGCAGGAGCAAGCCCGGATCAAGAGACCCGAAGCGATAAACGATTTATCAGGGGCCACACGCACCGGAAATAGCGTGAACGAAAGGATGTCGATATGCCGAACAGTACAGTAAAGCAACTAACTCTTGTCGTGGCGATTGTAGCGCTAGCATCAGCGTTCGCAATGGCGCAGTCGCAAGCTTCCGGAGAGGGAAGCCTGACGGGAACGGTAACATGCGAGGGACGAATCACCCATCGCTACACATGCCAGAGGAATCAGACGCTGCAAAGCTGCACCTTGGCCTGCGTGCAGCAGGGCTCAAGGTTCGCGCTGCTGGTCGGCGACAAACCATATCTGATCGAAGGCGACAGCCACGCGCTTGAGGCTTATGCCGGCGGAAAAGCGACTCTAACCGGAATGGTCGCGCAGGATCGTGTGCAGGTGCAAATGGTTTCAAATACCAAGCACAATATGCCAGGCCAGAGCGACTGGCAGCCTCCCAGCATGGGCTCGAATGCCTCAAAAAGCCAGGACAGCTCGCAGCCGGATATAAGGTAAGAGCAGTCAGCTGCCACCGCTCAATCCAGCTGACTGCTCAATGAATGACAGGGCCGGTTACACCGGTCCTGTCCGGCTTATCGACCGGCTTTCGATATCGCCGACTGACCCCTCTCTGAATGTAATTTTTTTGTCATCATCGCCAGCCCGGACAAAAGCTCTCCACCAGCGGCGGTACGATTGGGTTGGATAGGAATGCACGTGCAGGTGACAGACCAGAGCATCGGCGAAGAGATTGCCAATAGCGTTTCCCATGGCTTTGGCGCGGTTCTGGCCATCGGCGGACTGGTTCTCCTGACCTTACGCGCGGCCGGAGCCGGCGACGCACGCCACATCGTCTGTTGTGCAATGTTTGGCGTCTCCGCCATCGTGCTCTATCTGAGCTCCACGCTCTACCACGCGCTCAGCCACACGCGCGCCTACCGCGTGATGCTCTCGCTGGACCACGGCTCCATCTACCTGCTTATCGCCGGGACATACACCCCGTTCACCCTGCTTGGCCTGCGCGGAGCCCTCGGCTGGACGCTCTTCGCAATCATCTGGAGCTGCGCCATCGTCGGCGTGATCGTCAAGTCGTTCTTCGCCGGCAGATGGAACGCGCTCTCTACCGCGATGTATCTGGCGATGGGATGGCTCTGCGTCTTCGCCATCAAGTCGATGTACCTGCTGCTCTCGCATCCGGTCTTTGCCCTGATGCTTGCGGGCGGCTTTTGCTACTCGGCGGGAATTCCTTTTTTCGCTTCCAAGCGCAAGTACATGCACTTTGTCTGGCATCTCTGGGTGCTCGGCGGGACCACATGCCACTTTGCCGCCATCTGGATCATGATTCGCTAAGAACTAACTCAGGTTTCAAGTTCGACACCCGTTGAGCATCTTCGCGCTACCAGACGACTTTCTTCCGAAGGTGAAATCGCGCCAGGTCATTCGGGATGGAAGATTCTGTTTGACGGCATCTCGGCCCGGCTGATGAGCATCTATCAGCAAGGAATTGTGTGTTTCCGGTCCTAAGGTATTTGCAAGGTCTCCGTTGAAGTCCAATTTTCGGTCCTGTAGAGCTTAAGAATCTTTCCCTGCGCCGTGCCCGGAATCATCGAAGTAAATTCAGGAGGACTAAATGTCAGACGCGCAGTCGAAGTTGCAGCGGCTCGAGGAAGCTGGAATTCTCGACCAGAGACAATTTACGCCGGAAGAAATCGCGCTGGTTGCCACCATTACAGATGAGGAAATCGATGTCCTGGTTCGTCTGCGGCAAAAGCTTGGAGCCCCGGCACAAGACAAGCAACACATCAAGCCGAACATATTTGTTTAGCAGATCTAGCGGCATGGGAGCATTCCGTGCCGTATCCAGCACATTCTGTTTGCCGGAGAGTGCCCGTGGATCAAGAACTGGAGCTGACATATCTGGCTGGAGCGCAGCCGCCCGCTGCACTCGCGTCATCTGCGTCACTTGCCTCCGCCGTCTGGTTGAAAATAGCAATCGCTCAACCGTTGTTGAACACCGCGGCCCAGCGCTTCTGGTCCCATCCTGACCTGCCTCGTTTTTTTCCGTTGTTTCTTTTCGAGCTCTATTCATTGGTGAGTTGCAGCGTGCCTTTAATGACCACTGCCTGCGAGCGCGCCGAAGCGCTTGCGTCAACCGATTTATTGGCCGCCAGAACTGCCGGGTACTTGAAGCGCCACATCGAAGAAGAACTCCATCACGACGAATGGCTGTTGGACGACTTAGTGGCAGCAGGCATGGACCGTGACGAGGTGCTGCGCCGAACTCCGAGCGAGAATGTCGCGCTGTTGGTGGATGCGCAGTACGGCTGGATTCGTCAGGCGCATCCGGCGGCGCTCTTCGGCTACCTGGGCGTAATTGAAGGAAATCCGCCTCTTGCCGCGCATATCGAAGAGATTCGCGTGCAGACCGGATATCCCGCGGAGACCTTCCGCTGCATGCACCTGCATGCAGGAGAAGATGTGGAGCATCTCAGGGAATTGAAAGAGACAATCACCAGCCTGCCGCTGACGGAGAGCAGCGCGGCATTGATTTCGATGAGCGCAATTGCGACCGTGGAAGGGGTGATCCGTATTCTCGAAGGACTGGTAACGAACTAGGGGGCCGCTTCAAGGGGAACTGAAGCGTAATTGGAGGTTGTCACATTGCCCGAAGGCACGATTACACACTACAAGGTCCTGCAGGAAGTGGGGCGGGGCGGAATGGGAGTAGTGTGTAAGGGCGAAGATATGCGCCTTAAGCGCACGGTGGCGCTGAAGTTCCTGCCCCCTCACCTGATGCAGGATCAGCCTCGAAGAGAACGCCTGCTGCGCGAAGCGCGCGCGGCTTCCAGCCTCGATCATCCGAACATCTGCACCATTCATGAGGTGGAAGAAGCCGAAGACGGCCAGATCGTACTGGTGATGGCCTACTACGAAGGGGAAACCCTCTCCTCTCGAATTCAGCGTGGCCCCATGAAGCTGGAGATGGCAGTCGATATCACAACGAAGATTCTCTCCGGCCTGAAACACGCACACGAGCGCGGCGTAATTCATCGCGACATCAAACCTTCCAACGTGATTCTGACGGCTGGCGGCGACGTCAAGATCGTCGATTTCGGATTGGCAAAGCTGGCCGGCAATGCGGAATGCCTTACCGAAACGGACGCTTTGCTGGGCACTGTTGCCTATCTTCCGCCCGAAGTACTCGAAGGGCGCGAGATTGACCATCGCGGGGATTTGTGGTCTACCGGGGCGGTCTTTTATGAGATGCTCGCGGGCTTTCCTCCTTTCGCCGGCGCCAATTCCTACGCTGTCCTGCACGCTATCATGCATGATGAATTGGAACCGATCCACAAGTATCGGCCGGAACTTCCCGCTGCTGTCCAGACCGTGATACTTCGCGCCCTGGCAAAGAACCGTGCTGACCGCTATCAGAGCGCGGGCGAATTTCTGTTGGATATGAACCAGCTCGCGCAGGCATCACTCTCCGGCACCTCGCCGCAAATTGCCGCCCCGGATGCGGTCGTTCATGAGAAGTCGATCGTCGTGCTGCCCTTCGCCGTGCTCGGCTCGGAGAGCCGGGACGAGTTTTTCAGCGATGGCCTCACTGAAGAAATCATCGCCGACCTTTCGACGATTGCGCACCTGCGAGTCATTTGCCGTAGCTCCGCGCTCCGCTATAAGGGTGGCGAACATGACCCCAAGAAGATCGCGGCGGACTTGAACGTGCAATACGTGATGGAAGGCACGGTGCGCACCATCGGCAACAGCCTTCGCGTGACCGCCAACCTGATCAATCCAGCGACCGGCTCGCTACTGTGGGCTGAGAAATATTCCGGCAGCATTGAGGACATCTTCGCAATTCAGGAGAGTCTGTCGCGACGAATTGTGGAAGCGCTGAAGCTGAAGCTCAGCCCCTCGGAGTCGATGCGGCTTGGCGAAAAACCAATCCAGGACGTTCGCGCCTATGAATATTACCTACGGGCAAAGCACGAGATTCTGTCCTACTCGTCCGAGGGTCTCGAACGCGCGCTTGATTATCTGAAGCAGGGGGAACGGCTCATCGGGGAAAACGTCGTCCTGCTCTCTGCCATGGGACAGGTCTACTGGCAGTTCGTAAACGCAGGAATCTCCACCGATCCGGAATACCTGGAGAAAGCCGGCGGTTGCGCAAAAAGAATCCTCGAGATTGATGCAGAGTCTACGCATGGGCATCGACTGCTGGGGCTGGTGGAATCCGCACAGGGCCGCACCCAGGAGGCTGTGCGCCTGCTGAAAAAATCCCTGGAGGGAAATCCGAACGATCCGGATACGCTGAGCTGGCTGTGCGCAATCTGCAGTTTAAGCGGCAAGGGATACGCGGTTGCGTCCATGGCACAAAGATTGATCGATATCGATCCCTTGACGCCGATGTGGCAGATGGTTCCGGGTATCGTGGCGACTCTTTCCGGTGAATTCGGTCGCGCCCTGGCACCGTTTGAGAATGCACTGAAGAGTGACCCGCAGAATCCGATGCTCCTGCTGGCCTACGCGCAGGTTTTGGCCCTGAATGGCCGCAGGGACGAAGCCACAGCCAAGCTCGAAGAGCTCTCCAGCGTTGCCGGAGAAAACTTCTTTTCTCTGCTCGGTACGTTCTACGGTCACGCGTTGCGCGGCAACAAAGACGCGGCGCTGCTGAGCGCCAGCGAAGAGGTGAAGAGCACAGCCGCCGTGGACATGAACTACGCCTGGATCATGGCCCAGGGCTATGCATTGATCGGCGAAATACAGCCGGCTCTGGAGTGGTTGAATATCGCGGTCGAGCGGGGTTTTATTAATTTTCCGCTGCTGCATCATCTCGATCCGTTCCTGGAAAATGTTCGCCGGGAACCTGAATTTGCGCGTCTCATGGAGAGCACGCGCCAGCGCTGGGAAACATTCGAGGTTTAGGTATGAAGGATGTCGCAGCCGGCAATAACAATAGAACTGTGCTGGAGGGGCACGTGCACGCTCCGCTGCAGGGTGAGAAGCCAGCCGGACGGACTGACCCCAACTCACAATTGCAGGTAACGCTCCTCTTGCGCCGCCGCAGCGAGTTGCCGGAGCTCTGTTCTGCATTTGGCAGCAAGTTTCCGCACACGCGTCAGCACCTGACGCGCGAAGCTCTGGCGGCACAGCATGGACCGATCTCCGAAGACATTGCACAGGTCAAGCGCTTCGCCATCGAGCATCAACTTGAGCTGGGCGAGAGCGCAGGCCATCGCCACGGCGTCGTGTTGAGCGGCACTGCCGCATCCATCGAGCGCGCCTTCGGCTTGAGCCTGGTGGAGTTCGAACACCCGCGCGCCAACTACCGGGCCGCAACCGGCAGCGTGAGCGTGCCGCACGAGTTGAGCGGGATTGTGCAAGGCGTGCTCGGTCTTACGACTCGCCCATGCGCCAGGCGCACCACGGTTCACCACGACACTATCAAGCCCTTCTGGACGGCGTGCGAAATGGCGAAAGCCTATGGCTTCCCACCCAGTCTCAACGCTGCGCGGCAATCCATCGCGCTGATTGAGCTGGGCGGCGGATACCATATCGAGGACTTACAAAAGTTTTTCTCCAGTCTTTCCATGCCAATGCCGTCAATCCGTTGGGTAGGCGTGGGCGGAGTGGAGAATTCGCCCGCGCCCGCGGATCAAGTCCGGCAGTTCCTTGATGTGGTTGAAGGAAAGCGCAAACTCGCCGACGTTCCTGAAGACGTGCTGATTGTGGCGCAAACTACTCTGGAAGTAACCATGGATATCGAGTTGGCGGGAGCACTCGCTCCGGGCGCTGAGATTGTGGTCTATATGGCGCCAAATACCGAGCAGGGAATCCACGACGCGGTGAGCCAGGCGATCAGCGGAAGGGAAACGCCTCCTGCTTCGCTCTCGATCAGTTGGGGTGAACCGGAAACGGGCGTCTCGGATGTCTACCTCAATAGCGTGAATGAAGTTCTGCGTGACGCCGCCATGCTGGGTGTAACCGTCTGTGTCTCCTCCGGCGATGAAGGAGCGATGAACGGCTCGATGGACGGTAAGCCTGTGGTGAATTTCCCTGCCGCGAGCCCGCATGTGCTGAGCTGTGGCGGCAGCGCGGTGAAGTCAGTGCATGGAGAGAAGGTGCTGGAGTCTGCCTGGAATTGCGCTCTGCACGGAATGCGCGGCGCAACCGGCGGAGGGGTGAGTCGAAGATTTCAACCACCCCAGTGGCAGGAGAAACATGGAGTTCCGCTTGCTCCCACCGGATCCGAAGGGCGAGGCGTGCCCGACGTGGCCGGCCCGGCAGACCCGCACCGGGGCTGCGCGCTCATCGTCGGTGGAGAGTGCTGCTCGTCGGCTGGAACCAGCGCGGTGGCGCCGTTGTGGGCGGCGCTGATAGCCTGCATCAACTCAACCCTGAACACGCGCTGCGGATACATCACGCCGCTGCTCTATGAACTCGCTAAGCACAACCTGAAACCGCTGCGCGAAATCACCGAAGGAAACAATGGCTTCTATGAAGCCGGTCCGGGGTGGAACGCCTGCACCGGGCTCGGCTCCCCAAGGGCTGGCGCGTTGATCGCCGCCTTGCGCGGCAAAGCAGAACCTGCTCGGTGAGCCCGTAGCATGAGCTCTCGGGCGGTGGGCAACTCCGCCGCCCGCCGCGCATCATAACTGCATGAGTTCTGTCGTGCGTGAAAGATTGTTCTGACCCGACAAATCCAATGTAGGGTTCTCACCGGTTTAGTCATTTTACGCACCAGAAGTTGTGCAAGTCCGAGCATTGTTCCAGTGCAGCAAGAAAGCACTTTTCTTTCCGCAGCAGGAGGAAGGATAGGCCTGACGCGTCTTTCAGAGTGATCTCTCTCAGTACCTATGCCAGCATGGTAGAATTCGTATGCGGTTCGGCCGCGACGGCAGTGAAGGAGGAATACGAGTGACAATGAAAACAAGTTCACGCCAAGTGGATGGCATAACCATTCTTGATCTCAGCGGGCGTATCACTCTCGGCGAAGGCAGTGTCGTGCTGCGCGAAGCGGTGAAGGAACTATCCGCTAAAGGCCAAAAACAAATT
>JBEKOO010000048.1:0-24623 GCA_049521655.1 Candidatus Korobacteraceae bacterium
ACCAGCTTGCCCGGATATCCCTCGCCATTCAGTTTTTCGTGGTGGCCGCGTGCAATTTCCGGAATGTTGCGGATATCCCTCGTCCACGGAATCTGTTTCAGGAAGTTGTAGCTGTGCTCCACGTGCGACTCCACCTCCACCCGCTCGTGCTCGTCCAGCGAGCCTTTCCGGATCGAGAGCAGCCGCACCTCCTCCGGAGTCACCAGCGGACACAGGACATTATTCCAGCCGCGAAATTTCCGCTCCGCAATATCGCGCAGCTTCTCAAATTTTCCCTCCGGTAGCACGCTCGGCTCATTGGATTCGCGGATGATCTCCGCGAAGCGATCCAGCTCAGTCAGCTTCTCCTCCAGTTCGCGCTCGATCTCCGGCAACTGCTTGAGAAATTCCTCCGCACCGTTCTCCCGCAGGCACCGGAGCTTGCGCTCGCCGCTCTCGGCCTGCAACGTGCGGCGCGCAAAGTCAAAACGGCCGCAGATCACGTCCATCTGCGCCGGATACAACTTGCGCGCCTTCACCAGCACCTCTTCGCGCACTCCGACCTTGCCAAAATCGTGCAGCAGCGAGGCGTAGCGAATCTCCTTCATCTCCGCCCTCGTGAACTTCACGTCGCAAAAATCCGTCTGATCCCTGTCGACCGCCTCGGCCAGGGCTACCGTCAGGTTCGCCACCCGGAACGAGTGGCCGGAGGTGGCCGGATCGCGTTGTTCAATCGCGCTGATCGAGGCCTTTACCAACCCCTCGAACAGCCGTTGTATGTTTTCGTAAAGATGGCTGTTCTCATACGCGACTGCGGCCTGGCTGGCCAGCGAGGAAACAATTTCCATCTGCCGCGTCGAAAATGGCACCACCTCGCGCCCGATCTCCTCCTCCGTGTTCAGTCGCGCGCGCCAGTTGTGCTTCGCGTTGATCAGCTGAATCACTCCCACAATTTCGTTCTTCGGATTCATCATCGCCACCGCAAGAATCGATTTCGTGCGGTAGCCCGAGTCGATGTCAAACTGTTTATTGATCGAGTACGGAACCCAGCTCTCCAGCTCGTAAGCGTCTTCGATCATTACCACGGTCCCGTGCTTCGCCACGTAGCCAGCAATCGAAGATTCGCTGATCGGCAGCACAACCTCGCGGAACGGCACTTGAACCGTGTCGTTCTGCGTCATCTTGAAGCGCAGGAATTTTCTCGGCTTGCGATGGTCCCGCACCAGCCGCTGATCTTCTCCGGGATCTTCTTCTTCCACCAGGTAAAGCGAACCCGCGTCGGCGCGCGTGATTTCGCGGCACTTGGTCAGAATCAATTCCAGCAGATCGCGCGTCTCGTGTTCGGCGCTCAGCGCCGCGCCAATGTGATTCAGTTCGTAGATCTCGGAGTTCGCCAGCGCCAGCTTATCGTTCGATTCGCGCCTCGTCTGTACCAGGTGCATGTGATCGATTGCGTTGTCGAACATACGCTCCAGCAGCGCCGCTGGAGTATTTGTCGGAAGATATGCATACACCGAGCCGTCGAATTTCGGATCGCGAAAACGCGTGTCGGAAAGCACGATGACCCGCACATTCGACGCCCGCAATCTCTTCAAATGCTCGGCAAACAGCTCCTGCTCCGTCAGCACGAACACCACTTCCCCGCTCAGCCGCTCCGGCTTCAGCGCTTCGTAGCTGCTGTGCTGAATCCGCGCACACTGCGACACCGCGGCGCGTGCCGCGGTGTCGCTCTCAAAATATATGGCGCACGGCAGTTTGCGGCTCCTGCCGGGCAGAACTGGCTGTTTCGAAGTGGCCATCGGGTCAAATTCCTCGGCGCCACTGACCCTCGAGGCGCGATGACGCAGATCATAACTTAACTGATAGATTGCGTACTAGATCACAGAAGGGTACCTCACCACCAAACGACCACTCCTTCATCAGACCGCTGCGGGTCCTCTGTCCAGGCTTCTCTTGCTTCAGTGGGACGTTCACCTTTGCTCTTGGCTCTCTCTCACAATACCGCTGCAATGGCCGAAACCCCTGCAACCCCCACCACGATGATCCATGGAGAAACTTTCCATCCAACCAGCAGTGCGAAGGCCGCAAGCGCCACCACCAGGTCGAAGGCAGAGTGTACCGCGCTGGCCCACACCGGACGGATAAAGGCGCTGATCAGCACTCCGACCACGGCAGCATTCACCCCACGAAACATCGCCTGTATCTGCCGCCGCTGCCGCAACTCGTTCCAGAACGGCAGCACCGCGACAATGATGAGAACTCCCGGAAGAAATATCGCTACCAGGGCCAAAACTCCCAGGGCCGCCGGATGCAACGCCGGTTGGATCGTCGCGCCCAGGTAAGCGGCGAAGGTGAACAGCGGCCCCGGAACAGCCTGCGCAGCGCCGTATCCCGCCAGAAAACTCGCCTGATCGCTCCAGCCGCGCGCAACAACCGCGCCTTCAAGCAGCGGCAGAACCACATGCCCTCCGCCAAACACCAGGGCTCCGGTGCGATAGAAGGCATTGAACACCGCTACCCCCTGTGCTGGAAAGCTATGGAAGCCGCCGCCCTCTCCACCCCCGGCGCCGGAGACGAACCGCGTGGCCAGCGGCAGCACGGCCAGCAGCAGAACAAACATCGCTCCGGCCATCACTCCAGCCCGCTTCGGCACCGCCAAGCGGAGTTGCTTCACCGCTTCCTCCTGCGGCGGGCGTCTCAGCAACAGCCCCAGCAACGCGCCGGCGGCGATGGCCAGCACCGTGCCGCTGCCCGGCGAAGCCCAAAAGGCGATCGCCGCCGCCACCAGCGCAATCCCCATCCGGGCCCCATCCGGCGCCAAGGATTTTCGCATCGCAAGAATCGCCTGCGCCACCACGGCCACGGCCACCAGTTGCAGTCCATGCACCACTCCGGTGCCCGTTTTGCCCGCCATAAACCTGTGGCCGAAGGCAAAGGCCAGCATCAGCAGCGCGGAAGGCGTTGTGAATCCTACCCACGCCGCAACCCCGCCCTTCCATCCCGCACGCAGCAGCCCGAGCCCAAACCCGACCTGGCTGCTCGCCGGCCCCGGCATTGCCTGTGCCAGCCCAACCAGCGAGGCAAAGCCCTCCTCGTCGCACCACTTGCGCCGCTCCACAAACTCCGTATGGAAATAACCCATGTGCGCCACCGGTCCGCCGAACGACAGGCAGCCCAGCCGCAAAAAAGCCCGCAGAACCTCCCACGCACTGCCGCCCACATCCGGCGATCGCGGAGAAGCCATCACGCGTACCGAATCCACTTCAGCAGCTCCGGCAGCGTTGGACGCTTGCCGTACATGAGAATTCCAATCCGGTAGATGCGCGAGGTCAGCCACACCAGCCCATACAGCGAAGCCAGGCTGATCGCAATCGATGCCGCAATCTGCCACGCCGGCGGCATGCTCACCGAGATCCGCACATACATGATGATCGGCGAGGTCAGCGGAAACATCGAGAGCCAGAAGGCCAGCGGAGTATTAGGATCGCGGATGATGGCCATGGAGAAAACCATGCACGCCACCAGCGGCAGCGTTACCGGGAACTGCAATTGCTGCGCCTCCTCGTCGCTGTTGCACATCGATCCAACCGCCGCATAAAGACATGAGTATGTCGCATAGCCGAGGATGAAAAAGACAGGGAAGAGCACCATTGCCGAGGTCGAGATATGTGCATCCTTCAGCACGTCTCCCATCATCCCGCGCGCCGCCGCCAGTCCTCCGCTACCCAGAATCGTTCCCGCCACGGCCCAGATGCCGATCTGCGTCAGCCCAACCGCGCCGACACCTATGATTTTGCCCGCCATCAATTGCATCGGGGTAACGCTGCCCAGCAAAACCTCGACCACCCGCGAGGATTTTTCCTCGATCACCGAGCGCATCACGTAGACACCATACACCACCACCGTCACATAGATCGTAATCAGCAGAAAGTAAGGAAGCAGAAAGGCGCCCAGCCCGTTGGACTTATTCGCCCCCTGCTTGTCGATCCGCACCGTATCCACCGCCACCGGGCCCAGCAGGGTCTTGGCCTCGGCCGCGGAAAAGCCATGCCCCGTAAGCTCTTGCTCGCTCAGTGCCAGCCGGAAGGCGCGGCTCACCATCTGTGCTTCGATAAAGTCGCTGGCATTCCGCGAATAGTACAAACCTTTGCGCGTGCTTGCGGCATCGGCTTCGATCCAGGCAAAGCCATCCAGCTTGCCCTCGCGCACGTCGGCCGTCAGTTGCTGGCGCAGCCTTTCGCTGGGCGGGCCGGCAATGCTAACGTCGAACTCCGGTCTCGTCGGTTTCTTCGTCTCCAGCTGTGGTGCGTCATCATCATCGGAGGCATGCGACTCGGCCAGCTCGCTCTTGATCGACTTCGCCAGCGCCCTGTCGGCCGCCACAATGACAATGTGCTTCGTGCCTCCGTTATGCAGCATCAGCTTGCCCGGAAGTATGAACGCGCCTCCGATCAGCAGCGGCATCAGCACGGTAAAAAGAATGAATGCCTTGGTGCGTACACGCACCAGGTACTCGCGCCGGATAATCAGCAGCACTTTACCCATGGTTCACCGCCTTGGTCGAGTCAACCGTGTCGATGAAGATCTCTTCCAGCGAGGGCTCCACCATCTCAAACTTGCGAATCCTCGCCGTCCGCATCGCCGCTTCAAGAAATTTCTGCGGATCGGCGCCCGCTACCAGCCGCAGCTCAACGTAGTTGCCAAAGTCGTTCGAGCCCGCAACCAGCGAGCGATCGCCCAGCAGCGGCAGTTCGCCTTCGTAATCAATCTGAATGCTGCTGTGCCCGTAGCTGGCCTTGATCTCCCGCAAATTCCCCAGCAGAACGTTGCGCCCATGGTCGATCAGGCAGATCGAATCGCACAGCCGCTCTACCGTGTCCATCCTGTGAGTCGAAAACAGAATCGTCTTGCCCTGCTTCTTCAACTCCAGCAGCGCGTCCTTCAGAACCAGGGAGCTCGCCGGGTCCAGTCCGCTGAACGGCTCGTCGAGAATCATGAAGTCGGGCTCGTGCATCACTGCCGCAATGAACTGCACCTTCTGCTGCATTCCCTTCGAGAGCTCCTCGATCTTCGCATTGCTCCAGTCGCCAAGTTCCAGCCGCTCCAGCCATCGCTGCGCCCGGAGATTCGCCTCCCCGGCGCTGATCCCTTTCAGCCGCGCCAAAAAGACCAGGTTCTCCATGATCTTCATCTTCTTGTACAGCCCGCGCTCTTCCGGAAGATATCCCACCCGGTTCAGCAGATCGCGCGAAAGCGGCTCTCCAAAAATCCGCACCGCCCCGCTGTCCGGAAGCGTGATCCCGATCATCATCCGGATCGTGCTCGTCTTCCCTGCTCCGTTCGGACCAAGCAAGCCGAAGATCTCGCCCTCGGGAATGTTGAAAGACAGGTTGTCGACGGCCACAAACTCGTCGAAGGCCTTGGTGACATGGTCCAGTTCCAGGGTAAAAGCCATTCCGTAACGTCCTGACCTAAAATCGTGAGCTCACACTTCATCATCTTGCACGCAATGTCGCACGCCAATGTTGCACGTCAACGTTATGCGCTGTCTACTCTCCGCCGCAGCAGCGCCGCGAACGGCGCATCGTCATCAGCATGACCGTGATCGACAGGCCAAGCATGAAGCCGCACGCCGCATGAAGCCAGTTCCGCCCGGCCTGGCTCACCGGATGTATCACCATGGGAGCGCCGAGTCCGACTACAAGGCAGATCCGGCCCAGCTGCACCATCGATTTCTTCTCTCTCACATTCCAGAAGCTCATCTTCTTCCTCTCCAAACCCGTCGATCCTTCTTGATGCCGCCTTTTCCTGCAAAACCGCTCTAGTCCGTCAGCAAGCACCATCCCATCACTGCCAGCTTCACTCCCAGAATGATCGCCACCACCACAAACAGATCCCAGCTCCAGATGTGGTTGACGTAATAGCGGTATCCAAACAGGACCAGCGCCACCAACCCGCCCGCGATGCCCCCAAGGCTTGAAGCCTGAAGACGGTGACTCAGATAGCGCTCATCCACCACCCAGCCAGCGATAGGCAATTTCACTTTTCATCCTCCAGCGTGAAGATCTGCTCGGTGGAGCAGTCGAAGACTCTGGCAAAGCTCAGTGCCAGCGCCAAACTCGGCACATACCTGTTGCGTTCAATCGAGTTGATGCTCTGCCGCGAAACCCCTACCGCGCTTGCGAGCTGCTCTTGCGTCCACCCGCGGGCGTTGCGAAGCTCTTTCACTCGATTTTGTATGCTCAATTCCATGTAAAGCTAACTTTCCAGAAAATTCTAGCCATGCCGCCTTCAGTTGTCAACTTAGCTTGTCATCGCACTCTTCTCGATGGTATGGATTGTCCAAATCCCATTTGGGCAGCGGAGCCGCGCACTGCAATGTAAAGAAACCCAGCCAGGCAGCAGCGCCGGCGCTGCTTCATTGACCTCCGCCGTGAGGGCTGATAACATCAAGTTTTTCAGCCACTTCTCCATCAGCGAAGGAATCTCCCGTGCGTTATACCCGTCATGACTTAAAGCAGGACAAGTTTGCCGCCTCTGCCGTCGAAGCCGTACAAGAAGTTGTCGAGCATCGCGCCCTGATCATTCGCACGGCTGCTGTGATTGTCGTACTGGGGATAATCGGCGCCGGTATTTTCCTCTTCGTCAGCTCCCGCGAACAACGGGCAACCGACGCTCTCGGCCAGGCCCTGGTCGTTTATAGCGCGCCCGTCGTGCCTCCGGGAACTCCCCAGCAAGGCTCCATGACCACCTTCAACAGCGATCAAGAGCGGCTGATTGCCGCCAAGAAGGCCTTCTACGCCATCAGCAACCAGTATGGCTGGACCGCTTCGGGTCAGTACGCCCGCTATCTCGCTGCTCTCACCGAGCGGGAACTGGGCAATCCCAAGGTAGCCGAGGATCAGCTTCGTGCTCTTACCAACGTCCGCCGCAAGGATCTGGCCTCCCTGGCAAAGTATGCTCTGGCCTCTGTCTACCGCGACGAAGCGCGCGACCCCGATGCCATCAGCCTGCTCCAACTCCTCATCGACAAGCCCACGGTCAGCGTCCCCAAGGCCAGCGCCCAGTTCGCCCTCGCCGATATCTATCTCTCCGAGCATCAGCCGGATAAGGCCAAGGTCATCTACGACCAGGTCTCCAAGGATAATCCTCTGAACGCGATCGGCCAGATGGCCAAGGCGCATCTGGATGATGTGAAATAACTCACTCCGGCAAGGCTCAACCAGCCTCATCACAAGCCCTGGACTCACTCCGGGGCTTTTCTTTTGCTCCCACCCGTCAAGAATCCCTCAAGGCCGGGTGCATCAGCTTCGCGCCGTAAGTGACTTCGGTTACTTCGTCAACACAACAATCTGTTTGACCAGGCAGAAAATCCTGCTATATTGAAACTTCCCTCCCCGGGAAGCCGCGTCTGGCCATCTTAAGATGAATGGCCAGGTGGTTGTTGCGTGTTCCAGCGCCCCTTGGTCTGATTTAGGCGTTACGGAGCTCTTATGCAGGAACGCGGATTCTCCCTCATCGAATTGCTTATCGTCGTCGCGATCATCCTTGTCATCTCCGCAATTGCGATCCCCAGTTATCTGCACAGCAAGATCGCGGCCAATGAAGCCTCGGCCGTATATTCGATTCGGACGATCAACACCGCGCAGGTCACATACTCATCCACTTACCCAACCGTCGGCTATGCCAGTACGCTCAACGCGCTGGCTTCGTCCGCCAGTGGAACGGTAAGCTCGAACAACGCCGGCATTCTGGACACCGTCCTGGGATGCACCAGCGCCGTCTGCTCCAAGAGCGGATTCAACTTCCAGATCACAAACTTGTCCGGCTCGCCCGTCAGCACCTACAGCGTCTGGGCGGTCCCTATCATGGTCGGAACCACGGGCTACCGCACCTTCTGCTCAAACAATATGAATCCTGTCCTCTACGATCCATCCGGCGGCCCTGCCGGCAGCGCCAACTGCATCCAGCCTCTGCAATAGCGCGCGCATCAATAACTGCTGGAAGCTTCATGGGTTGACTTTTACGCTCCGGCTTCTTAGCTTGTAGCTGAGCCATGTCCACCAACTCTCTTTTCGACGCTCAACCTTACGACGAAGCCAGGGCCCGGCGTCGGCGCATCTGGATTGCCGGCATCGTCGTTGCCCTCATCGTCATCGCCGCTCTCCTCTGGTTCAATCGCTTCTGGCCTGAGGAGCGTCGCGTCGATCAATTTTTCACTCAACTGCAGGCAAAGAACTTCGAGGGCGCCTACGCCATCTGGATGAATGATCCAAACTGGCAGCAGCATCCCGACCAGTACAAGCGATACGCCTTCCATGCCTTCTATCTCGACTGGGGGCCGGGGGGCGAGTGGGGGCCGATCAGCAGCTATAAAATTATTGCCGCGCAAAAGCCCCGCCCAGACGCCAGCGGAGTCGTCATCGGCGTGCGCGTCAACCAGCGCAAACAGCTCTGCTCGGTGCGCGTCGAATTCAAAGACAAAACTCTCGGATTCTCTCCCGACGAGATGGTGGAATAGCTTCTCCCATCAGGAATCCAGCGTGCTCCGCCTTTGCCTGATAAACGCAGCAAGTGTTCGGAGTCATCTTCCCCTCCGTCTGATTCGCCCAGGTGGGCGTTTCCGTCTTTGGTCTTGCATACGTTTCAAAATCAGATTATTGTCTATACAAATACGTCATTACGAAAGGCTGACGTGCAATTCACCTGGGACGAGCGCAAGAACCTGATCAACCAACAAAAGCACGGTATCAGCTTTGAAACAGCAGTCCTGATGTTTGATGACATCCACCAGATATCTACGCCGGAACGAACAGTAGATGGCGAAACACGTTGGCAGACCATTGGAATGGTGAACGGGATTAATATTCTGTTGGTCGCTCATACCGTATCGGAGAGCGGCGATGAAGAAGGCAATGAAGAAATTATCCGCATCATCTCGGCGCGAAAAGCCACGCCACGGGAACGGAGGGTCTATGCCAAAGAAGGAATCTAAGACGATCAGCGTTGAGCACATACCGGGAAAGCCTCTAACGGACAAGCAGAAGCGGGAATTGGCATATGTGGCCGCTCTACCGGATGATCAGATTGACACGAGCGATATCCCCGAACTGCCTTCCGGAGCGTGGAAGAACGCAGCACGCAGTCTGTTTTACCGGCCAGTGAAGCAGGCCGTCTCTCTCCGACTGGATTCCGATATCGTCGCATGGCTCAAGAAGCCGGGCCGGGGCTACCAAACTCGGGCAAATCGTATCCTGCGGGAGCAAATGCTGGCGGAAACGAAAAAGAGAGCTTAACCGATGGAGACTGTTACTTCGCTCCCAACAATTTTCTCGCAGTCAGGCGGCAGACCATACAGAGTATCCACCTGCCTCAAATCGCGAACCACCGAAATCCTGATTGCTCTTCATCTCCGCGTCCAACAATTCAACAACGGCTTCCAAGTCGAAAGCCGTTTCCCCTCCGGATCACTTCACCAATAGAGCCTTCGCCTTTTCCAGGGACGCTTCGTTTTCCACGTTCACGCAGCTCTGTGCCTTGTCGATCTGGCGCAGCAGTCCGGTCAGCACCGATCCCGGCCCCGCTTCCAGAAACTGTGTCGCTCCCTGGGCAATCAGCGCGCGCATCGAACTTTCCCACTGCACCGTGCCGGTCACCTGGCGGATCAAAGTCTCCCGCGATCTCTCCGCATCGCAAACCGGAGCAGCCTCGATGTTGCACGTCACCGGAATCGCCGGAGCGTTGAACGTGAGGGCCTGGAGATCGGCGGCCAGCCGCTCCTGCGCCGGCTTCATCAGCGCGCAATGGAAGGGCGCGCTCACCGGCAGCATGATCGCCCGCTTGGCTCCCATCTGCTTGCATAGCTCGGCGGCCCGCTCCACCGCGGCCTTTGAGCCGCTGATGACCACCTGTCCCGGTGAATTGATGTTCGCCGCTTCGCAGACCTCGCCCGGGAATTCGCTCACCGCCGCCGCGCAGGCCTCGCGAATTTTCTCAACCGCTAGCATCAGGATGGCGGCCATCGCGCCGGCTCCCACCGCCACCGCCTCCTGCATATACTTGCCGCGATTGCGTACCGTGCGGATCGCATCCGCAAAGCCGATGCTGCCCGCCGCGACGTGCGCCGAATACTCTCCCAGCGAGTGTCCTGCGGCAAAACTCGGGGAGATCCCCGCCTCCGCCAGCACCCGTGCGGCAGCCGTCGAGACCGCCAGAATCGCGGGCTGGGTAATTTCCGTAAGCCTGAGTTTTTCCTCCGGCCCTTCAAAGCAAAGCTCGCTCAGCCGGTAACCGAGGGCTTCGTCCGCCTCCTCGAAGGTGCGGCGGGCGACCTCGTGGTTGAGCGCAAGTTCCTTACCCATGCCCGCGACCTGCGAGCCCTGGCCAGGAAACAGATATACCAGTCCGGGTATGCGGTCTGTCATACATCGCTCCGTGTAACGCTTCTGCTGCGGACGAGTGCGCCCCAGCCCTGTGCCAAACCCTCGGGCTGAGTTCCCACGCTAACGAATATTAAACCTTTTTGGCGGTTCCGGTACCCTCGCGGGCCGCCCGGATCTGTTCTTCGATTTGCTGGTTGAGTCCCGAGCGTATGAACTCAGAGGCAACCCGTATCGCATTCTTGATCGCCGTGCCGTTGGAAGAGCCGTGGCTCACGATGGCGACGCCCTTCAGTCCCAGCAGCGGCGCTCCGCCGTACTCGGAGTAGTCGAGCCGCTTCTTGAAGTCCTTGAATGCCTGACGCGCCAGCAGATAACCAACCTGCCGCGTGATCGTCGATTGCAGCGACTCCTTGAGAATCGCCCGCACCGCCTCCACCAGACCCTCGCTCACCTTCAGCGCAACATTGCCGACAAAGCCGTCGCACACAATCACGTCGACGCGTCCGTTGTAGAGGTCGCGTCCCTCCACGTTGCCCATAAAGTTAATCGGCAGTGCTTTGATCAGTTGGAATGCATCCCGCGTAAGGTCGTTGCCCTTGGTCTCTTCTTCGCCCACCGAGAGCAGCCCTACACGGGGCCGGCTGGCCGTCGGAAAGCGTCCGCTGAAGATCGAGCGGAAGTAGTTCTCGCCCATGATGGCGAACTGCTGTAGATTTTGAGGCTTGCAATCCACGTTCGCGCCCACGTCCAGCATGATCGTCGCGCTGTTGGCCGCCGTCGGAAACACCGTCGCAAGCGCCGGACGATCCACCCCTGGAATCACTCCCAGCACCATCTTCGCCGTGACCATCGCAGCCCCGGTGTTTCCCGCCGAGACAAATCCCTCCGCCTTGCCGTCTTTCACCAGCCGAAGCCCAACCCGCATCGAGGAGTCGCGCTTCTGCTTGACCGCCTGTGCCGCCTTTTCGTCCATGCTGATGAATTCCGAGGCGTGAACAACCTCGATCGGCAAACCACGAGCTTCCGGGTGATGAGCCAACTCCGCGCTCACCACATCCTCCTGCCCTACCAGCAGGACTCGGACGTCACATTGTTTTGCGGCAAGAATCGCGCCCTCGACTTCCGGCTTCGGGGCCCGGTCCGCACCCATGGCATCGACCGCGATGGTGATTGGCATTGTCCGCGGAGAAAGGCTTAGCTCGCCTTTTCGACCTCAATGACTTCTCGGCCCTTGTAGTGGCCGCACTTGGCGCAGGCGCGGTGCGGAAGCTTCGCTTCGTGACAGTTCGGGCACTCGCTGTGTGCGGGCGCCGTAAGGTGATCGTGTGCCCGGCGCAGGGCCGTGCGCTGTTTCGAGTGTCGCCGTTTAGGATTTGCCATCTTCAGACTACCTTTCAATTTCCGTGCGGACGCCGTGGCGCCGCCAATCTCGTTTCGCCCGAAGGCGCTATTGCAATAATTTATTCTTCAGCTCGCCCAGTGCCGCCCAGCGCGGATCCGGTTTGTTCTGGTTGCAATCGCAAAGCTGTTCATTGCGATTGGCGCCGCAGCTTGCGCACAATCCCCTGCAATCGTAACGGCAAAGAGTCTTGATCGGCACCGCCAGCAGAATCTGCTCGCGCAGCGAATCTTCCAGGTCCATCCCTTCGCCCGAGTAGTACCCGATCTCCGTCTCTGCCTCGTGAATCGCAATCTCGTCCGAACCCTTTTCCGACTCCAGAGGACGGTACAGCAGGTCAAACTCACGCGAGATCGCAATCTCCACCGGCTCAAGACAGCGGGCGCAGTTTACTTCGATCCGCCCATCCAGCTTGCCCACCAGGCGGATATCGTCAATCGATTCGTGCCCACCATGGTGTTCCCGAATCAACTCCGCGTGCCCGCTCGTTTCCAGCAATCCAGCCTGCCGCACGTCAGCGCCGAAATCGATCTCTCCCGGTTGAAACTGCAACTCAAATTCCAGCTTCCGGAATTCCAGGTCTTGAATGCGAATCTTCATGATGCCCAATGCTCCCGAAGCCCAGCCCAGCCGCCCACAATCAACCGCTTCGCTCGTAAGCAATTGAAACGCAAGGAACTCAGCAGCTCGAACCGCAAGCCGTAGCAGAACCCTCACTCCTGGCGGGAAAACACTCCTCAGGACAGATTACAAGAATAACGACCCACCCCGCGCACTGTCAAACCCCACGACAAGAATGCCCTATCGGTCAGGTGGCCCACATCCGCCCTCCTTTGGCGAATGTGGGAACGGGAAAGCGCGGGTGCCCCATCTTGTCGACGTGCTTCTTCTTGCGCGTCTAGAATTCTCCCTCGATCTGCAAGCCGGGTGCCCCATCTTCGACGCGCTGTTTTTGTGCGCCCAAAGTGGGATGGCCAAAACATACCATCCCTGCAACCCTTCCAGGTTGTCATTCCGAGCACCGCGAGCAATCCCCGCACCGCCCAAATATTTCATGCAGCCCCAAAGGCAATTCAGCCCGGTGCCCCACCTTCGGCGCGCCGTCTTTGCGCGGCTAAGGGGGGACGGCCAGCACACACCAATACAGAAACTACTCTAATCAGCATTGAATCAATCTTCTGTCAGCCATGCAGCCCGACCACGAAAAGATTGGCGCCCTACCCCACCTGCCGCTTGCGCTCCCGCGCCCTTGGCCTGACACTGTTCCCATGCTCAAAGTTGGACTCACCGGCGGGATGGCCAGCGGAAAGACGACCGTGCTTGCGATCTTCGCCTCTCTCGGTGCCCACACTCTGCGCGCCGACGCCGTCGCGCACCAGCTCATGGCTCCCGCCGAGCCGCTCTATGATCTTATCGTCTCGGCCTTCGGCAGGGAAATTCTCGCCCCTGACGGAACCATTGCGCGTCCCAAACTTGCCGCAGCCGTCTTCCCCGCCCGCATCGCCGAACTCAACGCCATCGTCCATCCCGCCGTGCTTGCCTTTGAGGACCGCTGGATGCGCGAGGTCGGTGCAATCGATCCCCACGCCGTCGCCATCTGCGAGGCCGCGCTGCTCATCGAGGCCGGAGGACTCCAGCGCTACGACAAGCTCATCGTCGTTACCTGTACCCTGGAGCAAAAGATTGCGCGCTTCGCCGCCCGCGCCACAATCGCTCCCGCCGACGCCCGCCTTGAACTCGAGCGCCGCATGGCCGCGCAAATGCCCGAAGAGGAAAAAGCCCGCCTCGCCGACTTCGTCATCGACAACAGCGGCAGCCGCGAAGACGCCGCCCAGCGGGCCAGCCAAATCTGGCAGAAGCTCCGCAACTAGTGACCGCGTCACAAGTTCGGCACAGAAACCCCGGTGTCATCCTGAGAGGCTGTGACTAAATCAGCTTCTTAGTTTGGTGCCTGGTGCCCCACATCTGCCGCAGTCAGCAGATGTGGGTCTACCCTCCCTACAACGTCCGCTTGAACAGAGGCACCGAGATCGCCAGGCAGATCAGCCCGAACAGCAGCAGGTACGCCAGATCCTGCGTCACCGCTGGCCACGAGGCTTCTTTCAGCAGCGTCGCCTTCAGCCCGTGTACCGCATAGGTGAATGGGTCCACATACGAGATCACGCGCAACCATTTCGGAAACGCCTGCACCGGATAGATCGCCCCGCTCGGAAAGTAGAGCAGCGTGTTCAGAATCCCGAACGTCGCCCTCGGAACCAGCGGATCGTCCACCCGCACCATCAGCAGGAACATCATCCCGTTGAACGCGAATGACGTGGCGCAGATCAGCAGAAACCATTGCAGCACCCGCGACGGCTCGAATGACGAGCCCAGCCCCGCGATCAGCGAGCCCAGAACCGTCAGCGTGCAACCGGCCATCACCGCCTTCAACGAGCCTGCAAGATTCAGCCCCAGCACCATTTCCAGCCCCGTGATCGGCGTCACCAGGTAGCCTTCGTGTACGCCTCGCGCCTTGTCGTCGATATACAGCATCCCGCCGCCGATCATCACCGAGATGAACATCGCCAGCGTGATCGATCCCGGCAGCAGGTACTTCAGATATTCCACGTATGGATACAGCTCGATAATCTCCAGCGCAACCTCGCTCGAGATGCGCTTCGCCGTGGCCTCGGGCTGGTTCAGCGACGTCACCAGCTCCTGCATTTTGTCTTCCACCGAGCTGGACATGAACTGGTCGCTGTTATCCACAATCATGCCGAGCTGCGGATTTTCCCCTGCGTAGAAGCGCCGCGAAAACTGCGCCGGAATAATCAGCGCTCCTTCCAGCCGCCCTTGCCGCACATCCTCGCGCGCCCGTTTCTCGTCCGTATAAGGCACCGCGACAAAGGTTCGTACGTTGGCCTCCACCGAGCGGAATGCCTCCTGGATGCGCACTGCCTGCGTGCCGTGGTCCTCGTCCACAACCCCGACCCGCGCATCGCGGATTTTTCCGCCAAAGGCGTTGCCTAGAATAATCAACTGCACCAGCGGCATGATCATCGCCGTGACCATCAGCGTCGGCGAGCGGAAAAACTTGCGCATCTCGCGCTCGATAATCGCAAACATCCTGTTCATGACTGCATTCCTGGCCGCTGCGGCGCAACGTAACCGAAGGCTTTTACCTGTTCGTCGCGAAGCTGCCGCCCCGTGTAATGAACGAACACGTCGTCCAGCGAGGTGTTCTGCACCGTCAGGGTTTTGATCTCAACTCCGGCGCCCACCGCCAGCTCCACCAGCCCCGTCGTCGTCTGCGAACCGGTCGAGGTCAGCAGCCGGAACATGTTGCCGCCCTCGTCCTGCACGCTCTGCACTCCGGCCAGCGCGCCAAGCTGCTCCGCCCACCCCGCCGGAGGACGGACGAACTGCGCCTCCACCACGTTGTTGCCCGGAACGCTGTTTTTCAGCGCCATCGGCGAATCCAGCGCAACCAGTTTGCCGTGATCGACGATCGCGATGCGGTCGCACAGCCGGTCGGCCTCGTCCATGTAATGCGTCGTGATCAGGATGGTGAGCTGCCAACGGCTCTTCAGCGTATTCAGCATCTCCCATACCGCAACCCGCGACACCGGATCGAGTCCCGTCGTCGGCTCATCGAGAAAAAAGATCTTCGGATTATGCACCAGACCGCGCGCGATCTCCGCCCGCCGCCGCATTCCCCCGGAGAGTGTCTTCACCTGCGCGTCGCGCCACTTCACCAGGTCAACCGCCTCCAGCAACTCTTGGATGTTGCGCTCGCGCTGCGCCCGCGGAACCTCGTAGAGCTTCGCGTAAATACTCATATTCTCCGCAACCGTCAAATCCATGTCGCTGGTCATCGCCTGCGGAATCACGCCAATTGTGCGCCGCGCCGCATCGGCGTTTTCGCTCACGTCGTAGCCCGCGACGTAAGCCTTGCCGCTGGTAATCGGAATCAGCGTCGTCATCATCCGGATCAGCGTGCTCTTGCCCGCTCCATTCGGACCGAGAAGTCCGAAGATTTCGCCGTCTTTTACGTCGAAGGTCACGCCCTTCACCGCCTCGAAATCACCGTATTTCTTCACGATGTTCTCGACCGCGATCGCCTGTCCTTCGTGTCCGGCGTGGAAGCCTTTGCTGACGCTCATTGCCGCCTCCCTTACCTGCCCGCAAAAAGCCGGCGCGGAAGAATCACCTCGGCGGTCATCCCAGGAACGTAAATCTCGCGCGGATTATCGATCAGCAACTTCAGCCGTACCGTACGGATGTCGCGTTTCGTGCGGCTGTAATCGCGCTCGGTGGCAAAATCGGCCTCCGTTGACTTGGCGATGATCTTTCCTGCTACCCGTTCCCCGCCGGGCATGCGCACATCAAGAACGTCGCCCAGCTTTACCGCCTGCGCTTGCGTCTCCGGAATCGCCGCGTACACCCAGGTCTGTGTCAGGTCGACGATGGTGACAATCGGCGTGCTCACGCTCACCACCTCGCCTTCGCGCGCCGCCCGCACGCTCACAATGCCGTCCACCGGCGAGGTGATCCGCGTATAGCCAATGCGCACTTCGGCTTCGGCCAGTTTGGCGTTGGCGGAATCCATCTGTCCCTGCGTGGCTGCAATATTGCTGTGCGCGGCGGCTGCCTGGTTCACCCGGGCCCGCATCGTCTCCAGTGTGGCGCGGGCGGCAATCACCTGCTCCTGATTAGCCCGCACCCGTGCCTGGTCTGCCGCCAGCGTCTGTTCCGCCCGGTCCCGATCCTGCTGGCTGGCTACGCCCTGCTCGGCCAGCGCCACCGTGCGCTTGCTGTCCAGCTCCTGCTGCCGTTCGTTCGCTTCGCTCTCTTGCAGTGAGGCCTTCGCTGCCTGCAGAGTGGCAGACGCGTTGAGCACCTGGGCATCGGTCTCGCCATGTGTGCTGGCATAGCTTTCGCCGCTCTCCCGCACCTGCGAGCGCAAGCCCTCCAGCGTCGCCCGTGCCGAATCGCGCTCAGCAATCAAGTCCTGATTGTCAATCTGTGCTATCAGGTCGCCCTGCTTGACGCTCTGCCCTTCGTCCACCGCCAGCCGCTCGATGCGTCCGGCGACCTTGCTGCTCACGATCACCTGGTTCGCATCCACGTTGCCGATCAGAACAACGTCGGAGTTGCCCCGCGTCGAATAAAAGTAAAATCCGAGCGCGAGCAGAAACACAATTCCCAGCAGCACAAAGACGCGATACTTGGCATTCATCGATTACGTGCTTTCCTTCCCCGCCCACATCCCCAGGTGGCCCACATTCCCAGGTGGCCCACATTCCCAGGTGGCCCATATTCGCCCGCCGTTGGCGAATGTGGGGAACATCGCTCTGGAACCCGCGAAGCCTAATCCTTCGTATACTGATTCCGCTTTTTATCCGCGTGCCGTTCCAGCGCCAGTTGTATCAGCCGGTCGATCAGTGTCGGGTAGTCGATGCCGGTCGCGGCCCACAGCTTCGGATACATGCTGATCGCCGTAAAGCCCGGCATCGTGTTCACCTCGTTCAGGTAGAAATGTCCGGTCACCGGGTCCATCAGGAAGTCCACTCGTGCCAGCCCGCAGCACTCCACGCTCTGGAAGGCCCGGATCGCCATCTCCTGAATCTGCCGCACCTGCGTGTGGTCCAGCCGCGCCGGAATCAGCAGCTCCGAACCCGAGTCGATGTACTTGGCGTTGTAGTCGTAGAACTCCTTGGAGGGAATGATTTCGCCGCAGATCGAGGCCGCCGGCGCGTCGTTGCCCAGCACTGCGCACTCGATCTCCCGTGCCTTATGCCGTTTGCCTCCCACTCCCTGCTCAATGATGATCTTGCGATCGAAGCGCGCCGCCTCGTTCATCGCCGCCGGAAGCTCGCTCGCATCGTGTGCTTTGCTGATCCCCAGCGAACTGCCCAGGTTCGCCGGCTTCACAAACACCGGATACTTCAGCGCCGAGTCCACCGCCTTTTCCACCTGCTTCGGCTGCCGCTCCCACTCCGAGCGCAGCACCGTTACGTGCTTCACCAGCGGCAGCCGCGAGTCGCAGAACAGCCGCTTCATGATGTCCTTGTCCATCCCCGCCGACGAACCCAGCACCCCGGAGCCGACGTAGGCAATGTCGGCCAGCTCCAGCAATCCCTGTATCGTCCCATCTTCGCCGAATGTGCCGTGCAGCACCGGAAAGATCACATCCACCGGGATCGGTCGCGGCGCCGCATGATCGCGGTGGGTCTCAAACGGCACCAGCGAATCCGCCGAGGGCATCGGCGGCACGATCACCGCTTCTCCCTTGGCCAGCACCGCCGCCGCCGAGGTCGCCGCCGGATCGCCCGCGCGCATATGCCTGTTGCGCCCTGCGGCCACAAACTCACCCTTGATCAACTGTTCGGCGTGCCGGTCGGTCAGCCACAGTCCCTGCTTCGTAATCCCGATGGGAACAACATCGTACTTCGTCCGATCAATCGCCTGCATCACCGAAGCGGCGGATAATAGCGAGACTTCATGCTCGCCGCTGCGCCCGCCAAAAAGCACGCCTACACGGAGTTTCTTCACTGTCATAAGGGTGTAATTTCCTTGACCTGCTCTTAGATTATAAGGTTTTGTGGGTTTTGCGTTGCACCGGAGTCCCAAAGGGCAGGAATATTCCTCACATCACCAGCCGCGCCCGGCGCTGCGATCTTCCACCTGCCAGGTCGTCGGGAGAATAGCGCACACCCGCCCTCACACGATCGTCAGCACGGCCACACCCGTCTCTTTAACCTGCGCCGAGCTTCTTTCCAGCTCATCCGGCTCCACTCCCAGGGCGGCAAAGTAGTGCTCCGCATGACGCCAGTTCCGAAACTGAAAAACTGGCACTTGCTCTTCCTCGCCATCCCTCGGATGAAGTTCTTTCGTGAGGGCAACGCTCGTAATGTCCACAACCAGGTACATGTGGGGCATCGAATGAATAAGAAATCGTCGCTTCATGGCCTCGCCTAAAGAATCTTCTTCCCGAACGCCGAACTCGCCAGCTCCACCGCCAGCTCCGCCGTCCGATTATATTCGTCGATCACCGGATTCACCTCGACGATATCCATGCTCGTCATCCGTCCATGGTCGGCGATGATCTCCATCGCCAGATGCGCCTCGCGATACGTCGCTCCGCCCGGAACCCGCGTCCCCACTCCCGGCGCGTCTTCCGGGTCCACCCAATCCATGTCCAGCGAAATGTGATAGCCCACCGTCCCTCGCCCGGCCATCCGCAACGCCTCTTCCATCACCGTGCGCATCCCGCGCTCGTCAATGTCGCGCATCGTGAACACCTCGATCCCCGTCCGCCGGATGTTTTCCTTCTCCGCCATGTCCACGTCGCGCAGCCCCACCAGTACGCAATTTTCCGGCCGCACCTTCGGCGACCATCCATAGAGTTGCGCCAGCGACTCCAGTCCGCTCAACCCCATCAGCGCCCCCAGCGGCATCCCGTGAACGTTCCCAGAAGGCGAGGTCTCCGGCGTATTGATGTCCGAGTGCGCGTCAATCCAGATCAGTCCGATGTGCTGTCCCGTGCGCCGGTAGTATTCGGCCACTCCGCTCACCGACCCCGCAGCAATCGAGTGATCTCCGCCAATTGCCAGCGGCGTCTTGTCCTCTTCCAG
This sequence comes from Candidatus Korobacteraceae bacterium, assembly GCA_049521655.1. Classification (GTDB taxonomy): domain Bacteria; phylum Acidobacteriota; class Terriglobia; order Terriglobales; family Acidobacteriaceae; genus TOLSYN. The sequence continues at coordinate 19,377 of JBEKOO010000048.1, forward strand.
CGCATGCACAACGTCCTCGGCCAGCTTCGTGCATGTCGCCGTGATCTCGCGCAGGTAGCGCGCGTGTGCGTCGCCAAAGTTCTTCTGCTCCGGCAGCGTCACGTTGATGTTGCCCGCGTCCTCCACCACGTGCCCCAGCGCCTCCAGCTTGGCCTCCAGTCCGGCCACCCGCACCGCCGAGGGCCCCATGTCCACCCCGCGCCGCTGCTGTCCCAGATCGAGGGGAACGCCGATGACACAAATTTTCTTCTTGATAATGTCGCTAAACGATGCCGGAATACTCACCATACGATTTTTGCCTTCGCCTTCAACCTTGAAACCTTGAAACCTGCGAAACTTTGAAACCTCGCCCTTACGGATACATCCTGTTCAGCATTCGCGGAAACGGAATCGTCTCCCTCACATGATCCAGCTTGCAGATCCACGCCACCGCTCGCTCCAGCCCCATGCCAAAGCCCGCGTGCGGAACCCCTCCATACTTGCGCAGATCCAGATACCACTGGAATGCCTCTTCCGGCAGCTCATGTTCTTTGATGCGCTCCAGCAGCCGCTCATACGATCCCATGCGCTGCGATCCTCCGATCACCTCGCCGTATCCTTCCGGAGCCAGAACGTCCACGCACAGCGCCTTCGTCAGATCCTCCGGATCGGGTTCCATGTAGAAAGCCTTCACCGCCGCGGGATAGCGGTGAATCATCACCGGCCTGTCGAACTTCGATGAAATGTACGTCTCATCCGGCGATCCAAAGTCATTGCCGTACTCGAACTTCGCTTCCAACTCGCCTTTGGCGAAGCCTTCGTCCAGCATCTTCACCGCCTCGTCGTAGCTCATGCGCGGAAACGGCACGTCGATCTTTTCCAGCGCCGCGATCTCGCGCCCGATGACTCCCAACTCATGCCGCCGCGTCTCCAGCACCCGCTTCACGATGAACGTAATGAACTCCTCGGCCAGCTTCATGATGTCGTCCAGCGTCGCGTAGGCAACCTCCGGCTCGATCATCCAGAACTCGGTCAAATGCCGCCGCGTCTTCGATTTTTCCGCCCGGAAGGTTGGCCCGAAGCTGTACACCTTGCCCAGGGCCATCGCTGTCGCCTCCATGTAAAGCTGTCCCGATTGTGTCAGGTAAGCCTGCTCCTCGAAGTAGTCCACCGGAAACAGCGTGCTTGTCCCTTCGCATGCCGCCGGAGTCAGAATCGGCGGATCGGTCCGCACAAAGTCCCGCGCGTGGAAAAAATCGTGCATCGCCCGCTCAATCTCCGAGCGAATCCGCAGTATCGCAACCTGCCGCGGCGAACGCAGCCACAGGTGCCGGTGCTCCATCAGGAACTCCACCCCGTGGTCCTTCAGTGAAATCGGGTAAGGCGTCTCGTCGGAAACTCTCTGCACCACCTCAACGCCCGCCAGCTCCAGCTCAAAGCCGCCCGGCGCGCGCTTGTCCGCCCTCACCTTGCCGTGAATAATGACGCTCGATTCCTGCGTCAGTCCCTTCACTGTCTCAAACATCTCTGCCGCAACCGCGTTCTTTGCCATCACTCCCTGCACCAACCCGGTGCCGTCGCGGAAGATGGGAAACAGCAGCTTACCGCTCTCGCGCAGGTTGTAGAGCCAGCCGCGCAGCGTCACCTCTTGCCCCTCGAACTGCCCTAGGTGTTCAATCGTCGTTATCGGTGCCATGTGCTTCCTGAGCCTTCGCGCGAAGAATTGCACGGCCATATACCCGCACCGCGCAGCGCAAGGCGTAACCAGAGATTGTAGCCTCTGCCATCGAACTAGGGGAACAACAGGGTGGCCCACATCCGCCTTCTTTTGGCGAATGTGGGGAACACCGCTTCCCAGAAATTACATAATTTTTCCCAACTCCCTTGACAGGCTCCCCGCAGATATACATAATTTCGCCGTCAGCCTATCAAGCAAATCAAATGCACCGCTAGGCAAGACATAAGGGGTGTCTGTGGAATACTGGATGCTCGCGATCGGCCGCTATTTTCTCTACTTATTCGATAAGATTTTTGCCAGTCCAAAGCTCGATGCCTCGCCCGTCTCCGAGTCTGACCATGCTCCCGCCAGCCCCGCCTCTGTCAATTCCGACTCATGGCAGGGAGCGGCATAGACGGCGGTCGCCGCACGCTAGAAGCTGCTTCAGCACCCGGTCTTGAAAGGGCATGGCTTCAGCCATGCCGCCAAGGAGCAGGAAGATCGCGGGCTTTAGCCCCTGAGGGAGCGCGGCGCGGAGCTCCAAGCCGGTTACGAAATAGCTTCTAAGCGCTTTTTCAGTCCCGGCCAGTCGAGGATTGCGTAAGACTCTCTTCCACTTTATCCAGCAGCATCGTTCGGGAGAACGGCTTTTGCAGGAACATAACCCCAGGCTCCAGCACTCCGTGATGCACAATCGCGTCCGGCGTGTAGCCTGACATATACAGCACCGGGAATGCGCAAGCCTGCTCTTCCAGCCGATGAACCAACTGATTTGCGTTCCCGCCCTTCAGCACCACGTCGGTCAGCAGCAGTTCGATCTCCAGCCGGCGTTCCAGTGCTACCTGGCATGCTTCGTCCAGGCTCCCCGCCGCAACCACCTTGTGCCCTCCCGACCGCAGGAAATCGGTGATAACCTCGCGCAGGCTCTCTTCGTCCTCCACCAGCAGGATCGTCGCCTTTTTCCTGATCGGCTCCGCCCGTAAAACTCTCATGCTCGGCTCCACGCTTTCGTGTACATCGGCCACCGGCAGATAGATCTTGAAGCTCGTCCCTTCTCCCAATTCGCTGTAAGCCCAGATGAAGCCGTCGCTGAGTTTCACAATTCCGTACACCATCGAAAGTCCCAGCCCGGTGCCCTGGCCCACGGCCTTCGTGGTGAAGAACGGCTCGAACAGCCGTGCCTGGGTCTCGGGGCTCATCCCTGCCCCCGTATCGCTCACCGCCAGCATGGCATATTTGCCCGCCGGCATCAGTGGACGTCTCGCCGTGTTCTCCTCGTCGATCTCGACGTTTGCCGTCTCCAGCGTCAGCCTTCCGCCATTGGGCATGGCGTCGCGCGCGTTCACCACCAGGTTCAGGATCGCCTGTTCAAACTGCGCTTGATCGGTCTTCACCTTCCAGGCCTTGTCCTGCAAAACAATCTTTACTTCCACATCCTCCCCTACCAGTTGCCGCAACATTTTGGAAACGCCGGTCACCGCCTGGTTCATCGAGGTCACCGTCGGCTGCGTCGTCTGTCTCCGGCTGAAGGCCAGCAGTTGTCCCGTCAGCTCGGCAGCCCGCTTGGAGGCCTTCATGATTCTTTCCGCTCGCAGTGCCGAAGGGCTTTGCGGCTCCGGTGAAAGCAGCTCGGTATTTCCCATGATGATGGTGAGCAGGTTGTTGAAGTCGTGCGCAATTCCGCCCGCCAGCCGCGCCACTGCCTCCAGCTTCTGCGCCTGGAAGAATTTCGCCTCCAGCAGCGCTTTCTCCGCCTCGGCCCGCTTCTGCTCGCTGATGTCCACGGCGATGCCGCGAAGTCCCACAATCTCGCCCCTCGCGTCCCGCACCGGTTCGCCCCGTGACAGCGTCCATCCCTTGCTTCCGTCGGGAAGCGCCAACTCCAGCTCCAATTCGTAAGCCACACCGGTGTGTGTGGTCTTCTCAATAGCGGCGTTCAGCCGCGCCCAGCTTTCAGGTGAGAACGTGCGCTCCTGTTCCGCGAGCGGCGGAGCGCCTTGTTGTGAAGGTTCGAGCCTCTTCATGCGGAACATCTCATCCGACCAGGTGCAGTATCCCGTCTTCAAGTCCATGGTCCAATTGCCGATGTGGGCAATGCGCTGCGCCTCTTTCAGTTCCTCCGCACTCCTCGTCGCTGCCTCTTCGGCCCACTTCCGCTCGTTGATGTCTTCGATGAAGCCTTCGATGTAGAGTGCTTCTCCCTTCTCTCCGTACACCAACTGGCTGGTGAGGGAAGCCCAGATGATTGCTCCATCCTTGCGTTTCAACCGGCATTCGTACCCACGCACTGCTCCATGATCGCGGAGCAGTTTTATAAAATCCTCGCGCTCACGCGCCTCCGCCCATACCTCAACAATCGAGCCGCTGTTTACGGATAAATAATCCTCCGCGGAAGCGTAACCTAGCATCCTCACCGCGGCAGGGTTCGCCAGTAGAGGCTCTCCCTCTAAAGATGTTCGATAAATGCCTTCTAATGCGCCGTCAAATATCTCCCGGTACCTCGCCTCGGCCTGCTTCGTCTCGGTGATGTCCTCGATCGTTCCTTCATAGAAGATAACTTTCCCGCTGCCGTCCCGCACCGCGCGGGCGCTCTCGCGGACGTGCAACTTTGTGCCATCAATCCGCTTCCACTCTGCCTCCAGCCCGCGGATCACGCCCTTCTCTTCGACTGTCTTCTTGAACTCCTCCCGCGAGTAGCCGGGGGCAAAGTGGTCTCTTGCAAGATTCCACTTCAGCACCTCATCGGTCGAGTTGCTTCCCAGCATCTGGGCAAGCGCGGGATTGACCATCAAGATCTCTCCCTCCGGCGTCGTGCGATAGAAACCGATATGTGAGCTGTCAAGAATCTCCCGGTATTTTTTTTCCGATTCCAGTAGCGCTTTTTGCGCCGCCCTTCGTTCTGTTATGTCTTCTCCAAAGACCGCAATGCCCGTCGCTGCACCCTCTTGCACAATTCGGCTGAAAACCAGCTCCAGCGTCTTGCCATCGGCCGGATGAATCTCTTCCCGGCACACACCTTCTGACAGCGCACACTCAAACCACTTCCGCCACTGCGCCGCCCTTGCAGGAGACGCCACCTCCTCCGGTAGCATCCCTACCGCTGCCCGGTTCCCAAAATTTCTCTTGATGCTCTCTTGAAATGCCGTGTTGAAGGTAACCAGTCTGTAATTAAGGTCCACCGACCAGATATGGTCCTGCGTGCTCTCGATCACGGCTGAAAGATGCGCTAAGGCATTACTGAGTGAGGTGGTATCTCGTTTGCGTTCGGGGACGTTCATATAGAAACCTCCCTTTCCAGCACTGCTTTGCTCGGATTGTATCGCTAGTCGCCCGCATTGCAACGTCAATCCTCTCCCGTAACCGAAACCCCAGTACCGCGAGTGTAGTTACTAGAAGTTGTTTCATAACCCGCCGGGCGCCCCACATCCCCGGGTGGCCCATCGATAAGAACGAAGGCGTTGTCAAGGCGAGATTTTCCTAAGCGGTGCGCAAGCACCGCTTGGTTTGCCGCCAGAGTTAAGTTTGAGGACCAAGACTCTGGAAACATCACT